>NZ_CAKZJO010000057.1 GCF_936943645.1 uncultured Bradyrhizobium sp. | reverse complement strand
TTCGCAATTCGACCTCTCCCCGCAAGCGGGGAGAGGTGAACCAAGACCCGCGTGCCGCGGCGCGCAACACCTAACCCGGACCGCCGATGGCCTTTTACGTCGTACAGTTTCTGACCGGTCTCGCCAGTGCGGCGTCGCTGTTCCTGGTGGCCTCGGGCCTGTCGATCATCTTCGGCGTGACACGGATCGTCAATTTCGCGCACGGCGCCTTCTACATGATCGGCGCCTACATCGCCTTCACGCTGACCGAGCGGCTGTCGGGCGCGTTCGGCTTCTGGGGCAGCATCGTGCTGGCCGCGCTTGCGGTGGCGCTGATCGGCGTCATTGTCGAGATGGTGCTGCTGCGCCGGATCTATCACGCGCCCGAGCTGTTCCAGCTGCTCGCGACCTTTGGCCTGACCCTGATGGTCGAGGATCTCGTCGTGCTGATCTGGGGGCCTGACGATCTCGTCGGCCGCCGTGCGCCGGGCTTCAAAGGCGCGGTGGACTTCTTCGGCCAGAACATCCCGAGCTATGATCTGTTCCTGATCGTGCTCGGGCCCGTCGTGCTCGGCATCCTCTGGCTGCTGTTTCAACGTACGCGCTGGGGTGTGCTGGTGCGCGCGGCGACGCAGGACCGCGACATGGTCGCAGCGCTCGGCGTCAATCAGAAATGGCTGTTCACCTCGGTGTTCGCAGTCGGCGTCTTCCTCGCCGCGCTCGGCGGCGCGCTGCAGATCCCGCGTGACGCCGTGCATCACGCGATGGATCTGCGCATCATCGTCGAGGTCTTTGTCGTCGTCGTGATCGGCGGCCTCGGCAGCATCGTCGGCGCTTTCGTCGCGGCGGTGCTGGTCTCCGAGCTCAACGCCTTCGGCATCCTGATCTTCCCGAAGATTTCCATCATCCTGGTCTTCCTAGTGATGGCGGTGGTGCTGATCGTGCGGCCCTGGGGCCTGTTCGGCAAGCCCGAGGCGGCCGCACGCAAGACGCCGGGCCTCACCGTCAATCCGTGGCGTCCGCTGACGTCGAACGAGCGGCTCGCGGCGCTGGCAGCCCTCGTCGTCGCGGCGACGCTGCCGCTGTTCGCCGGCAATTACGCGCTGACCGTCGGCTCGGAGATCGCAATCTTCGTGATCTTCGCGGTCTCTCTGCACTTCCTGATGTCGGTCGGCGGCCTCGCGTCCTTCGGTCATGCCGCCTATTTCGGCCTCGGCGCCTATGGCGTCGCCTTCCTTGCCAAGATGGCGGGGTTGCCGATGATCGTCTGCCTGCTGCTCGGACCGCTGCTCGGCTGCCTGGGGGCTGCCGTGTTCGGCTTCTTCGCCGTGCAGCTCTCCGGTGTCTATTTCGCGATGCTGACACTGGCTTTTGCACAGATCGTCTGGTCGATCGCGTTCCAATGGGTGAGCGTTACCGGCGGCGACAACGGCATATTGGGCGTCTGGCCTTCGAGCTGGGCGGCGAGCCCGTCGCACTTCTATTGGCTGGCGCTCGGCGTCGCGGCGCTGGTGACCATCGCGCTGCGGGCCATGGTGTTCTCGCCGTTCGGCTATGCGCTCCGGGCCACGCGCGACTCCCTTCTGCGCTCGGAAGCGGTCGGCATCAACGCCAAGCGTATCCAGTGGACGGCCTTCGTGATCGCAGGCACCACCGCCGGCATCGGCGGTGCCCTGTTCGCGTATCTGAAGGGCAGCGTCTTCCCCGACAATCTCGGGATCTCGCTCTCCGTCGATGCGCTGGTCATGGTGCTGCTCGGCGGCGTCGAGACGGTGTCGGGCGCGGTGATCGGCGCCATCGTCTACAAGGCGCTGAACATTTGGCTGGTCAGCCAGACCGATCTGTCGAAGCTCGTGCTCGGCGGCTTCATCATGTTGATCGTCGTCGTCTTCCCCAAGGGCATCGTCGGCGTGCTGGAGATGCTGGCGCAGCGCCGCAGGAAGTCGCCGCCGCCGGGATCCCCCTTGCTTGCCAAGCCGATCGAGTCTGCCGAATGAGCGTTGCACCTCCACTTCTCGCGGTCGAAGGCCTGACCAAGTCCTATGGCGGCATCCATGCCGTGCGCGGCGTGTCGTTCTCGCTGCGCGCCGGTGAGATCCTCGCACTGATCGGTCCGAACGGTGCGGGCAAGAGCACCTGTTTCGACATGCTCAACGGCCAGAACAAGCCCGATACCGGCCACGTTCGCCTGCTCGGCGAAGAGATCACCGGCAGGAAGCCGCGCGAGGTCTGGCGGCTCGGCGTCGGGCGCACGTTTCAGATCACTGCGACCTTCGCCACCATGACGGTGCGCGAGAACGTGCAGGTCGCGCTGATCTCGCATGGCAAGCAGCTGTTCAACCTGTTCGGCTCGGCGACGAAATTCGACCGCGCCGAGGCCGGCCGTCTGCTCGAGCTGGTCGGCATGGGCGGTTACGCGGATCGTCCCTGCGGCGAGCTCGCTTATGGCGACCTCAAGCGGCTCGAGCTTGCGGTGGCGCTCGCCAACCAGCCGAAGCTGCTGTTGATGGACGAGCCGACAGCCGGCATGGCGCCGCGCGAGCGCGTCGACCTGATGCGGCTCACGGCGCAGATTGCACGCGAAAAATCGATCGGGGTGCTCTTCACCGAACACGACATGGACGTGGTGTTCGAGCATGCCGATCGCATCCTCGTGCTCAACCGCGGCACGCTCATTGCCGAGGGCTCGCCGGCCGAGGTGCGCGGGAATCCGCAGGTGCAGGCGGTCTATCTCGGCGAGGGCCTCGTCTACGATGCCCGCCATCGCGAGGGAGCCTCGGCATGAAGCTCACGGTGCAGGACCTCAACAGCCATTACGGCCCGGCGCATATCCTGTTCGATATCGGATTCGAGGTCGGGGAGGGTGAGGTTGTGGCGCTGCTCGGCCGTAACGGCGCCGGCAAGTCGACCACCTTCCGCTCGATCGTCGGCCTCGTCGCGCAGCGAACCGGTCGCATCATGTTCGAGGGCAAAGACGTCTCGGCAAAGCCGACGCACGAGATCGTGCGCGAAGGCCTCGGCTATGTGCCGGAGGAGCGGCGGATCTTCACCGACCTGACCGTCGAGGAGAATCTCGAAGTCGGCAAGCAGCCCAAGCGTCCGAACGCGCCGTACTGGACGCGCGAAAAACTGTTCACGCTGTTTCCAAATCTCGGCGAGATGAAGAACCGTCCGGGCGGGCGCATGAGCGGCGGCGAGCAGCAGATGCTCACCATCGCGCGCACGCTGATGGGCAATCCGTCGCTGGTGCTGCTCGACGAGCCCTCGGAAGGCCTCTCGCCGAAGATCGTGGAGCAGATGGTCGATGCCATCCTGACCATGAAGAAGGAGGGCGTCAGCATCGTCGTCTCCGAGCAGAATCTGCATTTCGCGCGGCTGATCTCGGATCGCGCCTACATCATCGAGCGCGGCCGGATCTGCTTCGGCGGCACCATGGCCGAGCTCGACGCGCGTCCGGACATCCGCGACGCGCATTTGTCATTGTGAGAGGCGGGGGACGGATGGCGAGAAGCGTTGCGGTGAAGAAGGGCGTCAAGCCGGCCAAATCGTCCTATGTGCTCGACGAGCAGGTCGGCTTCATCCTCCGCCAAGTCTGGCAGCGCCACAGCTCGATCTTCTCCCGCGATATCGGCACCAATCTGACGCCGACGCAATGGGCGGCATTGTCGAAGCTCGCCGAGACGGGGGCGTGTTCGCAGAATCAGCTCGGTCGTCTCACTGCGATGGACGTTGCGACCATCAAGGGCGTGATCGACCGCCTGACGGCGCGGGGCCTCACCGAGACCAGCCAGGATCCCGAGGACGGACGGCGGCTTCTGGTCAGCCTCACGCGCGCCGGCCAGCAGCTTGCGGAAAAGCTCGCCCCGAATGCGCTCGCCATCACCCGCGAAACGCTGGCGCCGCTCGACGCCAAGGAGCGCGAGATGCTGATGGCGCTGTTGAACAAGCTGCGGTGAAGACGGGACCGTGGACGGTCTCGTAGGGTGGGCAAAGGCGCGGAGCGCTTTGCCTACCCTACGGCACCTGTTGAACATGATGGAGTATCGGGCGACTAACCTCGATGAAGGCTTGTCGAGGTCTGGTGTCATGAGAGCGACGACGCGGTTTGCTTTGGTCTTGAGCCTCGGTGCCGCGCTCGCGAGCCAATGCGCGTCCGTCTTTGCCGCGCATCCGTACGAAGGCTTCTGGGCCTCCACAAGAAAGGACTGCCGCAACGACGACAGTCCGAACCGCATGAGCATCGAAGGCGGCAATCGCCTGTACTGGTACGAGACGCGGTGCCGCGCCAGCGAGATCACGGCTGACGGAAAGCTCGGCTGGACAATGAAGCTCGCCTGCGAAGGCGAGGGCGAGAAGTTTCGTTCAAACCCGCGCGTCTCCATCGCGGCGGACGGCAGGCTGGTGATGGACAACGGCCCGGTCGGGCAGGCCAAGCGCCAGACTTACGTGCGGTGTGAGATCACGAAGAAGCGCTGATCGCTTACGTTTTTCCCGGCCATTTGGCCCGGTAGCGGATCTCGCTGCCGTCGCCGAGGCGCCGCCACGTTCCGAACTCCGGCGTATGTGGCGCGCGTGACGTCAGATCGATCGGATAGACCCGGCTCGGCTGGCCCTCGATGCTGACGGCGAGCTGCCGGTGCGAGGTTCGAAACGCCAGCTCGACTTCGCCGGCGATCACGGGCTGGTCGCCGTCGCGATGGAACGCGGCAGGGGTCACTTCGCCCGGCATGGTGTTGAGGTCGGTTTGCAGTTCGATGGTGATGCCCTGGGCTGATGTCGGCACTGTAACGCCGGCGGGAAAGCGGACCTCGAATACAAGCAGGGGATTGGCGCCGTTCCGGTTGAGCCAGGGCGTCGCTGTCGCATAGGCGTAGGCAATGTAGGCGCCGATACCTGCAACGCAGAGCAGGACGACGATTCCGAGCGATTTCAGACTGTTTCGCGCGACGCTGCCGTTGCTGGTCTCTTTGCCGGAGCGTGCCACCAGCCAATGGGCGAGCACCGCGCCACCGATTGCCCCGACGGGGGCGTAGACGAACAGCCCCATCAGACCTGCCGTGATGGGATCCGCCCGGTTGCCGAAATCGACCAGGGAAAGCAGCACGAAGCTTGCGACATAGCCCGCCACTGCGGCAGCAACGCCGATGGCGATCCGTGATGAGGTCTTCATGTCTCCCTCGATGGTCCAGCAATGAACTGCCGCCGCCGAGGGCTGCCTGCGTTAGACGCTTGAGGCCGCAGACTTGTTCAACGACTTCAAGGGACGATGAGGAGCGGCGCGCCGCTCCGGCTGCGTCACTTCGCCACCACCTCCGGCACCCGGCCGGCCGGCGGCGTATTACGGCTGCGCTGAGTGCGCACGATGCCGTCGATGATGGTCATGCCGATGCCGGGGAGGTCACCGAGCTGCACGCTCTCCAGGATGGTCTTGCCCGGCGAGTGCTGGGCCTTGTCCATGATGACGAAATCCGCGGCGCGGCCGACTTCGATCAGGCCGCAATCGAGCTGCCGCATCCGCGCGGTGTTGCCGGTGGCGAGGCAGAACGCGATCTCGGCCGGCAATTCGCCGATCGAGGACAGCATCGAGACCATGCGCAGGATGCCGAGCGGCTGCACGCCGGAGCCGGCCGGCCCGTCGGTGCCGAGGATCACGCGATGCAGCTCGTTCATTTCGCGTGCGATGCGCAGCGTGTAGAGCGCTGAACGCTCGTTGCCGTTATGAACGATCTCGAGCCCGCGCTTGCAGCCCTCGCAGATGCAGCGGATCTGGTCGTCGGGCAGCGCGGTGTGGCCGCCATTGATGTGGCCGACCACGTCGGTGTCGGCTTCCAGCACCACGTCCTTGTCGATCAGGCCGGAGCCGGGGATCGAGGGGCCACCGGTGTGGATCGTGCTCTGGATGCCGTATTTGCGGGCCCAGCCGACCATCTTGCGCGCGGTCGGGCCGTCCTTGACGCCGCCGAGGCCGACTTCGCCGAGCAGCTTGACGCCGGCGGCGGCCATCTCCTTGAAGTCTTCCTCGACCATTTCGCATTCGATCACCGGCGCGCCGGCGTGAACCTTCACGCCGCCCGGACGCAAGGTCCAGAACGCGCGCTGGGCGAAGATCGCCATGGCCTTGAGGCCGACGACGTCGCGGGGGCGGCCGGGCATGTGGACCTCGCCCGCCGAGATCATGGTGGTGATGCCGCCATGGAGCGAGCTGTCGATCCAGTTGATCTGGTTCTGGCGCGGTGTCCAGTCGCCCGCGACGGGGTGGACGTGGCTGTCGATCAGGCCGGGGGTCACCGTGGTGCCGTTGGCATCGACGATAGTGGTCGCGCCTTCGGTGTCGAGGTCCTTGTAGCGGCCGATCGCGGTGATCTTGCCGTTCTCGGCGACGATGGTGTCGCCGTCCAGGATCGGCTTTTCCAGGGCGCCGGACAGGATCAGGCCGATATTCCGGATCACGAGCTTCGAGGGTCCGGTGGCCTGGGGTGCGTCATGCGCCATGGAAGGGGCTCCTTATTCCTAACTGCAACGCTGTCGATCTTGGGCAGCCTTGACCCCGGGATCAAGCAGGATTATTCATTAGTATACGAATGATCGTGTACAAACGACGCATAGCTGGCCGCCTCGGAACCGCAAGTGAGCGACACGGAAGGGTGAGATGAGCAATTTCAATCAGGAAAGCGTTTTGAGCGTCCACCACTGGACCGACACGCTGTTCTCGTTCAAGACCACCCGCAGCCCGACCTTCCGCTTCCGCAACGGCGAATTCACCATGATCGGGCTCAAGGTCGGCGAGAAGCCGCTGCTGCGGGCCTACAGCGTCGCCAGCGCCAATTACGAGGACACCCTTGAGTTCTTCTCGATCAAGGTGCCGGACGGTCCGCTGACCTCGCGCCTTCAGCATCTGAAGCAAGGCGACGAGGTCATCGTCAGCCGCAAGGCCACCGGCACGCTGGTCATCGACAACCTGGAAGAGGGCCGCAACCTCTACCTCATCGGCACCGGGACCGGCCTTGCGCCGTTCCTGAGCGTGATCAAGGATCCCGAGACCTATGAGCGGTTCGAGAAGGTCGTGCTGCTGCATGGCTGCCGTCACGTGAAGGAGCTCGCCTATGGCGAGATGATCACCGAGCATCTGCCGAAGGACGAGCTGCTCGGCGAGTACATCCAGAACCAGCTGATCTACTATCCGACCGTGACCCGCGATCCCTTCCGCAACCGCGGCCGCATCACCGACCTCATCACCTCGGGCAAGCTGTTCAGCGACATCGGCTTGCCGGTGCTGGAAGCCGCCCATGACCGCGTCATGATCTGCGGCAGCCCGGCGCTGGTGGCAGACACCCGCGTGCTGCTGGGCGAGCGCGGCTTCGTCGAAGGCAATCACGGCGAGCCGGCCCAATTCGTGGTCGAAAAGGCCTTCGCCGAGCGCTAGGCTCGCAGAAAGACCGTATTTTCGCCGCCTGCCGGGCGTTGCGGCGCCGATTCGGCGCTTGATACACTGTGGGAGCGAATCAGCGGAGTTCCCACATGGTTGCGGACAGCGACAGCAACATCGCCTGGCACCGGGTTCAGTTGAAGAAGAACCGCGCCGAGTTGAAGGCGGTAGAGACCGCCCGCTTCACGATGGGCGAAATCGCATCCTCGAAGCGGAACGGCCAGACCCAGAAGACCATCGCGGAACTCAAGCGGAAGATCGCGCTGTCGGAGCGCGTGATCGCCGATCACGACAAGCGCACGCGCCGTCCGCTCGGCACCGATTTGCAGAGCCTCAGCAATGGCAGCTGGAGCCATTGGGATTCCTACACCAGCCAGCAGCAGCGCAAGACCGGCCAGCGCTCGCCGGGGCGCGGCTAGACGACCGCCTCTTTGGGCGACCTCGCCCCTTGCGGGTTCGACGGCGCATCCCATCTCCGTGAGACGCCATCAGCCGTTGCGGTGATCCCATGACTGCTCGCCTCGATTTCACCAGCGAGGCCTTCTTTCGCGATCCGCCCAAGGCCATTGCGAGCTTGCGCCTGTCCGGGCCCGTGGTTGCGACGCGCTTTCCTCTCATCGGCGAGGTCTGGATCACCACGACTCATGATGCCACCGCGCAAGTCCTGAAGGACGGCGCAACCTTCACGCTGCGCAAGGAAGATGGCGACGTCGCCGGTCTGCGCTGGTGGATGCCGCGATACGTCAGGACCATCGCCAACAACATGCTGACGATGGACGAGCCTGACCATACCAGGCTGCGCGGCATCGTGGACGAGGCCTTCCGCCGCCGCGCGATCGTCGCCATGGAGCCGCGCATCCGCGCCATCGCCGACGATCTGGCGGCCGAGCTGTTCGCGAAGGGAGACCCGGCCGATCTCGTCCAGCGCTACGCACGCATCCTTCCGCTCGCGGTGATCTCCGAGCTCCTGGGCCTGCCGCAGGCCGACCGTCCGCGGTTCATTGCCTGGGCCAACGAGATGTCCTCGCTGACCAGTGTCGTCAGCTTCTTCCGCCTGTTGTGGGCGTTCCGAAAGATGCGTGCCTATCTCGAACGACAATTGCAGATCGCGCGCGAGCAGGGCGGCGAGGGCCTGATCGCCGAGTTGATCCAGGTGGAGCGCGAGGGCGGCCAGATCACGCCGGACGAAATGGTCTCGATGGTGTTCCTGCTGCTTGCGGCCGGCTCCGAGACGACCACGCATCTCATCAGCGGGTCCGCCTACGAGCTGCTCAGAAGTCCGGACTTGCGCGATTGGCTGGAGCAGGACTGGAGCCGTGTCGGTCTTGCCGTGGAGGAGTTCCTGCGCTTCGTCTCGCCCGTGCAGTTCTCCAAGCCGCGCTATGTCCGGCGGGATGTCGACGTCGAAGGCGTGCGCCTGAAGAAGGGCGATCGCGTCATGGTGATGCTGGCCGCCGCCAACATGGATCCGGCGATGCATGAGTGTCCCGAGACGCTCGATCTCGAACGCAAGCCGAACCGTCACATGTCGTTCGGGACCGGAATTCATTTTTGTCTCGGTCATCAACTCGCGCGCATCGAGGCGGCTTGCGCGCTGGAGGCGTTGTTCACGCGATGGCCGCGACTCGGTCTTGCCGTCGAGGCCTCGCAGATTCGCTGGCGCAAGCGACCGGGAATTCGCATGATCGCGCAATTGCCCGTGATGGCCGACGCAGGTGAGAGGTGTCCGCCAGCCAAGGGCGATGCCGAGCGGTTGCTTGCAGGTTAACCGGAACCGGGATCGTCGTTCCCTGGTGCAACCGCGAAACAAACTCGAGGGTGCGGGCGTTGGCCGAGTGCGGACAACAAGCGATGGAGAAATCCATGCCCCATGGAGGCAAGACGCATATCGGCTCGGGCGCGCACGGCAAGGGCGCAGGCAACGGAGCGTTGACGGACATTCCCAAGGACAAGATCGGCGACAACATGATCCTGTCGAACCGCGACAAGGCGCAGCATTCTCACATTCGCGGCATGGACAGCAAATTCATCCAGACCGAGCAATATCAGGACCATTCGGCCAATCGGCTCATGGGCGACGATGGGGTCGAAGATTAAACGCGTTCAGGAGCCTGTCGACCTCGTCGCGGCGACGAGGTCGCGCTCCCAGCCGAACACGGAGCGGCCGTCGAGATCGGGCGAGGCCGCGCGCTCGCCGGCGATGTAGGCCTCAACGGAAGGCCCGCGCGCGGTGCGCTCCAGCCGCCGCGCCTGATCGTCGAGCCGCTTCATCGCCTGCATCTCTTCCTCGCGGCCGAGCTTCGCGTTCTGGATCGCGCCCTTCAACACGCGGATGGTCTCGTCATAGACCTTGATCGGGACGGGGTAGGGATGCCGGTCCTTGCCGCCATGGGCGAGCGAGAAACGCGCAGGGTCCGTGAAGCGATAGGGCGCGCCATGCACGACCTCCGCGACCATCGCGAGCGACCGCACGGTGCGGGCGCCGACGCCCGGCGTCAGTAACAGCTCCGGGAAATCGGCCGGCCCGCGCTCGGCTGCGGCCGCGAGCGTGCCGTGCAGCCGGCGGGCGAACACGTCCTTTGGTCTGACATCGTGATGCGCGGGCATGATCAAATGCGGCAGCATGGCCTGTGCCGGCTCTGCTGCGGTCCCGACGAGCCGTTCGAATTCGGAGACGATGCGATCGGGGCCGAGATCGCCCAGGAGATCAAGCTGCGCGGTGCGCGAGATCTCGGCGCGATGGTCGGTGAGGTTGACGATCTCGCCCTGCTGGGGGCCGTCGATCGCGCTGTGCGGTGTATCGACAAAGCTCTTCAGCGCCTCGGAATGCCAGTGATAGCGTCGTGCCTGGCGCTTGTCGCCGTTCATGCCCTGCTGCACCACCGTCCATTTGCCGTCGGCGGTGACGAAGAAGCCGTGCAGATAGAGATCGAAGCCGTCCTGCACGGCGGCGCTGTCGACCTTCGCCACCAGCCGGCTGGCGCGGGTCAGTCTTGCGCCGTCGAAGCCGACGCGATTCCCGAGCTGCATCAGCTCGTCCGGCGTCTTGCGCGAGTGCTGGCCGCGGCCGCCGCAAACGTAAATCCCGAGTTCGTCCTGAAGCGGCCCGAGCCCGCGCTTCAACGCGCCGATCACCGAGGTCGTTATCCCTGAGGAGTGCCAGTCCATTCCCATCACGGCGCCAAACGACTGGAACCAGAAGGGATGGGAGAGCCGCTGCAGAAATGCATCGCGACCGTAATGATGCACGATCGCCTGCGTGACGATCGCGCCAAGCGAGGCCATGCGGCTGGCCAGCCAGGGCGGAACCCGACCGGTGTGCAAGGGAAGATCAGCGCTGCCGCTACGTCGAGTCATGAATGCAGCAATCTTAGCGCGGTTCGGCGACGGTTGCACCAGCGGAATGCTGCGTTGCACTGGGCGGGGGAGCGAAGCCGGCCGAGAGGCGTTGAGCCCGCTATGTGAATGCAAGCGCGGGGACAGCAATGAATTGGCAGGCCCTCCTGGCCGACATCGACGGGATGCTCGGGTGGATACCGTCGTGGTTTGTCGGGCTCAGCCTCGTCCTCGGCGCGATCCTGCTTGCGCTTTCCGTCTACCGGCTCGCGATATGGCTGCTCACGCGTACGTTCGGAACCCGCCTGCCGCTCCTGGGCGTGTTCATCGACCGGACCGCTGGTCCCGCCCGACTGGCGCTTTGTCTCGCGGCCGTCGCGCTGGTCTTGCCGCTTGCGCCGCTCGACGACACCATCCGCACGCCGCTGATGCGCCTGTTCGTCGTGGCCGTCATCGCCCTGATCGGGTGGATCTCGATCCGGATCGTCGACATGAGCGCGGCGCGTTATCTCCAGAATTTTCGCGACGTCACCGAGAACTTCGTCGCGCGCAAGCACGTCACGCAGGTCCGCGTATTCAAGCGTGTCACCGACACCATCATCGTCATTATCACGGTGTCGACCGCGCTGATGACGTTCGATTCGGTGAGGCAATACGGGGTCAGCCTGTTCGCCTCCGCCGGCGCGGCCGGTATCATCGTCGGTCTTGCCGCACGGCCGCTGCTGAGCAACCTGATCGCGGGCCTACAGATCGCGATTACCCAGCCGATCCGCATCGAGGACGCCGTGATCATCGAGAACGAATGGGGCTGGGTCGAGGACATCGCCTCGACCTATGTCGTGATCCGGCTGTGGGACTGGCGCCGCATGGTGGTGCCACTGTCCTATTTCATCGAAAAGCCGTTCCAGAACTGGACTCGCGACACCGCGTCGCTGATCGGCGTGATCGCGCTGCATGTCGATTATCGCGCCGACGTCCCGCGCATCCGGCGCTGGCTGGAAGAGGCGGTGAAGCAGTCCAAGCTCTGGGACGGGGCGGTGGTCAACCTCCAGGTGATCGATGCGGACTCGCGCACCATCGAGCTGCGCGCACTGGTCAGCGCGCGAAATGCGCCGCAATCCTGGGACCTGCGCTGCGAGGTTAGAGAGAAGCTCGTCGCCTTCATTCGCGACGAGATGCCGGAGGCCCTGCCGCGCGAGCGTGCGATCCTGATCCCGTCGGCCGACGCTGATGCTGATTTCCTGCGCCGGCCCGCGCCGCCGGAAAAGATGCGAGCCAGTGCCCGCAACTGATATTCGGCGCGATCAGCCGGCGCCGGCCATGGCCGCGTCGGCCGGCCGGCCCGCACGCGGCCGCGGCTTGCGCAGCGTTCGCCGCGCCCAGATCAGGAGCCCGGTCGACAACAGTGTCAGCAATGCCATCGAGGTCACGACATTGAGCGGCGAAGCGATCAGGGCCGACCAGTTTCCTTCGTGGATCAGGCGCGGCCAGTTGCGCGGCAGCGGCGTGACCTCCGCGGAGGTGATGGCATAGGCGCGCAGCTCTCCGCCGTCATAAAGCCTTGCCATCATGCGGCCGCCACGGTTGCCGATCGAGATCACATGCGACAGCTCGTGCGAGGATGCGACCATGCGGATCGCGTCCGGCAGGGCAAGGGGGCGACCACGCGTGGCTGGAGGGGCTGCCGTGTGGAAGGTCAAGCCGAACGCCATGCACAGGCCGGTCAACGGACTGAGCAGGATCAGCGGCAGCGTGAACCAGGCGGTGCCCTTGTGCCATCCCGAGAGCGTGTTGCGCAGCCGTGGCAGCCCCATGATGACGCCGAGCAGCAGGATGATCACCATGGCCAGCGTGGAGGCCGTCACCAGCCAGGCCTGCCCCATGAGACGCTCATGCGTGAAGCGCGCCCAGAGGAAGACATTCGACAGGGTCGAACTCGTTGATGCGGCTTCGCCGGTTGCAAGATCGATCGCAGGTACGTTGGTGCCTTGCAGTGTGATCCGTTGGCTTGCCGCGTTGATGGAGAGCCCGCGCGCCTTGCCGTCGGGATCGTATCGCTTCACCAACTCGACGACGCGGCCGGAATCGATGGCGGCACCGCCAATGCCACTCGTTTGCACGAGCGGCTCGACGGACAGGATCAGGCCGGTGGCGATGGTCGCGAATAGCGGAAGAGCGAAGACCAGAGTGATCCAGCGATGAAGTCTCAACAATACGGGTTTGCTCATTGGTCGTCCTCGTGTTCTCAGGGCTTGCTCGGGCAGAGCCGTGCAAAACACAAATGACGCTTTGTCCATGTTGTTGCGTTGATTTGCAGCAACAGGAATTAAAGTTCGCTGCGCGACGCGTCGGTGGTATCGGCGTCGCCGTGCTGCTGCACTCCAGCGCGCGGCGCTGATTGGAGCTTATTCGCGTTTGGCCTTGATCGCGCCGCGCAAGCCCGCCTGCTGCTGGATCGTGTCGAGCGCGCCGGACGATTGCTCGTCCGCCACGAAATGATTGAGCAGAGGCAGTGCCTCTTCGCGTCCCTTCGGGATCGCGATCGCCATGTGCTCCAGCCCCCAATTGCCGTCGAGGATGCGAGCACCCGGCATCTGATCGGACATCTCGAACAGCGTCGGCTTGTTGGTCGCGTAGAGATCGATCTCGCCGCGGCCGAACATGCCGATCGCGGCCTTGACACTTTCGGCGGGGACGATGGTGGCATTCTTGAACTTGGCGGGCAGCGTGCGCTCCGAGGTCGAGCCTTTGGTGACGCCGATCTTCACGCCTGGTTTGTCGATGTCCTCGACTTTTCCGATCGGCGAGTTCGGCGGGACGAGATAGCCGAGCTCGATCGCCAGTACGGGCTGGCTGAAGCTGACGTCGTTCGCGCGCGCCGGCGTGGCATTGGTCACGGTGAAATCGACTTTGCCGTCGTGGATGGCGGCGACGATGTCCGCCACGCGCTCGAACTTGACGTAATCGACGCCGACGCCAAGGCGCTTGGCGAGCTCGCCGCCGAGATCATAAGCGAGACCGTGCGGCTTGCCGGCCGCATCTGTTACCATCGAGGTCGGGCTGCCCGGATAGATGCCGACGCGCAAGGTTCTGCTCGGCGCCAGCAGCTTGGCTTCGCCATCGGCGCGCGCGGGCGCACCAAGCAGGCCGATGACGGCCAGCGCAGGCAGGGCTGTGCGCGCAACGTGGCGAAGAGAGGTCCTCATGGGTCGAGCCTCACTGCGCGCGGATGTTGGCGGCCTTCAGCACCGGCTCCCATTTGGTCGCCTCGGCATGCATGTAGGCGTCAAAGTCCTTGGCGGATGAGCCGACCGGGGCGGCGCCGATCTTGCCGAGCGTCGACATCACGTTCGGGTCCTGCAGCGCGGCCTTGAGGTCGGTCTCGAGCTTCGCCACGATCTCCGGCGGCATCTTGGCCGGACCGAGCACGCCCCACCAGACCGAGACGTCGTAGCCGGGGACGCCGGACTCTGCGACGGTCGGGACATCGGGCAATGCCTTGGAGCGTTCGGCCGAGGTGACTGCGAGCGCGCGCACCGGACCGCCTTCGAGCTGCCCGATGGCTTCCGCGAGCGGATTGATGCTGAGCGGAATCTCGCCGGCGATGACGGCAGTCAGCGCCGGCGCGCCGCCTTTGTAGGGGATCGGGACGATCTTGGTGCCGGACATGTATTTCAGGAGCTCGCCGGCAAGATGCGCCGAGGTGCCGTTGCCGGACATGCCATAGGAGAGCTTGTCCGGCTCCTTCTTCGCGGCGGCGAGGAGATCGCCGAGCGTCTTGTACGGGCTGTCCTTGGCGACCACGATCGCGAGCGGCGAGGAGGCCACTTCCGTGATCGCGGTGAAATCCTTGAACGTGTCGTAGGGCACGCTCGGATAGATGAATTGGTTGAGCGGATGGCCGCTCGCGACAAGGATCAGCGTGTAGCCGTCGGGGGCGGCCTGCGTCAGCGCCTGCGAGGCGACGATGCCGCCGGCGCCGGGACGATTGTCGACCACGGGCTGCTGACCCCAGGTTTTTGCGAGTGCCTGGCCCAGCGTGCGTGCGAGCACGTCGACCGCGCCTCCGGCGGCGTAGGGCACCAGAATATGGACCGGCTTGCTCGGATAAGTGTCGGCCGCCTGCGCGGCACCGCCTGCCAGCAGCAAGCTGGCACCCAGCATCACACCGCCGATCATTTTGTTCAAACCCAGCATTTTCCAGCACTCCTTGCGGGCGTTTGCGTTGCTTGCCGCCGGTCTTCCGACGCGCCCGGACGCCGCCCATGGTTTTTGTTGACGAGACCTGATCTTTTGTACGATAGTACAAATCACATGGTACGCAAGCCCACCAGCAAGGAATCGGCCCGCAAGCCGAACATGCGCGAGGCGATCCTCGCCGCGGCCGAGGAGCTGTTCGCCACCAACGGCTTCAATGCCGTCTCGGTCCGCGACATCGCCCAAGCCGCCGGGGCCAATCCCGGCAGCGTGACCTATCATTTCAAGACCAAGGACGGCCTGCTGCTGGAGATCTACCGGCGCCATTGCGGGCCGATGAACCTGCGCCGCTCGGAGCTGCTCGCGGCGGCCAAACGCGTGCGCGATCTCCAGGACCGGCTGGAGGCGATCGTGCGCGCTTATGTGGTGCCGGCCTTCACCTCGGGCAGCGATCTCGCCGGCGGCGGGGCCCGCTTCACGCGGCTAAGAGCGGTGATGTCGGCCGAGGGCAACGAGGTCGCGCGAAAGATCATCGCGCAGACGTTTGACGACACCAGCCACGCCTTCATCGATGCGATCCACGAGAGCCTGCCGCACATTCCGCGCACCGACATCGTCTGGCGCAGCCATTTCCTGCTGGGGGCACTCTATTATTCACTGGTGACGCCGGACCGGGTCTCGCGCCTGTCGCGCGGCGAGGCCGATGGCAGCGATCCCGCCAATGCGATCGAGCAATTGGTGCAGGCCACCGTTGCCGCATTCCAGGCTCCGCCCCTGGATCAGGCCGCGTCGGCACGGCGGCGCCCGGTCGTCAGTAACAAGACTTGAAAAAGAGCCGTCCGAGGGGAGGCGCGTCACGGCGCTTCCGCTCGCAGGCAGACGATGTGACAGGGTGTTGGGAACATGAACAGGCGGGAGTGCTTGCATCTCTTGACCGGGCTGGCAAGCGTGGTGCTCGCGGGCGAGGGGCGCGCGGAAGAGCCGAAGGCGATGCCGACGATTACGCCGCCGGATCCCAATCCCAAGACGCCGTCGTTCAAGCTGCCGCCCAAATCCTGCGACAGCCATACCCACATCTTCGGACCGGCGTCGCGCTATCCCTTTTCGGAGAAGCGCCCCTACAACACCGCTGACGCGCCGCTGGAGACGTTCCGAAGCGTTCACGAGAAGATCGGCGTCGAGCGCTGCGTGATCGTGAATGCGACCGTTCACGGCACCGACAATCGGGTCGTCACCGATGCCATCGCCCAGAGCGAGGGCGCCTACAAGGGCATCGCCAACGTCAACGACGAGATGACCGAGAAGGAGCTGGCGGCGCTCGACAAGGCCGGCATCTGCGGTTGCCGCTTCGCCTTCCTCAAGCGACTCGGCGGCGTCGGCGACATGAACAAGTTCCAGCGCATCGTGCATCGCGTTGCCGAACTCGGCTGGCACATCGACGTCTATTTCGAGCCGGGCACGATCGCCGAATTCGCTCCTGTTCTCACCGCTCTGCCGACGCCTTATGTGATCGACCACATGGGCACGGTGCAGGCTGGCAAGGGGCTGGACGATGCCGGCTTTACCGCGCTGCTCGATCTGCAGAAGAAGGACGAGAAGTGCTGGGTCAAGATCACCGGCCTGGAGCGCGCGTCCGGCGCCGGCAAGCCGTTCCATGACGCCGTGCCGTTTGCGAAGGCGCTGATCGACAACGCGCCGGATCGCGTCTTGTGGGGCACCGACTGGCCGCACCCCAACGTCAAGGTCATGCCGAATGATGGTGAGATCGTCGACCTCATTCCTCTCTTCGCACCCGATGCCAAGGTCCAGCACAAGCTGCTGGTCGACAATCCCGCGCGCCTGTTCAAGTTCTCCTGATGAAAATGATGTACACGCCGACCATTCCGCCGCCTGATGCCAACACGCGCACGCCGAAGTTCAAGCTTCCAAGGCTGTCCTGCGATGCACATTGCCACATCTTCGGGCCCGGCTCGAAATATCCCTATGCAGCCGATCGCTCCTACACCCCGCCGGACGCGCCGCTGGAGGATTTCAGGGCGTTGCATGCCAAGCTCGGTGTGGAGCGCGCCGTCATCGTCAACGCCAGTGTGCACGGCACCGACAATACGGTCGCGCTCGATGCGATTGCGCAAAGCAACGGCGCCTACCGCGCGGTCGCCAATATCGACGACGGCATTACCGAGCGTGGCCTGCGTGTATTGCATGAGGGCGGCTTCCGTGGCTGCCGCTTCAATTTCGTCCGCCATCTTGGCGGCGTGCCCGACAAGCGCGTGTTCGACCGGATCGTCGCGATGGTCACGCCGCTCGGCTGGCACATCGACCTGCATTTCGATGCGATCGATCTGCCTGAATATGCCGATATGCTGACCAGGCTGCCGCTCAGCTACACTATCGACCATATGGGCCGGGTGAAGGCGTCCAAGGGGCTCGACCAGTTGCCGTTCCGGATCCTGGTCGAGCTGATGCAGCGGGACCAGAAGTGCTGGGTCAAGATCTGCGGCTCCGAGCGCGTCTCCTCCGCCGGTCCGCCTTTTACCGATGCGGTACCCTTCGCGCGAAAAATCGTCGAAACCGCGCCGGACCGCGTCATCTGGGGCACCGACTGGCCTCACCCCAACGTCAAGGTGATGCCGAACGACGGCGACCTCGTCGATCTCATTCCGCTATTCGCGCCGGAGCCGGAGCTCCAGCAGAAGATCCTGGTCGACAATCCCGCGCGTCTGTTCGAGTTCGTTCCATGACGGCACTCGCGATCGACAAGCCCCGCGGCCGCGCCTGGTGGAAAGAGCTCTGGATCCAGGTGCTCATCGCCATGGCCGCGGGCATCGCGCTTGGGATGGCAAGCCCTGAGGCTGGCGCCAAGATGCAGCCGCTCGGGGACGCCTTCATCAAGGCGATCCGGATGCTGATCGCGCCCATCATCTTCTGCACGGTCGTGCACGGCATCGCCCACATGGCGGACATGGCGCGGGTGGGGCGCGTCGCCGTGAAGGCGATCGTCTATTTCGAGATCATGACCACGATCGCGCTGATCATCGGGCTTATTGCCGTCAATCTCCTCAAGCCCGGCGTCGGCATGAACATCGATCCCGCCAGCATCAACGCCAGCGCGATCGAGCCCTACGTCAAGCAGACCGGCGTGATCGGCTTCGTGCCCTTCCTGATGAACATCGTGCCGGCGACCTTCGTGGGCGCCTTCGCCGAAGGCAACATCCTCCAGGTGCTGTTCATCTCCGTGCTTTGCGGCTTTGCTCTGGTGCAGCTCGGCGAGCGCGGCGCGCCGCTGGTTCATCTGATCGACATCGCCGCCAAGATGGTGTTCGCGGTGGTCGGCTTCGTGATGTGGGCGGCGCCGATCGGCGCGTTCGGCGCCATCGCGTTCACGGTCGGCAAGTTCGGGGTGGGATCACTGGCCTCGCTCGGCAAGCTGCTCGGCGGCTTTTATCTGACTTGCGTGATCTTCATCGTGGTGGCGCTCGGCCCTGTCGCGCGTCTTTGCGGCTTCTCGCTGCTCAAGCTGATCCGCTACATCTGGGAAGAGCTGCTGATCTGCATCGCTACGACGTCGTCCGAGACAGTGCTGCCGCGGATGCTGACCAAGCTTGAGAAGGCCGGCTGTGAGAAGAGCGTGGTCGGGCTCGTGATCCCGACCGGCTATTCCTTCAATCTCGACGGCACCTGCCTCTACCTTGCTGCGGCCTCGGTGTTCCTGGCGCAGGCGACCAACACGCCGTTCGGGCTCGCCGAGCAGATCGAGCTCTTGCTGATCCTGCTGGTGACGTCCAAGGGCGCGGCGGGAATCGCAGGCGCGGCCTTCGTCGTGCTGGCGGCAACGCTATCGGCGACCGGCACGATTCCGGTGACGAGCGTGGCGTTGGTGCTCGGCATCCATCGCCTGATGTCGCAGGGGCTGACGCCGACCAATCTGATCGGGAATGCGGTTGCGACCATCGCCATTGCCAAATGGGAAGGCGCGCTCGACGGCGAGCGTCTGAAGCGCGTGCTCAATGGCGAGGAACCGGTGGCTGCAACTGCCTGAATGAACCTGCTGCCTGCATGAAGCGGGCGGCTTATGATGCTTACGAATGAAAGAGGGGAGTTCGGTCCCATGAAAACGGGTCTCGTCGTCACCGCCCATCCCGGCGATTTCGTCTGGCGCGCCGGCGGTGCCATCGCGCTGCATGCGAAGAAGGGCTATCGCATGAAGATCGTGTGCATGTCCTTCGGCGAGCGCGGTGAAAGCCAGTTCGCCTGGAAGGAGAAGGGCGCGACGCTGGAATCGGTCAAGGCCGGCCGCAAGGACGAGGCGGAGCGGGCGGCGAAGCTGCTCGGTGCCGAGATCGAGTTCTTCGATTGCGGCGATTATCCGCTCAAGCTGACCGAGGCGCATTTCGACCGGATGGTCGACATCTACCGCGAGCTCAATCCAAGCTTCGTGCTGACGCACGCGCTGGAAGATCCCTATAATTTCGACCATCCGAACGCGGCGCATTTCGCGCAGGAGACGCGGGTCGTCGCGCAGGCGATGGGCCACAAACCCGGTGCGCAGTACAAATATTCGGCGCCGCCGGTGTTCCTGTTCGAGCCGCACCAGCCCGAGCAGTGCAATTACAAGCCGGACCTGTTGCTCAAGATCGACGAGGTCTGGAACGAGAAGTACGAGGCGTTCCAGATCCTCGCCGCGCAAAAGCATCTCTGGGGTTATTACGAGCGCGTCGCGCTCAACCGCGGCATCCAGGGCAGCCGCAACACCGGCGTACCCATGACCTATGGCGAGGCCTATCAGCGCCTGTTCCCGACGGTTGCGGAGGAACTGGCATGAAGCCGGTCGTCGTTCGCAACATTGAGCGCGCCGATCCCGCAGGGATGGCGGAGTACGGCGTCTCGACGGTGCACGAGGCCTATGGCCGCTTCGGCCTGATGAAGCCCTATCTGCGGCCGGTCTGGGCCGGCGCGTCGATTGCTGGGCCCGCCGTCACCGTGCTGGCGCAGCCCGGCGACAATTGGATGATCCATGTCGCGGTCGAGCAGTGCAGGAAGGGCGACATCCTCGTCGTCGGCTGCACCACCGACAATACCGACGGCATGTTCGGCGAGCTGCTCGCGACCTCGCTGCAGGCGCGGGGCGTGCAGGGGCTGATCATCGATGCCGGCTGCCGCGACGTCAAAGCGCTGCACGAGATGAACTTTCCGGTTTGGTCGCGCGCGGTCTCGGCCAAGGGCACGGTGAAGGCGACGCTCGGCTCGGTCAACATCCCCGTGGTCTGTGCGGGCGTCAATGTCGACCCCGGCGACATCATCGTCGCCGATGACGACGGCGTGGTCGTGGTGCCAAAGCGCTATGCGGCCGGAGTGGCCGAGAAGGCCAAGAAGCGCAACGCGGACGAGGGCGGCAAGCGCAAGCGGCTCGCCTCGGGCGAGCTGGGTCTTGACATGTACAGCATGCGCGAGGCACTGGCGAAGGCCGGCCTCGTCTATGTCGACAATCCCGAGGATGTCTAAGGCGAAGACAAGCGGAGCGGGCGGATGGAGCGTCTCAAGCTGAAGACCGTGCTGGGCAGTCACCCTCATGTCATGGCGGTCAAGGGCGGCGCGCTTCGCTCCGACCTCTTCGAGCTCGACTTCATCGATTACACGCCGACCAACACCGCGTTCAAGCCGATGGTTCGCGAGCAGGCCTTCGATGTCTGCGAAATGGCGATCGTGACCTATTTGATGGCGAAGGCGCACGGCAAGCCGCTGGTGCTCTTGCCGGCGACCATGATGGGACGCTTCCAGCATTCTTACGCGCTTTACAATCCCGCGCAGGGACCGCTCGGACCGTCCGATCTCGAAGGCAAGCGCGTCGGAATTCGCTCCTTCACGACCACGACCGGTGCCTGGATTCGAGGCATTTTGGCCAACGACTACGGCGTTGATCTCGACAAGATCAAATGGGTCACGTTCGAGGACCCGCATGTCGCCGAATATGTCGACACCACCGAGCGCGTGCCGAAGGACAAGAAGGTGTTACAGATGCTGCTCGATGGCGAGCTCGATGCGGTCCTCGGAGAGACCTCGAACGATCCGAACCTGAAGCCGCTATTCCCCGATCCGGCCGCGGAGGCCGCAAAGTGGTACGCGCGGCGTGGCGTCGTCCCGGTCAATCATCTCGTGGTCGTGACCGAGCAGCTCGCGAAATCGCGTCCCGACGTGGTCGCGGGCGTCTATGATCTGCTCAAGCGCAACAAGGACCAGATGGGACCTGCGGGACATCCCGACTTCGTTCCGTTCGGGATCGAGGCCAACAGGAAGCCGCTCGAGCTGATCGTCGACTACGCATTCCAGCAGGCGCTGATCCCGCGCCGCTATGCGGTCGAGGAACTGTTCGACGAGACGACACGAGGATTGAACTGATGGCGGATCCGAAACGGTGGCAGATCGGGCTGGTCGGTTATGGCGAGGTCGGCCGTATTCTGGCTGAGGATCTGCGCCAACAGGACATCAAGGTTGCGGCCTATGATATCAAGCTCGGGGGCGAGCAGGGCGCGCCGCTGAAGGCGCACGCGACCAGATTCGGTGTCGTGCTCGCGGCGTCTCATGCGGAGCTGACCGCGAAATCCGATTTCATCATCTCCGCGGTCACGGCGAGCCAGGCCGTCCCGGTGGCAAAAGCCTGCGCAGCAGCGATCAACCAGGGCATCTGGTTCCTCGATTTCAACTCGGCATCTCCCGGCGCCAAGCAGCGGGCTGCCGCGCTTATCGACGGCGCCGCCGGACGCTATGTCGAGGGCGCGGTGATGACCTCGGTGCCGCCTTATCGCATCAAGGTGCCGCTGCTGCTGGGCGGTCCCGGTGCGAGGGAGCTGGAGCCGCTGCTGAACGCGATCGGCTTTGCCGCGAAGGTTGCGAGCGACCAGCTTGGGGTGTCATCGGCGGTGAAGATGTGCCGCAGCGTCATGATCAAGGGCCTGGAGGCCATGGTGATCGAGAGCTTCACGACCGCGCGCGCCTATGGCGTCGAGGATGCGGTGCTGGCGTCGCTCGCCGAGACCTTTCCGGCGATCGATTGGGAGCAGCAGGGCGCCTATTGCTTCCAGCGCGTGATCGAGCACGGCCGTCGCCGCGCCGAGGAAGTGCGCGAGGTCGCCGAGACCGTGCGCGAGGCGGGACTGGCGCCGTGGTCGGCGCAGGGCACGGCCGAGCGTCAGGCCTGGGTGGCCGATCTCGCCGACGAAGGGCTGTTTGGACCGAAGGGTACGAAGGAGTTCGCCCGCAGCGCCGATTGGCGTACCGAAGCTGACCGGATCCTCGCGAAGATCAAGCGTTAGAGGCGGATATGGCTCAGCTCAGGGAGCTGCCGTTGTTGCGATAGCTGGAGACTTCGTCGCGGGCGGCCTCGATCAGGTCGATCAAGCTCTCGGCCTCGCGGACGACATCCCTGCTGCGCTCGGTCCTGAACTCGGACAGGATCATGCGAATGCACTTGTCGGCGGTGTCGAGCGTCCACAAGGCGCGGGTCATGTCCTGCTGCGTGTGGATCGCGGAGATGTCGAGGCCGGATAGAACTTCGCCGATGCCGCTCAAACGCTTGACGGCGGTTTCGGCCGGCGTACTGGCCCGGATCGATTGATAATCGATACTGTTGAATGCGCTGAACATATCCATAACTTCCCCTGAGAACGCAGACGGTCAGTGCGCATCTCTCAGTAGGGTTAGCAGGACCTTTCTCGCAACGCGTTGGGCTACGGTCCGGGATTCTACCGGACTCGGATTCAGCGGAGAATCGGCGGAAAAAAGGGTGAAAACGACCCGCAGTCAGCGACGTTTCCCGACGATCGTACCGTTAGACGCGACGAGCATACCTGCCTTGTACACAGCGCGGCCCTGCGGCACCGCGGCCACCGCTTCGGGAACATGGGTCGCATTCAGCGTCACGAAGTCAGCCTTGGCGCCGACCCGCAGGCCGTAGCCTTCCAGCCGCAGGGCCTTGGCGCCGGCGTCCGTAACGACGTCGAACGCCGCGCGCAGCTCCTCGTCGATATTGAAGCCGGAGCGATAGCCGAGCGTCGTCGCCCGCCGCAGCATGTCGCCGTCGCCATAGGGCCACCAGGAATCGCGGATGTTGTCGTTGCCGCTGAAGACCGTGACACCGGCGCGACGCAGCGCCAGAATCGGTGGGAAGGGCCGGGCGCCCGGTGCGTTGGTCATGATCGCGACGCCCGACCGGGCCAGCACGTCGGCGATCTTCTTGAGATATTCCGCAGGGATGTCGCCGAGCCCGTAGGCGTGGCTGATCGCGACATGGCCTTCCATGCCCAGCGCGCGGGTGCGCGCGGCGATCTGCTCGATCTCGAAGGCGCCGAGCGTGCCCATGTCGTGCAGGTGGATGTCGATATCGACGCCGTGCTTGCCGGCGACGCCGAACACGACGTCGAGATGCTTTTCGACGTCGCGGTCGAAGCTCGCGGGATCGAGACCGCCGACGAGATTGGCGCCGAGGGCGATGGCCTCGTCCAGCAATTGCGGCGTGCCGGGGCTGGCCAGAATGCCGCTCTGGGGAAACGCGACGAGCTGGATGTCGATCAAGCCTCTATATTCCTCGCGCACGCGAAGAATCGTCTCCAGCGATCTCAAGCCGACCGAGCCGTCCACTATGACATGGCTGCGCATCTGGGTGGTGCCATGTCCGATGCAGAGATCGAGCTGGTTGCGCGCTCGCACGTCCATCGGCGCCGCCTCGGCCATGTTCTCCGCCTGGAAGGCGACGCGCTCATGCACGTTGAAGCCGGCTGTGCAGGGTTTGTGCGGCCGCCAGGCGTCGCCATAGAAGCTGGTGTCGAGATGGATGTGGCCTTCGACGAAGCCGGGAACTACGAGGGCGTTGTTGAGGTCGATGGTCTCGGCGGCGGTGGGCGGGTTCTCGGCCAAAGTGATCTCGGCGATGCGTCCGTCCTTGACTGCGATGTGATGACGGGTGCCGTCGTCGAACCGCGCGTTGAGGAAGGCTTTGTCGAACGCCATTTAGTCCTCCGTCGATGAGTTGCGGTGAGTGTCGCGCAAGCCGCGCGGCAGGCGCAAGATGCGGCGAGAGCCGCTCAGCTCTGCGGGCGGAACAACGTGGGGCGCTGCCGCTCGAACGTCTGCCGTCCTGCCTTGAAGCCCATCACGATATCCGGCAGTTCGGCGATGGCGAAGCGGCTGTCCTGCGTGTCGAGCACGATGAGATCGGCGGGATTGCCGACCGCGATGCCGTAATCATCGAGGTTCATCAGCCGCGCCGGCTGCTCGGTGACGAGATCGAGGCAGGTGTCGAAATCGTTGACCGAGGCGTGCGCGACATTGGCGTAGAAATTCGCCATCCGCAGCAAGGAGGCGTCGCCAAACGGCGTGAAGGGGTTGAGCACGTTGTTGGTGGCAACCGAGCACAGGACGCCGTCGCCGACGAGCTTGTGGGCGAGGGTCAGTCCGCGCGGCGCGTTATGGGTGGCCTCGCGGCCCATGAGATAGAGATCGGTCGCGGGCAGCACGGTGACGGCAACGCCCGCCTTCGCCAGTTGCGCGGTGGCCGTCTTCATCCGCTCCGGGGGCAGGGCCGAGAGTTTGGTCGCGTGCCCGATCGCGACGCGTCCGCCGTAATTGCGCCGTTCGGTCTGCCGGCAGACCTCGTCGAGATGCCACCAGGAGGGATCGAGGTCGAAATCGAGATGGAGATCGACGTCGACGTTGTACGCCTCTGCGAGATCGAAGATGCGCGCGAGATGGGCGTTCGGGTCCGTGTCCATGTAGGGACAGCCGCCGATGGCCTCGCCGCCGTCGCGTAGCGCCTCGACCAGCAGCTCGTCGCTGCCGGGGTCGTTGGTCAGGCCTTCCTGTGGAAAGACGCAGAGCGACAGGTCGATCGCCCAGGCGTAGTCGCGCTTGAGCGCCTTGACCGCCTCGAAGCCGCGCAGGCCGATGCGCGGGTCGATCTCGACATGGGTGCGCATCCGCGTCGTGCCGTTCAGGATGGCGCGTTCGAGCACTCTCTGGCCGCGGGCGTAGACGTCCTCGACGGTGAAATCCTGCTTCATTCCGGCGACCGCGCGGATCGCTTCCGAGACGCTGCCGTGATCGTGCGCGCAGCGGCCAAGCAGGCAGGCCTTGTCGAGGTGGATGTGGGTGTCGACGAAGCCGGGCAGGGCCAGATGCCCGCCGAGATCGATCTCGAGCGCCTCGCAGCCGAGCTTTGGCGCGATCGCAGCGATGCGGCCGCCCTTCACGCCGATATCGACGGGTGCGGCGGAAGAGCGCAACAGCGCGTGACGGAAGATCAGGTCGAAAGCGGTCTGCGTGGTCATGACATCGAATTCAGCTGTGGTAGCCTAGCGGAAGGCCCAGAGGTGGGCAGCTCCAGATTGTGTGCAGTTGTTCCGGAAAATTGTTCAAAAAATGTGCATGCACTTTGTGGCTTGAATTGTAGAATGCCGGCAGCCCGGAGAAACCCACCATGTCCGCTGCCGCCAAAGCCGAACGCCCGATGACCGACGCCGAAATCGTGGAGGCCTATCTGACGGCCTCGATGATACCCGATCCTGATGCCGCGGCGGCCTTTATGAAGCCGGGCACCGTGATCACGTTTACCGGCGGCCGCGAGTTCGATCATCCGCGCGGCCCGACCGGCTTCAACGCCAAGCGCTATCGCTGGGTAAAGAAGAAGATGGACCGGTTCGACGTGTGCCCGGGCTCGGACGAGACCGTCGTCTACAGCGTCGGCACGCTCTATGGCGAGTGGATCGACGGCACGCCGTTCGAGGGCAATCGCTATGTCGACCGCTTCGTGGTCAGGGGCGGGCAGATCGTGAAGATGGACGTCTGGAACGACAGCGCCGAGCGGATTCTCGTCCAGCGCGGGATCGAGGCTTAACCTCTTCGCGCGACCTTCGGCAGCTTGACCACGCGGTTGCCGGCGACCTCGTCGGCATAGGGCGCGAGAATGTCGAGCAGGTCGCGCCCACGCTGCGGGGTGGGGGCGACCAGTGCGCGATTGGCCACGGAATCCAGATGATGGTGCATCAATTCCATCACCTTGGCTTCGTCGCCCTTGGCCAGAGCCGAAATGATGGCGCGGTGCTCGTTGATGGCGCATTCGGTCGAATGCGGCCGGCTGTAGAGCGACAGCGTCAGGCAGCAGCGATAGGCGACCTCGCTGACATAGCGCACCAGGATCGGGCTGTTCGTCATCTGCGCGAGCAGGATGTGGAATTCGGTGGCGAGGCGAATCGAGACCGCGTCCGCGCCGCCGCGTGCGCCGTCCTCGGCGTCGACATGGGCGTTCAGCTCCGCGATCTGCGCCTTGGTCAGCTTGCCCGCGAGCTGGCGGACGACGAGGCGTTCGAGCTCGATGCGGATGTCGAAGGCATCGCGCGCCTCCTGCCAGCTCGGCGTCGCCACCACCGCGATGCGGTTGCGGCGGAGCTCGACGAGGCCTTCGGCGGCGAGCTGCCCCAGCGCGTGGCGGGCAATGGTGCGGCTGACGCCGAAACGCTCGCCGAGCGAATCCTCGGGCAGCTTGGCGCCTGGCTCCAGCGCCTGCTCAATGATCGCGCGGCGGAGCGCGCGGCAGATCACGCTGACCTTGTCGGATGATTCAGACGTCTTGCTGGTGGGGCGCGCCGCCATCGGCGAATCCTTGAGGGTAGGGTCGAAACTTCTTTGTAGCACAGCCGTGGCGCAATCCAGCGCTCCAATTGCATGCAGTTTGGTGTCCGGATTGCCTAATTCGAATCCGGTCGTTCAGGGCTCGCTCTGGCCAAATCCCTGATTTTCCGAGGGACGGCGGCTGGCATCCAGCTTGCATGCACTTTGGCTGTGATGCGCATGCACCCCAAAGACCAGTTTGACGGCCAGCCAGTTCCTGAAGGCGCCGCCGTCACCGCCATCGAGCTGTCCGAGGCCGCCGTGACCTTCGGGCGCGGCGACCGCGCCGTGCCGGCTCTGTCGAAGACCACGCTTCGGATTGCCGACGGCGAGTTTGTCGCACTGGTCGGCCCATCCGGATGCGGCAAATCGACCATTCTCCGTCTGGTCAGCGGCCTGGTGCAGCCGACCAGCGGCGTCGTCATCGTCGGCGGGCGCGAGGTCGCGGCGCGGGCGATGCGGGTCGGCATGGCGTTCCAGAACCCGACCATGCTGCCGTGGATGACGATCGAGCGGAACATCATGCTGCCGCTCAAGATCGTCGAGCCGTTTCGTTCCAATTTCCGCAAGCTGCGCAAGACCGAATTCCGCGACAAGGCCAATGCGCTGCTGGAGCAGGTCGGCCTCAAGGGCTTTGGCAACCGTTACCCCTGGCAGCTCTCCGGCGGCATGCTCCAGCGCGCCAATCTCTGCCGCGCGCTGATCCATGAGCCGCGCATGCTGCTGCTCGACGAGCCGTTCGGCGCGCTCGACCAGTTCACCCGCGAAGAGCTGTGGGCGATCCTCCAGAACCTCTGGATGACGCACAAGCCGACGGTGCTGCTGGTGACGCACGATCTGCGCGAGGCCGGCTTCCTCGCCACTCGCATCTGCGTGATGAGCGCGCGCCCCGGCCGCATCCTCGACGACAGCCGTGTCGAGTTCGCCCGGCCGCGCACCGTCGCCATGACCTTCGAACCGGATTTCGTCACGCTGAACCAGAAGCTGCGCGCTTTCATCGAGGACGCGCGCAGCGCAGCTACGCAGGGGACAGGCTGATGTTCGGGATCGATATCAGGCAGAAGGCGTGGTCGGCCGGACTGATCGTGCTGTTCTTCGTGGGCTGGGAGCTGTTCTGCCTGATGACGGGCATGTCCGACCTGGTGTTGCCGCGGCCGTCCCAGGTGTTCGTGACGCTGGTCCAGCGTTTTCCGGTGCTGTGGCCGCACATCGTGCAGACGCTCGCGACCACGATGTTCGGCTTCGTCCTCGGCGTTGTGCTCGGTGTTGCCCTTGGCGCCATCATCGGCGTGTCGAAGACGGCTTACGACACCTGCTATCCGCTGCTGATCGGCTTCTCTTCGATTCCCAAGGTCGCGGTGGTGCCGATCTTCGTGCTGTGGTTCGGCTCGGGCACGGTGCCCGCGGTGCTGACGGCGCTGTCGATCTGCTTCTTCCCAATCGTGGTCAACATCGCGACGGGGCTGGCAACCACCGAGCCGGAGCTCGAAGACGTCCTAAAGGCGCTCGGCGCCAGCAAGTTCGACATCCTCTGGAATGTCGGTCTGCCCCGCACGATGCCGTTCTTCTTCGCTTCGCTGAAGGTTGCGATCTCCTACGCGTTCGTCGGCGCGGTGCTGTCGGAGACGGTTGCCTCCAACCGCGGCATCGGCAACGTCATGATGACGGCGTCCTCCAATTTCAACGTGCCGCTGGTGTTCGCGGGCCTGTTCGTGCTCGCGGGCCTCGGCGTCGCGCTCTACGTCGTGTTCTCGCTGATCGAGGGCCGCGTCACCGGCTGGGCCACGCGCAAGAATGACGTGATTGCCACCTGATTTTCTGAACCGTCACGCAACGAAGCTTGAGGAGGTCTCGATGTTGAGAAAAGTAACTGGAGCGCTGTTGGGATTGGCCCTGTCCACGGGGGCCGCGATGGCTGAGGAGACCACGATCAAGTTCACGCTGGGTTGGAAGACGCAAGGCAGCGACGCCGCCTTCTTCTATGCCAAGGACAACGGCTTCTTCAAAGAGGAAGGCCTGAACGTCGTCATCGACCAGGGCGAGGGCTCCGGTGCCACCGTGACGCGCATCATGTCCGGCGCCTATGACGCCGGCTTCGGCGACGTCAACGCCATCATCCAGAATGCCTCGACCAAGCCGCAGGAGGCGCCGGTCATGGTCTACATGATGTGGAACCAGCCGCCGTTCGCGATCGTCGCCAAGAAAACCAGCGGCATCAACACCATCAAGGATTTTGAGGGGCACACCCTCGGCGGCGCGCAGGGCACGCCGACGACGCGCCTCTTGCCGGTGTTCACCCGCAAGAACGGCCTCGACAACGAGAAGATCAAGATCTCCAACATGGCGCCGAACCTGCAGGAGCCGATGCTGATCAAGGGCGACATCGACGGTGCGCTCGTCTTCAACATCACCAGCTATTTCAACCTCGTGCTCAACCGCCAGGACCCCGACAAGGACTTCAAATGGTTCTCGTTCGGTGAATACGGCCTCGACCTCTATTCCAACGGCGTGATGGTCTCCAAGAAGCTGATCGCCTCGAACCCGAAAGCGGTCGCAGGTCTCGTGCGTGCCATCAACAAGGGGGCGATCGCGGTGGCCAAGGACCAGAACGCTGGCATGAAAGCGGCGCTGAACTACGACAATCTGATCGACGTCGCGGTCGAGAAGCGGCGGCTGCAATATTCCTTCGACAAGCTGATCGTCTCGCCTGAGATGAAGGAGATCGGTGTCGGCGACATCAAGGACGAGCGCATGACGCGCGCCATCGGCATCATCGTCGAAGGCTACCAGCTCGCCCGCGCCCCTGCTCCGGCCGAAGTGTTCTCGCGCGAGTTCCTGCCGCCGCGCGCCGAGCGGGAGCTTGTGTATACCGCCAACTGAGCTCGGAGAGACCGCCATGGCCACGGAGGTATCGGCAACCAGCCTGTTCCGTGGCCCTGATCTCGGCATCAGCGACAATGTTGTGCTGCGGCACGAGGCCGGTGTCATTACCGACATCTCGGAAGGAGCGGGGGCCGCGAGCGGCACGCGCTCCTTCGTCATTCCCGCGTTCGTCAATGCGCACGACCATGCCCGCGCCACGGCATCGTCCTTCGGCGCGGTCGGGATGCCCCTGGAGAGCTGGATCCTGCGCACCGCGCTCGGTGCGCCGGTCGATCCTTACCTGACCGCCGCTTCCGCGCTCGGCCGCTCGGCCAAGGCTGGCTGCGCGGCCATGATGGTGCACTGTACCCGCCCGAGCGGGACGATGCCGTTGCTCGACGAAGCCATGGCAATCGCAAGGGCGGCATCCGACGTCGGCATCCGCATGGCCTTTGCGCTCGCCGTGCGCGACCAGAACCCGATCGTTTATGGCGATGCCGAGCCGGCGCTCTCGGGGTTTTCCGCCGGCGATCGCAAGACCATCGATGACCTTTTCATCCGCACGCCAATGTCGCCGAAGACCTATATCGAGCTGACCGAGGCCATTGCCTCAGGGATCGCCGGTCCAATGGTCGACGTGCAGCTCGGGCCGGCCGGCGTGCAATGGTGCTCGAAGCCGCTGCTGGAGGCCATCGCGGAGAACTCGGCGCGAACCGGCCGGCGCATCCATATGCATCTGCTGGAGACCGTGTATCAGCGCGCCTGGGCCGACCAGAACTTTCCGGACATGATGCGGTGGCTGCGCGACATCGGCTTCCTCTCGGAGCGGCTGACGCTGGCGCATTGCATCCACGCCCGCCCGGACGAGCTGGAGATGATCGCTGCGTCAGGTGCACGCATCGTCACCAATTTCAGCTCGAATATGCATCTGCGCTCGGGCCTCGCTCCGATCGCCGCCGCGCACAAATGCGGTTGCGCCATCGCGGTCGGCGTCGACGGGCTGGCGCTGGATGAGGATGACGATATCCTGCGCGAGATGCGGCTGGTGCAGATGGCCCATGGCGGCCTGGGGTTCAAGCAAACCTGGACGCCGGCCGAACTGTTCTCCCTTGCCATCCGCAATGGACGCCGTGCCACCGGGGCGCCCGGGAGCGGGGAGCTCGCCATCGGCAATCCCGCCGACTATGTCGTGATCGACCTCGATCGGCTCGACCGCGACCGGATCATGCCCGTCGATCCCATGACGCTGCTGTTCGCGCGCGGCAATGCCTCGCTGGTCAAGGAGGTCGTCGTTTCAGGCAGGACGATCGTCGGCGACGGGGCGTGTACCGGCGTCGACCTGCCGGCCATCGAGCAGGAATTACGGGCGATGTACCGCGCTAATATCGGCAAGCTCGCCGGTTTCAAGCGGATATGGCCGGCGCTGTCGGAGCGGGTCGCCGGCTGGTTCGAGCAACAGCTCACCTGTGACTAGGGCGGAGCTCGGCGTCGCCTTGGTCCGGCCGATACAAAACCGCGATAGCTGGTAAGCGGAACCTCGTCTGGCGATTGGTGTAGCTCTGGGCTATCACACGCGCGGCTGTGCGTCGGCGCGGCCGACACCTGTTCAAGGAGCTCCCGATGCGTCTTCCTACTGTTCTTCTGGCCGTCACATGCTTTGCCGGCGCAGCTTCGGCTGAAGATCTCACCGGCACGCTCCAGAAGATCAAGGAGACAAAGAAGATCACGCTCGGCTATCAGGAAGCCTCCGTCCCCTTCAGCTATCTCGACGGCAACCAGAAGCCGGTCGGCTTCGCCATGGATATCTGCCTGAGGATCGTCGAGGCCGTGAAGAAGCAGCTCGGCATGCCCGACATCGCCGTCGACACGCTCGCCGTGACCTCGTCGAACCGGATCCCGCTGATGGTCAACGGCACGCTCGATCTGCACTGCTCGGCGACCACCAACAATGCCGATCGCCAGAAGCAGGTCGCCTTCACCAATACGCATTTCCTCAGTGCGACCCGGTTCGCCGCCAAGAAGGCCGCGAAGATCAACACGATCGACGATCTCAAGGGCAAGGCGGTCACGGCCGTCGCCGGCTCGGTCAACCTGACACAACTCGCCAAGGTCAATACCGATCGCAATCTCGGCATCAATCTGATGCCGGCAAAGGATCAGGCCGAGGCCTTCCTGTTGCTGGAGACCGACCGCGCCCAGGCCTATGCGCTCGACGACGTGCAGCTCGCGGTCGCGATCGCGCGCTCGAAGGAGCCGCAAGCCTTCATGATCAGCGAGGAGGCGTTCTCGAAGCCGGAGCCTTATGGCATCATGCTGCGCCGCGAGGATGCCCCGTTCAAGGCGCTGGCGGATCGCGCCACCGCGGAGCTCTACGCAAGCCCGGAGATCGAGGTTCTCTACAAGAAATGGCTGCAATCGCCGACGCCGCCGAACGGCCTCAACTACAACGTCCCGATGTCGGCCGCTCTGCGCAACGTGTTCAAGAAGCCGAGCTCGAGCGCGGATCCGGATGTGTATGTGGCAAATTGAGGCGAGGACGTCGGCCTGCCGGGATCCGCGGGCACGCCGGCATCCGGAACTGCTGGGGCCGCCGTCGCGATCTGGTCGCCGTTTCGTGATCGCCCATATGATTGCGGCCTAATAGATAGTTTCCTATCTAATCGGGGTGGCTCCCTCGCAAGCTCATATTCATGCTGAACTCGGCCGGCTCATCGCGCGTCTTGGCCGGGTTTGGCGCCGCCAGTCGGACCAGGCCCTGTCCGACCATGGGCTATCCTATGCCACCGCCATTCCGCTGCTGGTGCTGTCGCGCCACGGCGAGAATGTGCGCCAGGGCGTGCTAGCGGACGAGCTGGGGATTGAAGGCCCGTCGCTGGTGCGGCTGATCGACCTGCTTCAAGCGGAGGGTCTCGTCGAACGCCGCGAAGACCCGACCGACCGGCGCGCCAAGACGCTGCATGTGACGAGGGCAGGCGAGGCGAAGGTCGAGGAGACAAACCGGGTATTGCGGCGCGTTCGGGCCAGCCTGCTGAAGGATATCGGGCCCGAGGAACTTGCGATAACCTTCGAAACTCTCCAGCGCATCGAACAGCGGGCCGGTCGCCTGCAGGACGTCAAGACCGGTCCCGAGGCGAAGTAATCCATGCGCGCAGACGAGCCGTTCCTGGTCCGCCACGCGGACCTCGTTTTTGCTTTGAAGACGTTCGCTGCGTCGATCCTGGCGCTCGTCGTCGCGCTCGCGATGGACTTGCCGCGGCCCTATTGGGCCATGGCGACGGTCTACATCACCTCGCAGCCGCTGGCCGGTGCGACCAGCTCGAAGGCGTTCTTCCGCGTGATGGGCACGTTGGTCGGCGCGATCATGACGGTGGCGCTGGTGCCGAACCTCATCGATGCGCCGGAGCTGCTCTGCCTCGCGATCGCGCTCTGGATCGGGCTTTGCCTCTATCTGTCGTTGCTCGACGGTACGCCCCGCAGCTACGTCTTCATGCTGGCCGGCTATACGGTGGCGCTGATCGGCTTTCCCTCGGTGTCCGAGCCGGGGGCCATCTTCGATACCGCTGTGGCGAGACTCGAGGAAATCTCGCTCGGCATCATCTGCGCCAGCCTCGTCTCCACGATCGTATTTCCCCGCAGCGTCGCGCCTGCGGTCGCTCACCGCGTCGATAGCTGGCTGGCGGACGCGCGCCGCCTGAGCAGGGCGGTGCTGCTGCGCGAGGGCACCAACGAGACCCGCCGCGGCAAGCGCGTCAAGCTCGCAACCGACATCGTCGATATCGACACGCTCGCCACCCATCTGGCCTACGACCGGCTGACCGACCGCAATGCCATCAACGGGCTCGGCGAAATCCGGCTACGCATGCTGATGCTTCTGCCAGTGATCGCCTCGCTCGAGGACCGGCTGGCCGCGCTCGGCGAAGAGGCGTTGCGCAGGCAGCCGGAGTTGACGCGGCTGCTGGAGGACCTCGCGCAATGGATCGTGAGCGAGGCCGGTGCACGGCAGCCGGCCGAACGGATCCGCGCCATGATTGCGGAGCGGCAGGCCGTGCTCGATGACGGCGCTGACTGGGAGCGGATCATCGCCACCAGCCTGTTGTTGCGGCTGCGCGAGCTCGTCGATCTGTCGCGCGATTGTCGTGAATTGACCGAGGCGATCGCCGACAACCGCAACGTCGCGACCGTCGAACTGGTCTTCCATTCCGAAGCCGGCGCCGCGCCGGCGCGCCACCGGGATCGCGGCCTTGCGCTGTGGTCAGCGGCCGGGGCGGCCATTGCCATCCTGATCTGTTGCGCGTTCTGGATCGGCACCGGTTGGCCGGATGGTGCGTCGGCCCCGATGATGGCGGCCGTCGCATGCTCGTTCTTCGCCGCGCAGGACGAGCCGGCGCGCTTCATCCGCAGTTTTGGGCTGTGGTCGCTGGTCGCGATCGTGGTCGTCGCCGTCTATCTGTTCGCGCTGGTGCCCGCGATCTCGCATCTCGAGGTTCTCATCGTCGCGCTGGCGCCGACCTTCCTGCTCTATGGCTTCCTGATCAGCCGGCCGGCGACGACGGGCACCGGCATGGCGCTTGCGGCCAACACCGCGACCCTGCTTGCGATCCAATCGACCTACAGCGCCGATTTTGCGTCCTACGCCAATTCCGCGCTCGCATTCTTCGTCGGCGTCGTCATTGCCGAGCTGGTGACGCGGATCGCGCGCGGGGCGGGGGCCGAGTGGATCGCCAATCGTCTGGTGCGCTCGAGCTGGACGACGATCGCGGTCGCCGCCGAACGTCGCGGCAAGCACGATCGAGCGGCCTTTGCAGGCCTCATGCTGCACCGGCTCGGGCTTCTGGTGCAGCGTATCGCATTCCTCTCGGAGAGCGATCGCCGCGATGCCGATAGCCTGGTCCAGCTCCGTATCGGCATCAATATCATCGATCTGCGGCGGGCGCGCTACGGGTTGGCTGCCGCCACTATTGCCGTCATCGACGACATGCTCGATCAGCTTGCGATGGCCTGCGGCAGCTATGCGGGTGGTGGCATGCCGATCGAGCTGCTGACGAGCGTCGATCGGGCGCTGGCCCGGGCGGTGAAAGATCCCAACGACACCGCACGCGAGGACGCTTTGATCGGCCTCGTCGGCATCCGCCGGGGCCTGTTTCCAGACGCGCCGGCCTATCGGCCGCGCGCAGGCGAGAGTGTTGCGGCATGAGATATGTGGTCGACATCTATGGCGTGCTGGTGCCGGCGCTGCTGCTGTGGGTCATCGTCGCCTACGTTCTGAGCGCGCTGCTGCGCCGACTGATGCAGCGCTTCAACCTTTACCGGCTGGTCTGGCACCGCCCGCTGTTCGATTTCTCTATTTTCGTCTGCCTTCTCGGTGGTGTCGTCTATCTCTCGGAGTATCTGTCATGAAAGGAAATCTCGCCGGGCTTGGCCGCCTCGCATTGACCGTCCTTGCCGTCGTCGCAGCACTCGCCGTCGGCCGCGGGCTTTGGGTCTACTACATGGAATCGCCCTGGACCCGTGACGGCCGCGTGCGTGCCGACGTCGTTCAGGTCGCGCCCGACGTGTCCGGCTTCGTCACGGACGTGCTGGTCAAGGACAATCAGAAGGTCCGTCGCGGCGAATTGCTGTTCCGGATCGACCGCGAGAGGTTCGCGCTGGCGCTGCGGCAGGCCGATGCGTCGGTTGCCGGTCATCAGGCGACGCTCGACCAAGCTGACGCCGATCTGAAGCGTTACAATGCATTGACGACCGATGCGGTGTCGCAGCAGAAGCAGGAGCAGGTGCTCGCTACCCAGCTGCAGGCGAAGGCAGCCTTTGATGCGGCCGTCGCCGACCGCGCGGTGGCTCAGCTCAACCTCGACCGCAGCGAGGTTCATGCCTCCGTCAACGGCGTGATCACCAACATGGATTTGCGTCCCGGCGCCTATGTCACGGCAGGGAAGGGCGTGATGGCCCTGGTCGACACCGACACGCTGCATGTCGAAGGCTATTTCGAGGAGACGAAGCTCGCGCGCATCCGCGTCGGTGACAAGGTGCAGGTCCGGCTGATGGGCGAGAGGACCGTGCTCCCGGGCCACGTCGAGAGCATCGCCGCCGGCATCGAGGATCGCGACCGCGCCGACGGCGCGAGCATGCTTGCCAACGTCAACCCGACTTTCAGCTGGGTGCGACTGGCCCAGCGTGTGCCGGTGCGGATTGCGTTGGACCCGGTCCCGGCAGGGATGTCGCTGGTTGCGGGCCGTTCGGCGACGGTGGAAGTTCTGGATTAGGGCTCGTTCGGGAGCGTACCCAGGCGACGTGCCCGCTCCAGCAGCCGGCGCGCGTTGCGGTAGGTCGGCACTTCGACCCACAGGCCATTCACCAGCGCGCGATCTTCACCTCGGCCGCGCGCGGCGTCGAAACCAGCGACGATTGCGCCTGCGTGGGCGATCTCTTCGGCGCCGGGCGTGAAGACCTCATTGAGGCGCTGCGCATGTTCGGGCAGCACCAGGGATTTGCTGCGGTAACCGAGGCGCCGCGATAGAGTTGCCTCGCGAATGGCGCCCTCAACGTCGCTGAAGGTATAGGGAGCATCAATCGGCTCGATGCCTGCTGCGCGCGCTTCCAGCACAAAGCGCTTTCGGGCGTAATCAAGCTCAAGGCCATCTGCGCCACGCTCGGCACAGAGGTCATTGGCCAAATCCTCGGCGCCGAGGAGGGCACCGCGAATCCGGGGTGTCGCCGCGGCCATCGCGCGCACCTCGACAACACCCAATGCAGTTTCGCAGACGGGAAGGATCTCCGTGCTGCTGGGGTTCAGGCCGAGCTGGTGTTCCCAATGCGTTATCGCCGCGTCGAGGGCGTGCATCTGGGCGGCGCTGTCGCTCATAGGATAGGCGATGACGTCGGGGCGCGCCGTCATGGCTGCGGCGAGATCGAGCAGTCCGTCGGTCTCGAGTGCATTGATGCGCACGGCGGCGAGCCGTTGCTGCTGGCGGCATCCACGCACGTAGGCGTCGAGCAGGCTCCGTGCCTCGGCACGCCGTGCAGGCGGTGTGAAATCCTCGAGATCGACGATCAGAGCATCCGCGCCGCTGTCCAGCATCCTGGTGTGAGCCGTCGCGTCGGCACCCGGCCCGAATAGCCAGGTGCGGCGGAGGTCAGGGTCGAGAAGGACCATAACCGGTTGCTCCTCAAGCGTTCGAATATTTCTTCAACTCGAACCGCGCGATCTGGTTGCGGTGGACTTCATCCGGGCCGTCGGCGAGCCGCAGCAGACGCGCGGTCGCATAGGCCTGGGTCAGGCCGAAATCGTTCGAGGTGCCGCCGCCGCCGTGCGCCTGGATCGCCCAGTCGATGATCTGGCAGGCCATGTTGGGTACGGCAACCTTGATCATCGCGATCTCGGCTTTCGCCACCTTGTTCCCGACTGTGTCCATGGCATAGGCCGCGTTCAGCGTCAGCAGCCGGGCCTGCTCGATCATGATGCGGGCTTCGGCGATGCGCTCCTGCGTCACCGTCTGCTCGGAGACCGGCTTGCCGAAGGCGACGCGGCTGCGCACGCGGCGGCACATCTTTTCCAGCGTGCGCTCGGCAAGGCCGATCAGCCGCATGCAATGATGGATGCGGCCGGGGCCGAGGCGGCCTTGCGCGATCTCGAAGCCGCGGCCCTCGCCGAGCAGCATGTTCTCCCGGGGCACGCGCACGTTGGTGAAGATGACTTCGGAGGCGCGATCAGGCACGCCGTAGAAGCCGAACACGGGCAGCGGGCGCTTCACCTCGATGCCCGGGGTATCCATCGGCACCAGGATCATCGATTGCTGCTTGTGGCGGTCGGCATTGTCGGGGTCGGTCTTGCCCATGAAGATGCAGATCTTGCAGCGCGGGTCGGTCGCATTCGTCGTGTACCATTTGCGGCCGTTGATGACGTAATGGTCGCCGTCGCGCACGATCGAGCTTTCGATGTTGGTCGCGTCGGAGGAGGCGACCGCCGGCTCGGTCATGGCAAAGCACGACCGGATCTCGCCGGCGAGCAATGGCTTCAGCCAGCGCTCCTTGTCCTTCTCGGTGCCATAGCGTTCCAGCACCTCCATGTTACCGGTGTCCGGTGCCGAGCAGTTGAACACTTCGGGCGCCAGATGCGAGCGGCCCATGACTTCGCAGAGCGGGGCATATTCGAGATTGGTGAGGCCGACGCCGTGGCTGGATTCCGGCAGGAACAAATTCCACAGGCCCTCCGCGCGCGCCAGCGGCTTCAGCTCCTCGACGACCGGATAGACCTTCCAAGGTCCTAGCTCCTCGGCCTCGCGATAGAACCGCTCCTCGTTCGGATAGATGTGCCGGTCCATGAAGCTTTCGAGCTTGCGCTTGAGCTCGACGACTTTCGGCGACATCGGGTAGAGCATGTCTGGTCTCCTTGATCGATCAGCGGCCTAGCCGATTTCGAGATAATCGGGCCCGGGCAGTTCAGGGAATGGCGCGGTCGGCAGCGTCTGATACCAGAATGCGACCGACGCGATGTCGTCCTGCAAGGGAAGATACTTGGCCTCCTTTGCGCCCAGGAGCCAGCCGAGCGCCTGGATCGTCACGCGCAGGTCGGAGCGGAATCGCACGGGATCGGTAATGTGCCAGCGGTAGAGCCCGAAGCGTTGCTGCGATTTGTAGACGCCGTCGGGGCGGATCACCTGCGGCAGGCCGGAATAGGGCGTGGTGAATTCCAGATAGCGTGATTGCCCTTGACCGGCATGCGCGACATGGGGGTCGAAATTGTAGGAGCCGCAGAAATAGTCCTCGGTGCCGGTGCCGCAGATGGTCGGAAATTCGCCGTCGCCGTCGATGAAGAACTTGATCTCGCCTTCGCCCCACCAGCCGTTGTTGTTGACGCCCCAGGCCATGTAGGTCCCGACATAATGGCCCGCGCCCTTCACGCCATCGAGGATGGTGTAGACCTCCTTGAAGGGCAGTGGATTGGTGCGCCGGAACTGTGCATGAAAATAGGCGCAGTCCTCGGGCACGTCCGTGAGCGCATAGTTGATCTGGTAGTAGACGGTGAGCTGCTCCTCGCTGCGGTTCTCCAGCGTGAAGCGCGCACGCTTGCGGAACGGCATCTCCCAATAGCAGTTGAAGGCGCGGCCGGGGTTGACGCAGACCGCAAGCGAGGACACTTGCGCGAACTCTTCCCAGCCGCAGGCGAAGAAGTCGCCGGCGGGGCATTCGACGCTCGGCTGTTCCTGGTCGTCCCAGTAGACGCGCAGGATCGAATGACGCAGGCGCCCGCGCGCGAGCGTCATCCAGATCTGCTGGATCGCGCCTTGTCCCGCGATGTCGGCAAGCGTGAACGTCGCGCCGGGCTCGATGACGACGTAAGGCGAGACCTTCCAGCCCTGGCCGAGATCGCGTGCCTGGCGCGCAGCGGGGCCATCGACGGACATGCCGCCCTTGCCCTTGTCGCCCGAAAAATTCTCGGGGCTGATCGAGCGCGCCTGCGCAGTCGACAGGCGCGAGAGATTGCCGAGATGCAGACCCAATCCGGAAAATGCCATGGTGTCCTCGATCCAGGGTGAGCGAGGCTTCGATATATCGCTCCTCGATCTACCAAAAGATGAAGACCGCGCGCGGAATTGTCCGCACGCGATCGAGCGTCGTCACGCGACGCGATACTCCCTGAACTTATCGCGCAGCGCCGATTTCAGCACCTTGCCGGTGCCGGTCATCGGGAATTCGTCGAGGAATTCGACGGCGTCAGGCATCCACCAGCTCGCGATCTTCGGGCGCATGTGGTCGAGCAGGGTCTTGCCGTCGACGGTTGCACCCTTCTTGCGGACGACGAGGAGCAGGGGGCGCTCCTGCCATTTCTCATGGTGGATCGCGACCACCGCGGCCTGCAGCACGTCGGGGTGCGACAGGGCGACATCCTCGAGCTGGATCGAGGAGATCCATTCGCCGCCGGACTTGATTACGTCCTTGGAGCGGTCGGTGAGGGTGACGTGGCCCTGCGGGTCGATCACGGCCATGTCGCCGGTGATCAGCCAGCCGTCACGGTCGAGGCCTTCGTCCAGTTTCATGTAGCCGGACGCGACCCAGGGGCCGCGGGCGCGCAAGTGTCCGACGGTCTTGCCGTCGCGCGGCAGCTCATTGCCGGCATCGTCGACGATGCGCAAGGCAGTGCCGAAGCAGGCCCGGCCCGAAACCTGGCGCCGGTCGAATTTTTCCTTGTCGCTGAGATGCTCCGAGCCCGGTCGCAGGCCCGGCATCGAGCAGCCCAGCGCCTCCGTCATGCCCCAGGCCTGGATGTAGTCGATGCCATAGTCGCGCTTGAGCTTCTCGACCATCGCACGCGGCGGCGCCGAGCCGGACGACAATGTTGCGCGCAGTGTGGAGAATCTGTTGCCGGTACGGCCCAGCCAGTCGAGCAGAATCAGCCAGAAGCTCGGCACGCCCGCCGACAGCGTCACCTTCTCGCCTTCGAGCAATTCATAGAGCTTGTCGGGCTCGTAATTGCGGCCGGGCAGCACCAGCTTCGAGCCGGTGTAGGGCGCGGTGAACGGCATGTTCCAGCCGTTGCCGTGGAACAGCGGCGCCATCGGCATCATCACCTCGCGCACACCTTCGACATGGCCGGGCAGAAAATCGAAATTGCAGCAAGTCATCGTCTGCAGGATCGCGGCGCGGTGCGAGTAGATCACGCCCTTGGGATTGCCTGTGGTGCCCGACGTGTAGCAGATCGTGGACGCCGACTTCTCGTCGAACTCTGGCCAGGCGAAGCCGGCGTCGTTCTCTCGTTCCAGCAAATCCTCGTAGCAATGCACGTTGGCGAGCTTGGTCTCCGGCATCCGCTCACGCGACGACATCACGACGTAAGCCTCGATCGTCTTCAGCTGCGGCGCGATGGCCTCGACGATCGGCAGCGTCGCGCGATCGATGAACAGCAGGCGATCCTCGGCGTGGTTGATGATGTAGACGAGCTGCTCGGGAAACAGCCTGGGATTGATGGTGTGCAGCACGTAGCCCATGCCCGGCGCGGCGTAGAACATCTCGAAATGCCGGTGGGTGTTCCAGGCCAGCGTGCCGACGCGGTCGCCCGGCGTCATGCCGATCCGCTTCAGCGCCAGTGCCATGCGCTTGATCCGCGGATGCGCGTCGGCATAGGTGTAGCGATGGATGTCGCCTTCGATCTCGCGCGCGACGATCTCGGCTTCACCGTGATAGTCCGCGGCATATTGGATCAGGCCGCTGATCAGGAGCGGCATGTCCATCATCAATCCCTGCATGGTCTCCTCCGAATAGCCACGTCGTTGCGTGGCGGACGCCAGTGATTTGTGCGCGAGGTTAGCGGAACGGCACGCGGCGTTCACGCAAAAAGCATGGGACGCGATTGCATGCGTCACTTTTTCAGGGCTAATTTGAGCTGAGCTGCCGGCGAAGCAGCGTTCGCCGTGGAGGAAATTCATGTCAGCGGAAAGACACAAGACCGGCGCGGCCAGCGATCCTACCGTCGATGTTGCCGCACTCCGCGCGCGCTATCGCGACGAGCGCGACCGCCGTTTGCGCGCCGAGGGCAAGGCGCAATATGTCGAGGTCACAGGCGATTTCGGCCGCTACCTCGATGACCCCTGGGCCGATCCCGGCTTTACCCGCGCAGCTGTCGATGAAGAGACGGAAGTGCTCGTCGTCGGCGGCGGCTTCGGTGGTCTGTTGTGTGGCGCGCGCTTGCGCGAGGCCGGCATCGATGATTTCCGCATCGTGGAAAAGGCTGCCGACTTCGGTGGCACCTGGTACTGGAATCGTTATCCCGGTGCGGCCTGCGACACCGAGAGCTACATCTACCTGCCGCTGCTGGAAGAGACCGGCTACATGCCGGTGCGCAAATATGCGCGGGCTCCGGAGATCTACGAGCACTCGCGCCGCATCGGTCGTCACTTCAAGCTCTACGAGCGCGCGTTGTTTCAGACCGTCATCTCCCGGATGGCATGGCAGGAGCAGGAGGCGCGCTGGCTGGTCGAGACCAACAGGGGCGACCGGATCCGTGCGCGCTTCGTCATTCTCGCCGGCGGTCCGCTGAGCCGACCGAAGCTGCCCGGCATTCCCGGCATCGAGACCTTCAAGGGCCACAGTTTCCATACCAGTCGCTGGGATTACGGCTACTCCGGCGGAGACGCGGATGGTGGTCTCACCGGACTTGCCGACAAGCGCGTCGGCATTATCGGCACCGGCGCCACCGCCGTGCAATGCGTGCCGCATCTCGGCCGCTCGGCCAAGGAGCTCTATGTCTTCCAGCGCACGCCGTCGGCAATCGGCGTGCGTGACGACCGCCCGACGGACCAGAACTGGGCGCAGAGCCTCGAGCCCGGCTGGCAGCGCGAGCGCATGGACAATTTCACGGCGGTGATCTCAGGCGAGCCGTTCGATCGGGACCTGGTGCAGGACGGCTGGACTGGTCTCCTCGGTGAGATCTTGCTGGCGCCGCGCCGGCAAGCGCAGCCGGTCACTACGATGGAGGAGGCGCTGAAGGTCATCGAGCAGGCCGATTATCGCAAGATGGAGGAGATCCGCGCCCGCGTCGATGCGATCGTGAAGGACAAGGCGACCGCGGACGCGCTCAAGCCCTGGTACAAGGCGTTCTGCAAGCGGCCGTGCTTCCACGACGAATATCTCGACACCTTCAATCGTCCCAACGTGCATCTCGTCGACACCAAAGGACAGGGCGTCGAGCGCATCACCGAGAATGCCGTCGTGGTCGAGGGCAAGGCCTACGAGCTCGACTGCCTGATCTACGCCAGCGGCTTCGAGGTCGGCACGGATTACGCCCGCCGCATGGGCTTCGAGGTCTACGGCCGCGATGGCACCAGCCTGTCCCAGCGCTGGCAGGGCGGCGTCAAGACCATGCACGGCTTCTATAGCCGCGGCTTTCCGAACTGCTTCCTGATCGTCACCGTGCAGGCCGGGCAGAGCGCCAACTTCCCGCACATCATCGACGAGCAGTCGCAGCACATCGCCTATGTGATCGATCAGGCGCGCAAGCGTGGCGCCCGGACGCTGGAGCCGACGCTTGCTGCCGAGAACGCCTGGGTCGACGAGGTCGTGAAGGCCGCGATCGGCCGGCAGACCTATCTCGCCGAATGCACGCCCGGCTACTACAACAATGAAGGCGTGTTCGACCCGGTCGCGGCCAGAAACAGCCAATATTGGCGCGGGCCAATGGCGTTCCTGCGGCTGCTCGACAAATGGCGGAAGGAAGGCCGTCTGGAAGGTCTCGAATTGACCTAGCCGGCATGGTCTAGCCGGACGGGTCACGATCGCGAACCTTGCCTCCAATCAGTCCCAGCGAAATTTGTTCAAGGCCGCCCTTCATTTCTCTGTCCAGTCGAGGCTCCCACCCATAATCTGCGCCATGGCTCAAGTGAGCGGCAATGCAATTCATCAGGGGCGGGTTCTTGAAGAATACTCTAACTTCGCTGACTCCCGTTGTTACGATGATCCCGCTCTCTTCAAGGTACTCTAACGCGGACTTTATCGAGTCCGCGCGATACTTGCCGCTGAGGTGTTCATCAATCTCACTCAATCTAGTGATCGAGGATACTGATCGCGAAACGAGAAAGGAAAACACGTCTGAGAAGTCGGCGTTGTTTTCGATGACACGAGAGATATTGCGAATGCTATCGCGATTCTCTAAGCGAAAGTCCGCGATAATTTTCCTGCATACTTCGCGCACGGTCGGCAAAGTTAAGCGATTGCCCGAACCGACCTTGGCGACGAGATGTTGTCCGAGCCAGTTTAGTTGCTTCATCAGCCCATTGGCTGCATCAAAGATGTACTCCGCATATTGCAATTTTTCGGTTCGAGTAAGCCTTCGATCTGACGCTGGGGTCTTGATATCTAAGAAGTCGAATTTCGAGTTAAGGTAGCCGACGGACTCGCCAGCGTTGGCAAGGCCGCCAACCGTTATTTCGGATATGCGATGTGTCAGAGCCGGATTTGCTTTCAAGAGCCGTTTGAGGATATCATCGGTTCCGACGAGAACTAGCTTGCCTTCAAAGCTCTGACCCAGCAATTTGCAAACGGCCGCAATTCTTCCGACCGTATCCTCGTCTGCTACTTCAAAGTCATCAACAACGAGTACCAGTTTATTGTCGTGAACCCATTTGGCGACGTCGTGCGCGCCCCACTGTTCTGCTTTCTTTAATTGTAGTTCGTAGCTATCTTTCTCAGAGAATTCGTCTCCGTATTTGAAGTTAAATTCGCCGCCAAATTTGAAGAGATTTAGAATGCCTTTAGCAGAAGCCTCTCTAGACACCTTTGTTCGCCGTGGAATTTCTACAAATTGCCGACAAAAATCCTTCCAGTGCATGTCCTTGGAGAGTTGCACATGCATAAAATCTCTGCTGCGGTTCGAGAAAATCTTCTGAACCAAAGAAGTCTTGCCCGTTCCGCTGGGGCCGTCGATGCAGAGATGTTGATCTGTGGTCCCCAGTTGGTACGAGACCTCTCTCTCTAGTGCTTCGCGGCGAAGCCAAAGCTCCTCGTTGTCGCCTCGCGTCGGCTGTGTACTAAACGCGAGAGATACCTGAGCCGCTCTTGCGTAGAGCTCTGCTTGTACTTCCTTGCGTTCATCGCTCATTGGAGTTGGTCTTCCGGAGAGGAATATGATTTGGGCTGAAAAGAGAAGCTAATCATCTGCATTTTGGTGCCCAAAAGACAATAAAACAACTATAAAGTGTATAATGGCATTTCAATTGACGAGGGCTTGGGGTCGGTGAGATGGGTTCTATGATCCCGGCCCCGACAGGTGCGACCCGGCTTTACGTCATCGTTGGCGATCCCATCGCCCAGGTGCGCTCGCCGGCCGGCGTCAGTGCCGCCTTTGCCGCGCGGGGGCACGATGGCATTCTCATGCCCGTTCAGGTCGCGCCGGCGGACTTGCCCGATTTCCTTTCGGTCGCGAGGCGGCTGAAGAATCTCGACGGCATCGTCGTGACCATTCCGCATAAGTTCGCCTGCTACCAGGCCTGCACGAGTGCGACCGATCGCGCTCATTTCCTGGGTGTCGTGAACCTGATGCGGCGGCGCGCCGATGGTTCGTGGCATGGCGACATGGTGGATGGTCTCGGCTTCGTCGGTGCGGCACGGGCGAAGGGGATCGCTCCCGCGGGCATGCGGGCGCTGCTTGTCGGCGCGGGAGGCGCGGGCTCGGCGATCGCGCTCGAGTTGATCGAAGCCGGGGTAAGCGACCTCGCCATTCATGATGGCCTGGCCGAGCGCCGCGACGCGCTGATCGACAGGCTCAACGGTCTCCGCAAGACGCCCGTGCGGGCCGGCGCCATGGATCCTTCCGGCTTCGATTTTGTCGCCAATGCGACGCCCGCGGGGATGAAAGAGGGCGATCCGCTGCCGGTCGATGTGGCGCGGCTCGCACCATCGGCCTATTGCGGCTGCGTCATCACAAAGCCCGAGATTTCGCCGTTCATCGCGGAAGCTCGCAAGCTCGGCTGTGTCACGGGCACCGGAACGGATATGTACCGGCAGCACCAGAGCATCATGGTGAATTTCCTGCTGGGAACGGACGAGCCGTGATCCCCGGTGTCAAGGGCTTTGCCTGGATCGATTGGTGGCTTCGGGACTTGAGCGATGGCAATTGACGTAGGATCATGCGCTTGCGCGAGCCGGTCGCGTGGCAGTTGAGAGGAACGAGCAATGATCAAGGGCAGGACAGTCGCGACAGCAGTGATTGGCGTGGCCGCGCTGCTCCTCTCTCTGCCCATGGCCGAGGCCGCCACTTGCGGCAACGGGCCCGGCGGCTTCGAGGCCTGGAAGCGCGAGTTCAGTGCGGAGGCGCAGGGCAAGGGTATCGGCCAGACCGCGCTCGCGGCCCTGATGCAGGCCAACTACGCCAGCGCCACCATCGCCGCCGATCGCGGCCAGCGCAGCTTTTCGCTGACGCTCGACCAGTTCCTCGCCAAGCGCGGTGCCACCACCATCGTCGCCAAGGGGCGGCAGCTCAAGCAATCACAAGGAGCCTTGTTCGCCTCGATCCAGCAGCGCTATGGCGTCCCGCCCGGACCCCTGATCGCAATCTGGGGCATGGAGACCGGCTTCGGTAGCCAGCGCGGCAATCAGAACATGCTGTCGTCGATCGCAACCCTTGCCTATGACTGCCGCCGTCCCGAATTCTTCACCGACCAGCTCTATGCCGCGCTGAAGCTGATCGACCGCGGCACGCTGTCGGGGGCGACGCGCGGCTCCATGCATGGCGAGGTCGGCCAGACCCAGTTCATGCCCAAGAACATCCTGGCCTATGGCACCGGCAATCTCGAAGTTGCCGCCAATGCCCTGAACTCGACCGCGAATTTCCTAAAGGCTCATGGCTGGCGCGCGGGAGCCGGATACCAGCCGGGCGAGCCGAATTTCGCCGCGATCGAGGCCTGGAATGCCGCGGGCGTCTATCAGAAGGCCATCGCGCTGATGGGCCGGCAGATCGACGAGGGCGGAGGGGCGGCCGCCTCCCGCTGACAGAGACCCCGTTTCGAACGGGCTCCATTCTCGTTTTGACGCGCCGAACCGGCATCCGCTGCGCTCGAAAGCGCTCCTGCTCAGCAAGGCGTGATGCGCCGGCGCGAGAAAGTTGTTGCCATTGGGAACCGACGGCACGAGGTTTGCTTTGATCAGATTCAGGGCTGGGCATGAGGAGACTCACCATGGCAACCCAGATCGTGATGGACCAGACTGGCGATACGCGCCACGAGTTTGATCCTGGCAATGCCGAAGCGCTGGCGCGAGCCGAACGGCGCTTTCGGGAGCTGACCGGCGCTGGCTTCACCGCCGCCCTTCGAAACGGACCCGGCGAAGTCACCCGCATCAGATCGTTCGACCCGACCGCGCAGGAAACGCTATTCTATCCGCGCCTGGTCGGCGGCTGATCTGAGCTGCTCATGATCGCGGCAGTTTGGCTCCGCGCGCCGGCGCGTGCGCGTCTGCATGCGCTGCGCGAACTCTATCGGCGGTTCTTCGGCGAGAACACGCCGGACGCACGTGGCCGTCGGCTTCTGGCCGAATGGCTGTCGTCGGCGCAGCGCGCCCAGTTCGAGCAGCACCGCTATTTCGACGTCGTCGGCTGCGACACCGGCAGGATCTACCGTATTCATTATGGCACGGCCGCCAACGTCCACGAGATCGACGACGCCGGCATTGCGACGATGGGGTGGTGCTTCGTCCCGTCGGGTTTTCTGGTTCCGGGCGACGTCATGCTGGCGCAGAAGATCGCGCTCGAGACGGACGAGAAGGGGGCGCTGGCGCTTGCCAACCGGTTTCCACCGGCAACGCATTCGGAGCATTTCTACCGGCGGCCGTTCTAGCCGTGGGGAAGCGAAGCGGTCAGTAGTGCGTGGTGCGGTAGGCATCCAGCGCATGCGCTGCGAAAACGCCGACGCTGCAGAGGGCGAGCAGGGCGGAGATCAGCTCGATCATAGCTCGTCCTCCTGCGGTGGCTGGGCGACGAGGTTTTGACAGCAGGAATATTCGTAGATCAGATCGAGGAGGAATTGCATGGTGGCCGTCCCTGTATCTCTTTTGACAACCATTTAACCGGCGATCTGTTTCAGGCGTGTTTCGTCGCATCCGGAATGGGGTTTCGCAGGGAACCCTCGGGCCGGTTTGTGCGCTGCAGTCTCGCCAAAATGCCGCGGCCCGAGAGGGGCGCCGGCCCGTCTTCCGGCCGCCGCCGGCCCTTGCGGCTCTCTTCCGGAGATGGTCATCTCAGCTCGGGAACGCGCTGGAGGCTGCCATGAAACGATTCCTTCTCGCCGTTTTGCTGACCGCGGGCGCCTTAACGGCCGGGCCGGCGGTTGCGCAACAATCCAAGGTCGGCGACTGGACCATCGAAAAACGGACGCAGGACACGCACTGCAATGCGAGCCGCGGCTACAAGGACAAGGACGATGAGAACCGCGACTACGTCATCGTGATCACCTATTCCGAGAAGGCGATCGTCATCGTGATGATCTACGACGGCTGGGAGTGGGAGACGGTCGGCGAGATCCTTCGAGCCGATGTCGGTACTGACGATGCGGACATCATGAAGAAGGCGAAGTGGGAGGTCATGGACAAGACCACCGTGCGCGGCATCTTCGAGTACGACCAGTCGATGATGGACCGCCTGTCGAAGGCAAAGCGCCTCACGCTCGATTTCGAGGACGATGACGACGACAGTATCGAGATGCAGATCCCGCGTGCCGGCGAAGCGCTGGCAGCGTTGAAGTTCTGCGAAGAGAACCGGAAATAAGTTGCCGGTTCGGGCCGTGAGGGCGACAACACGGCGGCCATGAAGTCGATCGCAGCGGGCAGGCGCGTGACTCTTCGCACACAGTCCGCTCGCTGTTCGCATTTATCCTAGTCTTTGGCGAAACCGTCCAAGCCGCTCCCTGCGGTTGACGTTACGCAAGGACGATGTTCGATATTCCAGCATCCAGCTGCAACGTATTTTCATTGTCGAAGGCGGCAATTGACCGGCCCGCCTTCTCCGTCAGTTCCCGGATCGCGGGCTGTTCGCCTCGCGCGGGCCGCACGCAGATCGCGTCGTCCGCCCGATGACGACCCATCAGGCAAATCGATTCTCGTCCCTCATCGGCGAGATCTACGATGCGGCGATCGCCCCCGCATTGCGCAGCGGCGTGCTGGAGCAGGTCGCGCATTTCGTCGGCGGTTGTGCCGCGATGATCGTCTCGAGGGACTCGGCGCGGCTCTCGATCGAGATTCACCAGCATTTCGGCATCGATGCCCGCTTCCGCCAGCTTTATCGTGACCGCTATGTCGAGCTCGACCTTCTGCTCGATCGTCATCTCAATCTCGCTCCCGAGCAGACCATCGACGTGACCGAGATCATGCCCCGCGAGGACTTTCTGGCGACGAGCTTCTATCGCGAATGGCTGGAACCGCAGGGGGCGATAGACCTCGCGACCATCGCGCTGGAGAAGACGTCCGCCCGCACCACGATCCTGCAGGTGTTGCGCCATCGTTCCCGTGGAACCGTCGACGACGCGATGCGCGAGCGCATGCGATTGCTGGCTCCGCACATCCAGCGATCGCAGATCATGGGCCGGCAGATTCGCGCTCGTTCCCACACGGTCGACGATCTCGCCGACGTGCTCGACGGATTGAATACGGCAATCTGCCTGCTCGACGCGGACGGCCGTGTCGTCCATGCCAATGCGGCGTGCCGTCAGCTGTTCGCCGATGCCAGTCTGCTCGCGATGGTCGGTGACAGGATCGTAGCCCGCAACACCCAGACCGACAAAATATTCCGCGGCCTGTGCGAAATCGATGGAGGCGCGCGACGTCAGGTCGAGCTTGCGACGTCGACCGATGGACAGCATTATCTGCTCCACGCCTTTCCGCTGAAGCGGGACCGCAATCTTCCGCGGGATGTTGCAGCCACGATGCTCTTCGTTCAAAGGGCGTCCATGTTGCCTTCGCTCGCTGCAGACGCGATTGCAGCGGCCTTCAGGCTGACACCTTCCGAATTGCGCGTGCTGATGGCGATCATCGAGATCGGCGGAGTTCCCGATATTGCTGCAAAGCTAGGCATCGCGGAAACCACCGTGAAAACGCATCTCGGTCGCTTGTTCGAAAAGACGGGCGCTGGCAGGCAGGCCGATCTGGTGAAGATCGCCGCCGGCTTTGCCGTGCCTTTCGCGCGGCGGACGAGCGGAGACGACAGGGCCACGTAATACGTTTTCGCGTGCCGCGATGTTACGCGCCGCGATCTCAATCCATTGTGATGGACCGGACTCGTGGGTCCTCCGAACGCAGGACGCGAGTCATTCGAGACTTTCGTATATCGCGCTCCTGACAACAAGAGCAGCGTACGTCGCACGAGCATGCCGCGCCGGCATCGAACGCGCGTATGAGGAAGCGACAGCGTATTGCCGGCCTGCTCGTCGGTTGGAGAGATTGCAGTGAGCAGCATGGTTGATTTTTCCGTTCTCAACGTTTCAACGAACGAAATTCCCGAAGGCGAGCGCATCCCGATGCTTCGCGATTTCTATTGTCGCGGGGTGTTGAAGGCAGAGGTCGAAGCAAGGGAAGGAAAGCCGGCAGCAGCGAGCTTTACGTCCCACGTCCTGCCGGAAGCCCAGTTGTTGATCGGAGGGCTGTGCGGAGCGCGAGTCATCCGCACCAAGCAATTGGTGGCCGACGGCGACGACAGTCTCGCTCTGATCGTGAACCGGTCGGGCGTGCTCGGGATATCCGAACGAGGGCTCGATCTGAGGCTTCATCCAGGAGAGGCGGTCTTGACGAGCGCAGAGGACGTCACGACGTTCGAGCGGTTGTCGTTGGGCAGCTGCTTCTCGCTGCGTGTACCAAGACGCGTGCTGGCACCGATGATCGTGGATGTCGATGATGCCGTGATGCGTGTCATGCCGGAAAGCTCCGCCGGGCTCAGACTGCTGGTCGACTACGCGGTGACGCTGGTGCGGGAGAAGGCGTTCGCGATGCCTGAACTCCGGCAGCTTGGAGTCGCGCATCTGCACGACCTCTTGGCGCTCGTGCTCGGCGCGACCGGTGAGACGCGGGAGCTGGCCGGACGGCGCGGCATCAAGGCGGCCCGGCTCCAGAGGGCGAAGGTCTCCATCGCCAACAATTGCTGGCGCCAGGATCTGTCGGTCAACTCGGTCGCCCAGGAGCTCGGCGTGACGCCGCGCTATCTCCAGCGCCTGTTCGAGGCCGACGGCAAGACCTTCTCATCCTTCCTGATCGAGCAGCGCGTCAAGCGCGCGCATCGCATGCTGCGGGAGCCCGGATATGCCGAACGAACGGTAAGCTCGATCGCCTACGACGTCGGCTTCGGCGATCTCTCGTATTTCAATCGTTGCTTCCGGCGAACCTACAATGCCACGCCGAGCGACGTCAGGAGCGGCGAGATGCCTTAAGGGCGCGCCTGCCAATTTCGATCCGCGGGCGGGAATTTTGCCCCTGATCGCGAAGTCATAGCCACAGCGTTGCGTGCGGCATCGGCAGCCGGAGTATGGAATGCGCCGTTTCTTTTTCGACCTCCTCGTCGGCAATGTCGTGAAAATTGATCCCGGCGGCATGGTCTTCGAGCAGACCAGCGCAACGTTCGTCGTTGCCGACGAGATGGCAAGGCACCTGTTCGTCTGGCGCGACGATCTGCGCGATCGCGACGCCTTTATCCGCGTCAGGGACTCCGGCGGCAACGAGATCTATCGCGCTGCGGTGTTCGCGGAATGTGCCGAACGAGTGGGCTGGGACCAGGCGTAGTTCTTTGGGATGTGTCGCGCATCTGCATCAGTCCTTGGTCAAACCACATCAGTTCGTTTTGAGACGAGCTCCGGTCGTATTCGTCCAAGTCGAACCTTGCTGACATTTCTACCTTAGGGTCCGCGAATCCAGTTCGCGGCGACCGGTCTCATCCGAGCGGACGAGGTCGGTGGTGAACGCCTGAACGCCCCTGGCGATGAAGGCATCGACCGGGAATAACTATGCAACGTAAACGTCTTACGACCGTCAATGATCGGCTTTTGCGAATTTCTGCATCCGCGCTGCTGCTGGCGCCCTGCTTGGCGATCAAGCGCGCGGAAGCCGCTTGTTCGCCGGCTTCCCCCGTCAACAACGCGACCGTGAGCTGCGCAGGGACGACGACGGATTCAAACGGCACCAGCGGCTACGGCACGCTTGTCGACGTCGGCAACACCTACGTGGTCGGACCCGGCGCGACGCTGACCGGAACGGACGTCGGTCTGGTATTCGACACCGGTACAGTCAACAATTCCGGCACCGTCACGGGTGGCGATTTTGGGGTCGAGGCGAATCGCACTGCCATCGTCAATAACATCGGGACGTCCTCGATCATCTCTGCCACCAGAGACAATGCCAGTGCCGTCTTGGGATCTGAGCTGCATGTCCGGAATGAGGGCTCCATTACGGCTTCAGGGGTCAACGGAACTGCGGTCGATGCGGGAAACACCGAGCGGAACGAGGTCTTCAACTCAGGCGCCATCGAGGGAACCGCGGTTGGCATCGGCAGCGTCGGAACGATCGCTGTGACGAATTCCGGAAGGATAGAAGCCGCTTCAGGCGGAACGGCGATTTTGGCCCGCACCAACCTGAACCTCCTGGGCAACACGGGCGCAATTACCGGTGGTCGCTTTGCGATCACGGCCGACACGATCAATCTGGTGAACGACCGAGCGGGGCGGATCAATCAAATTGATGCGAACGGCAGCGTGATATCCGTCAGGGTGCTCACCGGTTCGAATGCCGGGCAGATCGTCGGACTTGCCAGCAACAGCCGTGCGATCGATGCCGACATCGTCAACCTGAACAATACCGGACTGATCCAGGCGGACCTGGGAGGCGTCAAGGGCAGGACCGTGACGGTTACAAACGACGGAAAGATCGAGTCCTTTGCCGCAAACAGCGTTGCAATTCAGGGCCTTCAGACGACGGTCGTCAACACCGGCTCCATCTCAGGATCGTGGGGTGTCTCAGGTACCAATGTCTCGATCGCGAATTCAGGCACGATCTCCGGAGACGTCCTCGGAATATTTGCTGAGGATGTCACGGTCAGGAATTCAGGCTTAATCTCGGGAGCAGGAACTGCGTACGCGATAGGAACGGTGCACACGCTCGATCTGGACAATTCCGGAACGATCAGAGGCAGCGGCGGATCGGTCGGCCTTCAAATTGGGAGTGGCGGAAAGATCGTCAATACGGGAAGCATTGTGGCAGACCGGGCGGCGATACTCCAATTTGCTAGTCCTGACGTGCCCTTGGCGATCACAAACACAGCTTCCGGCACGATCATAGGCGCGGACGGAATATTGTCGGCGGGTACGGTGAACCTTGTGAATGCCGGTACGATTCGTGGAACCAATTCGATCGACGGAACTGCGGTGCTCGCCAACGTCGCCAACGTCAATAATAGCGGCTCCATTGCTGGCATCGTCGGCGTGCTCTCGCATGGCGCTGCCAGCATCACAAACTCCGGCACGATCACCGGAACCGGCGGCACCGCGATTGCGCTGTCGAGCGCCGCCGACACACTGACGTTGCTGCCGGGCTCGAGGATCAACGGCGTGGTCGATTTCGGCTTCGGGGCCGACGTCGTCAACGTCAACCTCACTGCGCCGAGCAGCCGAGTGTCGTCGTTGACGAGTATACAGCTCCCGACCTTCGTCAACTTTGAGGGAACCATCAACACCAACATCTCCAACGGCAGCTTCAATGGTCCGTCGGTCGTCTCCGGCTTGACGCTCGCAACGCTCGATCCGACCGCGCTGGCGCAGACCGACCGCACGTTGATGGATTTTACGGGCGGCGTCTCCTCGCTGGTGCAGGGTCGCCTGAGCGGCGGCGCCGGGCCCGCCGGCAGCAACATGATGGCGATGGCCTATGCGCCTGAAACGGCGCAGGCCGGGCCCTTCACCAAAGCGCCGCGCAGCCTCTGGACCGATCCGGCGCCGATCACGGTCTGGGCCAACAGCTTTGGCGGGCAGCGTATCCAGGACGAGACGGCGTCGACGCTGCGCGCGACCTCGACGGCATGGGGTGGGGCGATCGGTATCGACCGCAAGGTGCGGCCGGACTGGCTGGTCGGCGCCTTCCTCGGCGGCGGGCAGGGCGGTCTCTCGGTCGACCTCAACTCGCAGTCGGTCGACACCAACTACGTCTTCGCCGGCGCCTACAGCCGTTTCGAATGGGCCTCGCAGTTCTTCGACTTCACGATCCAGGGCGGCAATGCCGACAACAGGTCGCGCCGTCTGGTGCTGAACAATGCGGCCGTCGGCGGTATGGAGACGGCCACGGCGAACTACAGCGGCTGGTATGTCAGCCCGGAGGTGGCCTACGGCTACAGGCTCAACATCGGCAACGGCTACGTGCTGACGCCGACGGCGCGGCTGCGCTACGTCGCCGGCCGTTTCGACGGCTACAGCGAGAGCGGTTCGGCGCAGTCGCTGTCGATCGGGGGCCGCACGCTGCAGGATTTCGAGGAGCGCGGCGAGGTCGACTTGTCCCGCGTCACCGGCTTCGCCGGCGGTGAGCTGAAGGCCAACATCCATGGCGGCGTGATCGCTCTCCAGCGCGCGGGCGATACCACCATCAATACAGTACTCCTCGGCCAGAACCTGTCGTTCGTCACCCCGGGCAGCCGCAGCACGGTCGGCGCCGTCGCTGGCCTCGGCTTCGACTATCACGCCACGGCCAACGTGTCCGTGTTCGGCGCGGTCGAGGGCACGGTGATGTCCGACCAGAGCCGCACCGGCTCGGCCAAGGGCGGAGTCCGCGTCGCCTTCTGAGCGCGCGTGCATGCCGTTCTATGGCGTTCATGCAACATGCCCGCGGATTGTGCGCCGGTTCGTTTCCGGCAAAGCCGCGGTCGTTTCTCTCCAAGCCTCCAGGAAACCGCGTGCCTACGCTGTTAATCGAAGAATCGTTCGTCTCGATCTGCGTCTCGCCTTTGCCGCGGACAGCGCGGGATGACGCTTCCGGCCTGCGGGTTCGTCTGAGGACATCGAGATGCTGGGAATGAATTGGTCCGTCGCGCAAAGCCGCCGCCTCCTGCGCTGGGGATCGACCACCGCGCTTACGCTGGCGCTCGCGCCCTGGGTCCTCGGTGGCCGCGTCGAGGCGGCATGTACGCCTCCGTCGCCGGCGAGCGGCACCATCGTAACCTGTACGGGGACGACGACCGACGCGAACGGGACAACCGGCTACGGCACTGCCGCGGACAGCGGTAACACCATCAATATCTCAGCGGGGGCCAGCGTCATCGGCACCAAAATCGGTATCGAGCAGAGCCGTGTCACCGTCAACAATGCCGGCTCGATTCGGACCGATCCGACGAACGGACTAACCGGAATCGCCGCGCTTCAGGGCGTGGATCTGAACAACGCCAGCACCGGCCGCATCGATGCGCGTGGTGCGAACAGCATCGCGATCAACGCTCTCACCGGGACAGTGAACCTTGAGAACGCCGGCACGATCGTCGCATTCGGGACGGACGCGACCGCGATCTGGGCGAACGCAGTCAACGTCACGGCCAACTCGGGCACCATCTACGGCGATCGGTTCGGGATCAATGCGACCGATATCACGGTCACGAACAATAGCGGGGGCACGATCTTCGTCGGTGGATCGAACGGCTTCGCGATAGTCGCCACCAACAAGGTCGTCATCGACAACGCCGGCATCATTTCCGCCCCTGGCACCGGTGAAATCGGTGTCTCCGGCGACTCCGTGACGATTGCAAGCAATACCGGCCGGATTGCAGGTTACTTCGCCGCGATCTCTGCCAGGACGTCGACCACCATCGACAACAACGCCGGTGGACTGATCGAGGCCACCGGGGCAAACGGAATTGCCGTCTTTGTTGCCGGCGGTACGGCGACGGTGACCAATGCCGGCGAAATCTCCGCAAAAGTCACCAACGGCGCGGCGATCGAAGCAGATGGGGTGGTGTTGTCGGCAAATACCGGCATCATCTCCGGCGGCACACGTGGCATTACGGCAAACACGGCAAACGTTTCCAACAATGAGGGCGGCACGATCTCGGCGCTCGACGCCAACGGCAAGGCCATCCTGGCGACCACGGTTACGGTCGCCAATGCCGGGCAAATATCTGCGCTAGCGACCGGAGGTATCGGCATCGACGGCGACACAGTGAATGTGACGGCCAACATCGGTCTGATTTCGGGCGAAAGATACGCGATCCGCACGTCGACAGGCGCAGTTGCCGCGAACAACAATGCAGGCGGGACGATCCAGGGCACGAGCCTAGGGGCTGTCGCGATTTCTGCGGGCGCAAACGCCAGCGTATTCAATGCGGGGACAATCAAGGGTGGGATTGGCGGCGGAATCGGTGTCCTCGCCACCGGCACGGCGACCGTCGAGAACGCGGCGGGCGGATTGATTTCCGCCGGCCAGTTTGCCGTTAGAGGCGCCGACGTCAGGGTCAGCAACGCCGGCATCATGGAATCGACCCTCGGTGGGGCTGCCATCGACGCGCAGTCCGCCGCCATCAGCAATTCCGGCATCCTGAGGTCGGTGGCTGGAAGCGCGGTTCAGGTCTTCGGCGATCTCACCTTGAGCAACTCGGGCACCATCCAGGGTGCGCTGGTTGCTCCAGGGGTCTTTGCGCAAGGGCAGGCGCAGATCTTCAATGCGGGCACGATCTCGGGAAGGTACGGCATCCAGACCCTCGGCAGTCTCGGCTTGACGAACGCTGGGGGCGGCAGCATTTCGGGCAGCCTTCATGGCATCGTTGCGCAGGGGAATCTCGTCGTCAACAACGCGGGGGCCATCTCGGGAACAGCAGGCGGCGGCATCGGAGCGGCCACCACCGCGACCGTGTTCAACTCCGGCGTCATTTCCGGTGGCACCGGTATCAGCGTGGGTGGTGGCGCGAACATCACGAATTCGGGCACGATCACCGGAACCGGCGGCACCGCGATCCTGCTGTCGAATGCTGCTGACACGCTGACGCTGCTGCCGGGCTCGAAGATCAACGGCGTGGTCGATTTCGAATTCGGTGCCGACGTCGTCAACGTCAACCTGTCGCCGATCAGCAGCAAGGTGTCTTCGCTGACGACGATCAACCTGCCGACCTTCGTCAACTTCGAGGGTACGATCAAGACCAATATCTCCAACGGCAGCTTCAACGGTCCCTCGGTCACCTCCGGCCTGACGCTGGCGACGCTCGATCCGACCGCGCTGGCGCAGACCGACCGTACGCTGATGGACTTCACCGGCGGCGTCTCTTCGCTGGTGCAGGGGCGCCTGAGCGGCGGCACGGGTACAGCCGGCAGCAACATGATGGCGATGGCCTATGCGCCTGAAACGGCGCAGGCCGGGCCCTTCACCAAAGCGCCGCGCAGCCTCTGGACCGATCCGGCGCCGATCACGGTCTGGGCCAACAGCTTTGGCGGGCAGCGTATCCAGGACGAGACGGCGTCGACGCTGCGCGCGACCTCGACGGCATGGGGTGGGGCGATCGGTATCGACCGCAAGGTGCGGCCGGACTGGCTGGTCGGCGCCTTCCTCGGCGGCGGGCAGGGCGGTCTCTCGGTCGACCTCAACTCGCAGTCGGTCGACACCAACTACGTCTTCGCCGGCGCCTACAGCCGTTTCGAATGGGCCTCGCAGTTCTTCGACTTCACGATCCAGGGCGGCAATGCCGACAACAGGTCGCGCCGTCTGGTGCTGAACAATGCGGCCGTCGGCGGTATGGAGACGGCCACGGCGAACTACAGCGGCTGGTATGTCAGCCCGGAGGTGGCCTACGGCTACAGGCTCAACATCGGCAACGGCTACGTGCTGACGCCGACGGCGCGGCTGCGTTACGTCGCCGGCCGCTTCGACGGGTATAGCGAGAGCGGCTCGGCGCAGTCGCTGTCCGTCGGCGGTCGCACGCTGCAGGATTTCGAGGAGCGCGGCGAGGTCGACCTGTCCCGCGTCACCGGCTTCGCCGGCGGCGAGCTGAAGGCCAACATCCATGGTGGCGTGATCGCGCTGCAGCGCGCGGGCGACACCAGCATCAATACGGTGCTGCTCGGCCAGAATTTGTCCTTCGTCACCCCGGGCAGCCGCAGCACCGTCGGTGCCGTCGCCGGCCTCGGTTTCGACTATCACGCCACGGCCAACGTCTCCGTGTTCGGCGCGGTGGAGGGCACGGTGATGTCCGACCAGAGCCGCACCGGCTCGGCCAAGGGTGGTGTTCGCGTCGCGTTCTGAGCCGGCATCAGCCCTGGCGGCCCGAACGCGGTGCGCGTCGGCCGGGTGCCATCCGCCCGGCCGACGCCTCCTCCGATCGGAGGATGTCGCATGCGTGGGTCGTGTTATTCTCGCCGGCATTGATCAATCATTGTCATTTCGAGCCATGCACGGACCGCAGAAACTGCCGGACCTCGTCGAGACCATCTACGATGCCGGGATCGATCCGTCCCGCTGGAACGAGGCCGTCGCCGGCATTCGGGATTTCGTCGGCGGCCAGGCTTGCGGCGTATTTTCGAAGGACTCGATCAGCAAGTTCGGCGTCACTCACTACTATTGCGGAGCTGACCCGCATTTCATCCGGCTCTATGCCGACACGCATTCGAAGTTCGACCCGCTCAGCGTCCTGCCGCCACACGGCTGGGTTGTGAGTGTGCCGGACCTCGTCGATTTCGTGGAGTATCGCAAGGGGCGTTTTTACCAGGAATGGATGCAGCCGCAGGGCTGCAGCGATGCGGCCAACGTCGTGCTCGAGATGTCCAATGCAAACTGCCCCGTGATGATGACCGTGCTGTCGGGCCGCCGCATGGTCGATCGGAGCATGAAGGATCGCCTCTCGCTCCTTGTGCCGCACGCCAGCCGGGCGCTCCTGATCAACCGCGCCATGGGCGCGCAACTGACGTTGGCGACGGCACTGGCCGATGTCCTCGACAATTTGACGGCCGGGATTTTCCTGCTCGACGGCCTCTGCCGGGTGGTGCACGCGAATTCGGCCGGTCACGCTCTTCTCGCGGCCGACGACGTGGTCAGGTCGGTCGCCGGGCAGCTCGTGACCTCCAGCATGGAGGCCAATCAGGCGTTGCGCGAAGCGCTCGCGGACCGCGGCGATGCTCCGCCGCTCGCCTCAGGCGGTCATGCCATGCCGCTGCTGTCGTCCAGCAGCGAGCGCTACGTCGCTCATCTCTTGCCGTTGTCGTCCGTGCTGCGGAACGGCAGCGAACGTGTCGTCGATGCCGCCGGTGCGCTGCTGCTGCGCAAGGTGTCGCTTGGCGGGCCATCATATGGTGAATTGATCGCGCGGACCTTCGATCTGACGCCGGCAGAGCTGCGCGTGTTTCTGGCGATCGTCGAAATCGGCGGCGTCCCGGAAACCGCTTCGTCGCTGGGCATCGCGGAAACCACGGCAAAGACACATCTGCATCGCATCTTCGCCAAGACGGGCGTCAGCCGGCAGGCCGATCTCGTCAAGCTCGCGGCTGGATTTGCCAATCCGCTCGTGAATTGATCCGCCCAATCGTTGCCGGAGTTGAACCTTTTGTCGCCCTGACAGACTCACAGTAGCCGCAGGGCATGAACAAACATTCCCGCAATCTCCGCGTTCAATCATGGCTCTTCGGATGTCCCGAGTTCCCAAGCATTCCGAGCTGATCGAGAGCATCTACGATGCAGGGCTCCACCCTGAGTTGTGGAGCGATGTCGTCGTCATGCTCAATGCGTTCATTGGCAGCCAGGCTTGCGGCCTGATCTCGAAGGACACGGTCAGCAAGTCGGGAGCCACCCACTATTATTGCGGCGTCGATCCGCACTACATCCAGCTCTATTCCGAGACTTACTCCCGCTACGATCCGCTCGCTCGGCTTCCCCAGTACGGCGAGGTGCGCAACATTCCGGACCTCGTGAATTTCGACGAGTACCGCCGCGGGCGCTTCTACCAGGAATGGCTGCGTCCCCAGGGCTGCGTCGACGTTGCCAACGTCGTGCTGGAGCAGTCGAAGTCGCCGTGCCCGATGTTGATGACCGTCATTCCGGGCAAGGAGATGCTCGACGCCGAGCAACGTGCGCGCATGCGGTCCCTGGCCCCGCATGCGAGCCGGGCGCTGCTGATCAATCGCGCGATCGAGCGGAAGCAGCAGCGCGCGACCGCGCTCGCCGACGTCGTGGATCGGCTGAATGCCGGCGTCATCCTGCTCGATTCGGCTTGCCGCATCGTTCACAGCAATCCGGCCGCGGAGACGATCCTCGCGGCCGACGACGTCCTGCGTTCGATGGCGGGCCGGCTCGTGACGAGATCCTCCGAGGCGAATCTCGCCCTGCGCAACATCTTCCGTGATCCGGCAGAGGTGGCCGTCGCGGCGGCGATTGGCCGGAAGATCCCTCTGATGGCGCATGACGGATCGCACTACGTCGCTCACGTGATTGCGTTGCCGTCGCTGCTGCGCGACGGCGCAACAGAGCGTACATCGGCGGTCGGGGCCTTGCTCGTCTGGAAGGCGGAACTCGACAGTCGCTCGTGCGCCGGTCTGATCGATCGCACGTTCGAGCTGACGCCGGCGGAACTGAGGGTCCTGCAGTCGATCGTCGAAGTCGGCGGCGTGCCGGAGACCGCGGCGGCATTGGGGATCGCCGAGACGACGGTGAAGACGCATCTGCATCGCGTCTTCGCCAAGACCGGCGTCTCACGCCAGGCCGATCTGGTCAAGCTCGCCGCGGGATTCTCCAACCCGCTGCTGCACTGACCGGCATCGCGCTCGCGAGCGCGTCACTGCAGCTCGCGAAAGGTTCAAGCCGAGACATCATCAGTAAGTTATCGCGCGTCATTCGATCGAATGACGCGATTTTTTGCGTTCTCGTTTAGTGACTCGTCACACGATTTCTTGTTCGACGTCTCGATGTCCTCTGTGAAGCAACTCACAGCGGTCCGGAGTGAACCTCATCATTCTCTCGTGCAGGTTGAGAGGAGATCGTCATGCGAAGGACATCGCTTACCATGGCCGACAAGTTCCGCGACATCGTCGCCCGCGTCGGCGCCGTGTTTCACGAGCAGCGCAGGATCGAGGCGCAGCGCGCATTGCGGCGCTATCACCATTTGCTGGCCCGGCCGGACGAAACATTGCCGTTGAACGAGATCATTTCGGTCAGCAAGGAAGAGGATATTTCGAGACATGCCCACGGATCTGATACGCGCGAGCACGCTCCCGGCCAACCGGCGTTCGAGCGCGCGTAATTTCAACGTCGTTGCAGTCGTGCTGACGGTCTCGCTCGTCATTCTTCAACTGGTTGGCCTCGCGATCCTGGAGCGGTCCCACGCCCACGCGATGCACGTGTCGTTGCCGAGCGAGGCGGCCGTCTGCCCCGAGGGCGTCAATGTCGATGTTCCGCAGATTCCCTACGATTGACCGGAGGTCGGTCCGTGCCTGATGTCGCGACTCTGTTTCTGCTTAGCGTTGCCGTGTTTGCTGGCGCCTTCGTCTCGGGACTCTCCGGCTTTGCGTTTTCGGCCGTTGCAGGTGCGATCCTGCTGCGCGTGTTCCAGCCGCTTGAGGCCGTGCCGCTGATGATGGCGTGCAGCATCGGCGTGCAGGCGACCAATCTGTGGGCGCTCCGGCGCAACATCCGCTGGGAAGGCAGTCTGATGCTGATCGTCGGCGGATTGATCGGCGTCCCCATCGCGATCTCGCTCCTGCAGTCGACGGACACGCATCTGCTGCGGCGCGGCTTCGGCATCGTCGTGGCGCTATATGCTGCCTACATGCTGTTGCGGCCGACGCTGGTGACCGCCGGCGAAGCCGTCGGCCGTCACTGGGTCGCGCTGATCGGGTTCGGAGGAGGGCTCGTCGGCGGCCTTACGGCGATGCCGGGTGCCGTTCCGACGATCTGGTGCGACATGCGCGGCATGCCCAAGAGCGAGCAGCGCGGTCTGGTGCAGCCTTTCATCGCGGCGATGCAGCTGTTCGCCATCGTGCTGCTGGTCGGGCACCAGGATCTGTCGTCAAAGGTCTTCGTCGATCTTGCCGTCAGCCTGCCGGCGCTGTTCGCCGGCTCTGCGCTCGGCGTGATCGCCTTTCACCGCGTCAACGAGGCGGTCTTTCGCAAGACCGTGCTCGTTCTGTTGTTGATCTCGGGGATTTCCCTCGTCTAGTGCCCGGGACTGGTGACGGAGCCCTGGACCGGCGCCGCGCTGATGTCGCTGCCGTGATGCACCAGCGGCTTGTTGCCGGTGACGGTCCGCAGCAGCACGTAGAACACCGGCGTCAGGAACAGGCCGAACACCGTGACGCCGATCATGCCGGAGAACACGGCGACGCCCATCGCGCGCCGCATCTCAGAGCCCGCTCCGGTCGAGAGCACTAGCGGCAGCACGCCCATGATGAACGCCATCGAGGTCATCAGGATCGGGCGTAGCCGCAGGCGGCTCGCCTCGATCGCGGCCCGGATCGGCGTGCGCCCGGCGAATTCGAGCTCGCGCGCGAATTCGACGATCAGGATCGCGTTCTTGGCGGAGAGGCCGACGAGAACGATGAGGCCAATCTGGGTGAAGACGTTATTGTCGCCGTTCGAGACCCAGACGCCGAACATCGCGGCCAACAGGCCCATCGGCACGATCATGATGATCGAGAGCGGGAGCGTCAGGCTCTCATAGAGCGCGGCCAGCACCAGGAACACCAGCAGGATCGCCAGCGGGAACACCCAGATGCCGGAATTGCCGGCGATGAACTCCTGATAGGTCAGGTCGGTCCATTCAAAGGCAAAGCCAGGCGGCAGCACCTCGGCCGCGATTCGCGTCGCGGCCTCCTGTGCCTGGCCCGAGGAAAACCCGGGCGCTGCCGCTGCGTTGATGTCGGACGACAGGAACCCGTTGTAGCGGATCGCGCGCTCTGGCCCTGCGCTCTGGCGGATCTTGAGCAGCGCCGACAATGGCACCATGTCGCCTGAGGCCGAGCGCACCTTCAACTGCCTGATGTCGTCGGCGCGGGCGCGGAACGGCGCGTCGGCCTGGACGCGGACCGAATAGGTGCGGCCAAACTTGTTGAAGTCGTTGACGTAGTAGGAGCCGAGATAGATCTGCAGCGTGTTGAACACCTCCGTCACGGGCACGCCAAGCTGCAGCGCCTTGGTGCGGTCGATGTCGGCGAACAGCTGGGGCACGTTGACCTGGAAGCTCGAGAACACACCGGCGATCTCCGGCGCCTTCTGCATCGCTGCCATGAACGCGTTCGTCGCCTCGTTCAGCGCGTCATAGCCGAGACCGGCGCGGTCCTCGATCTGCAGCTTGAAGCCGCCGATGGTGCCGAGACCGTTGACCGGCGGCGGCGGGAACATCGCGATGAAGGCTTCCTGGATGCCGGCATATTTCTTGTTCAGCTCGGCCGCGATCGCATTGCCGCTCAGCGCCGCGCCCTTGCGCTCGTCGAACGGTTTTAGTGTGGAGAACACGATGCCTGCATTGGACGAGTTGGTGAAACCGGAAATCGACAGGCCGGGGAAGGCCACCGAGCTCTCGACACCGGGCTGCGTCAGCGCGATGTCGCTCATCTTGCGGATCACCTCTTCGGTGCGGTCGAGCGTGGCGCCGTCGGGCAGGCGGGCGAAGCCGACCAGATATTGCTTGTCCTGGCCCGGCACGAATCCACCAGGCACCTGCTGGAACAGGAAGGCGGTGAGGCCGACCAGCACGACATAGAGCCCCATCACGGCGGCCTTGCCGGAGATCACCTTGGTCACGGTGCCGCTGTAGTTCTCCGAGGAGCGTGTGAACGCCTTGTTGAAGCCGCGGAAGAACCAGCCGAGACCCTTCTCCATGACGATCGTCAGCTTGTCCTTGGGCTCGTGGTGTCCGTTGAGCAGCAGGGCGGAGAGCGCCGGCGACAAGGTCAGCGAGTTCACCGCCGAGATCACGGTCGAGATCGCGATCGTCAGCGCGAACTGCTTGTAGAACTGTCCGGTGAGGCCGGAGATGAAGGCGAGCGGCACGAACACCGCGATCAGCACCATGGCGATCGCGATGATCGGTCCGGAGACCTCGCGCATCGCCTGATAGGTGGCGTCGCGCGGCGACAGCCCGGCCTCGATGTTGCGCTCGACGTTCTCGACCACGACGATGGCGTCGTCGACCACGATACCGATGGCGAGCACGAGGCCGAACAGGCTGAGCGCGTTGATCGAGAAGCCGAACACGTGCATCACGGCAAAGGTGCCGACGATCGAGACGGGCACCGCCAGCAGCGGGATGATCGAGGCGCGCCAGGTCTGCAGAAACAGGATCACGACCAGCACCACCAGCGCGATCGCTTCCAGCAACGTGTGGATCACCGCCTCGATCGAGGAGCGCACGAACTGGGTGGGGTCGTAGACGATCTGGTAGGACACGCCCTCCGGCATGTTCTTCTTGATCTCTGCCATGGTGGCGCGGACGTTGTCGGAGATCTGCAGCGCGTTGGAGCCGGGGGCCTGGAAGATCGGGATCGCCACCGCCTGCTTGTTGTCGAGCAGCGAGCGCAGACCGTATTCGGACGCCCCGAGCTCGATCCGCGCGACGTCGCGCAGCCGCACCACTTCGCCGCGGGTGCCGGTCTTCACCACGATGTCGCCGAACTGCTCCTCGTTGGCGAGGCGCCCCTCGGCGTTGACCGAGAGCTGCAGGTCGATACCCCTCACGTTCGGGGAGGAGCCGACCACGCCGGCGGCAGCCTCGACGTTCTGCGCCTGGATCGCCTTGACGATATCGCTCGCGGTCAGCCCGTGCTCGGCGGCCTTCTGCGGATCGACCCAGACCCGCATCGAATAGTCGCCGGCGCCGTAGAGCTGGACGTCGCCGACGCCGTCGATCCGCGCCAGGCGGTCCTTGACGTTGAGCACGGCGTAATTGCGCAAATACGTCATGTCGTAGCGGCCGTTGGGCGACAACAGATGCACGACCATGGTGAGGTCGGGTGAGGACTTCTTGGTGATGATGCCGAGCTGGCGCACCACGGCCGGCAGCCGCGGTTCGGCCTGCTGCACGCGGTTCTGCACCAGCTGCGTCGCCTTGTCGGGATCGGTGCCGAGGCGGAACGTCACCGTCAGCGTCATGGCGCCGTCGGTGGTGGCCTGGCTCGACATGTAGAGCATGCCTTCGACACCGTTGATCTGTTCCTCGATCGGGGTCGCGACGGTCTCCGCGATCACCTTGGGATTGGCGCCGGGATAGGTGGCGCGCACCACGACGGAGGGCGGCACCACATCGGGATATTCCGAGATCGGCATCGCGAACAGCGAGATCAGCCCGGCGAGGAAGATCAGGACGGAGAGAACGCCGGCGAAGATCGGACGGTCGATGAAGAACTTTGAGAGATTCATGGTCTTGCCCCTGGGCAATATCCTGCGTGTCGCCGACAGCTCCCCCCGTCATTCCGGGACGCGCGCAACGCGCGCGAACCCGGAATCCAGAGGTGGTGTGGTCGAAATCTTGTAAACTCGAGATCCTCAGGCGCGCATTCGCGCACCGTAGGGCGCGCGACGCGCGCCCCCGGGATGACGAGGTGCACTAGCGTTGCACCACATCCTGGTTGCTATGGTTGGACGCCTGCTGCCCGCGCGCGCCCATCGCCGCGACCTCTGTCTTGAGGAGGGCGCCGGGACGCACACGCTGCAGGCCGTTCACGACGATGCGGTCGCCGGGCTTCAGACCCGCAGTGACGATACGCAACCCGTCGACGGCGCCGCCGAGCGTGACCGGCCGATAGACCGCGCGGCTGTCGTCGCCGACCGTCATCACGAACTTCTTGTCCTGGTCGGTGCCGATCGCGCGCTCGTCGATCATCACCAATGTCTGCTGCTTCGGCTGACCCATGCGCACGCGCGCGAACTGGCCGGGGATGAGACGCCCGTCCTCGTTCTGGAACACGGCGCGGACACGGATCGTGCCGCTCTGGCCGTTGACCTGGTTGTCGATGAGCTGAATGTGACCTTTTGCCGAGAGGCCGCCGGAGGTCGCCATCTCGACCGGGATCTGGTCGAGATTGCCGCGCTGGCCGGAGGCGTCTGCGATCGCGTTCAACGCATGCAGCACGACTTCTTCGTCAGCATCGAAGGAGGCGTAGATCGGATTAACCGAGACCAGCGAGGTCAGCACCGGGGAGGCGGTGCCGGCGGCGACGAGATTGCCGACGGTGACCTCGATCTTGCCGACGCGACCGTCCACGGGGGCGCGCACCTCGGTATAGTCGAGATTGAGCTTGGCGGTCTGAAGCGTCGCTTCGGCGGCCTTCACATTGGCGATCGCTTCGCGATTGGCATTCTCGCGCTGATCGAAATCGCGACGGGTCACGACGGCGTTGCCGACGAGCTGCGCGCCGCGTTCGACTTCGCCCTGGGTGAAGACGACGCGCGCCTTCGCCGCCTCGAGCTGGGCGTTGGCCTTGTCGACCTCCGCCGCGTAAGGCGCCGGGTCGATCTTGAACAGGACGTCGCCGGCTTTGACCAGCGCGCCTTCGGTGAACTTGGTCGCCAGGATCGCACCTGCGACGCGCGGGCGGAGCTCGACGCGCTGGATGGCCTCGAGCCGGCCGGAGAAATCATCCCACAGCGCGGTCTGCTTCGGTTCGACCAGCGCGATGGTGACGGGCACGGCCTGTTCAGCCGCAGCGGCCGTTGCCGTCGCCTGGGCGGCATGGAAGTAGCGGCCGGTTGCGATCGAGCCGGCGGCGGCGAGGGCGCCGACAATGGCGACGCCGCCGAGAAGGCGACGGAAACGGCCGGCGGGATGTGTTTCTTGGGAGGGGGGCATTTGCGCGCTCCAAATATGTAGTGTTCACTACAGATGTGGAGCTGGATACCGCAGCGCAAGATACTTATGTACCAATCGCTAAGAAAAATGTACGTCGATACCGCGACAATTGGAAGACACAAGAAAAAGAAAGTTAGAACAAATAGATAGGGGCCGGCGTTAGGCTGACATCACCCGCCGCTTCCGAGGAGACAGGCACATGCGCATGGGACGCCCCCGCGAATTCGACGCCGAAATGGCGTTGGACCAGGCGATGGAAGTGTTTTGGCGCCATGGCTATGAGGGCGCCACTATCGCCCAGCTGACCGAGGCCATGGGCATCAATCCGCCCAGCCTCTATGCGTGCTTCGGCAACAAGGAAGGCCTGCTGAAAGCAGCCCTCGACCGCTACACCAAATTGCGCGGCGCCTGGATGGAAGAGGTGGTTGCCGCTGCCACCGCCCGCGACGTCGCCGAGCGGATGCTGATGGGCATCGCCGACAAGCAGACTGATCCCGCAAATCCCCCCGGCTGCCTGCTCGTGCAGGGGGGCATCGCCTGCGGCACCGGTTCCGAGAACGTCCCCTTCGAGCTCGCCGCCCGCCGCGCCCAGAACGAGGACCAGCTTCGCGACCGTTTTGTTCGCGCCAAGGCCGAAGGCGATCTCAAGTCGACGTCAGACCCCGCCGCACTCGCGCGCTACGTTTCGGCGGTGTCGGTCGGCATGGGCGTAATGGCGTCCTCCGGCGCCGATCGCGAAGCACTGCGGCAGGTCGCTGATGTCGCGGTGCAGGCAGTCGAGGCGCAGTCGGCGCGAAAGTAAAATGCGGAGCTATGGGGCCCGAGCTTCAAGCCAGGGCGTGTACTTCGTCGGCTTGCGGTGATGCAGCGGGAGCGGCCGGCTCGATCGGATATCGGCGGCACCCATAGCGCAGACGTGTGGCGAGACAGAAAGTCTGCTTTCGTTCACCACATTTAAACCATACGATTCTACGAAGGAGGACTAACCTAGGCTGCAGGAACATGCGCATAGCCTTCATACAGAAGCCATCCGTGGACTTCCGGCAGTGAAGGCTTTGCAAGTTAGCTGCATCCTGGTTGTCATCGCATCCCTTGGGCTTTGTCTGGCCGCCGGTAACAGACTGGCCGCGACGGTGCCGGATGTCATGCCGGAAGCGGCAGCGAACATGGCGCCTCCTGTGAACATGGTGACGCCTGCCCTGTACGCAGAGGCATCAGCCAGGCTTGCGGCAGCGCTTCGGGCAGAAAGAGCAGAACCTGGCTCGGTGACGTCAGCAGGTTCCGGGGCGCTGAGCACCGGAGCTGACATCGTCGATGAACCCGTCGGACCAAAATTGGCGTCGTTGGGACAGGATATCGTCCAGCCGCTGCCGGCAGAACGCGATGCGCCAAGCGATGCTGCGAAAGCGGCGTCGACGCAGGATTTCCGCTATCTGGTCTATTACGTCTGGTCCGAACTGCCGCCCGCCGAGAAACCGGCGGAGATCGTCCTGCGTGCGTTCAAGGACATTCCGGTCGGAACGCCGGCCGAGGAGATCAAGCGCGCTTCCGATGCGTTTGGTCTCGATTTCAATTTCATGATGGCGGTTGCCAAGATCGAATCCGGCTTCAACCCCAATCAGCGCACCGGCTCGTATATCGGCCTGTTTCAGCTGAGCCAGTATGAGTTCGGGAAGTTCGGCTTCGGGCAGATTCGCGATCCCAGGGACAATGCCGTTGCGGCCGCCTACAAGATCATTACCGAAGGAGTCCAGTTCGGGTGGATCACGCACCGGACCCCGGACATGAGCGATCTCTACCTGATCCATCAGCAGGGCTGGGAAGGCGCCGCTCAGCACATCAGCCAGCCCGCTCGCGCCGCCTGGAAATCCATGTGCGCCACCAGCGAAGGCAAGGAGAAGGGCGAGCGCTGGTGCAAGCGCGCGATCTGGGGCAATGCCCTTCCGGCGTTCAAGCGCACCTGGAAATCGGTGGACAACGTGACGTCGGAGGCGTTCGTCGGGATGTGGCGCGGCCGGGTCGCCGAATTCTACACGAAGTACGTGGCGACCGCCGCTGCGGCGGCAAGCCAATAATTCCGTTGTAGCCAGGGCGGTGGCCTCAACTGTCAAGCCGCAGAGTGTCCCGCTCGGCGGGCTCGCCGCGCCGCTTGCCAATTTCCTTGAAGGCTTGAAAGATTGTCCTGTCGCAGGCGCGAAGTTGCCTCTCGTGGCCGACATCGTTAGGGCCCGATAACGGCTGATGTCGGGAATCAGCGGCGGCGATGCTCTTGGCTGCGTCGCTGGTTTGCAGCGTGGGTCGTCGAAGCGCAGTCGGCCGGCAAAACGTGACTGCACCGTCGGCCTCAGCCATCTCACAAAACTACATTGCAGAGAGCGACGGCGGCGCGACGAAGCCGCCGAATTCGCGTTCGATCAAGCTCGCGAGCGTAATGGTCGTGCGGTCCTCCAGATAAGGTCCGATGATCTGGACGCCGATCGGCAGGCCTGTGGGCGCGCGCTCGATCGGAACGGCCGTCGCCGGCAAGCCGCAAGTCGAAGCCGGATCTGCCCAGATGAAGCACGCGTCGGAGTAATTGTAGAGCTTGCCGTCGATGTCGAGCTGCCGCGCCTCGAACGGCTCGGAATGGTCGTGCGGAAAGGCCGGCACGGCGGCGACGGGATAGATCACCGCGTCGAACTCGCGGAAGAATTGCCGCCAGCGTTGCTGCAGCTGCAGGCGGGCTGCGTCGGCTGCGAGCCATTCACGATGGAGCATGCCCCAGCCGCGGGCGCGTTCGGCCTGCAGGCTGCGGTCGTCGGGCGAGAGTGCCGCGGCAAGGCCTTGCGCCTCGGCGAGTGCGGCCGGTGTCAGGCGCGGGCTTCGCGCGCCGTTGAGCAGCCTCATGTAGAGCCGCGCGGAGTCCGCAAGATCAGGCAGCGAGGCGCTGGCGCGCGCGACATGGGCGCCCGATCTGCCAAGCCGGTCGGCCAATCGTCCGATGGCAGAACGCACGGCGTCACCCGTCGGCATCAGGGGGTGCGTATCGATCACGAAGATCCTGAAGTTCTTGAGATCGGCATGGCGAGAGGCGGGCAGTGCAAGCCGATAGCCGGTTCCATCGCTCAGCTCGTCGGGGCCGGCGATGACGTCGAGCGACAAGGCAAGATCCGAGGCGGTGCGCGCCATCGGCCCAAGGACGGCGAGATCGCCCTGGCCGGGAACCGGCGGTGCCGGCGGCAGGCTGTATCCCCGCAGCGGCACCAGGCCGAGGCTCGGCTTGTGTCCGAACACGCCGCAGAAATGCGCGGGCACCCGGATCGAGCCGCCGATATCCGAGCCGATCGAGAGCGGGCCGAAGCCCGCGGCGAGCGCTGCACCCGATCCGCCCGAGGAGCCGCCGGGCGACCGGTCGAGATCCCACGGATTCTTGGTCGTCCCGTAGATCTCGTTGTAGCTCTGGAAATCCCTGAGGCCGATCGGAATATTGGTCTTGCCGATGATGATGGCGCCCGCAGCTTTCAGCCGCGAGACGACGAGAGCGTCTTCCGTTGGCTGAAAATCCGTGAATTGCGGAAAGCCCCATGTCGTCGGCAGGCCGGCGACGTTGAACGGTTCTTTCATGGTGACGGGGATGCCAAGCAACGGCCGCCGCTCGCCTCGGCCAAGCGCAGCATCGGCGGCGCGCGCGGCATCTCTGGCGCGATCGAAATCGCGAACGATGATGGCGTTGATCTTGCCGTCCAGCGCCTCGATGCGCGAGATGGTGTGTTCGAGCAACTCCGACGCTGACGTCTTGCGCGCGTGCAGGGCGCCGAGAAGGGCGCCGATCGAGCCGAAATCCAAGTCAGCAGCGTCCGCGGCCTTCTGCATCAGAACCTCCACCTCGCGATCCGAAATAGCCATGCCTTCCGATCGGTTAATGGATTCGGACGAAGGCAAACTCGAGATGGCGATCGTGTGATCGTGCCGCTGTTTTGCCCGACGTGTCAAACGCCTCATCGGGTTCGGAGGCGTGCGGCAAAATTCCTCAACGATTTGTACTGTGCATGGGGTTGTTTTCGCATTTTTGTTTTTGGGAGGTGCGACTCGAGCACCAATTGCCGGAAGCGGACCGACACGGCCGCTCCTAAGAGTTTCTACACACAGTTCTGGCAGCTTCCGCGTCAATATCCGCAACTCGCATCGGCGCCTCTCATTGCGCGCACGAAAAGACGGGGCCCGCGGACATCGAGGGGGCGTAAAGCCATGACTGCACTTGCATCGGACGCCGGTCGCGCGAGGGGTGGGATCGTGCCGATCCTGTTGTGCGTCGTGCCGTTCAGTCAGATTCCGCTTGATGCCTATACGCCCGGCCTGCCGCAGATGGTGGTGGATCTCGCAACCGATTCCGCCTCGATGCAGAACACCGTCACCGCCTACATGCTCGGCATGAGCCTGGCGCTGGTGCCTGTGGGCATCGCCTCCGACACGCTCGGCCGCCGCAACGTCCTGCTCGCAGGTCTGTCCGTGCTGATCGCGATGAGCATTGCCTGTGCGCTCGCCACCAGCGCCTCACTGCTGCTCGCCTTGCGCTTCCTGCAAGGCATCGGCGGCTGCACCTGCCTCGTCGTCGCCTATGCCGTTGCGGCCGACTGCTTTCGCGGTCGCGAGCTCACGGCGATCTCCGGCCTGCTTGGAGCCGCCTGGGGCCTCGCGCCAGTGCTGGCGCCCGCGGCCGGCGGCTTCATCGTCGAGCTGACCTCCTGGCGCGGGGTCTTTGTCGTCATTGCCATCACGGCAGCCATCGTCGCCGCGATCGTCGTGTTTCTGCTGCCCGAGACGCTGCCCGCTGATCGGCGCGCACCGTTCGATCCGCGCCGCACGGCCGGCACCCTGCGCGAGGCGCTGGTCCGCCCGGGCTTCCTCGCTTTCGTGCTGGTGTTTGCCGCGGCAGCAAGCGCACAGCTGGCGTTCGGCGTCGTCGCGCCGTTCTTCTACCAGACCGGTCTCGGTTATTCGGCTGCGATCTACGGCCTCGTCGCGCTCGGCCTTGGCGGCGTCAACCTCGCCGGCGAGCTCGGCTGCGCGCATTTCGCGCAGCTTTTGCCGGCTCGTCTGCTGGGCTTCGGCGCCTTCGCATTGTTTCTCGCAGGCTCAGCGGTTCTGACCGCAACCGGCATGATCTTCGGTATCGATGTCGCGTCGATCACGATCGGCGGCGCGCTGGTGCTCGGCGGCTGCGGCGTGCTGTGCCCGATGATGTATGGCATGGCGCTCGGCCTGTTCGAGCGCGACCATGGCCTGATCGGCGGCCTCATCAGCGCGCTCTGCTATCTCGCAGTCAGCGGTGCCATGGCGATCGCGGCGGTGCTGCCGGAAGCCACACAGGCACCGATCGGATGGCTCTATCTCGGCCTCTGCGCCATTGCGGGCGTGCTGCTCGCGATCTCACTGCCCCCAGTGCGGCACGCCACACAGACCTAAGGAAGGAACCAGTTCATGGCCACCGTCGGTATTCGTGGCACGTTCTTCGACTTCGTCGACGATCCCTGGAAGCACGTCGGCAACGAGCAGGCGGCTGCGCGCTTTCATCAGGACGGCCTGATGATCGTCGCGGACGGCGTCATCAAGGCGTTCGGTCCCTATGACAAGATCTCCGCTGCGCATCCGGGCATCGAGGTCACCCACATCAAGGACCGCATCATCGTCCCGGGCTTCATCGACGGCCACATCCACCTGCCGCAGACCCGCGTGTTGGGCGCCTATGGCGAGCAGCTCCTGCCGTGGCTCCAGAAATGGGTTTATCCGGAAGAGCTCAAATACCGCGATCGCAACTACGCGCGCGAGGGCGTGAAACGCTTCCTCGATGCGCTCCTGGCGTCCGGCACCACCACCTGCCAGGCCTTCACCAGCTCCTCGCCTGTATCCACCGAAGAATTGTTCGAGGAAGCAGCCCGCCGCAACATGCGCGTCATCGCAGGCCTCACCGGCATCGATCGCAACGCGCCGGCCGATTTCATCGATACGCCCGAAAATTTCTATCGCGACAGCAAGCGGCTGATCGCGCAGTATCACAACAAGGGCCGCAATCTCTACGCCATCACGCCGCGCTTCGCCTTCGGTGCCTCGCCGGAGCTGCTCAAGGCCTGCCAGCGCCTCAAGCACGAGCATCCGGACTGCTGGGTCAACACCCACATCTCCGAGAATCCGGCTGAATGCAGCGGCGTGCTGGTCGAGCATCCGGACTGCCAGGACTATCTCGGCGTCTACGAGAAGTTCGACCTGGTCGGACCGAAATTCTCCGGCGGCCATGGCGTCTATCTCTCGAACAACGAGTTCCGCCGCATGTCGAAGAAGGGTGCGGCGGTGGTGTTCTGCCCGTGCTCGAACCTGTTCCTCGGCAGCGGCCTGTTCCGCCTCGGCCGCGCCACCGATCCCGAGCATCGCGTCAAGATGTCGTTCGGCACCGACGTCGGCGGCGGCAACCGCTTCTCCATGATCTCCGTGCTCGACGATGCCTACAAGGTCGGCATGTGCAACAACACGCTGCTCGACGGCAGCATTGATCCCACGCGCAAGGATCTCGCCGAAGCCGAGCGCAACAAGCTGTCGCCCTATCGCGGCTTCTGGTCGATCACGCTCGGCGGCGCCGAAGGCCTCTACATCGACGACAAGCTCGGCAATTTCGAGCCGGGCAAGGAGGCCGATTTCGTCGCGCTCGATCCGAACGGCGGGCAGATCGCGCAAGCCTGGCACCAGTCGCTGATTGCGGACGGTGCCGGGCCGCGCACGATGGATGAGGCCGCGAGCATGCTGTTCGCCGTCATGATGGTCGGCGACGATCGCTGCGTCGACGAGACCTGGGTGATGGGCAAGCGTCTCTACAAGAAGAGCTGAGACGGCAGCTCATGAGCGCATCTGCGGATCCAGCCGGCCAACCGGTCGCTCTCGTCATCCAGCGCCGTATCGCGGACGACGGCTTCGCCGCGTTCATACGCTGGAATGGCGAAGTCGGCGAGGTGCTGAAGGCATGGCCAGGTTTCCTCAGCCAGGAGGTCGTTCCGCCGCAGCCGCCGGCGCATGTGGACTGGGTGACGATCCTGCGTTTCGCCAGCCCGGCCGCCGCGCGCGCCTGGCTTCAGAGCGAAGTGCGGGCGAAACTGATCGGAGAGGTGCAGCGCCATTTGGTAGGTTCGGAAAACGTCCATATCCTGCCCGACAGCGGCGTCCAGCGCGACAGCGCGGTGTCCGCCGTCATCTCCTTCAAGGTCCCCGACGGGCTCGAGGATGCGTTCCTGAAATGGCAGCAGCGCATCCAGGCCGCCGAAGCCGAGTTCAAGGGATTCTTGCGCCACAAGATCGAGCGGCCGATACCGGGTTTGCATGACGAATGGATCGTCATCCTGTCGTTCGACTCGGATGCCGGCCTCAATGCATGGCTTGACTCGCCCGTGCGGCAGACGCTGCTCAGCGAAGGCGAGCGCTTCAACGCCGGCATGAATGTGAAGCGCGCGAGCTACGGCTTCAATTTCTGGTTCCCGGCCGCCAAGGCGCAGGCGCCGGAGCAGGGTTCGGACTTCATCTGGAAGAGCAATTTGATCGTTCTCCTGGTGCTCTATCCGGTGGTCTACCTCTGGGGCATTTTCGTCAGCGGGCCGCTGATCGACAGCCACGGCGTGCCGATCTGGCTCTCGCTCTTCGTCGGCAATCTCGTCAGCACCCAGCTGCTCGGATGGTGGCTGGTGCCTGCCGCCTTCAAGGCGCTCGACTGGTGGATCACGCCGAAGGCGGCGGTCAGTCGCCAAGTCGCAGGCTACGCACTCCTTGCGGTGCTCTATGCCGCCTCGATGGGCCTGTACGCGCTGCTGCTCGCGTGGCATTGGGGACGGTAGGACCGTCCACCGCGCCATCGCGGCGAGGCGCGGCGCCGGATAGCGACGACCATGTTTGCCCTGACATTCCTCGGCACCTCCGCAAGCGTTCCCTCGGCGGAACGCAACCATCCGGCCTTGCTGATCGAGGCTGCCGGCCAGCGCATGCTGGTCGATTGCGGCGAAGGCACGCAGCGCCAATTGCTGCGCAGCGGCGCCGGCTTCCGGCGGCTTGACCGCATCCTGCTGACGCATGCGCATCTCGATCACGTGCTGGGCATCCCCGGCCTGTTCTCGACGCTGCGCCTGAGGCAGAGCGCCGAGGTGATGACGGTGCACGGTGGCCCGGCGACGCTCGAGATCGTCATCCAGATGCTGGCAGGTTTGTGGGGCGCGGGCAGGGCGCCGCTTCCGGCGGAGTTCGTCGCCTTGGCCGCGGGACGCTTCATCGATGCCGGCGACTTCGTCGTCGATTGTTTTCCGGTCCGTCATCGCGACACCGACAGTTTTGGATTCGTGTTCCAAAGCCCCTCACGCCGTCACCTTCAGCCGGATCGGCTCGCGGCGCTGGGCGTTCCCGACGGTCCCCTGCGCGGCGAGTTGGCCGCGGGCCGAGCCGTCGTGATCGAGGGCGATCGAACGATCGATCCAGAAGACGTGCTGGGGCCGCCAAGCGGCGGCAAGAAGCTCGTGGTGATCGGTGACCTCGAAGCCACCGACGGCCTGTCGAATGAGGTCGCTGGCGCCGATTTGCTGGTGATCGAGGCAACCTTCCTTGATCGCGACGCCGCAACCGCGCGGGATTACGGCCATCTCACCGCGGCAGAGGCCGCTTCCCTTGCAGCCGCGAACGGCGTCCGCCAGCTCGTGCTGACCCATATGTCCGGACGTTACGAGGACGCCGAGATCCTGGCCGAGGCGGCGAGGATATTTCCGAACACCAGGATCGCCGCCGATTTCGATCACATCGTGGTCTAGTTGCGCCGGCCCGGGCTCAGCTCGTCAATCCCGACTTGATCGCGAGATCCTGCACCTGGGCTGTCTGCTGCATCAGCAGCGGTAGTGCCTGGTCGCGGAAGGCTGCCATGTCCATGCGCACCGCATCGATGGTGACGCTCAATCCTCCGATCACCACGCCCTGGGCGTTGAAGATCGGTGTTGCCAGCGTGCGCAGGCCATAGGCGTTCTCTCCGTCGGAGACGGCGTAGCCCTTCTTCCTCACGAGGTCGAGCCGGGCGAGCAGGGCATCGAGATCGGTCAGCGTCCGCTCCGACAGCTTGACGCGAGGGCGCGATTCCAGCCGCGCGATCTGCTCGTCTCGCATCAGCTGTGCCAGCATGACGTGGCCGAGTGCGGCGCTGTAGGCGGGAATGCGCGTTCCCGGCCGGCGGTCCATCTTGTGGCGGTCGAGACCGGCGCCAACCCGTGCGAGATAGACCACGTCGCCGCCGTCCAGAATGCCGAGCGAAGCCGCATCGCCGACCTCAGGCACGAGGTTGCGCAGCAGCGGCTCGACCATGGGCCGCAGCGATCCGCGCGTCAGCACGGTGTAGCCGAGGTCGAGGCAGGCGACCCCGAGGCGGAACCGCCGGCTCTGCGGCACCGCCTGGACATAGCCGAGCTCGACCAGGGTCTGGATCAGGCGAAATGCCGTTCCGCGATCGAGATCGGCCCGTGCGGCAATCTCACTCAGGGTCAGCTCGAAGGCCTCGCTGCTGAAGCTCTGGAGCACGGCAAAGGCCTTCCCGACGGAAGCAACGTAGTTCTTTGGATTTTTCGGGGGCCTTTCCGCTTTGCGTTTCGCGGCCTTCTTTTCGGCCCTCGCCATGCTCGATGCCTTGCCATGACAGCCAGCGCCCTTGACGCGGCGGCGAGCTGATTTTACGACAGGACAACTCAATAACAAATGTTCGCATTCCGAACAACGTTGATTTGACGATCGGAGGAAGTTTGTCGACACCATCGCTGCACCCCCGTGGCGTGTTCTCCGCCGCACTGACGCCGCTCGATGCCGAGTTCACCCCCGATCACGCGCGCTTCGTCGCGCATTGCCGTTACTTGCTGGACGAAGGCTGCGACGGCATCGCCCTGCTGGGGACCACCGGGGAGGCGAACTCCTTTTCCGCGGCGGAGCGCATGGCGCTGCTCGAGGCGGCGGCGGCTGCGGGCATCGCGCCGCGGCGGCTGCTTCCCGGAACCGGCGTTGCCGCGCTCACCGAGACCGTTGCGCTGACGCGTCATGCGCTTTCGGTCGGTGTCGACACCGTGGTGATGCTGCCGCCGTTCTACTACAAGGGCGTCAGCGACGACGGCATCTACGCATCCTACAGCGAAATCGTGCAGCGCGTCGGTGATGCTAGGCTCAGGATCGTGCTCTATCACATCCCGCAGATGTCGGCGCAGCCGATCTCGCATGCGCTGATCGAGCGTTTGCGCAAGGCCTATCCGGCCACCTTCACCGGCATCAAGGATTCCTCCGGCGATTTTGCGAACATGACGGCGATGGTCGATCGCTTCCCCGGCTTTTCGGTTCTGGTCGGGGCAGATCCGTTGCTGTTGCCGCTGCTTCGCAAGGGCGGGGCGGGGTGTATCACCGCGACGTCCAATCTGGTCGCGCGCGATCTTGCCTATGTCTACAAGCATTTTCGCGACAGCGACGATGACGCGGCGCTCAAGGCGGCGCAGGCGCGCATCGTGAAGGCGCGCGAATTGGTCTCGCGCTTCCCGCAGATGCCATCGCTGAAGGCAATCGTTGCCGAGCGCACCGGTCATGCCGGATGGCAACGCCTGCGGCCGCCGCTGGAGTCCTTGCCGCCGACCCAAGTGAAAGAGCTGCTTGCGGATGCCACGGCATTCGCTGCTGCCACCATCTAGACCTGGACCGGCGACGAGGCGAACCGATGTCTGACTCTTTCCAGGATGCGCTGGCCGGCCTCGCCGCAATCGTCGGCGACAAGCACGTCATCGCATCCGGGGTCGACCAGGAACCTTACGTAGCGGACTGGCGCGGGCGCTATCACGGCCGCGCGGTCGCGGTGGTGAAGCCAGCCTCGACAGCCGAGGTCGCCGCCGTCGTGAAGTTCTGCGCCGCAAGGCGCCTCGCGATCGTGCCGCAGGGCGGCAACACCGGCATGTGCGGGGCAGCGACGCCGGACGATCACGCCGGCAATGTGGTGATCCGGCTCGACCGCATGCGCACCGTGCGCGACGTCAGCCCGCTCGCCAACACGATCACCGTGGAGGCCGGCTGCATCCTCGCGGAGGTGCAGAACACGGCGCGGAACGTCGATCGCTACTTTCCCTTGAGCCTGGGCGCCGAGGGCTCCTGCCAGATCGGCGGCAATATCTCGACCAATGCCGGCGGAACCGCGGTGCTGCGCTACGGTCCGACGCGCGACCTCGTGCTCGGTCTCGAGGTCGTGCTGCCCGACGGGCGCGTCTTCAACGGATTGCGCGCGCTGCGCAAGGACAATACTGGCTACGCGCTCAAGCAGCTCTTCATCGGTGCGGAGGGCACGCTCGGCATCGTCACCGCGGCCGTGCTGAAACTGTTTGCGCCGCCGCGCAGCTCGGCCCTGGCGCTTTTGAAATTGCGGGGCGTCGAGCAGGCGCTCGAGATCATGCAGCGCCTCCGCGGCGCGGTCGGCGACCGGATCGGCAGCCTCGAGATCATGTCGCGGTCGCAGATCGAGGCGATCGCCGCGACCGTTCCGCATGTCACCGTTCCTTTCGAGCTGACGACGCCGTGGTATCTGATCGTCGAGCTGACCGACACGCTCGCAGGCGTCGACCTCACCGAGCCGCTGGCCGCCGTCCTCGCGGATGCGATGGAAGCAGGGCTGGCCGAGGACGCCATATTGGCCTCCAATCTGGGGCAGGCGAAGGCGATCTGGGCCGTCAGGCACAGCGTCTCCGAAGGCAACAAGCGCAGCGGCTATGTGGTGTCGCATGACAGCGTGGTTCCGCTGGAGCGTCAAGCGGCTTTCGTCAACAATGTCGAAGCCCGCATCAAGGCGGCCGTCCCTCATGCCAACGTCGTGATGCACGGCCATATCGGCGACGGCAACATCCACGTCGTGGCGCTGATCAATCGGATGCATTGCCGGGATCCGGAAGCGACGGCCAGGCTGGTGGCTGATATCAACGAGATCGTCGATGACGAGACCGCGGCGCAGGGCGGGGCGATCAGTGCCGAGCACGGCATCGGCATCACCAATCGCGGCAGGCTTGCCCGCGTCGCCGATCCGCTCGACATTGACCTGATGCGCGACATCAAGCGATTGCTCGACCCGCACGGGCTGATGAACCCCGGCAAGATTTTCAGCGCGGGAGCTGCATGACGATGACGAGCGTCCGGCTGCTTGCTGACGACCTCACCGGTGCGCTCGACACCGCGGCGGAGTTCGTCGGCCTGTGCGGACCGTTCGATGTCGTCTGGTCGGAGGGGTTCAAGCCGCCGGACTCTGGAAGCCTGGCGATCGATAGCGGTACCCGTGAACGCTCGAAGGACGAGAGCGTCCGGATTGTCGGCCGCCTAGCGCCCCATCTTCTGGGCGCGACAATCGCTTACAAGAAGATCGATAGCCTGTTGCGGGGGGCGTGGGCGGCAGAGCTCGGGGGCTGCCTGGAGGGCGGTCACTTCGCATCCTGCGTGGTCGCGCCGGCATTCGATTATCAGGGGCGCCGCACCGCCGGCGGGCAGCAATTCGCACGCACGGTGCAGGGCGAGTGGCATCGGGTCGGCGACGATCTCCTGACCCAGTTGCAACGCGAGGGCCTCGAGGCGCGGCAGGGCAGCTCCGATACGCTATCGCGGGGCGGTGTTCAGGTCTTCGACGCCGAGAGCGACATCGACCTCGACCGCGTCGTCGAGATGGGACGACGCATGCCGGGTCCCGTGCTGTGGTGCGGAAGCGGCGGGCTGGCCGGTGCGCTCGCGCGCCGTCACCGTGCCGACGCGCCGGGCCAATTGAAGCTGCCCGTGCTGGGGCTGTTCGGCTCCGATCAGCCCGCCACCGCCTCTCAGCTCGCCGCGTGCGGCGAGGCGACGATTGCGCTTGCGGAAGGCGAGGGCGTGGACCGCGTTCGGCGCAAGCTGGTCGACGATCGCGTGGCGATGGTCAAGTTCTCGCTCGCCGAAGACCTGACGCGAACCGAGGCGGCGCGGCGGATCGCGCGCGAACTGACCGCGCTGATCGCGACGCTCGATCCGCCCGGCACGTTGATCGTGGCCGGCGGCGAGACCTTGAAGGCGGCGTGCGTTGGTCTTGATGCACACGCCCTCCAGGTGACGGGACGTATCGTTCCGGGATTGCCGCGCTCGATCCTGCAAGGCGGGCGCTGGGCCGGTGTTGACGTCGTCTCGAAATCCGGCGCATTCGGTCCCAGCGAGCTGTGGCGCGACCTGCTCCGGGACAATCATCTGCTCAGAATGGAGAGTCCGATATGACCTCTCGTCATCTTGCCATCACCATGGGCGATCCGGCCGGGATCGGGCCGGAGATCATCGTCAAAGCCTGCGTCGGACTGAAGGAGCGGATCGCGAAGGGGGATCTGCGCCTGCTCGTGATCGGCAGCGGCGCGGCACTCGAAGGCGCGAAGGCTGCGCTCGGCGCTGACGTCGCCATCCCCCAGGTCATGGCCGACGATCGCGAATGGCCCAATCTTTGTTACCTCCAGGCCGACACCGAGGGGGATCCGATCAAGCCCGGCGTGCTCAGCGCCGATGGCGGCCGCTTTGCCTACAAGGCGATCGAGCAGGGCGTGCGCCTGACGCAGGCCGGCCGGACCGCGGCGATCGTCACCGCGCCGCTCAACAAGGAAGCGCTCAACAAGGCCGGCTATCACTTCCCCGGCCATACCGAGATGCTGGCGCATCTCACCGGCGTGCGCGGGTCGGTGATGCTGCTTGCCCACGGCAACATGCGCGTCAGCCATGTCTCGACCCATGTTGCCCTGGAGGACGTGCCGAAGCGTCTGACGCCGGAGCGTCTGCGCATGGTGATCGACCTCACCAACGATGCCTTGCTGCGGCTCGGCATCGCCAAACCGAAGATCGCGATTGCCGCGCTCAATCCGCATGCCGGCGAGGGCGGTCTGTTCGGCCGGCAGGATATCGACGTTTCGGCGCCGACGATCGCCAAGGCTGTTGCGGATGGCCTCGACGTCGTCGGCCCCGTGCCCGGCGACACCATCTTCGTCAAGTTGCGCGCCGGTCAGTACGATGCGGCGGTCGCGATGTATCACGACCAGGGCCATATCCCGGTCAAGCTGCTCGGCTTCCAGGTCGATCCCGCCACCGGCCGCTGGCAGGAGCTTTCGGGCGTCAACATCACGCTGGGCCTGCCGATCATCCGCACCTCCGTCGATCACGGCACCGCCTTCGACATCGCCGGCAAGGGCATCGCCAACGAGCACAGCCTGATCGAAGCCATCGACTATGCCGAGCGGCTGGCCGCCGGCGCCTCTGCATCGAAGTCTTGAGATCGAGCCTATGACCAACGCCTTCACGCCCATCGAAATCCAACGTCCCACCATCCTGGAGTTCGGCAACGGCACGATCACCGCCGCAGCGCGCTTCGCCCAGCGGGTCGGCGCCAAGCGGCCGCTGGTGATCTCCGATCCCTTCAATGCTGCCCGCGTCGACACGCTGGCGCTGCCGGGGGCCGTCAAGGTGTTTGGCGAGGTCAAGCCCGAGCCGGACCTGCCCAATCTCGAGAAGGCCGTGGCGATGGCGAAGGACACCAAGCCCGATCTCGTCGTCGGCTTCGGCGGCGGCAGTGCAATGGACCTCGCCAAGCTGGTCGCGGTCATGTGCACGTCCGACGTGCCCTTCGCCGACATCGTCGGGCCGGAGAAGGTGGCGGGCCGCAGCGTTGCGCTGATGCAGATCCCGACCACGTCAGGCACCGGCAGCGAGGCCGGCACCCGTGCGCTGGTCACCGATCCCGTCAGCCAGAACAAGCAGGCGGTACAGAGCCGGTTCATGCTGGCCGATATCGCCATCGTCGATCCGGACCTGACCATGACCGTGCCGAAGGAGGTCACCGCGGCGACCGGCGTCGATGCGCTGGCGCATTGCGTCGAGGCCTATACCAGCCGCAAGTCGCATCCGACCATCGACCTCTATGCGCTCGAGGGCGCGCGGCTGGTCGGACGTTATCTCAAGCGCGCGGTGGCCGATGGCGGCGACCGCGAGGCGCGCGCAGGTCTTTCGTTGGCCTCGCTCTATGGCGGCTATTGCCTGGGGCCGGTGAACACGACCGCCGGCCACGCGGTGGCTTATCCGCTCGGCACGCGTCACCACGTGGCGCATGGCCTTGCCTGCGCGGTGATCTTTCCGCACACGCTGGCCTTCAACATGCCGGCCGTGGAGACGAAGACGGTCGCGGTGCTCGGCGCGCTGGGCTTGCCGGAACGCACCGATCCGAAGCTCGCATTCGACGCCACTTACGACTTCTGCAAGAACCTCGGCGTCGAGATGCGGCTGTCGGCGCTCGGCGTGCCCAGGAACGACCTCGGCGTGATGGCGGATGAGGCGCACGCCATTCGCCGCTTGCTCGACAACAATCCGCGCGATCTGAGCCGGGATGCGATCCTGAACATGTACGAAGTCGCGTTCTGACGCTTCTGTCACGCGCGGCACCAAATCAACAACACAGCAAAGGTAGAGGAAACTTCGATGAGATCGATGTGGCTTGGTCTTGTGTCGGCAGTGCTGCTGGCGACGTCACCCGTGAAGGCGCAGGATGCTTATCCGTCCAAGCAGGTGACGGTGATCGTTCCCTTCGCCGCCGGTGGCACGGCTGACATCTTCGCGCGCATGGTCTCGAACCATCTGCAGACGAAGTTCGGCAAGCCGTTCGTGGTCGAGAATGTCGCCGGTGCCGGCTCGATCCTCGGCGTGACGCGGCTGGCGAAGTCGGCGCCGGATGGTATCACGCTCGGCCTTGCGAGCACGTCCGCGCTTGCGATCAATCCGTCGCTCTACGGGCCCAAGCTCAGCTACCAGCCGGAGAGGGATCTGGTGCCGGTTGCCCAGATCAGCGTCGTGCCCAACGTGCTCGTCGTCAATCCCAACAAGATCAAGGCGCGCACCGTGCCGGAGCTGATCGCCTATTTGAAAGCCAATCCGGACAAGGTCTCGTTCGGCTCGGCCGGCGTCGGCACGTCCCAGCATCTTGCCGGCGAGCTGTTCCAGCAGATGACCGGCACCAAGATGGTGCACGTGCCCTACAAGGGCTCCAGCCAGATGCTGACGGACCTCCTCAGCGGCCAGATCGATCTGGCCTTCGACAACGTACCGCTGCTGCTGCCGCAGGTGAAGACCGGCCAGCTCGCGCTGCTCGCGACCGCATCGCCCAAGCGCGCCGACTTCGATCCGCAGGCGCCGGCCGTTGCCGAATTCCTGCCCGGGTTCGAGGCGGTGGCCTGGCACGGCTTCTTCGTGCCGTCAGGGACGCCGAAGCCGATCGTCGAAAAGCTGTCGGCCGAAATCCGCGCCTTCATGCAGCAGCCGGAGACGGTGCAGAAGTTGGCTGAGCTCGGTGCCACCGCCGTCGCCATGGATTCCGAACCGTTCGCGGCCTACATCGCCGCCGAGACGGCGCGCTGGAAGAAGGTGATCGAGGCCGCGAACATCAAGCTGGACTAGACGGCAAAGCCACGGCGAAGGTCGGCTGGCGAAGCACGTGAATGGCCGGGTCCTGCTCCTCCTGTTGAGGAGAGATGCCCCATCCACCGCAACGCTTGCCAGCCCGGGGGCGAGCGGGTAGAACCCTGCCACGCCTGAGCCGTGATTTGCGCCAAACGCGCTTCCGGCGACAGTCGAACAAATAATCAAGTCATTGAATTTGTTCGACTATTCCGTTGGGGAATGGTGTAACGGTAGCACAACAGACTCTGACTCTGTTTGTCTTGGTTCGAATCCAGGTTCCCCAGCCAGTCGCCCGACGAGGATTGGTCGTCGCCGCCGGAGCGGCCCCGCAGGTCTGCCACCATGTTCGGCGCCACCGATATGTCGGCCTGTCCTCAAGGTCCGGTCACCTCCTCGCAATAATCCGTAAACACCTTGACGTTTTGCATGTATCGCTCGGCGGCTGCGCCTGAGCCGTTGTAGGCCTTGATGGCCTTCCAGAGGTTTCCGCCCTGCGCGGTCAGTTTGCTGTCGAGCTCCTCGACGACGCGGCGCAGGCAATTGTCGAAACTGTACCATTCCCTGTTCTTGAAAAAATCTTCAGCGGTTTTGACGTGCTGCAAGTCGTATTGAAACAGGCCGTAGCCCTTGTAGACCCAGGGCTTGTCACCCCAGCCCTGCAGCTGGCGGGTCTTGTTCGCCTCCGCGATCAGCATGTCGGTGAATGGCTTTCCGTATTTGTCGCGGAACGCCTTTGTGTTCACTGGAAAGGCTGTGCGCGTTGTACCGGGGTAGTCGCCGCTCGCATCGAACACTGCCCGCTCGACGATGGTCTGAACCGACTGGGTGCCGATCCAGGGAATCCATTTATAGGCGGTTTCCTGGCACACGATCGCGCAGAGATGTTTGGGCTGGTAGGCCTTGCCGGCGCAGGCGTTCGTAAGCTTGTCGCCGAAATTCTGCATCAGCCATCTGGCGCAGATCAGCGCCGACGCCTTGGAGATCGGTAGTAATAGCGCCGTCTCCGCCGATACCGCTTCGAAAGCAGGAGTGGGCGTCGCGGTGAGCTGCTTGGTCGGTTCGCCGTCGATGACGATCGAGGCGTCCTTGATCCGGGTGGTGACCTCATGCGCGAAAGCGGCGGGTGCATGGACCTTCAGGCTCTCCAACAGGGCGATCACGCGGCGGCGTGAATCCCAGAAGTCGATGAGGTCCTTGGGGCCGACGGCGCTGGTCGGATTGAGGCAGCCGATGCTCGACAAATAGAGGTTCGGCGGATGCGCGGGATGAATCAGAATCCCCGTTCGCGCGCCGGTCCCCAGCAGCAGGATGGCGGGCATCGGCGGCTTGCCGGCCACGTCCTCACTCGTGGAATAGCCGATCGAACGGTAGTGACCGAACTGCGTCCATAGGGGATAGGTCTTTGCCTCGATGCGCTTGCCGTTGCTCGCGGTCGTGTTGTCGCCGGGCCCCAATCTCTCGCAGATGAAACCTGCCAGGGACGGCTGAGCTTCGCCGTCGATATAGACCTGGTAACTGCCATAGGTGCGTTGTTTCGATCCGCTCTTGTGCATCCCAAGGCGCTTGAGATGAAGCTCCCATCCCGTTCCCACGATTGGCATTTGACGCTCCCTTGTACGATCCGCGATTGAAGGTTCCTGCAAGCTCCGTCAGCGCGCGTATTATGGAGAAATGTTGCTTGGGTGGCGGTCCACCCTGAACTGGAAAACGAAATAGGGAGGGATGCAGGCGCCGGTCCCGACTTTCTCACTGCCCGTACAGATGTAGTCCTCGCGGCAGGGCTTGGCGATGTCACAGGCACGCGCGCCCCCTGGTTTGACTACGGGGTTGGGAACGCTCGCCGAGAGGCACAGCGAAAACGGCTTCTCTCCGACGCACTTGTTGAAGCCGTCATCGGCCATTTGCACGCAGATGGATTCAGGATTGTTCGCGCTCGCTGGCTCGCCGGGCGCACCGCTGCAACCGCGGATTCGCAGCATGCCTGCCGGGAAGCCGCCAAAACCGCTCATCCCCCGCTGATGCTGTCGGACATATTTCGACGTCGTCGAATTCTCGGGCAATTCCCCGACGTGCGGCGCGCGTTCTCGTCCTGCATCCGGTTCAGGCTTGCTGAGACGTTCGTGGTCAAAGGCATCGCCGGTCTCACCGTAGGTGACCGTCGTGATCTCCAGGGGATCGCCGACCTGAACGGATGTTTCTGGTGGCAGGCACATGCCCATCCCGGAATGCCGCTTGCTGCGCGCGATGACTTGGCACTCGAGGCCGCTTGCGCAACTCGTTATGGCAGCAAAGGAGCTGTCCGGCTTGCTGGGGTCGGGCGGCTTGTAGCAGACCGCGCCCCAGCCATCGGCGATTTCCGTGCCCGCCAGTGCGGCCACCGTTGAGGGCTCCGGCCGGGCTGCGAAGCTGCGGCGGAAGTTCGGTGCGGCACCGTTCGCATAAGCCTCGACGATAGCACGGCGGCGCGGCATGTCGCCGTAGAAATGCGGCGAGCCCGCCACGAACACGGCGTTGATCTTTGGGGCGGCGGCCCAATCGGCGCCGGGAAAATGGAACCCGGCGATGGCGCGGGTCTGGTGACAGCCCGCGCAGGTCAGATCGTTGAGCCGCGCCACGAAGCTCTCAAACGAGGCGATGTTTTGCAGCCGTTCGCCCTTAGCCTTGAATTGCGCCATCAGTTGCTGGAAACGCTTCTCGTCCATCAAATTATCGAACGGCCGGTTGCGGGTGCGGGTCTGGCCCCCCGGCGAGATCGATACCGCCTCGCGTGTGGTCAGCGCGGTCGGCAGCATGGCCCGGCCATTGTCGAGATCGCGCAGGAAATCGAGCAACATCACGGCATCGTTCAGTGCCTTGCGATCGGCGGGGTTGTTGCGGAATCGCTCCGGATCGATCTGGTTCTCCATCCGGTTGCGGACAAAAGCCTTGTCCTGTTTGCTCCAGCGGAAGACGGACAGCAGATATTCGGCGCGCCCGCCGAAGTCGCCTACGCCAACGTCGGACTCGCCGGCAGGCCGGCGCAGAATCTGGTAATTGAATTCGAGCCGGTCGATCTGCGCCGGCTTGACCCCCGCCAGCGCACCCTTGGTCTTGAAGTGCTGCACCTGCTCGGCAACCGAGGTCGTTTCGGCCGGAGCATTGAGCCAGCGCTTCGCCACGGCGGCGCAGCCGTCCCCGGTGTTCGCCTTCAAGGTGACGTTGAGCGTCATCGGCAGGCGCGATTCCACGGGCGCGGAGATTTCGCCGACCGTGGCAGTACCCTTGTAGAACAGGCGATAGATCAGCCTGATTTCGCCGCACGCTTCCTTCAACTCGCCGACGAAACCGCGGTCCATGCGGTTGACGACACCAGCGAGCTGAAAGCGTGCGATCGCCCCTTGCACGAACCGCGCGTCGAGCACGCGCGGGTCGTCGTGGCCGTGATTGTACTCCTGATTGTATGCCTCGATCCGCTGCAGGATGTATCTGCGAACCTCTGCCATGCCGGGGCGAGCGAACAGCTTGTCGTTGCTGATGGTGCCGCCGCCGGGTGCAATGCCTCCGAGCATCTGGGCGACGCCAAAATCGCGGTCGAGCTCTTCGACGACGGCCGGATCGACGATCGCGAGGCCGCGGTCGAGCGGATGGGCCGCCGCGGATGCGGTCAGCAGCAACGTTGCCATGAGCTGCCACAAAAGGCTTCGCGACAGTTTCATCAGGAGCGCCCTGCGTTATCGATCGCGAGCTGTCATTTGGGCGCCGGCAGGGTCATCGCCCGGAACGATTTGTCGGGCTTTTCCGCCTTCTTGCAGGCCTTGCTGCCGTCATCGGATAGCAGCATCATGTTGGCGCTGCCCGGAATCGCAAACACTGCTTCGGGTGTGAGATCACCGGGAATTGTCACGTCCTTCATCTCTGCCGGCTTGTTGTCGTCCTCCGCGCCGCTCCAGGTGTAGAGGGCGAACGGCGGCTTGATCTTCGAATCCTCGGCGTTGAGATGAGGTCCCGCAACGATGACGTAAGTGTTGTTGATTCGCTCGATGCTGCGGATGCCGCGCCCCGCGAGATTCTCCAGCTGCCATGTCTTGCCGAACACCGCCTGCTTGCCGTCCACCACCTCGGCCGGATTGTCGAGCCGGATCACCACGGCTTTGTTGCCGGGGCGCGGATTGCGGAATCCGATCAGGAGGCGTCCATCCGGCGTAGCGGCTAGTCCCTCGATGTTGAATCCGTTGTCCGATTCCGGGGACGGCCCGTTCTTCTTCTTGTCGGGCGCATAGGCAAGCTTCAAGAACTCGAACTTCTTATCGCCGAACATGTCCTCACGCAGGTTCTTGTAGGCGACGGAATTGACTGGCTCGAGGCGGGGCCCCGCAGGATCCGACACGATACGAGTTGCGAACAGCCGCGCACGGCCCGGCTCGGCATCTCCTTCGGAATCGCGGCCATGCGAACCGATCCAATAGATGCGATCGCCAATCCGCGCCGCTCCCTCGATGTCGGCTTCCTTGAAGGCCGGTTGGCCGTCCGGTCCGGGTTGTTTCTTCTTGAGCGGCGCTTCGAGAAACCGATCGAGATTGAGTGCCCGGGCGTCCGGCTTTCCGATCTGGAAGATGTTGAGAACATTGCTGTCGTCGTCAGCGACGGCGAAACGATCCTGGTCGAGTGCGACCGCCGCCGAGCCGTCACAAGCGCCGCGATAGGTGAAGATCTCGCCGGGAGCTTGGGCGACCGCCAGCCCGGGAACCGCGACCGACGGAAGAATGGTGGTGATCAGCAAGCGCAATGCATGAGCAATACGGACCATGCGCAATTCCCCGAACAACCAATAAAAAAAGCCAGCATGCACTTGCATCGCAGGCGTGTCAAACTGTTCAGTGCAACTGAGGCGCGCCGCATGGCGCTGTGCTGCCGCCGCGCGACGGTTTGCCTCATCTGAAATTTGCATCTCGCCGTCGGATCGCCGTGCTCTTCCTCGTCCTTGGGTCATACAACCCAAGGAGATCCGTGATGCCCTATGTCGATGGTTTCGTTCTGGCCGTGCCGAAGGACAAGGTCGAGGCCTATAAGACGCTGGCAACGACCGCCTGCGCGCTCTGGATGGAGCACGGCGCGCTCGATTATGTCGAATGCATTGCCGATGACGTCCCCTACGGGCAGCTGACCTCGTTTCCGCGCGCGGTGATGGCTGCGGAGGACGAGGTCGTGGTGTTCGCCTGGATCGTCTATCGCGATCGGGAGACCCGCGATGCCGTCAACAAGAAGGTGATGGCGGACCCGCGGCTGAAGATGGAGGGCATGCCGTTCGACGGCAAGCGCATGATCTATGGCGGCTTCACGACGCTGCTCCGCGCCAGCGATATCGTTGGCTGACGGCAATTCATGCACGAGGCGTTCGGCCGGCCGGCATCTCGCGCGGGCCGAACGATCTTCCACCGGAACAACAGCGACAGGCGGCAGCGAATAATGATAGCTTGCGCAGCTCGCGAGGCGACCGGGAGACTGCATCGTGTTCTCAGACGCGCTCGGCTTCGATGTCGGGACTGCCAGATGTCTTTTGAAGCAGGGTGAGGAGAGCGAGGGCGTCGCCTATCTCGAGCAGTTCATCGGGAAGGGATCGGTCATGGCCATGATCGAGATGGCTGAACATCTTGATGATAAGGGGGATTCGGCCTCCAGCCTGGCATGGATGGAACGAGCCGAGGCATCGATTGCCGCGGACGATTTCGAGACACTGCTCTTCCTCGCCGGAGCCTTACGAAGGGGGCTCGGGGCCGGGACAGCCAAGGAGAGATACTTCAGATCCTCGGCTCTGAAGGAACGAGTTGCAGAGGCGGGCCATTTGGCGACCATCCGCGAGATGATCATGAATTGTCTTCATGCCTTCAACGGAGCCCCGAAAGACAGCGAACGCGCCAGCTTTTGGCTCAGAAAAGCCGCTGCTCTCGGAGACGCGGAAGCGCAGCAGATCCTTCGCGAGGAAGGTCTGTCATAGCTCGGCCTGCAGCAGCAGCGACAGGCAGCCGGCGAGCCGCGCTTCCATCTCTTTCGACGACAGCGATAGCGGCCCGGGGTCGTTGAGGATCGCGTTCACCAGCGTGCCCAGCACGATCTGGAAGCCGAAGGCGATGGTGCGGGTCTTTGCCGCCTTGCGGCCTTTGCCCATGGCCGGCAGCAGGAGAGGGGTGGCGCGTGCAGTGGTGGCCTGCGCGAGCGCCTTGAACGGCGTCCATTTGTCGGGGCGGGTGTCGTCATGCTGGAGCGCAGCGCGCAGCACGCCCTCGTGGCTGCGCATCCAGGCGATGATGCCGCCGACGATGATGTGGCAGAGCTGGTCAACGCTTGCGTCCTGCGACGGGGGCCTGATCTCGTCGAGGCGCTGCTCGCCATCACGGGCGGCCAGCGCCATCAGCGCGTTGAAATAGGTCTCCTTGCTCTCGAAGCGGCTGTAGAAGGCGCCGACGGTGGCCCCGACTTCGGTGCAGAGCGCCTCGATCGAAAGCTCCGCCAGGCTGCGCGCTCGCAGCATCGCGGCGCCCGCGCGCAGCAGCGCCAGCGTCGTTTTCCGACTGCGCTTCTGACGGGACGGGGCGACGCCCGGCAGGTCGATATCGCGAAGCTCCGGCTGGTCTGACCGTGGGCGCATCTGGGCTTGCATCCGCCAAAAATCATAATCATAGTTCTGATTATAATTTAGAACCGGACGCGCTGCGGGTCAACCGCAGGCGCCGAGACGAACACTGAGGCCAGCAGGGAGGATCAGATGAGCGCAGGCAGCGCCACGCCGTTCGGCGGCAGCATCGGCAAGACGGTTGCGCAGTCAAAGCCCTGGTGGCCCGAGGCGCCGAAGCCGCCCGCGGGCGCGCCGAACGTCCTCATCGTGCTGTTCGACGACGTCGGCTTCTCCGATTTCGGCTGCTACGGCTCGGCGATCAGGACGCCGACCATCGACAAGCTCGCCGCCGAAGGGCTGCGCTATTCCGGCTTCCACACCACCGCAATGTGCTCGACGACGCGCGCGGCGCTGCTTACGGGGCGCAACCATCATTCCGTCGGCGTCGGGTGTCTTGCCAATTTCGATTCCGGCTACCCCGGCTATCGCGGCAAGATCGCGCGCGAGGCGGGGACGCTGGCCGAGATGCTGCGTGGGCACGGCTATCGCAACTACATGATCGGCAAATGGCACGTCACGCCGCTGACCGAGAGCGGCGCCACCGGTCCGTTCGACGGCTGGCCGCTCGGGCGCGGCTTCGATCGCTTTTACGGCTTCCTCGACGCCGAGACCGACCAGTATGCGCCAGAGCTCGTCTCGGATAACACGCATATTGATCCGCCGGGGACCTATGCCGACGGCTATCATCTCACCGAGGATCTGATCGACCAGTCGATCCGCTTCATCGGCGATCACCTCGCCGATCGACCTGATGTGCCCTGGCTGACCTGGGTCGCGCTGGGCGCCTGCCACGCCCCGCACCAGGCGCCGGCCGAGATCATCCGGAGCTATGATGCCGCCTTTGCGAATGGCTGGGACGTCGAGCGGGAGCAGCGTCTTGCGCGCCAGAAGGCGATGGGTCTGGTGCCGCAGGACACACGGATGCCGGCGCGCAATGACGGCGTGAAGGCCTGGGAGGAGCATTCGGCCGACGAGCGCCGCGTGTTCACGCGCCTGCAGGCGGCCTTCGCCGGCATGCTCGACCATTCCGACCGTCATCTGGCGCGCCTCGTCGCATTCCTCGATACATCCGGCATCCGCGACAACACCGTGATCATCGTAATGTCCGACAATGGCGCGAGCCAGGAGGGCGGGCCGCTCGGTTTCGTCAATGCGATGGGCCCGTTCAATTTCAAGCCGGAGCCGATCGCCGAGAAGCTCGCCCGCATCGACGACATCGGCGGCCCCGACACCCACAGCAATTTCCCGCATGGTTGGGCGATGGCCTCGAACACGCCGCTGCGGCGCTACAAGCAGAACACCCATGGCGGCGGCATCCGTGATCCCTTCGTCATCAACTGGCCGAGGCGCATCGCGGCCAATGGCGAGTTGCGGCACCAATTCGTCCATGCCTGCGATCTCACGCCGACGCTGCTCGAACTGATCGGCATCGAGCCTCCCGGAACGATTGCAGGCTGTGCGCAGATGCCGCTCGAAGGCGAGAGCTTTGCGCGCTCGATCACGGATGCATCGGCGCCGTCCAAAGGCTCGCCGCAATATTTCGAGATGTTCGGCCATCGCGGTCTGTGGCACGCCGGGTGGAAGGCGGTCGCCTTTCATCCGTCGGGGACGCCGTTCGAGAACGACAAATGGGAGCTGTTCCATCTGGACGCGGACTTCTCCGAGACCAACGACCTTGCGGCTACGGAGCCGGAGCGCCTTGGCCGGATGATCGCGATGTGGTGGGACGAGGCCGAGAAGCACAAGGTGCTGCCGCTCGACGACCGCTTCGGGCCGCGCTTTGCCGAGAATGCCGCGCGCTTCCACGGTGCGCGCCACCGTTTCGTTTTCCACGCGGGCATGGGCCATGTGCCGACCGACGTCGCGCCCGACGTGCGCAGCCGCAGCTATACGATCGAGGCGGATGTCGAGATCGACGAAGAGAGCGCAGACGGCGTGCTGATCTCGCACGGCGATGCGACGTCGGGCTACAGCCTCTATGTCAAGGACGGCCATCTCGTGCACGATCTCAACATCGGCGGCAGCCATCAGCTCGTGCGATCGGATCGCAAGGTGCTCTCCGGCGCGCGCCGGCTCGGCGTGCATGTCGAACGTCTCGTGCGCAAGGAGCCGCCGGCCAAGGGCTCGCGCACCGGCGTCAGTGAATACACGTTGCTGATCGACGGCGAGAAGGCGGGATCGCTGCAGACCCAGCTCGGCTTCCACACGCTGATCTCGTGGTCGGGCCTCGACATCGGCCGCGACCGCGGCAGCCCCGTGTCACATTACGAGGCGCCGTTCGAGTTCGAGGGCCGGCTTCTGCGCGTCACGGTCACCATGCATGGCGACCAGAAGCTCGACGGCGAAGCCGTCGGCAACGCGCAGATGGCGCGGCAGTAACGAGAGGCCGGCTACTTGATCTTGTCGTAGGCCGCCGCGAAATCGCCGAGTGGCATCGGGATCGCGATCGTCTCCTTGGCCATGTTCTGGAAGGAGACCTTCAGCTGCTTGCCCGACCGCAACGCTGCGAGCAGGTCCGCCGCGATCGGTGTCGAGGCGTAGCAGCCGCGGTTCTCGCAGGTCTGGATCTGGAGGTCGACCGTCTTGCCCTCGTCGACCTGAAGCTTGGCGCCGACGGGTAGGTTGAGGCCGAGCGGCAATTGCAGGAGCGCGATCGGCGTGCGGGTGTCGGGCGCGATCCGGATGTTGATCAGGACGACGGTCTGGCCGGTCTTGGTCAGCACCGCATTCTGCTCCATCGCGCATTCGAGTGGCGCATCGCGGCTCACGCTGGTGCAGCGCACGACCCAGCCGGGCTGGTGCGCCTGCGCGCCGTCAGCCTGTGCCTGCGTCGGGGCCGGCGCGGGTTGCGCTGCCGGGGCAGGGGCGGCGTTCTTCTTGGCGCCCTGCTGGGCATGCGCGGCGCCCAGGGGTAACAGGAGAGCAGCGGCGAGGGCGACAAGTCTGGATTGCATGAGCATGGCGAAACCGCGTTGGCGTGAACCGGAGGTCTCGCTGTAGCGTTGCGGGAGGCGCGGTGCAAGCTTACTCGGCGGCTTGCTTGACGCCACCGTGCTCGGACGGCTCGCCGCTTTCGCCGTCATCCGATCGGCCCCAGGTGGAGAACCAGTTGTTGAGCTTGTCGAGATAGAGGTAGACGACGGGTGTGGTGAACAGCGTCAGCGCCTGGCTGACGATCAGGCCGCCGACCATGGCGTAGCCGAGCGGCTGGCGGATCTCCGCGCCGGTGCCGTGACCGAGCATCAAGGGCACACCGCCGAGGAGCGCTGCCATCGTTGTCATCATGATCGGACGGAAGCGCAGCAGTGCGGCCTGGCGGATCGATTCCTCCGGCGTCTTGTGCTCGTCGCGTTCGGCCGCGATGGCGAAGTCGACCATCATGATGCCGTTCTTCTTGACGATGCCGATCAGAAGGATGATCCCGATCAGCGCAATGAGGCTGAAGTCGAAGCCGGCCGCCATCAGGATCGCGAGCGCACCGACGCCGGCCGAGGGCAGCGTCGACAGAATCGTGATCGGGTGGATGTAGCTCTCGTAGAGGATGCCGAGGATCAGGTAGACCACGACGAGCGCGGCGAGGATCAGCAGCGGCACGGTGCCGAGCGACTGCTGGAACGCCTGCGCGGTGCCCTGGAAGCTCGAGTTCAGCGTCGGCGGCGCGCCGAGATCGGCCATCGCCTTCTGCACGGCCTCGGTGGCCTGGCCGAGCGCGACGCCTTGTGCGAGGTTGAAACTGATCGTGGTCGCCGGGAACTGGCCTTGATGGCTGATCGAGAGCGGACGGACCGGATCGGTGGTCCAGGTCGCAAACGTCGACAACGGGACCTGGTCGCCGGTCAGCGGCGATTTCAAGTACAGCTTGTTCAGGGTGTCGAGGTTGCCCTGCATCTCCGGCAGGATCTCCAGGATCACCTTGTAGGTGTTGAGCTGGGTGAAATACTGCGTGACCTGTCGCTGTCCGAAGGCGTCATATAACGTGTCGTCGATCAGCTGCGGCTGGATGCCGTAGCGTGAGGCGGTATCGCGGTTGATCCTGAGCTGGACGGTGGTGCCTTGGGTCTGCTGGTCGGTCGCGACGTCGCGCAGCTGCGGCAGCGTCTGCATCTTGGCGAGGATCTTTGGCGCCCATTCGTTGAGCTCGTCCAGATTGGCGTCCTGCAGCGTGAATTCGAACTGAGTGCGCGTCGGCCGGCCCCCGAGGCGGACGTCCTGGGACGCCTGCATGTAGAGGCGGGCGCCGGGCACCTTGTCGAGCTGGGGACGGAGGCGCGCGATGATCTCCTGTGCCGAAGCGTCGCGCTGATTGCGCGGCTTCAACGTGATGAAGAGATTGCCGTTGTTGCCGGCTCTGCCGCTGCCGCCGATCGCCATGGCGACACTGGCGACGCCGGGATCGGCCTGCACGATCTTGGCAAGTGCCTCCTGCCGCTCCTTCATGGCTGCGAACGAAATGTCCTGCGAGGCCTCGGAGGTCGCGGTGATCAGGCCGTTGTCCTGCTGCGGGAAGAAGCCCTTCGGGATCAGCACGAAGAGATAGACCGACAAGGCGAGGGTCGCAAAAAAGATGAGGAGCGTGGTGCGCTTCCAGCTCAGGGCGATGTCGAGGACATGTTCGTAGCCGCGCAGCATCGCGTCGAAGGCGCTTTCACTCCACTGATAGAAGCGGCCGTGCTTGACCTCACCATGGGCGCGCAGGAAGCGCGAGGCCATCATCGGGGTCAGCGTCAGCGAGACGATCATCGAGACGAAGATGGTCATCGCCAGCACGACCGCGAACTCGCGGAACAGGCGCCCGATGATGCCGCCCATCAGCAGCAGCGGGATGAGCACGGCGACCAGCGAGATGCTGATGGATACGATGGTGAAACCGATTTCCTTCGCGCCCCTGTAGGCGGCCGCCATCGGCGTTTCGCCTTCCTCGACGTAGCGCGAGATGTTTTCGAGCATGACGATGGCGTCATCGACCACGAAGCCGACCGCGATCGTCAGCGCCATCAGGGAGAGGTTGTCCAGCGTATAGCCGGCCACCCACATCAGCGAGCAAGCGCCGAGCAGCGCAAGAGGCACCGTGATCGTGGGAATGACCGTCGCCCAGAAGCTGCGCAGGAAGATGAAGATCACCATGACCACCAGGAAGATGGTCAGGAGTAGCGTGAATTGGACGTCCTCGACCGCGGCCCGGATCGTCTGGGTTCGGTCGCTCATCAACTCGATCTTGATGGCGGGCGGGATCGCCGCCACCAGGCGGGGGAGGGCGGCCTTGATCTTGTCAACTGTCTCGATGACGTTGGCGCCGGGCTGCTTGAACACGACCAGAAAGACGCCGCGTTTGCCGTTCGCCCAGGCCGCCTGCTTGGCGTCTTCCGGACCGGTGACGGCCTGCCCGATGTCGCGAATGCGCAGCGGCCCGCCGTTACGATAGGCGATGACGACGTCGTTCCAGTCCTTGGAGTGGGTGAGCTGATCGTTGGCGTAGATCGTGTAGGCGCGCTTCGGTCCGTCGATATTGCCCTTGGGGCTGTCGACCGTTGTGATCGCGATCTGGCTGCGCACGTCCTCCAGCGACAGGCCCTTGGCGACGAGCTTGGCCGGATCGATCTGGATGCGGATCGCCGGCTTCTGCTGGCCGCCGATGATGACCTGCGCGACTCCGGAGATCTGGCTGATCTGCTGCGCCAGTTGCGCATCGACGGAATCACTGACAGTGGTCAGCGGCAGAGTGTCCGATGTGGCGGACATGATGAGGATCGGTGCGTCGGCGGGGTTGACCTTGCGATAGGTCGGCGGCGACGGCAGGTTCTTCGGCAACTGTCCGGAGGCCGCATTGATGGCCGCCTGAACGTCGTTGGCGGCACCGTCGATGCTGCGGTTGAGATCGAACTGAATGGTGACCGAAGCGGTGCCCAGATAACTCGTCGAGGTCATCTGCGCGATGCCGGGAATCTGGGCGAACTGGCGCTCGAGCGGCTGCGCCACCGACGAGGCCATCGTTTCAGGACTGCCGCCGGGCAGGTTCGCGGTGATCTGGATGGTGGGAAAATCCACCTGCGGCAGCGGTGCGACCGGAAGCAGGGGATAGGCGACGAGACCGACGAAGAGAATGCCGGCCATCAGCAGCGACGTGCCGATGGGATAACGGATGAAAGGTGCCGAAATCCCGCCGCCGATCATTCCTGTCGTACCTTGTTCTGGGCCGGATCCGAGCTTGCCACCGCCGTCGACACGAGGCTCCCGGGCTGGACTTTGAACTGACCGCCGACGATCACCTGCTGCCCTGGGCTGAGGCCTTCCTCGATGACCGACCGTCCGTCGATGGCGTAGCTGACCTTGACCTTGTGGACCTCGGCCTTGTTGTCCTGATTGACGGTATAGGCGTAGAGGCCGTTGGTGGAATGCTGGACCGCGTCATCGGGAACCACGGTCGCGTCCTTCAGCGTCCGCACCAGAAGCCGCGTCGAGACCGATTGACCCGGCCACAGCGTGTGCTCCTTGTTGTCGAACACCGCTTTCAGCCGGATCGTTCCGCTGCTCGTGTCGACCTGGTTGTTGATGACCGCAAGCTTGCCCTCGGCCAGAGTCTTCTTGCCGTCGGTGGTGAAGGCGATCACCTTGAGCGCGCCGCTCTTCTGGCCCTCGCTGACATAGGGAAGCTGGTCTTCCGGCGCCGTGAAGATCACGGCGATCGGCTCGACCTGCGAGATCGTCACGATGCCGGTCTGTGTCGAGGCGTTGACGATGTTGCCGACGTCGACCTGGCGAAGCCCCGCGACGCCGGTGATCGGCGCCTTGACCTGCGTGTAGTCGAGCTGGGTCTGGGCGTTGGCGATCGCGGCCTCGTCGGCGGCGATCTGGGCGGTCAGCTGGGCGACGGTCGAGCGCTGGGTATCGACCCGTTGTGCGGTCGCGAATTCGCCGAGCTTCATGGCGCGCTGCAGTTCGAGATTGGCGTTGGCGAGACTAGCCTCGTCCTGCGCCTTCTTGGCCTTGGCCTGGTCGAGCGTCGCTTGATAGGGACGGGGGTCAATCGAGACCAGAAGCTCGCCCTGCTGGACGATCTGGCCCTCCCTGAAGGCGAGCTTGTCGATCTGACCGTCCACGCGGGTCCGGACTTGTACGGTGTTGAAACCTTGAACCGTGCCGAGACCGGTCAGGTAGACCGGAAAGTCGACCTTCTGCACCGGCGAAACGCTCACCGGCACGGCGGCCGGGCGGGTCGGGCCCTTCTGGGCGGTCTGGGCTTTGCCGGCCCCGTGCCGGAATGTCTGCCACCCATAGTAACCCGCCGTGGCCACGGCCGCGACGGTCAGAAGCCAGAGGATCGGCCGGGACTTTTTCATGTTGTCTCGTGTCGGCTCTTGTGCCCTCGCTTACGAATTATAGGGCAATCGCAGGGTTCCAGCGCGTTTGTATAATACACGCCAAGTTCCAGTGTAAACAGCACTATCCGTTGAGAATCCTAAACAATTGGAAAGCTTTGCACCGCCTGGGCAGTGTCGTGGCGCGGCGATGTGCAGTGCTGCATTTTCCCGGCTATGCGACCGGCGCGCAAGTCTCGTGCGGCACTCGCAGACGGTGAACCCGGCCCGCCCGGTGCCGCGCCGAACCGTCGTCCGGTGCCCGGTGTGAAGAATGGTTCTAAATCGCGCGGAGGCTGTTTCGGTTGTCAGGAATTTCCGCATCGTCCATATCGGCGCCGCCACACAGGGAGCGTAGGATGGACGAATTGAACGGCAAGCTGATCGCATGTCAGATTCTGATCACGGGATTGATCGCGCGCGTGGCCAACGAGCAGCGCGATCCCTTGCGCTTCCTCACCGACTTTCGCGACGAGATCAAAGCCGTCGTGAACGGCGTCAACATCGCCGGCATGGACTCGACCGATCGCGTGCGCGCCGTCGCACAGAAAACCGTCGATGAATTGTTTTCGCTGATGAAGCCACCGAGCAGCGATTGATGCTGCGCAGAAGGCTGCGATTGCATCGCTTGCGGCGTGCTTCTTAGAACGAGTCCAATCTAAGTTTAGAACGGTTTCAAACTGTAGTTTAGAATTGTTTTGATCTGGATCGATTCAAGGGTTCTTGCGAGCCGCTCGCATTGACCCGTTATTTTGCTGCCGATACCAACATCGCATGGTTCGCCGAAGGGAATGAGCGAACAGAAAGATGGGGCGTTTGGTAATGGGGCAGGTGGTCGCACCGAAGTCGTTGCGTTCGGTCGCAGCATTCGATCTGGTGGATGAAAAGTTCGCGGGCGTTTCCGGCAAGAAGGCTTCTGCAGTTGCGAGCTTGATCGCGGTGGCGTCGGTGTCGAGCGGCGCGCAGGCGCAGCAGTCGAACTTGCCGCCGGTCGCGGTCGACGCGCCTGTCGAGCGGCCGCGTCCGACGGCATCAAAGCCCTCGCCGGAGCAGGTCCGCGCCCGCAACGCGATTCGGCGCGCCGCGCAACGCGAGCAGGCGGCGCAGCAGGCGGCGCCGGCCACGCCGTCGGGCGCTCCGGACGGCAATCCCTATGCCGATGCGGCCGCGCCCTACAAGATCGACCACGTCCAGGCCTCGGGCAAGTTTCCCGAGAAGATGCTGAACACGCCCAAGACCATCACGGTGCTCAGCAAGGAAGTGCTTGAGGACAAGAACGCGACGACGCTGAAGGAGATCGGACGCTCGACCGCGGGCGTGACACTGGGCTCGGGCGAGGGCGGCAACGCGTTCGGCGACCGTTTCTTCATCCGTGGCTTCGATGCGCGCAACGACGTGTTCATCGACGGCATCCGTGATCCCGCCGTGTCCATCCGCGAGAACTTCTTCACCGAGCAGATCGAGATCCTGCGCGGTCCCGCGTCTTCCTATGCCGGCCGCGGCACCGCCGGCGGCGCCATCAACATCGTCACCAAGCAGGCCGGCGATCGCAATTTCCAGCGCATGGATACCGAGTTCGGGACCGACTACACAAAGCGCGTCACGCTCGACGTCAACCAGGTCATCGATCCCACCTTCTCGGTTCGCACCGGTGGTCTGTTCCAGGACGCCAACGTCGCCGGACGCAATTACGTCACCGACAATCGCTGGGGTAGCTTCATCTCGACCAAATACACCCCGACCAGCGACATCAAGATCACGACCAACTACGTCCACACCGACCTCAGCGGCTATCCTGATTTCGGCGTGCCCTATTACAAGCAGGGCAACGTGCCGGTGACCTCAGCCGGCATTCCGCGTCAGAACTGGTATGGATTCCTCAACCGCGACTTCCAGACGGCGCGGCAGGATTTCGGCACCGGTACCATCGAGTACAAGGTCAACGAGGCCATCACGCTGACCAGCAAGGTGCGCGGCGAGCATTCGCTGCTCAACTATATCGGCACGTTGCCGCAGAATCCGATCACGACGAGCTCCAATCCGCTGCTCTGGACCACGACGGCGAGCGCGCAGAGCCGGTACCAGAACGTGGACGTATGGGCCAACCAGAACGAGGCTACGTTCAAGCTCGACACCGGCGGGGTCAAGCACACCGCGGTGTTCGGCGTCGAATATTCGAACGAGAACATCTCGATCGACCGTTACACCGGCCTCTCGTCCGAGCTGTTCGGCGGTGGTTCGACTAGCAATGGCGCCGTCACAGGAGTCAATCTTTACTCGCCGCAATACACCAACATTCCTTTCAGCAACACGCCCTCGCTGGTTGGGAACCCGACGCGCTACGGAGTCAACACCAGCAGCGTGTACGTCATGGACACCGCGAATTGGCAGGACACCGTCATCCTCAATGGCGGCATCCGTTACGACGGCTACAGCCAGAGCTCTTCGACCAATTCGGCGTTCCTCAAGCAGAGCAGCGACCTCGTCAACTACAACGTCGGCGCGGTCTACAAGCCGATGTCGATCGGTAGCGTCTATGCGGCTTACGCAACTTCGGCCAATCCGTTCGGGTCAGAGCTCGACGCGACCGGTACCGATTACGGCGGCGTGCCTGCCAATTCGACTATCCTGCTCGGACCCGAGCGCAACAAGGCGATTGAAGTGGGCACTAAATGGGAGCTTGCCGATCGCCACTTGCTGGTGACCGGTGCGCTGTTCCAGACCACGAAGGACAATGCGCGCGAGACGGTCAATGGCCTGCTCACATCGGGCGCGGCCTACAGAATCCAGGGCATCGATATCGAAGCAGAGGGCCGGATCACCGATCGTTGGAGCATCTTCGGCGGTCTCGTCTTGATGCAATCCAAGGTGACGCAGAGCGGCGTTGCCTCGAATCTCGGCCTGCAGCTTGCCAACGTCGCCCACCAATCGTTCAGCTTGCTGACCAAGTACAAATTTGACGACGGCTGGGAGCTCGGTGGCCAGGCGGTGTACCGATCGAAGGTCTATGGCGGCACGTTCGCAGCCAACACCGGCAATGAATTGCCGAGCTACTGGCGCTTCGACGCCTTTGTCGAGAAGAAGATCGACAAGAACTGGACCATGAAGCTCTACGCCCAGAACCTGACCAACAAGCTGTACTACGACACGCTGTATCGCAGCGCAGTGCCCTTCGTGTCGGTCGCTCCGGGCCGGGCCTTCTACATCGTCACGACGGCGAAGTTCTGATCATGTTGACGTGCCTGCCTGGCATTCTGAGCAAGGACGATGTGGCGGATTTCCGCCGCATCATGGACGCCAGCGAATGGGAAGACGGCCGCTCCACCGCGGGCGCGCAGTCGGCCATGGTCAAGCGCAACGAGCAATTGCCGCCCGACAGCGAGGTCGCGCGAAAGCTCGGCAACCGGATCATCTCGGCGCTGACGTCGAACCCGCGCTTCATCGCGGCGGCGGTCCCGCTGCAGATCTTCCCGCCGCTGTTCAACCGCTATGCGGCGAGCAGCGGCCATCATTTCGGCCTGCATGTCGACAATGCGATCCGCGGCGACCGGCTGACCGGACTTCGCATCCGCACAGACCTGTCGGTGACGCTGTTCCTCGCCGAGCCGGAAGAGTACGATGGTGGCGAACTTGTGATCGAGGACACCTACGGCTCGCACGAAGTCAAGTTGCCGGCCGGCGACTGCGTGCTCTATCCCTCGACCAGCCTCCACCTCGTCACCCCCGTGACGAGGGGAACGCGGGTTGCGTCTTTCTTCTGGCTGCAGAGCATGATACGGGACGATCAAGCCCGGAGCATGATCTTCGACCTCGACACCGCGATACAGGCGCTGGTGGAACGGCTCGGGCGTGACGATCCCGAAACGGTCAAATTGACGGGTATCTATCACAATCTCATTCGCTACTGGGCCGAAGTATGAAGACCATGACCTCTAGAGCAAGCCTTGCCGCCGCCGCGATGCTGGCGGCTGCCTGGCTCGCATCCCCCGTTTCTGCCCAGACACAAACCCCTTCGGCACCGGCGCAATCGGTCCCTCAGCCAGCCCCGGTCGCTCCGGCGGCACCGGCAATCACAACGCCTGCTGTCCCGGCGCCTTCCGCGACGACCGCCCCGGCGGCTCCGGCACCGTCCCCCGCGGCCAGCGTTTCGACCTCGGCCAAGTCCGATGCGTCCGCCGCGATCGCGCCGGCCATGAAGGAATTGTCGCCCTGGGTGATGTTCATGTCGGCGGACGTCATCGTGAAGGCGGTGATGATCGGGCTCGCCTTCGCATCGCTGATGACCTGGACCGTCTTCATCGCCAAGTCGATCGAGCTGTCGGTCGCATCCACCAAGCTTCGTTCTGCCCTGAAGAAGGTCGCGGAGACGCGCTCGCTTGCCGAAGCGCAAATGGCGCTCGGTGCCAAGGAGGGCATCCTGCCGTCCTTCCTGGCGGCGGCCCTGCGCGAGGCGCGGATGTCGGCCGGCCTGTCCAGCGACGCCGGCATCAAGGAGCGCGCGGCCTCCAGCTTTTCCGAGATCGTGCGCGCCGAGGCGCGGCGCATCCGGATCGGCATGGGTGTGCTTGCGACCATCGGCTCCACGTCGCCCTTCGTCGGCCTGTTCGGCACGGTCTGGGGCATCATGAACAGCTTCATCGGCATCTCGAAGTCGCAGACCACGAACCTTGCCGTCGTCGCGCCCGGCATCGCCGAGGCGCTGCTCGCCACCGCGATCGGCCTCGTCGCCGCCATTCCCGCCGTCATCATCTACAATCACTTCTCGCGTGTGACGAAGGGCTATCTCGAGCTCGTCAGCCGCGCCTCGGGTGCCGCGGCGCGGCTGCTCTCGCGCGATCTCGACCGCAGCCACGGCAGCGTGCATTCGCGTGCGGCGGAGTGAACCATGGCCGTCTCGCTCGCAGACAATGATGACGACGACGATTTCTCGGAAACGCATGACATCAACGTCACGCCGTTCATCGACGTCATCCTGGTCCTGCTGATCATCTTCATGGTCGCCGCGCCGCTTTCCACGGTCGATCTGCCCGTGGAATTGCCCAAGACGAGCGCGGTACCGCCGCAGAAGCAGCCGGACAAGCCGACCTTCGTCTCGATCAAGTCTGACCTGACGCTCGCGATCGGGGAAAATCCGGTGGCGCGAGCCGATTTGGCGACGACGCTCGACGGCACACCGGAGATGACCAAGGACAAGTACGTGTTCCTGCGCATCGATCGTTCTGTGCCCTACGGCGAAATGTGGCCCGTCATGGAGCTGCTGCGCGCAGGCGGCTATACACATGTGAAGCTGGTCGCGCTCGAAGGTCCGCCCGCGTCGGCGCCCGAAGCCGCCTCGAAGCGATAGAAGCCGCTATGTCGAACATCGACATCGAAGCCAAGCCGTCCCGCAAGCTGTGGATTTTGGCAGCGGTGGCGGCGCTTGCGCTCCATTTGGGCGGGGCGGCTTTGGCGCTGGCAAATTTGCGTGCCGATCCCGGTGATGAAGGGCTGGGTGCTGCCGGGGCGGACTTTGCAATCGAGATGACTTCGCCGGAGGCGAAGGAATCCGACCTGCCTCCTGGCCCGATGGACTCCGTCGCGCAGGAGGAGCGCCCGGCGCTTCCCGAGCAGAAAGCTGAAACGAAGCAGACTGAGCTTCCGCAGGATCGGCCACAGCAGGAGGACGATCCCGACACCGTCGTCACTGAAAACAAGCCGGAGAAGGAGCAGGACCAAACTCCGAAGGTCGCAGCCGTCGAAACGCCGGCCATGGAAGCGTCTCAGAAGTCGGTTGATATGGAACAGCAGACTTTCGAAGACGCGGCGCGCGAGTCCAAGAAGCCTACGGCTCAGAACAGTGGCATGGGCAAGGACAACAAGAAGCTGACGGATGATTGGAACATTCAGATCAGCGCCCACCTCCTGGCCCACCAGATCAAGCGGGAAGACAGGAAGCAGAACAATCAGAAGGTCAAGGTCAGGTTCGTCATCAATCGCGTGGGCAATGTGCTTTCCGTCGATGTTCTGGAGTCATCCCAGGACCCGACATTTGACGCGACCGCGATAGCGATGGTCCGGAAGTCCGATCCTTTCCCCCGCCCAAGCCCCGAGCTGGGCGGGGACAAGTTCGAGCGCACGGTCGACATCGTCTTCAAGCCGCCGGAAGACAAGAAAAAGAAGAAGAAGACGGCTCACCGCCAGTAGAGCCTGATCCCGACATAGACCACGACCAGGCAGGCGAAGATCAGCGCCACGGGGAGGGGCCGCTTCTGGGCTCCACTCGCCGCGCCTGCTCCGAAGAACCTGGTCGTCTTTGGCGCCGGTGCCGGGCGACGGAAGGCGGTAACATTGTCCGCTGCCGGCTCTGCCGGGCGGGGCCGGACGTCAGGCGGGGTTCCCGCGCCGCCCATCTCGGCATAGTAGGCCTTGTAGATCGCGCCGATGGTCGCCTCGGTGGCCTCACCCTCGCTCATCTGCGCCAGCAGGTTCTGGTAGCTCACCAGGAATTCCTGGGCTTCCGGAGGCAATGCGGACGCCCCGTTGAGTTTGGCCATCATCTTCCAGGTGGCAAAATCGGCGCGGGCGCGGGTGTCGGCGCGTCGCGCGATGAGCATATCGGCAGCTTTGACCAAGTCGGCCTCGGGCCCTTCGGCTGTTCGGGTGGTGCTGTTCAACTACGCATTGCCGGTCAGGAAGAGAACAGCCTGAATCACATGACCGGTCAACGTTCGCAGTATTCCTGAAATAACATCAAGATTTAGACCGAACTGGGAACCTGCAAGAGGCAGCAGGATCAACAGGCCGATCAGGATTAGCATCCCGAATGGCTCGAGCCGGGCCAGCGGCATGGCGAGGGCGCGAGGCAGCAGCCCCACGGCGACGCGGCCGCCATCGAGCGGCGGGATCGGCATCATGTTGAACACGGCGAGGATGGCGTTGACGATGAGCGCATTCTTGAGATTGTCGGCCACCCATTTCGCCGAACTGGCCGGGACCAGGGGCAGGGCATGAAAGGCGAGGGCCGCGGCCAGCGCCAGCAGGATGTTGGTGACGGGCCCCGCCAGCGCCACCCACACCATGTCGAGCCGGGGATTGTTCAGCTTGCGGAAGTTCACCGGCACCGGCTTGGCATAGCCGAACAGGAACGGCGAGTGCGCGAACAGCAACATCGCCGGCAAGATCAGGGTGCCGAACGGGTCGATATGCTTGACCGGGTTGAAGCTGACGCGGCCGAGCTGCGAGGCCGTGTCGTCGCCGAGCCGGTCCGCGACGAAGGCGTGCGCGGCCTCGTGAAAGGTGATGGCGAGCACCAGTGGCAGCACCCACACCGAGAGGTCATAAAAGGAAATGTTCACGGCTCGTCCGTCCCGGTTTGCCTGCGGCCTTGCAGCCGTCCCAGCCAACCGGCGGTGCAGCAACGCTTCGGCTCAAGATAGGATGGCCGGTTCCGAAATGCCACGGCGTCGATGACCGGCGAGCCGTGCCGCGCCGCGGCCGGCCGTCGCACGATGTCACGCCGGGATCGTTCCCTGATACTGCACCAGGCCGTCGTCGAGCTTCAGCCAGGCGGGCTTCTCCGAGACCCAGATGTGTTCGGTCGGCGCGAAGGCGTTGCGATCATCGAAAACGGCGAGAGATACGCCCGCCAGCGTGCCGTTGCGGCGCCACGCGAACAGGCGGGTGCCGCAGCGCTTGCAGAACACGCGGTCGATGTTCTCGGACGAGGCATAACGCCCGGTGTCGCCTTCGACGCTCAGTGCGCGCTGGTCGAATTGCGCGCGGGCGAAGAAGGGCGAGCCCATCGCCTTCTGACAGAGGCGGCAATGGCAGACGCGGACGTTGAGCGGCTCGCCCTCCGCCTTGAAGCGCACCGCGCCGCACAGGCATCCACCTTCGCGGATCATGCTGTCCTCAATAGGTTGCGCGTCCGCCCGAGATGTCGAACACCGCGCCGGTCGAGAAGGCACAATCTTCGGACGCGAGCCAGGCCACCATCGCGGCGAGCTCCTCGACGAGGACGAAGCGAGCCTTCGGGATCTTCGACAGCATGAAGTCGATGTGCTGCTGCGTCATCTGGTCGAAGATCGCGGTCTTGGCAGCCGCCGGCGTCACCGCGTTGACGAGGATGTCATGCGCGGCGAGCTCCTTGCCGAGCGATTTCGTCAGCGCGATCAGGCCGGCCTTGGAGGCCGAATAGTGCGCCGCGTTCGGATTGCCTTCCTTGCCGGCGATCGAGGCGATGTTGACGATGCGCCCATACTTCTGCTTGAGCATGGTCGGCACGATCGCCTTGCAGACGATGAAAGGGCCGTCGAGGTTGATGCGCAGGACTTTCCGCCATTCCTCGAGGTCGGTCTCCCAGACCGGCTTGTTGACCCCGGCGATGCCGGCATTGTTGACGAGGATGTCGATCTTGCCGAAGGCTTTGAACGTTGCGTCGCGGGCCTCTTCGACACCTGCGGTGTCGGTGACGTCGACCTTGAACACTTTCGTGTCACCGCCGACTTCCTTGGCCGTCTTCTCGGCCAGCGCCTGGTCAAAATCCCAGATCGCGACCTTGGCACCGGAGGCGATGAGGCGCTCGGTGATGGCGCGGCCAAAGCCCTGCGCGCCGCCGGTGACGATGGCGACGCGGCCGTTGAGATCGATCTTGTTCATGCCCGCTGCCCCCTGACGTCAGAGCATGTAGCCGCCGTCGACGACGAGGTCGACGCCGGTGGTGAAGGCGCTCTCGTCGCTGCCGAGATAGACCGCCATGTTGGCGATCTCCTCGGCGGTGCCGAGCCGGCCCATCTTCTGGCGGGAGATGAACATCTCCTTGCCCTGCGGCCCTTGGGCTGCGGCGCGGTCGAGCATCGAGGGCGTCTCGACGGTGCCGGGGCAGATCGAGTTGCAGCGGATGCCCTTGGTGATGAAGTCGAGGGCGACCGCACGCGACAGCAGCGACACCGCCGCCTTCGACGAGCTGTAGACGTAGCGGTTCGCCGGCGGCCGCAGGGCCGCGCAGGACGAGATGTTGACGATGCTGCCGCCGCCGCCTGCGATCATGTCGGGCAGGAAGGCCTTGATGGTCCGGTGCATCGACTTGACGTTGAGGTCGAAGGAGAAGTCGAAATCCTCCTCCGAGCACTCGAGGATGGTGCCGTGATGCACGAAGCCGGCCGCGTTGAGCAGGATGTCGATCTTGCCGACGCGCTTGGCGAAGGCGTTGACGTCGGCGGTGTTGCGGACGTCGAGCTTTGCGACCTCGGCGATACCTTCCGCAGGTAGGCCCGCGATGCCGGCTTCGTTGATATCGGTAGCGATGACGGTTGCGCCTTCACGCGCGAATGCGAGGGCGCAGGCGCGCCCGATACCTGCGGCTGCTGCCGTGACGACGGCGCGTTTACCCTTGAGGCGGTCTGCCATGTTGTTCTCCTTTGATGTGTCCGCCGTCATTCCGGGGCGCGACGCAGTCGCGAGCTACGATGCGCAATTGCGCATCTGAGAATCCATAACCACGATCGGGAGTATGGATTCCGGGCCTGCGCCTCGCGGCGCATCCCGGAATGACGGTCTTTCCTAGTGATTATCCCGCGCCACACCGAAGGTGCCGGCGACGTTCTGATAGCGCGTGGCGAGCTCCATGCATGCGCCGGTCGATTGCTGGCCGACGGTGTTGCGATAGATCTCCTGCCACGGCGTCTGGTTCGCCGGATGCTTGAAGCCGCCGGCGGCCTTCAGCTCGGCGTGACGCTTCTTCAGCTCCTCGTCCGAGATCAGGATGTTGGCGCTGCCCTTGTTGAGGTCGATGCGGACCTTGTCGCCGGTCTTGAGGATGGCAAGGCCGCCGTTGGCGGCGGCTTCCGGCGAGGCGTTCAGGATCGAGGGCGAGCCCGAGGTGCCGGACTGGCGGCCGTCGCCGATGCAGGGCAGGGACAGGATGCCGCGTTTGATCAGCGCCGCAGGCGGCTGCATGTTCACGACCTCGGCACCGCCGGGATAGCCGATCGGGCCGGTGCCGCGGATGAACAGCACGCAGCGCTCGTCGATGTCGAGCGAGGCATCGTCGATCCGCTCGTGATAGTCCTCCGGGCCCTCGAACACGATGGCGCGGCCCTCGAAGGCGTTGAGGTCCTTCGGGTTGCTGAGATAGCGGTCGCGGAATTCCTTCGAGATCACGCTGGTCTTCATGATCGCGGAATCGAACAGATTGCCCTTCAGCACCAGGAAGCCGGCGTCCTTCACCAGCGGCTTGTCGTAGGTCCAGATCACGTCGTTGTCGGGCTTGGGCGCATCCTTGCAGTTCTCGCCGATGCCGCGGCCGTTGACGGTGACGGCGTCTTCATGGATGCGCTTGTGCTTCATCAATTCCCGCACCACCGACGGCACGCCGCCGGCGCGGTGGAATTCCTCGCCGAGATAGAAGCCGGCCGGCTGCATATTGACCAGCAACGGCACGTCGTGACCGACCTTCTGCCAGTCCTCGATCGAGAGCTCGACGCCGATATGGCGGGCGAGGGCATTGATGTGAATCGGTGCGTTGGTCGAGCCGCCGATCGCCGAATTGATCACGATGCAGTTCTCGAACGCCTTGCGGGTCAGGATGTCCGAAGGCTTGAGGTCTTCCCACACCATCTCGACGATGCGCTTTCCCGTCTCGTAGGCGATCTGGCCGCGCTCGCGATAGGGGGCGGGGATCGCCGCGCAGCCCGGCAGCGAGAAGCCGAGCGCTTCGGCAAGCCCGTTCATGGTCGATGCCGTGCCCATGGTGTTGCAATGGCCGACCGAAGGCGCCGAGGAGGCCACGATCTCCATGAATTCTTCATAGTCGATCTCGCCTGCGGCAAGCCGCTCGCGCGACTTCCAGACGATGGTGCCGGAGCCGGTGCGCTCGCCATTGTGCCAGCCGTTCAGCATCGGGCCGCCCGACAGCACGATCGCGGGCAGGTTGACGGTCGCCGCCGCCATCATGCAGGCCGGCGTGGTCTTGTCGCAGCCGGTGGTGAGCACGACGCCGTCGAGCGGATAGCCGTAGAGGATCTCGACGAGGCCGAGATAGGCGAGGTTGCGGTCGAGTGCCGCGGTCGGGCGCTTGCCGGTTTCCTGGATCGGATGGGTCGGGAATTCCATCGCGATGCCGCCGGCCTCGCGGATGCCCTCGCGGACGCGGTGGGCCAGCTCGAGATGGTGGCGGTTGCAGGGGGACAGGTCGTTGCCGGTCTGGGCGATGCCGATGATCGGCTTGCCGGACTGCAGCTCGGCGCGGGTGAGGCCGTAATTCAGGTAGCGCTCCATGTAGAGCGCGGTCATGCCCGGATTATGCGGATTGTTGAACCATTCCTGCGAACGGAGGTGGCGGCGCGAGCCGTTGCCGGCGGGGGCATGCCCATTGGTTGGCTTTTTTGTCATTGGTTTCTCCTGCAATGCAAACGCACTGGCGTCCGTCCACTTACATCAGTCCTGGGGCGTCCGCTTGTGCGATGCCGAACGGCGCGAATGATGGATCGCTGGCCCGCTGGCGGGTCGTTTCCTCACAAATCCGATACTAGTCATGGCTACTTGGTAACGCTACCATTTTGTTCGCCGCACCCGCGCCTGAAGTGGACGGCCTGCTGTCCGAATGGCGCGAGGTCGAGCTTTGCCGCTCGATCACCTTGAAGCCGAGATCGAGCACCGCCTGCTCGGGACGCCGTCCGTCGATCGCCTCGATCAGCATGGTGGCGGCCGTCCTGCCCATCTCGTAGCGGTTGGTGCGCACGCTGGTGAGGGTGGGGACGGCGGACGCCATGAATTCGAGGTCGTTGAAGCCGACGATCGCGATCTGGTCGGGGACCGCGATCTCGCGGCGCCGGCATTCGAACAGAACGCCGAGCGCGAGGTCGTCATTGGCGCAGAACACCGCATCGAGGTCGGGCTCTCGCGCCAGCAGATCGGTGAACAGGGCACCGCCGAGCGTCACCGAGGTCGGCGTCGCCGTCGTGACGACGAGGCGCTGCTCGAACAGTCCGGCGTCCTTCATGGCGGAGACATATCCGTCGAGCCGCCGCTGCACGCGCGGGTCCATGCGCGCGCCGACGAATCCTATTCTGCGGCGCCCCTGTTCGAACAGGTGCGCAACCGCTGCGCGGGCCGCATCATAGTGCGAAAAGCCGATCATCATGTCGACCGGATCGGGGCCGATCTCCATGATCTGCACGATCGGGCAGTCGGCGGCCTCCAGCATCGCGCGCGACTCCGTGGTCTGGTCGATGCCGGTGACGATCAGCCCCGCCGGCTTCTGCGCGAGAAACAGCCGCAGCAGCTTTTCTTCCTGGAGAATGCTGTAGCGCGTGTTGGACAACTGGATCGAGTAGCGGCTGCCTTCGGAGGCGTCGTAGATGCCGCGCAGCACGTCCGAGAACACGTTGTTGGTGAGAGAGGGGATCAGGACACCGATCACCTCGGTGCGTTGCGAAGCCAGCGCGCGTGCCGCAAGATTCGGCACATAGCCGAGCTCCTTGGCCGCGCTCTCGACCCGCGTCCGCTTGGCGACCGATAAGGCTTCGGGATTACGAAAGAAGCGGGACGCCGTAATCGGGCTGACGCCGGCAAGCTCGGCGACTTCCGCCAACCGGATTTTGCCTGACTTGGTGCGTTTTCGACCCATTTGCTGCTCTTAACACAGTCAGTCCCGCAAACAAAGGAACGTTGACAGCGCTACCAGCAACGACTAACCAAAGACAAATTGCCAAAACCGCACAAACTGCCGACAATGTTGCCCGCTAAGATCGGGCTTCGTTCGGCGAAGTCTGAAAAAACAAGACGGTCGCGGCGCGCAAGGCGTCGTGGACTTTCGAGGAGGGAGCTAGATGTCGTCTGTGCAAATCCGCGACGTGCGGAAATCGTTCGGCAATTTTGAAGTCCTGCACGGCGTGACTGTACCGATCGAGGATGGACAGTTCGTTGTCCTGGTTGGCCCCTCCGGCTGCGGCAAGTCGACGCTTCTGCGCATGCTCGCCGGTCTCGAGAACATCACCTCCGGCACGATCTCGATCGGCGACCGCGTCGTCAACAATGTCCAGCCCAAGGAGCGGGACATTGCGATGGTGTTTCAGAACTACGCGCTCTATCCGCACATGACGGTCGCCGACAACATGGGCTTCTCGCTGAAGCTGCGGAATGCGGGCGCCGACGAGATCAACAAGCGCGTCAAGCGCGCCGCCGAGATCCTCGCGCTGGCGCCGCTGCTCGATCGCTACCCGCGCCAGCTCTCCGGCGGCCAGCGCCAGCGCGTGGCGATGGGCCGCGCCATCGTGCGCGATCCGCAGGTCTTCCTGTTCGACGAGCCCTTGTCGAACCTCGATGCCAAGCTGCGCGTCGCCATGCGCACCGAGATCAAGGAGCTGCACCAGCGGCTGAAGACCACGACCGTCTACGTCACCCACGACCAGATCGAGGCCATGACCATGGCCGACAAGATCGTCGTCATGCATGACGGCATCGTCGAGCAGATGGGCACGCCGCTCGAACTCTACGACAAGCCCGACAACCAGTTCGTCGCCGGCTTCATCGGCTCGCCCGCGATGAACTTCCTGAAGGGCCATGTGCGCGTCAACGGCGTGGCGACCTTCGAAGGGCCGAACGGCGTCAAGCTGCCGCTCAAGACCGCGCCTGCGGCCTCCGACGGGCGCCCCGCGGTCTACGGCGTGCGGCCCGAGCATTTCACCATTGCCGACGACGGCGCCGAAGCCGAGATCGTCGTGGTCGAGCCGACCGGCTCGGAGACGCAAGTGTTCGCCAAGATCGGCGGCGAGCAGGTCGTCGCGGTCTTCCGCGAGCGTCACCAGTTCAATCCCGGCGACAAGGTGCGGCTGAAGCCGGACCCGGCATTGGTGCACTTGTTCGATGACGCGACGGGAAAACGCCTGAACGCGTAGCGTAGGTTTGAGTTGAGACAATAAAAAAGCATCACAGGGAGGACGACATGCAAGACTTTACCCGCCGGACTCTGCTTCAGGGCGGAACGGCACTGGCTGCAACCGGCATGCTCACCGGGCCGGCATTGTTCGACTTTGCCAAGGCCTGGGCGCAGACTTCGCCCTGGAAGGCGGAGGCGGGCGCCAAGCTCACCGTGATGCGCTGGAAGCGCTTCGTGCCGCAGGAGGACGATGCGTTCAACGCGATGGTGGCAGCGTTCAAGGCTGCGACCGGCACCGAGATGAACGTGTTCAGCGAATCCTTCGAGGACGTGCAGCCGAAGGCCTCGGTTGCGGCCAATACCGGCTCGGGGCTCGACCTTGCCTGGGGCCTGCACACGCTGCCGCAGCTGTTCCCGACCAAAGTGCTGAAGATGAACGACGTCGCCGATTATCTCGGCAAGAAGTACGGTGGCTGGACCGATGCGGCGGCCAAGACCTGTATGCAGGGCAATGACTGGCTCGGTATTCCCGTCGCCACCAACGGCGGTTACATGACCTACCGCAAATCGGCGCTCGAGAAGGCAGGCTTTAAGGAATTCCCGAAGGATTTCCCGGGTTTCCTAGAGATGTGCAAGGCCCTGAAGAAGAATAACACCCCGGCCGGCTTTGCGCTCGGTCATGCCTCGGGCGACGGCAATTCGTGGCTGCACTGGGTGCTGTGGGGCCACGGCGCCTACACCGTCGACCAGAACGACAAGATCATCATCAATTCGCCGGAGACGGCGAAGGCGCTGGAATATTGCAAGGCGCTGTATGACAGCTTCATTCCGGGCACCGCGTCCTGGAACGATTCCTCCAACAACAAGGCGTTCCTCGCCGGCGAGCTCTATTGCACGGCGAACGGCATCTCGATCTATGTGGCCGAGAAGACCGACGCCAGCAAGAAGGAGCTGGCCGAGGACACCTATCACGCGCTCTGGCCGGTCGGACCGGTCGGCAAGCCGACCGAGCTGCAGCTGGCGCTGCCGATCCTCGCCTTCAACTTCACCAAATATCCGAATGCAGCGAAGGCCTTCGTCGCCTTCATGCTGGAGAAGGAGAACTACGAGAAGTGGCTGGACGGTGCGCAGGGCTATCTCACACAGACCCTGAACGCCTATGAATCGGCGCCGATCTGGAAGGCCGATCCCAAGAACGAGGTGTTCTCGCAGGCCTCCAAGCGCACGCTCCCGGCCTCCGGCATCGGCCACGTCGGCGAGAAGGCGGCAACGGCAATCGCCGACTTCATCGTCGTCGACATGTTCGCCAATTACTGCACCGGCACCAAGGATGCGAAGGGCGCGATGGCGGAAGCCGAGCGCCAGCTGAAGCGCATCTATCGCTGAGGGTCACGGAGCGGGCGGCCGTCGTGCCGCCCGCTCCTCAACATTTCGATCAGGGATATCGGGCATGGCTGATGTCGCAATTCCCCGGGCCAAGCCTCAGATCAGCGAGGACAGCGCCTGGACCCAGCTCAAACACAATCGCAACTGGCTCGGCTTCTGGTTCATGGTGCCGGCCATGGCCTTCCTGATCTTCTTCCTGGCCTATCCGCTCGGGCTCGGCATCTGGCTGTCGTTCACCGACACCCGTATCGGCAGGGTCGGGCACTTCGTCGCCACCGAGAACTATGAGTGGCTGTGGGACGATTCCATCTTCTGGCTGTCGGTGTTCAACACGCTGCTCTACACCTTCGTTGCCAGCGCCCTCAAATTTGCGATCGGACTCTATCTCGCGCTGCTGCTGAACGAGAACATGCCGTTCAAGGCGATGTTGCGCGCGATGGTCCTGATCCCTTTCATCGTTCCGACGGTGCTCTCGGCGCTGGCGTTCTGGTGGATCTTCGATTCGCAATTCTCCATCATCTCCTGGTCGCTCAGGCATCTCGGCCTGATCGACCAGAACATCAACTTCCTCGGCGACACGACCTGGGCGCGGATTTGCGTGATCTTCGCCAATATCTGGCGCGGCGTGCCGTTCGTGGCGATCACGCTGCTGGCAGGCCTGCAGACGGTGTCCCCGTCGCTCTATGAGGCGGCAACGCTCGACGGTGCCACGCGCTGGCAGAATTTCCGCTTCATCACCTATCCGCTGCTGACGCCGATCATCGCCGTCGTGATGACCTTCTCGGTGCTGTTCACCTTCACCGACTTCCAGCTGATCTGGGCGATGACGCGCGGCGGCCCGGTCAACGCCACCCATCTGATGGCGACGCTGTCCTACCAGCGCGCGATCATCGCCGGGCAGCTCGGGGAGGGCGCGGCGATATCCAGTGCCATGATTCCGTTCTTGCTCGCTGCGATCATGGTGTCCTGGTTCGGCCTGCAGCGAAGGAAATGGCAACAGGGAGAGAACAATGACTGATCTTCCTGCCGCGAAAGTCGACCTCAAAACGGTCATATCGTCGCCCGCGCGGGTCGATAACAGCGAGGGCATGAGCTACCTGCAGTCGGTGCCGCGCCGGCTCGTGACGCTGTACCTGCCGCTCACGATCATCGTCGTGGTCCTGCTGTTCCCGTTCTACTGGATGGCGCTGACCTCGGTGAAGCCGGACGACCAGCTGCTCGACCTCGACAAGTACAATCCGTTCTGGACCTGGAATCCGACCTTCAAGCATTTCCACAAGCTGCTGTTCGAAAGCTACTATCCGCACTGGCTCTGGAACACGATGTATGTGGCGATCTGCGCCACGATCCTCTCGATCATCGCGTCGGTGCTTGCGGCCTACGCGATCGTGCGCTTGCGCTACAAGGGCGCCAATCTGGTCGGCGGGCTGATCTTCCTCGCCTATCTGGTGCCGCCGTCGATCCTGTTCATTCCGCTCGCCACCGTCGTGTTCCAGTACGGCCTGTTCGACTCGCCGCTGGCGCTGATCCTGACCTATCCGACCATCCTGATCCCGTTCTCGACATGGCTCTTGATGGGCTATTTCAAGACCATCCCGTTCGAGCTCGAGGAATGCGCGTTGATCGACGGGGCGAGCCGCTGGCAGATCCTGATCAAGATCGTTCTGCCGCTCGCCATCCCCGGCCTGATCTCGGCCTTCATCTTCTGCTTCACGCTGTGCTGGAACGAGTTCATCTACGCCCTGACGTTCCTGCAATCGACCAGCAACAAGACGGTGCCGGTCGCGATCGTCAACGAGTTCGTCGATGGCGACATCTATCGCTGGGGGTCGCTGATGGCGGGAGCCCTGGCCGGCTCGCTGCCGCTCGTCATCCTTTACGCCTTCTTCGTGGAGCATTATGTGTCCGCGATGACCGGCGCCGTGAAGGAATAACGGGCGCTGCCACGGGAGCGCGCCGGAGGCTGCGCGTTCCGGCCAATAAGAAGGAGTTGAGCTCTTGCACATTCTGGTTCTGGGCGCCGCCGGCATGGTCGGCCGCAAACTCTGTGAACGGCTGCTGCGCGACGGCCGGCTCGGCAAGAGCGACATCACCAAGCTCACCATGCATGACGTGGTCGAGCCGAAGAAGCCGGAGAAGGCCGGTTTCCCGGTCGAGACCGTATCTGGCGATTTCGCAGTCCCCGGCGCGGCCGAAAAGCTGATCGCCGGCCGACCCGACGTGATCTTCCACCTTGCCGCGATCGTCTCGGGCGAAGCCGAGCTCGATTTCGACAAGGGCTATCGCATTAATCTCGACGGCACGCGGATGCTGCTCGACGCGATCAGGCTGGTCGGCGGCGGCTACAAGCCGCGCGTGGTGTTCACCTCCTCGATCGCGGTGTTCGGCGCGCCGTTCCCGGATGCCATCGGCGACGAGTTCTTCCACACGCCCCTGCTCAGCTATGGCACGCAGAAGGCGATCGGCGAATTGCTGCTGGCCGACTATTCCCGCCGCGGCTTCCTTGACGGCATCGGCATCCGCCTGCCGACCATCTGCATCCGTCCCGGCCTGCCCAACAAGGCGGCATCGGGCTTCTTCTCCAACATTCTGCGCGAGCCGCTGGCCGGCAAGGAAGCGGTACTCCCGGTCTCCGAGGATGTTCGTCACTGGCATGCCACGCCGCGCTCGGCCGTCGGCTTCCTGCTCCACGCCGGCACCATGGACCTCGAAAAGGTCGGCCCGCGCCGCAACCTGACCATGCCGGGCCTGTCGGCGACGGTCGGCGAGCAGATCGCCGCGTTGAAGCGGGTTGCGGGTGAAAAGGTTGCCGCGCGCATCAAGCGCGAGCCGGATCCCTTCATCGTCGGCATCGTCGGCGGCTGGCCGCGCAATTTCAACGCCAAGCGGTCCCTCGAGCTCGGCTTCACCACCGCCGAGAAGAACTTCGACGACATCATCCGCATTCACATCGAAGACGAGCTCGGCGGCAATTTCGTCGCCTGATCTCCAGCAGAGCGGGCCCTGGTGATGGCGAGCGTTGCTTGCATCGGCGAGTGCATGGTCGAACTTCGGCAGGCGCAAGGCGGCGCGTCTGCCGGGCAGGGCGGCGGGCTGTACTCGCGCGGCTTCGGCGGCGACACGCTCAACACCGCCGTGTATCTGGCGCGGCTCGAGGTCAAGGTCGACTATCTCACAGCGCTCGGAGATGACGCTTTGAGCGATGAGATGATCGCCGCCTGGAATGCGGAGAACGTCGGCACGCGGCGCGTCGCACGGCTCGCGGGCAAATTGCCCGGCCTCTACATGATCCAGACGGATGCGAAGGGCGAGCGCCAGTTCTTTCACTGGCGCGACAGCGCGGCGGCGCGGCAGCTGATGAGCCTGCCGGAGACCGACGAGCTGCTCAACTCGCTGATGAGCTACGACATCGTCTATCTCTCCGCGATCACGCTCTCGATCTACGATCAGGCCGGCCGTGATCGCCTGTTCGCGGCGATCAAGCGCGCGCGCCTGCTCGGCACCCGCTTCGTGTTCGACACCAATTTTCGCGCACGCGGCTGGCCGGATCGCGACGTCGCCCGCGAGGTCTTCGCCGCGGCGTTCGCGGCCGCGGACATCGTGCTGACCTCGACCGAGGATCTGCTCGCGCTCTATCCCGGCGAGAGTCATGAGCAGCTGATGGCGCGCATCCCGACCCCGGAGCTGGTGTTCCGCCTTGCCGAGCCCGTGAGCTTGCTGCGCTTCCCCGGCGGCACCAGCGAGGTCCGCGCCGACCCCATGACGAACCCCGTCGTCGACACCACGGCGGCCGGCGACAGCTTTGCCGCAGCCTATATCGCAGCCCGGCTCGCCGGCTCCGATCCGGTCGAGGCGGCACTATCAGGACATCGCCTCGCCAGCGTTGTGATCTGCTATGCTGGCGCCATCATTCCGGGTTATGCCATGCCGCCGAAGAAACGGCATCGGTCGACGCCGACGCGTCAGGCGACCAAGTAAAGCGACGCACCTAGAACGAAAAGATCCCTGAGATGCCCACAGCTGCCCAACAGAATCATCTCGTCGCGCTGTTCAAGGTTGCGACCGTCATTCCCGTTCTCACCATCGAGCGCATCCAGGATGCCGTGCCGCTGGCGCGTGCGCTGGTCGCCGGCGGCGTCCGCACGCTGGAGGTGACCCTGCGCACCCCCGTTGCGATCGAAGCGGCGAGGGCGGTGATGGCCGAAGTGCCCGAGGCGGTGGTCGGCATCGGCACCATCCTCAATCCGGCCGACTTCACCCGGGTCGAGAAGCTCGGCGTCGCGTTCGGCATCAGCCCGGGCCTGACGCCCGATCTCCTGAAGGCCGCAGCCCACAGCTCCCTGCCGTTCGCGCCGGGCATCGCCACGGCCTCCGAGCTGATGATGGCGCTGTCCCACGGCTTCGACGTGGCAAAATTCTTCCCGGCCGAGCAGGCCGGCGGCATCAAGGGCCTGCGCTCGCTGGGCGGCCCATTCCCGAACGTGCGATTCTGTCCTACCGGAGGGGTCGGCGAGGCCAATGCGGCAACCTGGCTCGCCGAACCCAATGTGGTCGCGGTCGGCGGTTCCTGGCTGTGCCCGACGGCAGAGATCAAGGCCGGGAACTGGGCCGGCATAACTGCCATCTGCCAGCGCACGCTTCAGGCCCTTAAACCTGCGTGAAGTCTTGCCATCGCTGGGCTAAGACTTGGCTCAGGACAAGACCCCCAGGGAGACATGACCATGACCGCCAGCATCGTCGGATGGGCGCATACGCCGTTCGGCAAGTTCGACACCGAAACCGTCGAAAGCCTCGTCACCCGCGTCGCCAATGAGGCGATGGCCGATGCCGGCATTTCGGCGTCCGACGTCGACGAGATCGTGCTCGGCCATTTCAACGCCGGCTTCTCACCGCAGGATTTTACCGCCTCCTTGGTGCTTCAGGCCGACCCGAAGCTGCGCTTCAAGCCCGCAACGCGGGTCGAGAATGCCTGCGCCACGGGATCTGCAGCCGTGCATCAGGGCCTGCGCGCGATCGCCGCAGGTGCTGCCAAGATCGTGCTGGTCGTGGGTGTCGAGCAGATGACCCGCACCCCCGGTCCCGAGATCGGCAAGAACCTGCTCAAGGCCTCGTACCTTCCCGAGGACGGCGACACGGTCGGCGGCTTCGCCGGCGTGTTCGGCAAGATCGCCAGCTCCTATTTCCAGAAATACGGCGACCAGTCCGATGCGCTGGCGCTGATCGCGGCCAAGAACCACAAGAACGGCGTCGCCAATCCCTTCGCCCAGATGCGCAAGGATTTCGGCTTCGATTTCTGTCGGGCCGAGAGCGAGAAGAACCCCTACGTCGCCGGCCCCCTGAAGCGCACCGACTGCTCGCTGGTCTCCGATGGCGCCGCGGCTTTGGTGCTGGCCGATGCCGAGACCGCCAAGGGCATGGCCAAGTCGATCGGTTTCCGCGCCACCGCGCACGCCCAGGACTTCCTGCCGATGTCCAAGCGCGACATCCTGCAATTCGAGGGCTGCACCGTCGCCTGGCAACGCGCGCTGGAGAAGGCGGGTGTCACGCTTAACGATCTCTCCTTCGTCGAGACCCATGACTGCTTCACCGTCGCCGAGTTGATCGAGTACGAAGCGATGGGCCTGACGCCGCGGGGGCAGGGCGCCCGCGCCATCAAGGAAGGCTGGACGCTCAAGGACGGCAAGCTGCCGGTCAATCCGTCCGGCGGCCTCAAGGCCAAGGGCCACCCGATCGGCGCCACCGGCGTTTCCATGCATGTGATGACCGCGATGCAGCTCGCCGGCCAGGCGCCCGAGGGCATGCAGCTCAAGAACGCCAAGCTCGGCGGCATCTTCAACATGGGCGGTGCTGCGGTTGCGAACTACGTCTCCGTGCTGGAGCCGTTGAAATAGGCCTTGCAGGGTGGGCAAAGGCGCCAAGGTGCCGTGCCCACCGCCTTCCTTGCGTTAGATCATGGTGGGCCTGCCTCGCTTGGCCCACCCTACGGCTCCTGATTGATTGGCGGAAAAGCATCATGAGCACTGACTACGAAGACTCGCTGTCGATGGACGCACTCAACGACCGTATTGCGATCCTTGAGGACAATATTCGCCAGCTCATCGAGCAGGCCGCGGCCGCTTCGGGCGAACAGAACGAGTCGCGTATCGCCGACCGGATCAGCCAGCAGAACGAAGAGCTCGACCGGCTGCTCAAGATCCGCGAATCCCGCCAGAAGAAATAGCGGCCGATATCACCGCGCGACGCATGCGGCCATACGCCGGCCGCCCTTGCGCGCGCGGCATCACTGCCTTTAGCTGACCGAAATCGCGGGGCCGCGCCTTGGCGCCTGCGCAATCGGGAGCGAACGATGGGGCCGCTGAAGGGCATCAAGGTCATCGACATGACCACCGTGCTGATGGGGCCCTATGCGACCCAGATGCTCGGCGATTACGGCGCAGATGTCATCAAGGTGGAATCGCTCGACGGCGATGTCACCCGCCTGATCGGCCCGATGCGGCATGCCGGCATGGGCCCGGTGTTCCTCAACACCAACCGCAGCAAGCGCTCGATCTGCCTCGATCTGAAGAAGCCTGCCGGGCGCGAGGCCGTGCTGCGGCTTTTGAAGGACGCCGACGTGCTGGTCTATAACGTCCGTCCGCAGGCGATGGCGCGGCTGCAGCTCGGCTACGACGTCGTCTCCGCCGTCAATCCGCGCCTCGTCTATGCCGGCGTGTTCGGATTCGGACAGGACGGGCCCTATGCGGCAAAGCCCGCCTATGACGATCTGATCCAGGGCGCGACCGCGCTGCCCGCGCTGATGGCGCAGACCGGCGACGGCGTGCCGCGTTATGTGCCCAACGCGCTGGTCGACCGCATCGTCGGCCTCACCGCGGTCGGCGCGATCTGTGCCAGCCTCGTGCACCGCGACCGCACCGGGCGTGGCCAGCGCGTGGATATCCCGATGTTCGAGACCATGGCCGGCTTCGTCATGGGCGACCACATGGGCGGGCTCACCTACGAGCCGCCGCTCGACAAGGGCGGCTATGCCCGCCACCTCTCGCGCGACCGCAGGCCCTACAAGACCTCGGACGGCTATCTCAGCGTCATCGTCTACAACGACAAGCAGTGGGAGAATTTCTTCAAGGCAACTAGCCGCGAGGATCTCCGCGCCGATCCGAAGTTCGCCACCTTCGCCGGCCGCGCCGCGAATATCGACGTCGTCTACGCCGAACTCGCCCGCATCTTCGAGACGCGCACCACGGCCGAATGGATCGATCTGCTCACCAAGGCCGACGTGCCTGTCATGCCGATGCACGACCTCGGCTCCATCCTGCATGACGAGCATCTGGAGGCGACCGGCTTCTTTCCTGTGGTGACGCATCCGACCGAAGGGGCGATCCGCAGCATGAAGGTGACGGCGACCTGGTCGGAGACCGAGGCCGAGCCGGTGCGACTGGCGCCCCGGCTCAACGAGCACGGCGCGGAGATTCTTCGCGAGATCGGTTATTCGGCCGACGACATCGCCGCCATGGTCCGCGACGGCGTCACGCGCTCGGCGCCGGAGTAGGGGATCGGAATGACGAGGAGGAGAAAGCATGAGCTTCATCACCGGCGTCGGCCTCACGTCCTTCGGCAAGCATGAGGGCTCGTCCTCGCTCGACCTCATGAGCAAGGCCGCGCAAGCCGCGCTCGACGATGCCGGCCTCAAGCGCAGCGAGATCGACGGCATCCTCTGCGGCTACTCCACGGTCTCGCCGCACATCATGCTTGCCACCGTCTTCGCTGAGCACTTTGGCATCCGCCCGTCCTACGCCCACGCCGTGCAGGGCGGCGGCGCCACAGGCCTTGCGATGACGATGCTGGCCCATCATCTCGTCGTATCGGGTGTCTGCCGCAACGTGCTTGTCGTCGCCGGCGAGAACCGCCTCACCGGGCAGAGCCGCGATGCCTCGATCCAGGCGCTGGCGCAGGTCGGCCATCCCGACCACGAAGTGCCGCTGGGGCCGACCATTCCCGCTTATTACGGCCTCGTTGCCAACAGGTACATGCACGAATATGGCGTGAGCGAAGAAGATCTCGCCGAGTTCGCGGTGCTGATGCGTGCCCATGCCTGCACCCATCCCGGCGCGCAATTCCACGATCCCATCACGGTTGCCGACGTCATGGCCTCGAAGCCTGTGGCGATGCCGCTGAAGCTGCTCGATTGCTGTCCGGTGTCGGACGGCGGCGCTGCCTTCGTCATCAGCCGCGAGCGGACCGGCGAGGCGGGCGTAAGCATCCGCGGCTGCGCGCAGGCTCACACGCATCAGCATGTCACGGCCGCACCAGGCTTGAGCGAGCTCGGTGCAGAGATTTCCATCGCGCGTGCGAAGAAGCAAACCGGTCTTGCGATCTCCGACGTGCGCTACACCGCCATCTACGACAGTTTCACCATCACGCTCGCGATGCTGCTCGAAGACCTCGGTCTTGCCGGTCGCGGCGAGGCGGCCGCGCGGGTGCGCGCGGGACATTTCGGTCGCGATGGTGCCATGCCGCTGAATACCCATGGCGGGCTACTCAGCTACGGTCATTGCGGCGTCGGCGGCGCCATGGCGCATCTGGTCGAGGCGCATTTGCAGATGACGGGGCGGGCGGCCGATCGGCAGGTGCGCGACGCCTCCGTCGCGCTGCTGCATGGCGACGGCGGCGTGCTGTCGTCCCATGTGAGCATGTTCCTGGAGCGGGTGCGATGAGCGAGCGTCTGGCCGACTGGACCAAGGGTGAAGAGGCCATCACCTACCAGACCTGCAGCTCATGCGGGCATGTGCAGTATTTCCATCGCGCCTTCTGCGCGGCTTGCGGCGAATCGGATCCGCGCGAGCAGCGCGCCAGCGGCAAGGGCAAGGTCTACGCCACCTCGCTGGTCTGCCGCGCCGCCACGCCCGAGACACGGGCGCACGTGCCCTACAACATCCTGCTGGTCGATTGCGCGGAAGGGTTCCGCATGATGGCGCACGGCGGGAACGATCTCGCCATCGGCGATTCGGTTGTCGTGAGCTTCAAGCCGTTTGCCGGAAAACTCGTGCCGTTCTTCGCGAAGGAAACGTAACGGGATTCGTCATTCGGGGGCGGTCATAGGACCGAGCCTGGAACGGGTATTCTGGGCCTGGCCTGTGCGAGGGCCACCCCGGAATGACGAAAACGCTAAAACTCTGAACTCAACGCCCGTAGAACAAGATGCTAGCGATGACGAGCATCGCCGTCACCGCCAGCATATGCGCGAGCGCTCCCGAGGCCGCCCCCTTGGTGGCTTCCTTCATGCCTTTTTCTCCCTAGACTTGGGCGTGACTCATCGTTGTGCGGCTAGCGCACCCGACGGCCAATTGTTTTACTCGGAACACCCCATTTGCGAGTACTCACCGCGATTTGTCCCCACACGGCGAATATCGACTGTCTCAAGGTCGATCAGCAATGCGGCGGCAATTTGACTCGATGATGTTGCTCCGGCGTCCTCGCGCGAATAGAGTCTTTGGGAACTTGCGCGGACGACGACAAAAAGCATCAAAATTCAGGGAAAACTTCAGGAAAATCATGGCCCGCATCAACTACAGCGACCCGTCCAAGGCCTCCGACCGCACCTGCGAAATCCTCGACAAGAACCGCAACGCCAACATCTTCCGGATGATGGCGCACTCGCCGAGCTATTTCGAGCAGTACTGCCGCTTGGGCGGTGCGATCCGCCACAAGGGCGAGCTCGATCCCATCGTGCGCGAGCTCGCGATCACGCGCACCGGCATTCTGTGCGAGGCGCCTTACGAGATCGTCGCGCACAAGCGCATCGGCAAGAATGTCGGCGTCACGGACGCGCAGAACGAGGCGCTCGAGAACTGGCAGGCCGCGACCTGCTTCGATGAGGTGCAGCGCGCCGCGCTCGCCTTCACCGACGAGATCGTCAAGCTGAAGAAGCCGACGGACGCGACCTTCAAGGCGATCGCGTCGAAGCTGACGCCAGCCGCCCTGGTCGAGCTGCAGCTCTCGGTCGGCTTCTACATCATGACCTCGAAATTCCTGGAGACGTTCGAGATCGACCTCCAGCCGGTCACCGACGTGGTAGGCTGACCCCAAAGACACGGCGAGGGATGCCGATGACAATCGACGAATACGCGGCATGGGCCGCAACCATTGCCAAGGTCGATGAGCATCCGTCCAACGAGCGGCTGTCCTATCTCGGGCTCGGCCTCGCCGGTGAGGCCGGCGAGGTCGCCGAGCACATCAAGAAGCTGCTGCGCGACGACTGGCTCGACAAGGCAGGCCTTGTCGATGAACTCGGCGATGTCGTCTACTACTGGGCCTGCCTGTGCGCGGCCACCGGCCAGCAGCCGTCCGAGCTGCTCGACAGGAGTGCGGCGAAGATCAAGCGGCGGCTGAGCGAGGCGGCGAGCCGGTAGGCCGCTCACGTCGACGTCAGAATGTCCACCTTCGCATTGGCGACGATCAGGCGGTCGGCGAGGAGCTGCGCCAGGTTGCGCATGACGCGCTCGCTGGCGCGGGGGTGCTGCTTGCGGAAGCGCTCAAAATCCCTCAGCGGAACCTCGAACGCGGTCGCTGCCATGTCTGCAAACACGTCGGCCGAGCGCGTCGGCTCCAGCAGCGCCATTTCGCCAAAGGCCATACCGGCGGTGAGCGTCGCCAGGCGCACGCCGTCGGGCAAGGTGACGTGCACCGCGCCGCTGCGCAGGAAGAACAGGGAGTCGGCGGGATCGCCGCTGGTGAGGATCTTCGCGCCGGACTGAAAGGTCCTGATCGTGCAGATCGAGGCGAGGTCGGTCAGCTCTTCCTCGCTCATGCCCTCGAGCAGCGGCTGCTCGGCCAGCTCGGTGGTTTCGTGAAAGTCGATCGAGCCGCCATAGCGGTAGACGATCTGGTCTTCGGCCCATTCGATCGCGGTGTCGAGCAGATAGAAGTCGCGGACGTTCTTCAGTTCGGCGGTCCATTCCCGCAACGAGTCCCATTCCTTGGAAGCACGCCTGACGCCCGAAATCACGACGGTGACATTCAGCGCCGCGAGCTCCTCGAACGCTTCGGCGATCAGCCGGGCGCCCGCGCGGGTGGTGGAGGTGACGCGGTGCAGGTCGAACACGACGATTTGCGGCCGCGGTCGCCCGGCCAGCCGCCGTGAGACGTAGTCCACGGCCGACAGCGACAACGTGCCGACCAGCTCGATGACCCGCACCTCCTGCTCGTGTGTGGCCAAGATCTCCCGTTCCTGCGCCCGGCGCACGCGGCGCGACGGGCTCTTGCCGATGTCGTAATCGGCGATGACGGCGTTGCGGGCATCGTCGCTGCGGTTGAGCATGTGCAGGTCGTAATGCGAGGACAGCGCCTCGCAGACCTTGATGCCGCGCACGCTGTTGCCGTGCTTGTCGAGCTTCGGCGAATAGCTGCCGAGGCCGAGCCGGGCAGGGAGTGCCGCCAGGATGCCGCCGCCGACACCGCTCTTGGCGGGAATGCCGATCCGGTAGATCCATTCGCCGGCATAGTCGTACATGCCCGAGGACGTCATCACGGACAGGGTGCGCGAGATCGCGTAAGCGCTCAGCACCTGCTCGCCGGTGACCGGATTGACGCCGCGATTGGCGAGCGTTGCCGCCATCACCGCGATGTCGCGCGCGGTGACCAGCACGGCGCATTGCCGGAAATAGACGTCGAGCACGGCCGCGACGTTGTCCGAGATCACCGCATTGGTCTTGAGGAGATAGCCGATAGCGCGGTTGCGGTCGCCGGTCTGGTTTTCCGAGGCGTAGACGGCCTCGTCCACGGCAAGGTCGCGCCCGGCAAAACGACTGAGCGCGAGGCGGATCTGCTCGAAGGCCTCCGCGCCCTTGCGGTCGTAAATCAAGCCAGTGCAGGCGATGGCGCCGGCATTGACCATCGGGTTGAACGGATGGTTCTCGGCGTTGAGCCGGATCGAATTGAAGGGATCGCCCGAGGGCTCGACGCCGATCGCGCTCTCGACCCGGCCTGCGCCCAGCAGGTCCAGCGCCAGCGCAAACACGAACGGCTTCGACATCGACTGGATGGTGAAGGGCACCCTGGAGTCGCCGACCTCGTAGACGTGGCCGTCGAGGGTGGCGAGGCTGATGCCAAAATAGGCAGGGTCGGCCTTGCTCAGCTCCGGGATGTAATCGGCGACGTGGCCCGACGTCTCGGCCGAGAATTCGTTCAGGCAATTGTCCAGAAACCGCAGCAAGGGCGGTTTCGAACGGGTCCAGGCGGCGGCGAGAGGCGAGGGCGGTGTCATCGCCTCACTTGTGCAACGCAATCAGGGCACGCGCAACCCGTTCGGCAAGGGCGACTGCCGTCTTACCAGCAAGAGGGCAATCAGTATCGTGGGCAGCAGGATCGCGAGCCCGAGCAGCGTCACCTGCAGCTGCGACAGCGGCATGATCCCGCCGCCGGGTGTGGCCACCACGAAGCCGCCGATCACCAGCAGCACGCGGATCGGCCATTCCAGGCTGCCAGTGCCGCGGAGGTCACCGACGAAGGGCTGGTAGCCCTGGATGCCGCCGCAGATGAACAGCGTGCCGAATGCGGCGAGCCCCATCAGGCCGAGGCCGGCCAAATAGGGGCTCGGCCCCTGCAGCACCAGCGCCGGATTGAGCACGAAGAAGAACGGGATGAAATAGATGATGCTGCCGACCCACATCGATTCCCAGCCGGTCTTCATCGCCGGCGAGCCGGCAATGCCTGCGGCTGCGAAGGACGCGATCGCGACCGGCGGTGTGATCGACGACAGCATGCCCCAATAGAAGATGAACATGTGCACCGCCATCCTGTTCAGCCCGAGCTTCTCCAGCGCGGGCGCGACCAGGATGGCGAGAAAGATGTAGCAGGCCGTCGTCGTCAGCCCGAGGCCGAGAATGAGGCTGGTCAGCGCGCACATGGCGAGCAGCAGGAACGGATTGTCCCCGGCGATGTGCAAGAGGTCGTTGGCGAGGCTCGACACCACACCGGTCATCGAGAATGCCCCGATCAGGAGACCGCAGCCGGCGAGGATACCGACCAGCTCGACGAAAGTGCGGCCGTTGACCTCGAGGAACTTGCCGATCGTCGCAAAGGTCCAGCGCGTGTCCTTGGAGAAGAGCTGGTTGAGCACCAGCAACAGCGCTGTCGCATAGAACGGGGCATGGCTCTCGCGCTTGAAGTAGAGCAGCATCACGATCAGGAGCGCGATCACGAAGACGTAGTACCAGCCGTCCTTGATCGTATCCATGATGCGCGGCAGCTCGGCGCGCGGAATGCCCTTCAGCTTGTGGCGCGCGGCATAGGCGTCCACCTGCATGAACAGGCCGATATAGTAGAGCACGGCCGGAATGATCGCGGCGAGCGCGACGTCGGCATAGCTGACGTTGAGGAACTGGGCGATCACGAAGGCGGTCGCGCCCATGACCGGCGGCGCCAGCACCGCGCCGGTCGAGGCGCAGGCCTCGATGGCGCCGGCATAGGAGGCGCGGAAGCCGCTCTTCTTCATCACCGGGATGGTCATGGTGCCGGCGGTCAGCACGTTGGAGATGATCGAGCCCGACATCATGCCGAGCAGGCCGCTCGCGAAGATGCAGACCTTCGCCGCGCCGCCCCGGAACGTGCCGCACAGCGCGAAGGCGAGGTTGATGAAGAACTTACCGGCGCCGGTCATCATCAGCGCGGTGCCGAACACCAGGAATCCGATCACGGTGTCGGCAAAAGCCTGGATCGGAATGCCGAGCAGGCTCTCGCCAGACAGCACGTGATAGGCGGTTGCCTGTTCGACCGTCGATTGCGTGCCGCGGAACGGCCCGAGCCAGCCGGCCTCGGCGAACAGCGGATAGACGGTGAAGGGGAGCACGCTGAGCAGCAGGCTCCAGCCGCCGGTGCGGCGCAGTGCCTCCATCAGCATCACCCACATCACAAGGCCCGCGGCGATCACGTTGTTCGGCGCCCCGCCGAATTCCCAGCCGGCCTCGGCAGCCTTCCGCACGTTCGACATCAACAGAAGCGCCGCGGCGAAGGTCACGACGAACAGGACGAGATCATACCAGGGAATGCGGTCGAGCGGCGCGCGCTCGGTGCCCGGGAAGATCAGGAAGGTGAACGGCAGCATCAGGGCGATCAGGAGATAGAAATACTCCGTGTTGAGCTGGGTGTAGCCGATGAAGAAGCGGAGCGAGAATTGCTGGTTGATGCAGAGCAGGATGGTCGCCGCGGTCGCGGCCACCAGCAGCCAGCGCCAGGCGCCGCGAAGCGCGCGCACGCGCGTGACCTCGGCTTCCTGCATGTTGCCGGCAGCCCCATGCGGGTCGTCGAACACGACCCTCTTGGGTTCGTCTTGAGGGGCGGTGGAGATGGGAGCAGAAGACATCATCGACCCCGGGCATGGGCTGGTAACTAACTGAGCGAATGGCCGTCGGTTGGATCGATAGGGCCGCGCATTCTTCACCCTCTCTCGCAAGCGGGAGAGGGCACTCTTCTCGCGCTAGGCCACAAACGAACCCATCCTGTTCTAGTTCTCAAATCCATTCGGCATGTCGGCTTTGGCAAGCGCCGCGGCGCGCGCCTTCATCCAGCCGTCAAGGAAGGCCTTGTCGTCCGACGGCGGATTGGACTTGCCGTACTCCGTCCATGCGGCGCCGAGCACCTCTTGCCGCTTGATCAGCTTGGTGTTGTGCGCCTCCTGCGCATCGCTCCATTGACCGGCTTCCTTCAGGGCCTTCACCGCTCCGGGATGCACGGGTACCACCCAGTTCTTGGTCTGGCGGTCGGCTGCCAGCCCGCCGGCGCCGGGGGCGGAGTCCTTATAGACGTCGTAGTTGACGATCATCGCTTTGGTCATCGCATAGACCTGGTCGGCCGGTTGCGAGGCGTAGGTAACGAAGATCGGGTAAGGATAATTGCCGAGCTCGACCGGCTTCTCCGGCGAGATGCCGGCGCCACAGGTTGCGGTTTGCGGGAAGAAGAACGAGCCGACCTTCTGCATCCGTGCCCAGCCCTCCTTGTCCTTGGCGGGCAGCGGCGGCCAGATCAGGCCGCGCGGCGAGGTCTCGGCTTCCTTGGCGGGGCCGGTGATGGTGGTGCCGAAGGCGGCATCGACGTCGTTGTTGATCAGGCCCTTCCACATCGCGCCATAGCTCGCGAATTCGACGGCCTTGACGTCTTTCTGCGTCAGCCCGGCGAAGGCGAGCACCGCGAGCGAGTTCTGGTTCAGCGCGGGCGAGCCGACCACGAAGCCGACGCGCTTGCCTTTCAGGTCCTTCAACTCCTTCACGCCGGTGTCGGCGGCAACGCCAAGCGAGCCGCAGTTGCAGTCGACGGTCGAGAGCATGATCTGGAGCGGCTGCGGGCCCCACTCCTTTGCCCCGAATTCGAACATGCCTTCCTGCGCGAAATAGGTGCCCGATCCCATCGCCGCAGATGCCGCGCGTTTGGAACGCAGCGGCGCGAGGCGGGCGACGTCGTTGCCCGCGGGAAGCACGCGCACGTCGGTGCCGAACTTGTCCTTCATCATCTTGCCGACGCCGACCGCGATGTTGAAGCCGGCGGTGCCGGTGTCATAGGCGGTGAAGGTCAGCGTCGCCGGCAGCTTGATGTCTTCGGCGGATGCATAGCGTGTAGACGCAAAAGAAATGCCCGCAACCAAGGCAGGCGCGAGCATGAACAGCCCACGAAGCATGTTTCCCTCCAATGATCCCTCGCTTTGCTGCGAGGGCTTTCTTTCTTTGTTTGAAACAACGTTTTGTTTGCAAGAGATCATGTCATCGCCATCAAGCGATGGCAACGCCGTACCGCGCATGGAGGAATGACGCTGACAGATTGTCGCGGAAATGACGGAGAATGCAGTCAGCTCGCGACGATTGCGATCGCCTGCCCCTCCGCAACGACGTCGTCGAGTTTCACCAGAAGTGATGTGATCGTGCCGTTCGCAGGCGAGGGCACCGGTATCTCCATCTTCATGGCTTCGACCACCACAACGTCATCGCCATCCGCGACGGTTCCTCCAACTTGCACGGGAGTTGCGCAGATGCGTCCGGCGACCTCCGTGACGATCTTAATTTCTGGCATGCCATCGCCTTTTTGTTGTCGTCGCAAAATGCCTGAGGTAGCGTCGTCTGCAAGTGGAATTTAATTCCGCAGAGCGGAACAGACGGTAGGGAACATGGGACGACGATCCGAGCGGTTGAGTAGGCAAGGCGTGCTCGCTGGTGATGCCGGTGAGGGAGATGTCATCCAGGTGGTGTCGCGCGCGTTCGACGTGTTGCGATGCTTCGAGGGCCACGACACCAGGCTCGGCAATCTCGAGATTTCCAATCGCTGCGGTCTGCCGCGCTCGACGGTGTCGCGGCTCACGCATACGCTGACGCGCATGGGCCAGCTGGTCTATCTGCCGCGCGATCAGAAGTATCGCATCGGCCCGAGCGCGGTGGCGATGAGCGCTTCGATGATGAAGGGCGCACAGCTGCGCAGCATGATCCGCCAGCGGCTGCAGGAAGTCGCCGAGCAGCTTCCCGGCACGGTCGGCTTCGTCGTTCCCGATCGCTTCCATCTCGTCTATCTCCAGTTCGCGCGCTCGGCTTCCGCGCTCGGCCTCCACGAGGGCACCGGCAGCCGCATCTCGATGGCCTCGACCGCGGCTGGCGCGGCCTACACGGCGGCGCTGGCGCCCGAAGTCGGCGATGCCTTCATCAACGACATGGAGCGGGAAGCGCCCGAGGCTGCAAAGATCCTGCGGCCTCGCATCGAAGCCAACCGGCAGTCGCTGCGCGAGCGCGGCTATGTCACGGCCTGCGGCCTGTGGAGCCCGCACATCAATGGCCTCGCGGTGCCGATCTGGTCGCCGCAGTACCAGACCTTTGTTGTCATCACGATCGGCCTTCTGTCGGCGATGTATGACGAGCAGCGTCTGCACGACGAAGTTGCTCCGCCGATGCTCGCGCTCGGCCGCTCGCTCGGCAGCCTGATGGAGGGTGCTGAAAGCGACGCCTTCGCCAATCGCATCTCGCGTAAACCGGTCGCAATGGCCGTGCATAACAATAACAAGCCGATCAATTCGGAGGGAGTGAATGAACTGGAAGCCGGAACTCGACGAGCTCGCCCGGCGCGAAGCCTTCGCGCGGGAGATGGGCGGCGTTGACAAGGTCAAGCGACAGCATGACCAGGGCCGGCTGACTGTTCGGGAGCGTATCGACAGGCTGATCGACAAAGGCAGCTTCCACGAGATCGGTGCCGTCTCCGGCATCGGTGAGTATGATCCCAGCGGCGATTTGAAGAAGCTGACGCCGGCGAACTGCGTGTTCGGCCGCGCCCGTGTCGACGGCCGCACCGTCGTTGTCGTCGGCGACGACTTCACGGTGCGCGGCGGCTCGGCGGATGCGTCGATCTCGGCGAAGCCCCTGATGGCGGAGGAGATGGCGCATGACTTCCGTCTGCCCATCGTCCGCATCATCGAGGGCTCCGGGGGCGGTGGTTCGGTCAAGACCATCGAGACCAAGGGCGCGGCCAATCTGCCGGGCGGCATCGGCGGCACGCGCTGGTATCGCTTCACGACCGAGAACCTGTCGCGGGTGCCGGTGGTCGCACTTGGCCTCGGCTCGGTCGCGGGGCTGGGGGCGGCGCGCCTTGCTGCCAGCCATTATTCGATCATGACCCGGAAATCCGCGATGTTCGTCGCGGGACCGCCGGTGGTGAAGGCGCTCGGGCAGGACCTCTCGAAGGAGGAACTCGGCGGTGCCGACATCCAGACCCGCGCCGGCGCGGTCGATCATGCCGTCGACACCGAGGAAGAGGCCTTTGCCTGCGCGCGGCGGTTCCTGTCCTATCTGCCGTCGTCGGTCTACGAGCTGCCGCCGACCTTGCCCTGCACCGACAATCCTGAACGTGGCGACGAAGCGCTGATGAGCGCGGTGCCGCGCAACCGCAAGCAGGTCTACAAGGTGCGCCCGATCGTCGAGTCGGTCGTCGACAAGGGCTCGTTCTTCGAGGTTGCCAGAAATTTCGGCAAGCCTGTCATCGTCGGCCTCGCGCGGCTCGAGGGCAGGGCGGTGATGGTGCTCGCCAGCGACAGTTTTCACTATGGCGGCTCATGGACGGCAGATGCCTGCCAGAAGGTGGTGCGCTGGGTCGACTTCGCCGAGACCTTCCATCTGCCGATCGTCTACCTCATGGACTGCCCCGGCTTCATGATCGGCCTCGATGCCGAGAAGGCGGCCACCATCCGCCACGGCGTCCGCGCCATGGCCGCGGTGAACCAGACCACCGTGCCCTGGTGCACAGTGATCCTGCGCAATGCGTTCGGTGTTGCCGGTGTCGTGCATCAGCCGGCCGACCGGTTCTCGATCCGTTACGCCTGGCCCTCGGCCTATTGGGGTTCGCTGCCGCTTGAAGGCGGCATCGAGGCCGCCTACCGCGCCGATATCGACGCGGCCGAGGACAAGGCGGCCAAGCTGGAGGAGATCCAGGAGCGCCTCAACAAGCTGCGCTCGCCGTTCCGTTCGGCCGAAAAGTTCTGGGTCGAGGAGATCATCGATCCCCGCAAGACGCGCTCGCTGCTGTGCGAGTTCGCCCGTCTGGCCGAGCCGCTGCGCAAGGCGGGGCCGCCGGAGAATTTTTCGATCCGGCCGTAGGCTCGGCTGTCATTGCGAGGAGTTCTTGCGACGAAGCAATCCAGGAGCCCTCGGCGAAAAAAGTCTGGAGTGATCACTCCATCACCGTCATCCTGAGGTGGCCGCTTCTTCAGCGGCCCTCGAAGGATGTACGGCCCGGCTGGGTCGGGGCCGTGCATCCTTCGAGGCTCCCGGCGCGATGCTCGGCATCGCGCCACTCGCACCTCAGGATGACGGGTCGATAACCAACAAGAACAACAGGAAACGCCAATCGTGTATGACTTCATTATCGTGGGCGGCGGCTCGGCGGGGTCCGTGCTGGCCCACCGGCTCTCCGCCAAGAGCGCCAACAAGGTCCTGCTGTGCGAAGCCGGACAGGACACGCCACCCGGCAACGAGCCGGCCGAGATCAGGGACAGCTATCCCGGCACGGCCTATTTCGATCCGCGCTTCCACTGGACCGAGCTCAAGGTCACGACGCAGGTCGTCAGCCACAACAATCCGAACGAAGCCCGTCCGCCCTTGCGCAAATACGAGCAGGCGCGCGTGCTCGGCGGCGGCTCCTCGATCAACGGCCAGATGGCCAATCGCGGCGCGCCGACCGATTACGACGAATGGGACGCGCGCGGCGCCGAAGGGTGGACCTGGAACGACGTGCTGCCCTTCTTCAAGAAGGTCGAGCGCGACCTCGATTTCGACGGTCCCTATCACGGCAAGGACGGCAAGATCCCGGTCCGCCGCATTCCCCGGGAGCACTGGACCAGGCACTCGCAGGCCTTTGCCGATGCCTTCCAGCAGGCCGGCCATCAATTCCTGCCGGACCAGAACGGCGAATTCGTCGACGGCTTCTTTCCGGTAACGCATTCCAACCAGGCCGAGCAGCGTGTCTCGGCCGCGATGGGCTATCTCGATCGCGACACCCGCAAGCGCGCCAATCTCACCATCTCCACCAACACGCAGGTGCGCGAGCTGCTGTTCGAAGGCACGCAATGCGTCGGCGTGAAGGCTGTCGTCGACGGGCGCGAGCAGGAATTCCGGGGACGCGAGATCATCCTCTCCAGCGGCGCCATCCATTCGCCGGCGCATCTGTTGCGCGCCGGCATCGGGCCGGTCGGCCATCTCAAGGACCTGGGCATTCCGGTGCTGACGGGCTTGCCCGGCGTGGGCCAGCGCCTGATGGATCATCCCTCGATCTCGTTGTCGTCCTTTGTCCGTCGCGGCGCGCGTATGAACGAGCACACCAGGCGCCACATGCAGCTGGGCTTGCGCTATTCGTCGGGCCTTGCAGGCGTGCCGAAGGGCGACATGTTCGTCGTCCTGCTCTCCAAGTCGGCCTGGCATGCGGTCGGCGAGCAGATCGGCTCGCTGCTGACCTTCGTCAACAAGACCTATTCGGAGACCGGACAGGTCAAGCTTGCCTCGCGGGATCCGTCTGCGGAGCCCATCGTCGAGTTCAATCTGCTGTCGGATCGACGCGATCTCGATCGCCTGATGAGCGGCTTCCGCAAGATGGCGGCCATTCAGATGAGCGACATCGTGAAGAAGGTGACGGACAAGCCGTTCCCGGCCGCCTACACCGACAAGGTCCGCAAGATCGGCGTCGTCAACACCAGGAACAAGATCCTGACCAAGATCGCCGCGACGCTGATGGACGGACCGGCGGCGCTGCGCCACTACATGATCGACAATTTCGTGGTCGAAGGTTTCACCTTCGATCAGGTCATGAACGACGACGAGGCGCTGGAAGCCTTCGTGCGCAAGGCGACAATCGGCGTCTGGCACGCCTCCTGCTCATGCCGCATGGGCCGGGCCGACGATCCGATGGCGGTGGTCGACAATCAGGGTCGCGTCAGGGGTATCCAGGGCCTGCGCGTCGTCGACGCCTCGATCTTCCCGGTGGTGCCGTGCGCCAACACCAATTTCCCGGTGCTGATGTCGGCAGAGAAAATCGCGGCTGCGATGATGCAGTAGCGCGGCGGTTGATGTCACCGCGCGATGACGCGTACAGCTAGAACATAACCTAAGTTAAGGGCGGCAGCAGAAGCCTGTTTCTGCCGCCCTTTAGGCCCATTTTGGTCAAACCAATATTGGTTTCTCCAGAGTGGGGCAGGACCCTCCAACTTAGAGTCCTGCAATGATTAAACAGGTTATTTCTGCGTGCGTCCTCGTTGTCGCCACCTCAGCCGCTTCCGACGCGCGGCCCTACCGCATCCTTCGCGCGCCTGAATGCAACGTCACCATGCCCTGCGATTTCTCATATTCGCAGACGCCTCGCGGGTGGGTTCCCAAGGCTTCATTGCGGCAGGCTTCACTGCAGAGATCCTCGTTGCAGGCCTACCGCTCGACGCACATGACCGTGAGCGATGCCGGCAGTGCCGCCACCACGATCAGCGTCTCCGGCGAGCGCATCGTCGGCGGCCGTCCCGCCGGTTGCCCGTCGTTGTTCTGCGGCTGCGGCGCGTCCTTGCGCGTGTTCGGCCGCGTCGTGCCGGAATTGAATCTGGCGTCCAACTGGCTGCGCTTTCCGCGCACGGCGCCGGCGCCGGGAATGGTCGCGGCGCGCCGCGGCCATGTCTTCGTTCTGGAGCAGCATCTCGGCGGCGACACCTGGATGGCGTATGACGCCAATTCCGGTGGTCACGCCACGCGGCTCCACGCGCGATCGCTGCGAGGTTATACGGTCGTCAACCCGCGCGGCTGAAACAATGGCTTGGGTGCCCGGCGATCCTCACAGCCGGAGCACCTTGCCGGGATTCATGATGTTCTCGGGATCGAGCGCGCGCTTGATGGTTCGCATGATGTCGAGCTCGGTCTTCGACCGGTAGTGGCTGAGCTCGTCGAGCTTGTCGATGCCGATGCCGTGCTCGGCCGAGATCGAGCCGTCCATGGAGGTGATGAGATCGTTCACCGCCCGCGTGATGGCGTTCTTGTATTGGGTCAGCGTCTGCTGATCCATGCCATCAGGCGCCATGAACGAAAAATGCAGATTGCCGTCGCCGATGTGTCCGAGAGGATAGGGCCGGATGGACGGGAGGATGTCGCGCACGGCTTTGAGCCCGAGGTCGATGAACTCCGGAATCCTGGAAATGGCCACCGAGACATCGTAGCTGAGCCCCGGCCCCTCGGCGCGCGAGGCCTGGGCGACGCTTTCCCGGATGTGCCACATGTTGCGCGATTGATTTCCGGTCTGGGCGATCACCGCATCGAGCACGCGTCCGGCCTCGAGTTGATCGCCAAGAAACTGCTCCATCTTCTCCGCGATGCCCGCGGCGCCGTCCTGACGCGCCCGCGACGACGACCATTCCAGCAGCAGGTACCATGGCGTGTCCGCCTTGAGCGGATCCTGCGTGCCGGGAATGTGGCGGAGCACCATGTCGACGGCAGCGCGGCTCATCAGCTCGCAGGAGCCGACATTGTCCTCGGATGCGCTATGGGCGTCCGACAGGATCTCCAGCGCCGCGCGCGGATCCCGGATCGCAAGCCACGCGGTGCAGACGTCCTTCGGCGCCGGCCATAGCTTGAGCACGGCCTTGGTGATGATGCCCAGCGTTCCTTCGGCACCCATGAAGAGGTGCTTGAGGTCGTAGCCCGTATTGTCCTTTTTGAGCGCGCGCAGACCGTCCCAGACCTCGCCGTTCGGCAGAACGACTTCGAGTCCCAGGACGAGATTGCGGGCATTGCCATAGCGGAGCACCTGCACGCCGCCGGCGTTGGTCGACAGATTGCCGCCGATCATGCACGAGCCCTGGGCGCCAAGGCTGAGGGGCAGGAACCTGTCGTGCCTGCTTGCGGTCTCCTGCAGAGACTGCAGCACGCAGCCGGCCTCGACCGTCATGGTGTAGCCGGTGGCATCGATGTCCAGCACGCGGTTCATGCGGCCAAGCGACAACACGATGCCCGTGTGCGCGGGCCAGGGCGTGGCGCCGCCCATCAGGCCGGTGTTGCCACCTTGCGGCACGATCGCGACCCCATGCTCATGGCAGAGCCTGACCACCGCGGCGACTTCCTCGGTGCTGCCGGGGCGAACGACGGCTCCGGCCTGTCCAACCAGCAATCCGCGCCAATCCGTCACGAACGGCTGCTTGCCGTGCTCGTCCTCGATGAACCCTTTCTCGCCGACGATCGCGCGCAGTGAATCGCGCATGCGGGCGGTGAGCGGAGCGGTGGGAATGATGGGTTCGGACGACGGACCGGCAGCCGGCATTTGTTTCCCTTCTTGTTTCCCCTGGCGCATCTTGATGTGCACTGCGCACGACCCGTGCGTCATGGCATTGTCCACGTTTGCGCGGCGGAGTCTAACGGCAATATGTCTCTCATCCTCAGCGCGAGGCGGGCGGGGCGGCTTGCGCCGAGCACCGTGCGCGGCATCGTCTTCGGATGCCTGTCAGAGGTGCGCGCACGAGGCGTTTGACGCGCCCTCCGCGGGTACGCGCAAATTGCAGCTCCTCCGGAAATATACGGGTGTTTCCTAGGGTTTAGCGCCAATCGCTGCAATTGCATTTAAGCGACATTAATGATGCCATCTCGATATGAGACATCTCGATCCGTTTCGGCTGTGGTTTGCGAATTGGCCGTAAGCGTTGATTAAGAAGGCCATCGACATAGTCCGCCCGTGATGGGGAGCGCCGGGATCGAAACCCGACAATCTCTTCCGTCGATTTCGCAGGGAAAGGACCGCTGCCGCAACGACGGCAGCCAGGATGAAGCTCATGCTCCGCCGCGCAATGCTCTGTTTCGCGACAGACCGGAAGGCCAACGTCGCCATCATCTTCGCGCTGACGATGGTTCCTATCATCTTTCTCCTGGGCATGACGCTCGACTACACGCTGGCCTTGCGCAAGCGCGAGCAGTTGAACGCAGCCGCCGACGCGGCCGCGATTGCAGCCGTAAGGCCGGCGCTGCTGACGCAAACGACCAAATCCGTCATCGAGGCGACGGCGGCAGCCGTCTTTGCCGCCAAGGCCAATCTCCCCGGGCTCGTCGCGGTGCCGACGCCGACGGTCACGGTCACGGATGTCGGCCTCGCGCGGACGATCACGGTGTCCTACGTGGCGCAATCCGTGAACAATTTCCCCGGCGTCCTCGGCAAGCAGACCTGGCAGGTGTCCGGTTCGTCGACGGCGAAGGCGTCGAGCGCACCCAACATGAACTTCTACCTGCTGCTGGACGATTCCCCGTCGATGGCGCTGGCGGCGACCCAGACCGACATCGACAACATGGTTCTCGCGACGAAGAACCAGCCCACCTATGCGAAGAATTGCGCGTTCGCCTGCCATGAGGCGCATCCCAACAACGCAAATCCCAGCTCGTCGAACAAGGACAATCTCACGGTCGCGCGTGCCAACAACATCACGCTGCGGATCGATCTCGTGACCAATGCCGTCAAGCAATTGATGGTCGGACCCTGGACCTGCCCGCAGTCGGGCACTTCGGGCGGCGTCATGCAGTGCATGTCGGCGCTCAACAACACGACCTACCAGGCTGCCATCTACACCTTCGACTACGCCCTGAACACGATCCAGACGCTGACCACCCCGACCACCGCCGGCACGAAGATCGGCAACATTCAGCTTCTGACGGTCGATCACCAGAACTGTCCCGTTCTCAACGGCTCGGGCGGCTGTGTCTACACGACCGACTACGGCACGGATATCTCTAAGGGGCTGACGGACCTCAACGCCGCCATGCCCAATCCCGGCGACGGCAGCGCGACCGGCACGCCGCAGGAAGTGGTCTTCCTCGTCACCGACGGCGTCGAGGACAAGCTCATCCCGAAGTCGGGGGGCAGCTGCGACTCCAACGCCACCTATCCGCTTCCGTCGGCCAACAGCACGACCGCGCGATGCCAGCAACCGCTCAACACGGCGGTATGCGACACCATCAAGAGCCGGAACATCCGTATCGCGATCCTCTACACCGAGTATCTGCAGCTGCCGAGCGATGGCTGGTACACCAGCCGCATCTCGCAGTTCAACAATCCGACCTCGTCGACGGGCACGATCGCGCAACGGCTGCAATCCTGTGCCTCGCCGGGCCTGTACGCAAACGTCCAGAATGGCGGCGACATTTCCAAGGCGCTGACCGACCTGTTCATCAAGGTCGCGTCCAGCACGGCCAGCCTCGTGCAGTAGGGAAACGGCCATGTTCGGATCCGCCTCGACAATGAGGAGACGCCGCAATCGCTGCGCCGCGTTCGCGCGGGACAGCAGAGGTGCCACGGCCGTCGAATTCGCGCTCGTCGCAGCGCCGTTCCTCGCGCTCGTCATCGCGCTGATCCAGACCTTCCTCGTCTTCTTCGCCCAGCAGATGCTCGAATCCGTCGTGCGCCAGTCGGCGCGCCTCGTCATGACCGGGCAGGTTCAGTCCGCGCAGATGACGAAGGACGTGTTCAAGCAGAAGGTCTGCGACCAGATCGTGATCCTGTTCAAGTGCAGCGGCCTGATGGTCGACCTGCAAGTGGCGTCCTCGTGGACCTCCGCGAACACGGCGATGCCGACATTGACCTTCGATGCCTCGGGCAACGTCAACAACACCTGGCAGTACGATCCCGGCGATGCCGGTGACATCGTCGTTCTCCGCGTCATGTACGTGTGGCCCGTCGTGCTCGGGCCGCTCGGTTTCAACCTCTCGAACCTCGGCAACGGCAACCGGCTGGTGATGTCGTCCGCCGCGTTCCAGAACGAGCCAGGAGCCAACTGATGATCTCCGCCCTGACATCCCGCGCTCGGCACCTCTTGACCGATGTCCGCGCCGTTGCCGCGACGGAGTTCGCCATCGTGACGCCGTTCATGCTGGTGCTCTATATCGGCGGCGTCGAGCTCGGCAACGGGCTCGCCATGAACGTCAAGGTCAGCGCCACCGCGCACAGCGTCGCCGACATGATCACGCAGAACACGCAGGTCAGCGCGACTCAGATGACCGGCATCCTTGCGGCTGCGGGGGCCATCATGGCGCCATACCCCACCAAGAATGGCAGCACCCCCTTGATGACGATCACGGTCTCGGAAGTCTCGACCGACAGCAGCGGCAAGGCGACGGTGCAGTGGAGCACGTCGACCAACGCGTCGGCGGCGAGGACCGTCGGTCAGCAGATGACGCTGTCGTCCTTTACCGCGCCGGGCGGAACCACCAACGCCAACATCTCCCTCATTCTGAGCGAGGTCTCCTACGACTATACGCCCAACCTCGGCTTCACCATCGCGGGCACCGTCAAGCTGTCCGACAGCTATTATCTGTTCCCGCGCTGCTCGACCAACGGCCCGGGCGGCTCCTCGAGCTCTCCCTATTACGACGTCAAATATCCCGCGACCACCTGCACCTGCGTGCAGCATTTGCAGCAGAAGACCTGCTGATCTCGCGGAAGCGGGCCTGAGCGAACGGGATTCCGCCGCGCCGCCGCGTCCCGGGTTCCGAGCGTAGCTCATCTCGCTGGAGCGGCCCGCCTGCAATCGCCTCGGTGCGCTTTCCGCGCGCGGCTCTCCGCAGCACCTCGTAGTCATCCACCAGATCGGAGCGGCCCGCCAGGGCAAGCTCGCGTTCGCTCGCGCACTGCCGCCGCCAGGAGGCTGGGGACGGTATTCCATCGGCGGGTTGATTTTATAAAACGATCGGTCTAATAAATTCGCATGAACAGGCAAGCTTCGGTTTCAGAGCGTCGTCGAGGTCGTCCTCCGAAGGACCAGTCGCAGCCGAATGCGCCGCGCGCGCGCTTGCTGCGCACGGGCTTGGCGATCTTGACCGAGAAGGGATTCAGCGCCGTCGGCGTCGAGGAGATCCTGGCCGCGGCGGACGTGCCGAAGGGGTCGTTCTATCATTACTTCGGCAGCAAGGAGGCCTTTGGCCTCGAGCTGATCGATACCTATGCCGCCTATTTCGCGCGCAAGCTGGATCGCTGGTTCGACGATGGGACACGGGCTCCGCTGGACCGTCTGCGCGATTTCATCGCGGACGCGCGGGCGGGCATGGCACGCCACTTCTATCGACGCGGCTGTCTGGTCGGCAATCTCGGACAGGAGATGGGCGCGTTGCCGGAGCCGTTCCGGCAGAGCCTGGCTGCCGTTTTCAGGGATTGGGAAGCGCGAACCTCCCGCTGCCTCCGCGCGGCGCAGGAGGCGGGCGACATCCCCGGGAGCGTCGATTGCGATAGTCTGGCGCATTTCTTCTGGATCGGCTGGGAGGGGGCGGTGCTGCGGGCCAAGCTGGAACGGCGCCCCGAGGCGCTCGACGTCTTCGCGCGCGGATTCCTTGCGATGATTGAGGCCAAGGACATGAGGACCCACGACCGTGAGCAATAGTTTCAGAGCCGTCCTGATCGAGAGTGAGGGCGGCAAGCAGTCCGTACGGCTGGCAGAGCTTCCGCTCGACAAATTGCCCGATGGCGATGTCACGGTGCGGGTCGCCTGTTCCACCCTGAACTACAAGGATGCGCTCGCCATCACCGGGAAGGGCCCTGTGGTCCGCAAATTTCCGATGGTGCCCGGCATCGATTTGGCCGGCACCGTCGAGGACTCCACATCGCCCGAGTTCAAGCGCGGCGACAAGGTCGTGTTGAACGGCTGGGGCGTGGGCGAGCAGCGTTGGGGCGGTCTGGCCGAGATGGCCCGCGTCAAGAGCGAGTGGCTGATCCCGCTCGAGCCTGCGTTTTCCTTCGCGCAAGCCATGAGCATTGGCACCGCCGGCTACACTGCGGCGCTGTGTGTGATGGCGCTGGAGCGTCACGGCATCAAGCCCGGTCATGGCGAGGTGCTGGTAACGGGCGCGGCCGGTGGTGTCGGCAGCGTTGCGACAGCGTTGCTTGCCAAGCTCGGCTACGACGTCGTCGCCGTGACCGGCCGCACGGAGGAGAGCGACTATCTGACGAGCCTCGGCGCCAAGCGGATCCTGCCGCGATCGCTGTTCAGCGAGCCCGGCAAGCCGTTGGCGAAAGAACAATGGGCCGGCGCCGTGGACGTCGCCGGCGGGCAGGTGCTCGCCAATGTCTGTGCGTCGATGAAATATCGCGGCGTCGTCGCGGCCTGCGGGCTGGCCGCCGGCATGAGCTTTCCGGCCACCGTTGCGCCGTTCATCCTGCGAGGCGTCACACTGGTCGGAATCGACAGTGTGATGTGTCCGCGCGAGGAACGCCGCGAAGCGTGGCGGCGGCTCGCCCGCGATCTCGATCTGCATCGGCTTGATGCGATGACGGAGAGAGTCTCGCTCGAAAACTGCATCCCCGTTGCGGAGCGCCTCCTTGCCGGCGCGGTGCGGGGGCGCGTGATCGTACCGGTTTCCAAAGACTAGCCCCAAGGATATCCAGGCCATGACCCAGGCACCCGCCGTCAGCCGCTTTCCCGTCCCTGAACTCGCCGACATGCCGGACGATATCCGGGCCCGTATCCTCGCCGTCCAGGAGAAGTCCGGCTTCATTCCGAACGTGTTTCTCGTGCTCGCGCACCGGCCCGACGAGTTTCGTGCGTTCTTCGCCTACCACGATGCGCTCATGGACAAGCCCGGCAACCTCACCAAGGCCGAGCGGGAAATGATCGTGGTTGCGACCAGCAACCTCAATCAATGCCAATATTGCGTCATCGCGCACGGCGCCATCCTGCGCATCCGCGCCAAGGACCCGCTGATCGCCGATCAGGTCGCGGTCAACTACCGCAAGGCTGACATCACCGACCGGCAGAAGGCGATGCTCGACTTCGCCGTTCGCGTTTCGACCGAGGCCTACAAGGTGTCCGAATCCGATTTCGCCACGCTGAAATCGCACGGGTTCACGGAAGAGGACGTCTGGGACATTGCCGCGATCACGGCCTTCTTCGGCCTCTCCAACCGGCTCGCCAACGTCACCAGCATGCGTCCGAACGCAGAATTCTACAGCATGGGGCGCGGCTGACGGATCGCTTCGGCAAGCGCGCCCGTCCGCGGAATGGAGAACGGTCATGGAGCTCTCGTCCCAGCAGCTGGTCCTGAAAGAGAGGGCTGCGGCGCTCTCCGACGAAACGATCCGCCGACGTGCGGCCGACATCGACACGTCGCGCGAATATCCGTGGGACGTCGTCGAGGCGCTTAAGGCCGAGCGCTTCATGGGCATGACCATTCCGCCTGAATATGGCGGCGAGGGCCGGAGCTTCCTCGACACGGTGCTGGTGATCGAGGAGATCGCACGGTCCTGCACCGTCTCTGCGCGCATCGTGGTCGAGGCCAACATGGGCGCGATCTCGACCGTCATGGCCTACGGGACCGATGCGCAGAAGAAACGCGCGGCCGATCTCGTCCTCGGAGGCGACAAGCCCGCCATCTGCATCACCGAGCCTGACGCCGGCAGCGATGCGAGCGGAATGACGACCCGGGCCGACAAGCGCGGCAACCGCTACGTGCTCAACGGCAGGAAGCACTGGATCACCGGCGCCGGGGTCTCCCGGCTTCATTTGATCTTTGCGCGCGTGTTCGACGAGAGCGGGGAGGAGCTTGGCGTCGGCGGCTTCCTGGCCGTTCGCGGCGAGGCCGAGGGGCTGCGCGTCAGCAAGCGCGAAACGACGATGGGGCTGTGCGGCATGCCCGAGGGTGAACTCGTGTTCGAGGACCTCGAGATCACGCCGGACATGGTGCTGCTGCCTCCGTCCGGCTTCAAGCGCGGCTTTGCCGATCTCATCAATGCCTATAACAGCCAGCGTGTCGGCGCGGGCACGGTCGCCATGGGGATCGCCGCCGGCGCGCTGGAGCACGCCGTTGCATGGGCCAAGACTCGCGAGCAGTTCGGCCGGCCGATCGGCGAATTCCAGGGGCTGCACTGGATGCTTGCCGACATGCAGACGCAACTCACCGCATCGCGCCTGATGCTGCACGCGGCGGCAACCTCGCGCGGGCCGGGCGGCAGCGCGTTCCCCGATCCGACGCTGGCAGCACAGGCGAAGATCTTCGCCTCGGAGGCCGCCATCAAGATCGTCAACGACGCTCTGCAGGTGTTCGGCGCCCGCGGCTATTCGCGCGACTTCCCGCTGGAGCGCATGGCGCGCGACGTCCGCATGTTCACGATCGGCGGCGGCACGGCGCAGGTGCTGCGCACGCTGGTCGCAAGCAAGGTGCTGGGCTGGAAGCTGCCGCAGACGCGGGACGGCTACGTCTCGTCGAGGGACGTCACAACAAAGAACTAGAACGCCGTGACGCGTGACGGCGTCGCGGTTGGAAATCGAGGGAGAGGTGGAGAGATGACAGACTTCGTAACGCCGCAGGAGATGGCGGAGAGGATACCTTCGGGGTGCAAGCTCGGCCTTGCGCCGGACGATTACGCCGCCGCTCCAGGGCTGGTTCGGATGCTGATCGATCGCGGTATTCGCGATCTCCATGTGGTCTGTGCGCCGATCGGCGGCATGCAGGTCGATATGCTCATCGGCGCCGGCGCGGTGGCGACGCTGGAGACCAGCGCCGTCAGCCTCGGCGAAGCCGGCGGCGCGCCGTGCTTCAGCCGCGCCGTCCGCGACGGGTCCATTCGCCTTCGCGATGCGACGTGCCCCGCTGTTTTCGCAGGCCTGACGGCTTCGGAGAAGGGCGTTCCGTTCATGCCGATCCGCGGCATCATCGGCAGTGACGTCCTCAAGAAGCGCGACGACTGGAAGGTGACGTCGAACCCGTTCGACGACGCTGAGAAGATCGTCGTGGTCTCGGCGATCCGGCCCGACATCGCCCTGTTTCACGCGCCCGAAGCGGACCGGTTCGGTAACGTCCGGCTCGGCCGCCGGCGCGAGACGATGCTGCTCGCCCATGCGTCGAAGCAGGCCTTCGTGACCGTGGAGCGCATCTCCGAGACGTCGCTGCTCGAGGACGAGAAGATGGCCGCCGGCGTGCTGCCCGCGATCTATGTGGGGGCGGTGGCAGAGCTGAAGAACGGTGCGTGGCCCACCGGGCTCTACGCCGAATATCCCAGGGACGGGCAGGAGGTCGAGAAATACGCGCGCGCGGCGCGCTCGCCGGAAGGCTTCCAGGCTTACATCCGGGATTCCAGGAGCGCGGCATGAGCGAGGCGTGCACCAGCCGCGAGCTGATGATCTACACGATTTCGCGGCTGCTGAGGGGCGTGCGGCATGTTGCGGTCGGCCAGTCGTCGCCGATGCCGGCCGCTGGCGCGATGCTGTTGCGTGCGCTCAACGAGCGTGACGGGCTGGAACGCGTGCAGGTCTCGATCCTCGGCTCGGTCAAGCACAACTCCTTCACCGGCGGTGCGGAGGAATTGTTCGATTGCGCCGCACAGGGGCGCCTCGACGCCTTCTTTCTCGGCGGCGGCCAGATCGACGGGCAGGGCAATGTCAATCTCGTCGGCACCGGCGACTATCCGAACAATCCGGTTCGATGGCCGGGCTCGTTCGGCTCCGCCTATCTGTACTTCCTCGTTCCCAGGGTCATTCTGTTCCGCGAGGAGCACAGCCTGCGATCCCTGGTCGAACGCGTGGACTTCGTGTCTGCGCCGGGCGTCAGCGACGAGACGGTCTATCGGCGTGGCGGCCCGCATGCGCTCCTGACCAATGCGGCGTTGTTCTCCTTCGACAGGGAGGCCGGTCGCTTTCGCCTGGAGAGCACGCATCCCGGATATGGCTGGCGCGACATCCGCGGCACGACCGGCTTCGCCTACGACAACGAGCAATGCGAGATCTCGACGCCGTTGCCGGACGAGGCGACCTTGGCCTTGATGCGGAGCCGCATTCGCGAGGAGCTGCGCGAATGCTATCCGCAGTTCGCGGGCAACATGCCGGGGCCGGGGTAGGGGAAGCGCGGCCGCATCACCCGTTGCGGCGGCTCGTGCGCCTCGGTCTTCGAGACGTGGCAGCGTCGGCTGGTCCAAAAATTCGCTTTACAAGAATTCGGATATACCGTATGTATTGCGCATCCCGCCCGCCGCAAGGGGCGTTTCGCGATCGTCACGAGACGCGGGCCGGGAGGCGGTGGCCGCGACGGCGTCGGCGCGCCGGGTTGGCTGCAGGGCGGGACTCCCGTGAGCAGCGGCACGCGCGATACGACACGGCGCTGACAGCGTCCTCGTTCAGTCCCGGTGGCGAGCGCACGCCAGTCATCGGAGACAGGGGCGGGGATGTGCGCGGCGGCAAAATCGTGTGGTCCTGACGCCCGGGGTCTGTGCGTCAAGTGTTGCGGCGAGGTGCGGCCAACCGGTCAGCACTTCAATGATCCGCAAGGCGACGGGGGCAATAGTGCATCGCTCCCCGGGGAGAGCGCGACATAAGCCGTAAAACCATCCGCGCAGGGAAGGCCGGTTGCCCGGCGTCACCTGTCGTCCACCCCGTGCGCGTCTTTTTTGCACGCGGGACTTCGGGTGCCAGCCGGCATCCGGCCTTCCCTGCGCCCTTTCCTTGGAGACGGCGCAATGAAGAGAGCAAAGCTCGGGCGAAATGAGCCGCGAGAATGCGAAACTGTGTCTCCTCCATGAATCATGTCCTTCAGACGCGCTGGCGCGCCGGACTCGGCACCGAAGGACCAGGACGCCATCATCAAGCTGTAACACTGGCGTAATTGAGTACCCGCGTGGTGCGGAGGATGCCGTCAGCCATCTTTCGAAATTGGGCAGTCGTTGGCGGTTGGGGTTGGGCATGGCGGAGCCGGCAAAGCTTGTCAGCGCGATAGAGGACACCGACCCCGGCGTTCCCGGCCTGGTCTGGGCCTTCCGCCTGCACAGCGACGGCAGCGCCGAGGCGCTGCCGATCGACCGGCCGATCGAGTTCAGCCATGACGGCCGGCTCTGGCTGCATTTCAATCTGACGGACGGTCGGGTGCGCCCGTGGATCGCATCGTCGCAATTGCCGCCGCTTGCGCGCGAGCTGCTGCTGTCGAGCGACACGTTCCAGCAGCTTCACGTCATCGATCACTGCGTCTACGGCGTGTTCTCCGATCTCATCCGCGAGATCGACAGCGCGACGGAAGAGACGGCGTTCCTGCGCTTTGCCATGACCGAGCGTCTTCTGATCAGCGGCCGCCATCAGGCGCTGTGCTCGGCGGACGCGACGCGGCGCGTGCTCGAAGGTGGCTATCGCGTCGACAATGTCGCCCATCTCCTGGAGAAGATCGTCGACGAGGTCGCCGATACGCTGGATCGGATGGCGGACAAGCTCGGCCAGGAGATCGACGGCATCGAGGAGCGGATTCTCGCCGACGACGCCAGGCCGGAGATGCGCCGCAACCTCGGCCGCCTGCGCCGGACCTGCGTCAGATTGCATCGCCAGCTCACGGGATTGCGCGTGCTGTTCCACCGCCTCGACCAGAAGAACACCGATCGTCTCTCACCCACGTTGCGGATCCAGGCTGGCAAGCTGGCGCAGCGGCTCGACGGGCTCGACCACGACATCGTCGAGCTCCGCGAGCGCAGCCGCCTGCTCGAGGAGGAGCTGCGCTTCAAGAACGAGGAGGAGAGCAATCGTCATCTGCACACGCTCTCCATCGTGACCTCGCTGCTGCTGCCGCCGACGCTGATCACCGGCATTTTCGGCATGAACACGAAAGGCCTGCCGCTGACCGACGTCGAGAGCGGATTTCTCTGGGCCACGATGCTGATGGCGTCATCCGTCGGTGCGGCCTATCTGTTCATGCGGCGCACAGGCATCTTCAAATAGCGCGCGCCGATCGTGAGTTGGAGGACCCGAAAATCCCTGGCTGCCATCGCGCTGGCCCACGTCGTGGCAAGCCCCAGCGCATTCGCCGGCGCCAAGGACGAGAGCGCGGCCGAATGGCTGTTTCCAAAATGGTTCAACGCGTGGCATGACGGCCTTGCCGGCAAGGGCCTGAATTTCGGGGTCACTTACATCGCAGACAACATCGGCAACGCCTCGGGCGGCGTTAAGCGCGGTGCGATTCATTTCGGCCGTCTTGATCTGTCGGTCGATGCCGATCTCGACAAGCTGATTGGCTGGACCGGCGGGCGCTTCTACGCCAACGCATTCGTGACCTACGGCCAGGGGCTCTCGCGCAACTATTTGATGAACCTCGCGACCATCAGCGAGATCGAGGCGCTGCCCGATCAGCGGCTCTACAATGCATACTTCGAGCAGAGCTTCTTCAACGACCGCCTCAACATCCGGGCCGGCCAGCAGGCGGCCGACGTCGAATTCTTCGACAGCCAGACCGACGATCTCTTCGTCAACGGCACGTTCGGCTGGCCCGCGATCAAGGCCTCCAACCTTCCGGCCGGCGGCCCGGCGCCGCCGATCGCGGTGCCCGGCCTTCGCATCAAGGCCGCGCTGACGGACACGATCACGGCCTTCGGGGCGGTGTTCAACGGCGATCCGTCGGGGCCGGGCGATGCCGATCCGCAGCTGCGCGACCATCACGGCCTCGCCTTCCGCGTCAACGATCCGCCCTGGGTGATCGGACAGGTTCGCTTCAATTACGACATCGATGTCGGGGGACGTCCGCTCGCCGGCAATTTCACGCCGGGGGCCTGGAAGCATTACGGTGCGTTCGACAGCCAGCGCTTCACCGCGGAAGGGCAGTCGATCGCCGATCCCTCAGGCAGCGGGATCCCGGCGAAGCTCAAAGGCAATTACGGCATCTTCGCCGTGATCGAGCAGGTGCTTTATCGTCCGCCCGAGGTGAAGGAGAACAGCACCTCGGCCTCGCTCCCCGGCATCACCGCGTTCGGCCGCATCGCCTACAGCCCGCCGGACCGCAATCTGATCGACCTCTATCTCGACGGCGGCATCGGCTTCGTCGGCTTCATGCCCGGCCGTCCGCTCGACCGGTTCGGCGTGGCGGCGGCCTACATGCGGATATCGAACACCGCGCGCACGCTCGACGTCGATACGAACGTCTACACCGGCGTGCAGGGGCCGGTGCGCAGCAATGAGACGCTGATCGAGATGATCTACGAGGCGCATGTCAAGCCGGGCTGGCTGGTCGCGCCTTATTTCCAATATGTGTTCCGCCCCTCCGGCGGAATCCTCAATCCGAACGATCCGACCGGTGTTTCGCGAATTGGTGACGCCGCTGTGTTCGGCGTCACCACCACGATCAGGTACTAGGCCATGACCGGTTTCGGCTGCGGTTTCGGTTGCCGCGACAGCGCTAGCACGATCAGCGCGGCGAACACGCAGAGCGCACCGGCAATGAAGAACGCGGGCAGGTAGCTCTGATAGACCGTTCGCGAGAAACCCGCACCGAAGGCGGCGGTGCCGGCGCCGAGTTGATGGCCGGCGAAGATCCAGCCGAACACGAGATTGGCGCGCTCGGGGCCGAACTTCTGCGCGGTGAGACGCACGGTCGGCGGCACGGTCGCGATCCAGTCGAGGCCATAGAACATCGCGAAGATGGAGAGGCCGTAGAACGAGAAATCGCTGAAGGGCAGGAAGATCAGCGAAAGCCCGCGCAGGCCGTAATACCAGAACAGCAGGTAGCGGTTGTCGTAGCGGTCCGACAGCCAGCCCGACATGATGGTCCCGAAGAAGTCGAAGATGCCCATTGCGGCGAGCAGGCTCGCCGCCTGCACCTGCGGGATGCCGAAGTCGAGGCACATCGGGATCAGGTGCACCTGGACGAGGCCGTTGGTGGAGGCGCCGCAGACGAAGAAGGTGGCAAACAGGATCCAGAACGCGGTCGACTTCGAGGCGTCGCGCAGCGTGCCGAGCGCCACTCCCGTGATGGAGCCGTGATTGACGGGCGGAGCGGGCAGGGGTGTGGTGCCCTCGTCGCCGAAAGGACGCAGGCCGACGTCGCTCGGCCGGTCGCGCATCACGAGCAGGACGGCGAGGGCGGAGACGCCGAGCATGATGCAGACGAAGCCGAGCGCGAGCCGCCAGCCATAGCGTTCGGTGAGGCTGGCCAGCAGCGGCAGGAAGACGAGCTGGCCGGTGGCGACGCTCGCGGTCATGATGCCGACCACGAGGCCGCGGCGTGCTGCGAACCAGCGCGTCGCAATCGTCGCGCCCAGCACCAGCGCGGTCATGCCGGTGCCGATGCCGATCACGACACCCCAGAGGGCGACGAGCTGCCAGACCTCGGTCATGCCGAGCGAGAGGACCAGCGCCGAGACCACGATCAGCTGAGCGGTCAGCGTGACGTTGCGCAGGCCGTAGCGGTTGAGCAGGGCAGCCGCGAACGGCGCCATCAGCCCGAACAGGATGAAGCGGATCGACAGCGCGGAGGAGATCTCCGCCGTGCTCCAGCCGAATTCCTTCTGCAGCGGGACGATGAACACGCCGGGCGCGCCGACCGTGCCGGCGCTGATCAGCGCGGCAAGGAAGGTCACGCCGACCATCACCCAGCCGTAATGAACGTTGCGGCGGGACAGTGCTGCCGCGAGCCAGTTCGAGATCATTGGGCCTCAATCTTGTTGGCGAGTCGCGCGCGGACCCGCGTCATGCTTCCTGTTTGGCACAATCGAGGGAAGTCTAAAATGACAGACTTCCCTCAATTTCGGACATCAGCGCGAGTGCGTCAGCCGCTCCACGGCGATCGCCGTGGCTTCGCCGCCGCCAATGCAGAGCGCCGCAACGCCGCGCTTGAGGTTCTGCGCCTCCAGCGCGTGCAGCAGCGTCACGATCAGCCGCGCGCCGGTCGCGCCGATGGGGTGGCCGAGTGCGCAGGCGCCGCCGTTGACGTTCAGCTTCTCCCTGGCGATGCCGAGATCGCGCTGCGCCGCCATCGCCACCACGGCGAAGGCCTCGTTGATCTCGAACAGGTCGACATCGGAGACAGCCCAGCCGACCTTGTCGAGCAGCTTGCGGATCGCCGGGATCGGCGCCGTGGTGAACCATTGCGGCTCCTGGCTATGGGTGGCATGGCCCTTGATCTCGGCCAGCACCGGCAAACCGTTGCGATCGGCAAGCGAGCGCTTCGTCAGCACCAGCGCGGCAGCGCCGTCGGCATTGGCGGAGGAGGCCGCCGGCGTGATCGTGCCATTGACGCGAAACGCCGGCTTGAGGCCTGGGATCTTGGCGGGATCGACCTTCAGCGGATGCTCGTCATTGGCGATCACGCGGGGGCCGGCCTTCTCGGTCAGCGTGATCGGCGCGATCTCGGCCTTGAACGCACCGCCCTCGACCGCCTTGCGTGCCCGGCTGAGCGTCTCCATCGCATAGGCGTCCTGGTCCTTGCGGGTGAACTGATAGGCTTCTGCGGTCGCTTCGCCGAAATCGCCCATCGAGCGGCCGGTCTCGTAGGCGTCCTCGAGGCCGTCCATCATCATGTGGTCGATGATGCGGTCGTGTCCGACGCGGTAGCCGCCGCGCGCCTTGGCGAGCAGATAGGGTGCGTTGCTCATGCTCTCCATGCCGCCGGAGACGACGATCTCGGCGGAGCCCGCGCGGATGATGTCGTGCGCCAGCATGGTCGCCTTCATCCCGGAGCCGCAGACCTTGTTGACGGTGGTCGCGCCCGTGGCATCGGGCAGACCGGCAGCGCGCGCGGCCTGGCGTGCGGGCGCCTGGCCTTGGCCCGCCGGCAACACGCAGCCCATGAAGACCTCGTCCACCTTCTCTGGCGCGAGCTTGGCGCGCTCCAGCGCAGCGCCGATCACGTGCGAGCCGAGCTTATGCGCGGGAAGCGGCGACAATTCGCCCATGAAGCGGCCGAGCGGCGTGCGGGCGGCGGAGACGATGACAACGGGATCGGCGGCTTCGGCCATGACGGAATTCCCTGGCGGCGGTTAAGATTACGATCATCATATGATGCGACGCAAAAAATGCAACCCGCGGGAGAGATGAGAAAATGTCGTGGCTCGGATGAGATTTGGTCGTGCGAGTGGGGGAGTGGCCTCGACGCCGATGCTTCGATGTCAGCTCAGCCTTGCTTCACTCCGCTGTCATTGCCCGCGAAGCGGGCAATCCAGTATTCCAGAGGCGCGCGTTGGCGAACCCGCTCTTTCAACTGGCGCTTCGGCGTACTGGATGCCCCGGTCAAGCCGGGGCATGACACCGCCTTTGTGGGAGCGCCGTCGCGCTCGGCGCAGCCTACCGTTTCCGGTTCACGAACGCGGCCATCAGCCGGGTCGGCTCGTCGGTCAGGAACGATTCGCCGAACACCTTCACGCTCAGATTCACCGACTCCGTCAGCGGCAGCTCCTCCCATTGTCGGAGCAGCGCCTTCTGCGAGCGCAGCGCTTCGGGTCCGCATTCGAGCAATGCCTTCACGACGTGCTCGACCTCGGCATCGAGCCCGCCTTCGGCCGCGACCTTGTCGACCAGGCCCCAGGCGAGCGCGGTCGATGCGTCGATGTTCTCCGCCGTCATCACCAGCCAGCGCGCGCGGGCCCAGCCGATCAGGCGCGGCAACAGGGCGGCGTGGATCACCGAGGGAATGCCGACGCGCACCTCCGGCATGCCGAAATGCGCATCATGCGCGGCGATGCGGAAATCGCAGGCGGCGGCGACTTCAAGCCCGCCGCCGAGGCACCAGCCGGGCATGCGCGCAATGACGGGGGCCGGGAACTGGCGCACGGCTTCGCAGAGATCGCGCAGGCGGCTGATGAAGGCTTCGGCCGATTTCTGGTCGAGCTTGGCCATCTCCTTGATGTCGGCGCCGCCGATCATGCTCTTCTCGCTCTGGCCGCGCAGCACGAGGACGCGGATGCTGCGGTCGGAGGCGAGCTGCTGCAGGCCCTCGCGCACAGCGTCGGTCACCGGCGAGCCGAGAATGTTGAGCGGGCCGGCGTTGCAGATCGCGACATGGACGACGCCGCGTGTGTCGCGCGTCACGCCGCAATGGTGGTTGAGCATTTCCATCGTGGGATCTCGATCGATTTTGGTTGGCGCAGGAGGCGCAGTGGCCGGATCACTTCCGGGCCGAAACCACCGGCTTGTCAAGCGGGCAGGAGGGTGAGTTGCCAGAGCGAAGTCCGCAACATAGTATGATATATATCATATAAAGAGGTGGCCATGACCGACATTGATCAACTCGACCTGTTTTCACCGGCTCAGCGGCGTGAGCGCATGGTGGACTGGCAGGTGCCTGCGCCGGTCGCGCGGGCGGTCATGGGGCTATCAGGCATGGATGCCATGCTGGGGATACGCGATGGCCGGCTGCCGCCGCCGCCCTTCGCCAAATTGATCGGCTTCACCATGGCCGTGGCCGAGCCGGGGCGGATCGTCATGGAACTGGAGCCGCGCGAGGACCTCGAAAACACCATCGGGCTGATTCACGGCGCGACCGCCGCGGCGCTGCTGGATACCGCCATGGGCTGTGCCATTTCGACCCGGCTCGAGGCCGGCCAGAGCTCGGTGACCCTCGACCTGAAAATGACGTTCCTGCGCCCGCTCTCGGTCCGTTCCGGGCTGATCTCGGCCGAAGGTAAGGTGATCAAGCTGGGGCGGCAGACCAGCTACACCGAAGGCTTCGTCCGCGACGGCAAGGGGGCCCTTGCGGTGCATGCAACTGCAACGTTTTCCATGATCGGAAACAACTTAACATGAATTAATGCACCCATTTCGCGATTGGCGTGTTATGAAATGACCATCGACATCCAATGAGAACCGCATGCGCTACTCCCGGGAACACAAGCAGGAAACCCACGACCGCATCGTGAGGAAGGCCTCCGTGCGGTTGCGCGAAAAGGGCGCCCATGGCATCGGCGTCGCCGATCTCATGAAGGAGGCCGGCCTCACCCATGGCGGCTTCTACGCCCATTTCGATTCCCGCGAGGCGCTGGTGATCGAAGCCTTCGGTTACGCCATGGACCGCTCGATGGAGCACTGGCGCAAGATCACCGGCGAAGCCGCGCCGGACAAGCGGCTGACACTGATCGCGGAGGCTTATCTTTCGGCGCTGCACCGCGACAATCCCGGCCATGGCTGCTCGATTCCCGCGCTGGGCGCCGAGATCGCCCGCGAGAGCCCGAAAACCCGCAAGGCGTTTGCCGGCAAGCTCGACGAGATGATCGAGCTGATGGCGGATTACATCCCGAACTTGCCGCGCAAGGCCGCTCGCAAGCAGGCGATCGCGACCCTGGCGGCGATGGCCGGCACCATGCTGCTGGCGCGCATCGCCGGCTCCAGCGAGCTGTCGGACGAAGTGCTGAAGGCGGGCAAGGACAGTGCACTTGACGTCACGAAGCGCGAGCCGAAGGCTGTGGCGGCGAAGAAGGCGAAGACCTAGGCGAGCTGCCGTAGGGTGGGCTAAGGCGCTCTTGCGCCGTGCCCACAATCTCTTTTGACCGTTGGGGTTGCGTGGGTACGCTTCCGCCTTCGCTCTGCGCGCTACGGCGGACAAGTCGCTTAGCCCACCCGTGCCCGGTGCTATCGCCCTGCAAACAACGCCCGCTCGCGCTCCACGATCTCGCTGATGTAATCCGCCACCGCCCTGATCCGCGCGAGGTCCTTGCTGTCGGCGTGCATCAGCATCCAGAACGTCCGCGTGATCGCGATCTCCTCCGGCAGCACGGCCACCAGCTGCGGATAATCGCTCGCCATGAAATGCGGCAGCACCGCGATGCCGAAGCCTGACAGCGTGGCGTTGAGCTGCGCAATCAGGTTGGCGCTGCGGAAGCGCGCGGAGATCCGCGGCGAGACTTGCGGCAGGTAGTCGAGCTCCGGCGTGAACAGCAGCTCCTCGATGTAGCCGACGAAGCGATGCTGCGGCAGGTCCTGCTTTGAGGCGATCCTCGGGAAGCGGTCGAGATAGCCAGGGGCGGCATAGAGCCCGAGGCGGTAGTCGAGCAGCTTGCGGCCGACGATGCGGCCTTCCTTCGGCATGGTCAGGCTGATGGCGATATCGGCCTCGCGCTTGGAGAGGCTGAACAGCCGCGCGGTGGCTACAAGTTGCAGATCGAGATCGGGATACCGGTCCGCGAAGGGTGCCAGCCGCGGCGCCAGGAAGGCGGTGCCGAAGCCGTCGGGGGCGCCGATCCTTACCGTCCCGGTCAGCCGCGCCACCGAGCCGCCGACCTGCTCCTGGTTGGCGACGATGGTCGATTCCATGGCTTCAGCGCTGTCGGCGACGCGCTGACCGGCCTCGGTGAGGAGATAGCCGGTCTTGCGCCGGTCAAACAGCTTGGCCGAAAGGTGCTTCTCCAGCCGGTCGACGCGGCGGATCACGGTGGCATGGTCGACGCCGAGCTGTTTTGCCGCAGCCGAAACCGAGCCGCCCCGCACGATGGCCAGCACGAAGCGAAAGTCGTCCCAATCGATAGCGCCTTGATCCAGCATTTTCGCACATCTATGGTGCATTATCTCAGACTTGAATCCTATAAAATGCAGGTCGATAGGATTTGTCAAAGCGTTCAAGCTCGGCCTCAAGGAGATCATTCCATGCGTTCAGTCGGACATTTCATCGGTGGCAAGGAAGTAAAGGGCACCTCTGGCCGCACCGCCGACGTTTTCGAGCCGATGACCGGTGACGTGCAGGCCAAGGTGGCGCTGGCGTCCAAGGCCGAAGTCCGCGCCGCCGTGGAGAACGCGCGCGCCGCGCAGCCCGAATGGGCCGCAACCAACCCGCAGCGCCGCGCCCGTGTCATGATGAAATTCCTCGAGCTGGTGCAGCGCGATTATGACAAGCTCGCCGAGCTTCTGGCGCGCGAGCACGGCAAGACCGTGCCGGACGCCAAGGGCGACATCCAGCGCGGCCTCGAGGTCGCCGAGTTTGCCTGCGGCATCCCGCATCTGATGAAGGGCGAGTACACCGAGGGCGCGGGCCCCGGCATCGACATCTATTCCATGCGTCAGCCGCTCGGCGTCGTCGCCGGCATCACGCCGTTCAACTTCCCGGCGATGATCCCGATGTGGAAGTTTGCCCCCGCCATCGCCTGCGGCAACGCCTTCATCCTCAAGCCGTCGGAGCGCGATCCCGGTGTGCCGATGCTGCTCGCCGAGCTCATGATGGAAGCGGGCCTGCCGGCCGGCATCCTCAACGTCGTCAACGGCGACAAGGAAGCGGTCGACGCCATCCTCGACGATCCCGACATCAAGGCCGTTGGCTTCGTCGGCTCCACCCCGATCGCGCAGTACATCTATGAGCGCGCGGCGCAGACCGGCAAGCGCTGCCAGTGCTTCGGCGGCGCCAAGAACCATGCCATCATCATGCCCGACGCCGACATGGACCAGGCGGTCGACGCGCTGATCGGCGCCGGCTACGGCTCGGCCGGCGAGCGCTGCATGGCCGTCTCGGTTGCCGTGCCCGTCGGCAAGTCCACCGCCGACCGCCTGATGGAAAAGCTGATCCCGCGCGTCGAGAGCCTCAAGATCGGCACCTCGATCGATCCGTCGGCCGACTACGGTCCGCTGGTCACGCGCGAGGCGGTGGAGAAGGTCAAGAGCTACATCGACATCGGCATCAAGGAAGGCGCGACGCTCGCCGTCGACGGCCGTGGCTTCAAGATGCAGGGCTACGAGAAGGGCTTCTATCTCGGCGGTTCGCTGTTCGACAACGTCACCAAGGACATGCGGATCTACAAGGAAGAGATCTTCGGGCCCGTGCTCTCGGTCGTGCGCGCGCACGACTACAAGGAAGCGCTGGCGCTGCCGTCGGAGCATGACTACGGCAACGGCGTTGCCATCTTCACCCGCGACGGCGACGCCGCGCGCGACTTCGCGGCCAGGGTCAACGTCGGCATGGTCGGCATCAACGTGCCGATCCCGGTGCCGATCGCCTATTACACCTTCGGCGGCTGGAAGAAGTCCGGCTTCGGCGATCTCAACCAGCACGGCCCGGATTCGGTTCGCTTCTACACCAAGACCAAGACGGTAACCTCGCGCTGGCCGTCCGGCGTCAAGGAAGGCGCGGAGTTCTCGATCCCGCTGATGAAGTAGGGCTGTTGCCCAGCCCGTCATTGCGAGCGTAGCGAAGCAATCCAGAATCTTTCCGCAAAGACAGTCTGGATTGCTTCGTCGCTTCGCTCCTCGCAATGACGAGGGAGGTGAGGAGCCCAGCATGCAGTTCGCTCTGAACGAGGATCAGGTCGCGGTGCGCGACATGGCGTTGGCGTTTGCGGCCGAGAAGATCGCGCCGCATGCGTTGCGCTGGGACGAGGAGAAGCATTTCCCCGTCGACGTGATGCGCGAGGCGGCCACGCTCGGCATGGGCGGCATCTACATCCGCGAGGATGTCGGGGGATCCGCGATGACGCGGTTCGACGCTGCGCTGATCTTCGAGGCGCTGGCGACGGGCTGCCCGACCACCTCGGCCTTCATCTCCATCCACAACATGGCGAGCTGGATGATCGATGCCTTTGGCAGCGACACCCAGCGCCACCAATGGCTGCCGAAGCTCTGCAGCATGGAGCTGATCGCGAGCTATTGCCTGACCGAGCCGGGCGCCGGCTCGGATGCCGCGGCGCTGCGCACCCGCGCCGTGCGCGACGGTGATCATTACGTGCTCAACGGGCAGAAGCAGTTCATCTCCGGCGCCGGCGGCACGGATCTGCTGGTCGCGATGGTGCGTACCGGCGGCGACGGCCCCGGCGGCATCTCGACGCTCGTCATCGACGGCAAGACCCCGGGTGTCTCGTTCGGCGCCAACGAACGCAAGATGGGCTGGAACGCGCAGCCGACCCGCGCGGTCATGTTCGAGAATGCCCGCGTGCCCGTGGCCAATCGTCTGAGCGAGGAGGGCGTTGGCTTCAAGATCGCGATGGCCGGCCTCGATGGCGGCCGGCTCAACATCACCGCGTGCTCGCTCGGCGGCGCCCAGACGGCGCTCGACAAGGCGCGTGCCTACATGAAGGAGCGCAAGGCGTTTGGAAAACGCCTCGACGAATTCCAGGCGCTGCAGTTCCGTCTTGCCGATATGGCGATCGAGCTGGAGGCCGCGCGCACCTTCCTGTGGCGCGCAGCGGCGGCGCTGGACCGCAAGGACCCCGATGCCACCATGCTCTGCGCGATGGCCAAGCGCTTCGGCACCGATGTCGGCTTCGAGGTCGCCAACCACGCGTTGCAGCTGCATGGCGGCTACGGCTACCTCAGTGAATACGGCATCGAGAAGATCGTGCGCGATCTGCGTGTGCATCAGATCCTCGAAGGCACCAATGAAATCATGCGGCTCATCGTGGCGCGCAAACTGATCGAGGGCGCACGATGAGCGGAGCGGAAGAGGGCGATCTCGTCGCGCGCGTCGAGGGCGCGGCGGGCATCATCCGGCTCAACCGTCCCAAGGCGATCAACGCCGTGACGCTGGAGATGTTTCGCGACATCGAGAAGGCGCTCGATCGTTTCGAGGCCGACCCCGCCGTCGCGGTGATCGTGCTGGAAGGCTCCGGCGAGCGCGGGCTCTGCGCCGGCGGCGACATCCGTACGCTCTGGGAAAGCTCGAAGGTCAACGGTGACCTCGGCAAGATCCTGTGGCGCGAGGAATACATCCTCAATGCCCGGATCAAGAAATTCCCGAAGCCCTATGTCGCCTTCATGGACGGCATCGTCATGGGTGGCGGCGTCGGTCTGTCCGCCCATGCCAGCCATCGCGTCGTCACGGACCGGACCAGGCTGGCGATGCCCGAAGTCGGGCTCGGCTTCTTCCCCGATGTCGGCGGCACATATCTGCTGTCGCATTCGCCGGGCGAGATCGGCACCTATTTCGGGCTCACCGGCCAGACCATGAACGGACCGGACGCGATCCATGCGAAGTTCGCCGACTGGGTTGTGCCAGCGGTGAAGTTGCCGGAGCTGCGTGAGGCGCTGACCACGTTGCGCTCGGGCGCGAGCGCCGCCGATGTCAGCAAGCTCATCAGCGGCTTTGCGACCGGCGAGACGGCGGGGCCGGTGGCTGCGAAGGAGCCTGTTATCGACGCGCTGTTCGGCTTCGACCGCATGGAGGACATTGTCGCGGCGCTGAAGCGTGACGGCTCGGAGTTCGCGCTGGCGACGCTGAAGACACTCAACGAAAAATCGCCGCGCGGCATGGTGGTGACGCTGAAGCTGCTGCGGCTCGCGCGCGCTTCATCGAGCCTCGAGGAATGCCTGGTGCGCGAATATCGCGCCGCGCTGGAGGTGTTCCGCAGCGACGACTTCCGCGAGGGCGTGCGCGCCGCCGTGATCGACAAGGACCGCAACCCGACCTGGTCGCCGCCGCGCATTGAAGATGTGGCGCCGGAAATGCTTGCGCCGTATCTCGCCGAGATCGGCGCCGACGAGCTGAAGTTCAATTAGCAACGCGACAGCGGAGGAAACGACAATGGCCACGATCGCATTCATTGGTCTGGGCAACATGGGCGGCCCGATGGCGGCCAACCTCGTCAAGGCCGGCCACAAGGTGGTGGCCTTCGACCTCGTCGAAGCCTCGCGCAATCAGGCCAAGGCGGATGGCGCCGGCATCGCCGACAGCGCTGCGGCCGCGGTGAATGGCGCCGATGTCGTCGTCACCATGCTGCCTGCGGGCAAGCACGTGCTCGGGGTCTGGAACGAGGTCGTGCCCGCCATGACCAAGGGCAAACTGATCATCGATAGCTCCACCATCGACGTCGAGAGCGCGAGGGCCGCGCACGCGCTCGCCGCCAAGAGCGGCGTACTCTCGGTCGATGCGCCGGTCTCCGGCGGCACCGGCGGCGCCAAGGGCGCGACGCTCACCTTCATGTGCGGCGGCGACGACAAGGCGTTTGCCGCGGCCAAGCCGGTGCTGGAGAACATGGGCAAGAAGATCGTCCATTGCGGCGGCGGCGGCGCGGGCCAGGCGGCCAAGATCTGCAACAACATGATCCTCGGCATTTCCATGATCGCGGTCAGTGAAGCGTTTGCGCTCGGCGAGAAGCTCGGCCTCTCGCACCAGGCGCTGTTCGACGTCGCCTCGACTTCGTCGGGCCAGTGCTGGTCGCTCACGACCTATTGCCCGGTGCCGGGCCCCGTGCCGACTTCGCCGGCGAACAACGACTACAAGCCGGGCTTCGCCTCGGCGCTGATGGTGAAGGATCTGACGCTGGCACAGGACGCCGCGAAGGCCGCGGGCGCGGCGACGCCGCTCGGCAAGCATGCGCAGGAGATCTATCAGTCTTTCGACGCATCAGGTCAGGGTGGGGTGGATTTTTCCGGAATTATCAAGCACGTTAGAGGACTGGCCGGAAAATAGCCTTCGCTTGGTGCCCGGATGAAGCGAAGCGCAATCCGGGACAGCTCTTTCAATTGGCGCGACCGGCCCCGGATTGCGCTTCGCTCCATCCGGGCTACGCTCGAACGTCAATCGACGGGCCCGGATCATGACGACATTTCAGGAAGCGCGCGCGTTCCTTCTGCAACACCGGACGGATTACGAAGCGGCGGTCAATGGTTTCCGCTGGCCGGATCCGGTTCCCTTCAACTGGGCGCTCGACTGGTTCGACGCCGAGCTGGCCACCAATGCGGAATCAAGGGACCGGCCTGCGCTCTGGATCGTGGACGCCGCGCAGGATCGTCAGACCAAGCTGTCATTCGCGGCGCTCTCGAAGCGCTCCACCCAGGTCGCGAATTTCCTTCGCGCGCAGGGCTTGAGGCGCGGCGATCATCTCCTGTTGCTGCTCGGCAATGTGGTTCCGCTGTGGGAGACGATGCTGGCTGCGATGAAGCTCGGCGTCGTCGTGATTCCCGCAACTACGCTGCTGACCGCAGAGGAGCTGCGCGACCGGCTCGATCGCGGCAAGGCCAAGGCGGTCGTTGCGGCACAGGATCAGGTCGCGAAATTCGCAAGTCTCGGCGCGGAGAACGTCGTTCGCATCGTGGTCGGCAACGCCTCTGACGGATGGCTGTCATACGATGATGCGGCAAAGGCTTCCGAGAGTTTCAGCGCGGACGGCCCGACCAATGCCGACGACCCGATGCTGCTCTACTTCACCTCGGGCACCACGGCGAAACCGAAGCTGGTGCGGCACAGCCAGCGCAGCTATCCGGTCGGGCATCTGTCGACCATGTACTGGATCGGGCTGAAGCCCGGCGATGTCCATCTCAACATCTCATCGCCCGGATGGGCCAAGCATGCCTGGAGCTGCTTCTTCGCGCCGTGGAACGCGGGCGCGACGGTCTTCGTCGTCAATCAGCCGCGCTTCGATGCGAAGGCGCTGCTTGCCACCATCGGCCGTTGCGGGGTCACCACGCTATGCGCGCCGCCGACGGTGTGGCGGCTGTTCATCCAGGAGAACCTTGCTTCGTTCAAGGTGGCGTTGCGCGAGGTCTGCGGCGCCGGCGAGCCGCTCAATCCTGAGGTGATCGACCAGGTGCGTGCGGCATGGGGCCTCACCATCCGCGACGGCTATGGACAGACCGAGACGACAGCGCTCGCCGGCAACTCGCCGGGCCAGTCCATCAAGATCGGCTCGATGGGCCGGCCGCTGCCGGGCTATCGCGTGCAGATCAGCGATGCCGACGGCAACAAGGCAAAGGAGGGCGAGGTGACGCTGGTGCTCGGCACCGACCGCCCCGCCGGCCTGATGCAGGGCTATCAGGGCGACGACGGCAAGCTCTCGGGCGCCGAAGGCGCGCTCTATCGCAGCGGCGACGTCGTGTTCGAGGACGAGGACGGCTATCTGACCTTCGTCGGCCGCTCCGACGACGTGTTCAAATCCTCCGATTACCGCATCAGCCCGTTCGAGCTGGAGAGCGTGCTGCTCGAGCACGAACTCGTCGCCGAAGCCGCAGTGGTGCCGAGCCCCGATCCGATCCGGCTCGCGATCCCCAAGGCCTTCGTGCTGCTGACGTCGGGCGCCGCGCGCTCGCCGGAGACGGCGCTCTCGATCTTCCAGCACCTGCACACGCGCCTTGCGCCGTTCAAGCGCATCCGCCGCCTCGAAATCGTCACCGAGCTGCCGAAGACGATCTCTGGCAAAATCCGCCGCGTGCAGCTACGACGGCTCGAACGCGACGACGATCGCAACGATCCGCTGCGCGGCCGGGAATTCCGCGAGGAGGATTTTCCGGAACTGCCGAAAACACGGAGTGAGACCTAAGTGAACCAAATCTGGAAGTCGGCGCCGATCACGCTTGAGGCCTATCAGGCCCTGGTCGGCAAGGAGATCGGCGTGTCACCCTGGCACCTGATCGACCAGCCCCGCATCGATACCTATGCCGACGTGACCGAGGATCATCAATTCATCCATGTCGATCCCGAGCGCGCGAAGAAGGAGACCGCCTTCGGTACCACCATCGCGCACGGCTTCCTGACGATGTCGATGCTGTCGGTGATGTCCTATGAGGTGATGCCGGCGATCGCGGGCACCACGATGGGCGTCAATTACGGATTCGACAAGCTGCGCTTCATCTCCCCGGTGCGCTCGGGCAAGCGCATCCGCGGCCGTTTCGTGCTGGCCGAAGCCAAGCTGCGCAAGCCGAACGAGTTGCAGTCCCGCACCAACGTGACGGTGGAGATCGAGGGCGAAGACAAGCCCGCGCTGGTCGCGGAGTGGCTGGGCCTGATCTATTTCGCTTAAGGCCGGGCCGTCATGGCCGGGCTTGACCCGGCCATCCATCGCTGCTCAAAAGCTGTCCAAATCGCGCTCGGTGCACCCTCTCCCCTTGCGGGAGAGGGTGGCTTCGCGGGATGCGAAGCCGGGTGAGGGGTCTCTCTCCGCGAGCTCGGCTGCCGAGAGATACCCCTCATCCGGCGCGCGTTGCGCGCCACCTTCTCCCGCAAGGGGAGAAGGAAGAAAGGAAACGCACTCATGGCAATCAGGTTCGACGGACGCGTCGCCATCGTCACCGGCGCAGGCAATGGTCTCGGCAAGGCGCATGCGCTGGGGCTGGCCAGCCGCGGCGCCAAGGTCGTGGTCAACGATTTCGGCGGCGCGCGCGACGGCACCGGCGGCTCGCTGTCGCCGGCGGAAGCCGTGGTCGAGGAGATCCGCAAAGCCGGCGGCACCGCGATGGCCGATGGCGCCGATGTCTCGAATTTCGAGCAGGTCACCGCCATGGTCGAGCGCGCCACCAAGGAATGGGGCAGTGTCGACCTGATGTGCGCCAATGCCGGCATCCTGCGCGACAAGTCGTTCGGCAAGATGGAAGCCGCCGACTTCCAGAAGGTGCTCGATGTGCACCTCGTCGGCACCTTCTATTGCTGTAAGGCGGCCTGGGCTGGCATGCGCGACCGCAACTACGGCCGCATCGTGCTGACGACGTCGTCCTCCGGCCTCTATGGTAATTTCGGCCAGGCCAATTACGGCGCGGCGAAATCCGGCATGGTCGGCCTGATGAACGTGCTGGCGGAGGAAGGTCGCAAGACCAACATCCGCGTCAACATCATCTCGCCGACGGCGGCGACCCGCATGACCGAGGAGCTGCTGCCGCCGCAGGCGCTGCAGCTGATGAAGCCGAACGCAATCACGCCCGCGGTCGAGTACATGCTCAGCGAGGACGCGCCGACCCGCACGATTATGGGTGCCGGCGCCGGCTCCTTCGCGGTGATCAAGATCCTGGAGAGCGAAGGCATCAACCTGCCGGAATCCGAATGGACCCCGGACGCCGTCGCCGCGCACTTCGCCGAGATCAGCGACATGTCGAAGGCAAAGGCGCTGACGGGCGCGTTCGAGCAGACGCAGAAATACGTCGCGCAGGCCGCGGCGCGGGCGGGGATCAAGCTCTGAGTTATCATTCCGGGGTGCGTGTCGCGCGAGCCCGGAACCACACTCTCCGTCATGGCCGGGCCATCCACGTTCTTGGGACCGCCCGCGTGGCTCTCGTGGATGCCCGGGACAAGCCCGGGCATGACGACCTACTCCGCAGCGCCTGCCTGCCCTAAACTCCCGCCATGATCCCAACCGAATCCCACATCGCAATCATCGGAGCCGGTCCCGCCGGGCTGATGGCGGCGGAGGTGCTGGCGCGGGGCGGTGCCGGCGTCACCGTGTACGACGCCATGCCGTCCGCGGGGCGCAAATTCCTGATGGCGGGCCGCGGCGGGCTCAATCTCACGCATAGCGAGCCGCTGCCGCAGTTCATGGCGCGGTACCGCGAGGCCGCCCCGAAGCTGCAAGCCGCAATCGACGCCTTCTCGCCGGAGGCGCTGCGTGCCTGGAGCGAGGCGCTGGGCGAGCCGACCTTCGTCGGCACCAGCGGCCGCGTGTTTCCGAAGGCGTTCAAGGCCTCGCCTTTGCTGCGCGCCTGGCTGCGGCGGCTCGATGCCGGCGGCGTGCGGTTCGCATTCCGCCATCGCTGGACGGGTTGGGACGGCGAGGGGCGGCTGCAGTTTCGAACGCCCGGTGGGGAGGAGGCCGTGATGGCTGATGCGACCGTGCTGGCGCTTGGCGGAGCCAGCTGGCCGCGGCTCGGCTCGGACGGCGGCTGGGTCGAACTCCTTGCGGCCAAAGGCATCACCATCTCAAAGCTCCGGCCGGCCAATTCCGGCTTCACGGTCGCATGGTCGAATGTGTTCCGCGATCGCTTCGAAGGCCAGCCGCTCAAGGGCGTGGCGTTGACGGTCGGTGCGCACACGGTGCGCGGCGAAGCGATGATCACGCGCGGCGGTATCGAGGGCGGGGCGATCTACGCGTTGTCGGCCGAGCTGCGCGAGGCGGTGCTGGGTCTTGGGCAGGCGACGCTGATGATCGCGTTGCGGCCGGATCTCGATACGGCAGCGCTAACCATGCGGCTGTCTGGGACGCGTGGCAAGCAATCGCTCGCGAACTTCCTGCGTAAGGCCGCGCAAGTGTCGCCGGTCGGCATCGGTTTGATGCAGGAAGCGGCCATTGCCTCCGGCCGGACGTTGGCAATGTTCTCGCCGGCCGAGCTTGCGCATTTGGTGAACGCGATTCCGGTTCAGCTCAGCGGCATCGCCCCGATAGAGCGCGCGATCTCGACCGCGGGCGGGATTGCCTTCGATGAACTCTACGAAAGCTTCATGCTGCGCAAGCTGCCCGGCGTGTTCGCCGCCGGCGAGATGCTGGATTGGGAAGCGCCCACGGGCGGCTATTTGTTGCAGGCGTCGTTTGCGACGGGAGCTGCGACGGGCAGGGGTGTGCTCGGTTGGCTGAAACGCTTATAGAACGCCGCCGCCCTTCGAGGCCTCCGCTGCGCTCCGGCACCTCAGGGTGACGGCTACGCGAGAGCGTGGTCTCACGCAGAGCATAGCTTGAGAGAGCGTCATCCTGAGATGCGAGGTTTCCGGCGCGGACGCACCGGAAGCCGAGCCTCGAAGGATGCGCGGGCGCGAACAGCTACCGCAGCTTGCCCCGCGCCGCCACCGGCAGCGTGCCGATGATCTCCTCGCCGCGGACCATCACGACCTCGTCCATCATGTTGACGACGACGCAGACGTGGTTCGGCACGATGCGGACGACGTCGCCGACGTTGGGGCGGGTGTTGCTGCGGGAGAGGTCGAGGAAGCCGTGCTCCTCGGCGAATTTTGCGATCTTGGCTTCCGGGTGCTCGAGGATCAGGCCGTGGCCGTCGAGGCCGCCGGTGTCCGTGGTCAACGTCTTCGAGCCGGCATCGAGAATGCCGCGCTCGGGCGCGGCGCGGCTCACCACCGTCGAATAGATGTGCAGCGCGCAATCGTCCCAGGTGGCGGAGCCGGCGGCGACCTGCATGCGGTCGTTGTAGATGTAGGTGCCGAAGCGGTGCTCGGTGCCGCCCTTGAGCTTGCCGATGTTCTTGAGGTTCGGTGTGCCGCCGGTCGAGACGATCTTTGCGTCCAGGCCGTGCGCGCGCACGCCGGCCAGAGCTTCGTCGTAGAACTTCTGCGCATCGGCCCAGCCGGTCTCGGTCGGATACAGCATGAAGCCGGCAAACGTGAGCCCCTTGGATGCGGCGATCTCGCGCGCCAGTGCGATCGCTTCCGCCGGCGTCTCGACACCTGCGCGCTTGCGGCCCGTATCGCACTCGACGACGACCGAGAGCGTGCGGCCTGACGCTGCGGCGGCCTTGGGCAGGCCCGCGACGACGGTCGAATTGTCCGCGGCGACCGTCATGTTGGTCTTGGCATTCAGCGCGCCGAGACGCGCCATCTTCTCTTCGCCGAGGAGATTGTAGCTGATGAGGATGTCGTCGATGCCGGCATTGGCCATGATCTCGGCCTCGCCGATCTTCTGGCAGGTGATGCCCTTGGCGCCCGCCGCGACCTGCATCTTCGCAATCGTCGGGTTCTTGTGCGTCTTGATGTGGGGGCGATTGGCGATTCCGGCCTCGTCGCAGGCCTTCTGGATCCGTGCGATGTTACGCTCGACCCTGTCCATGTCGATGACGGCGCAGGGCGTGCCGTATTCACGGGCGATCTTGGCGGCGAGGGGATTGGTCATTGAAGTCTCTTGGTTGGCGCGCATTCTGATCGCAAAACCGGTACCCACTTTTGCGGAATGCGCGCTAGGCCTGTTCAATCTCTTCTCTGAGCATTTCAAGTTCGAGCCAGCGCTCTTCGGCCGCGGACAGTTCGTCATGCGCCTTGGCGATGGCAGCCGAGGTATCGTCAAACTTCTTGCGATCCTTGGCGTAGAGGTGGGGATCGTCGAGCACGCGCTGCAGTCTGGCGATGTCGGCCTGCAACGTCTCCATCTTCTTCGGCAGCGTCTCCAGCGCGTGCTTCTCGTTGAAGCTCAGCTTGCGCTTCGGCGCGGACGAGGGAGCCGCAGCGCGCTCCTCCTTCTTCTCGGCAGGGGCTTGCGCCTTCGCTGTCTCGCGCTTGAGGTCCGCGCCGCGTTGGGTCAGCATGTCGCTGTAGCCGCCGGCATACTCGATCCACTTGCCGTTGCCTTCAGGCGCGATTACCGAAGTGACGACGCGGTCGAGGAAATCGCGGTCGTGGCTGATCAGGATGACGGTACCCTCGTAGTCGCCGAGCATCTCCTCGAGCACGTCGAGGGTTTCGAGATCGAGATCGTTGGTCGGCTCGTCCAGCACCAGCAGGTTGGACGGCTTTGCCAGCGCGCGCGCCAGCATGAGGCGGCCGCGCTCGCCGCCCGACAGTACCTCCACCGGGGTGCCGCGCTGCTCCTGGGCGAACAGAAAATCCTTCATGTAGCCGACGACGTGCTTCGGCTTGCCGCCGACCATGATCTGATCGCCGCGGCCGCCGGTCAGGGCCTCGGCCAGCGTCGATTTGGGGTCGAGGCTTTCCCGGTGCTGGTCGAGCGTGGCTGTCTCCAGATTGGCCCCTAACCGTATGGTGCCGGAGTCAGGCTGCATGCCGCCGGTGAGCAGATTGACCAGCGTGGTCTTGCCGGCGCCGTTCGGGCCGATGATGCCGAGGCGGTCGCCGCGCTGGATGCGGGTCGAGAAATTCTCGACGATCTTGCGCTCGCCATAAGCCTTGGTGATCCCTTTGGCCTCGATCACCAGCTTGCCGGATTGGTCCGCCTCAGCCGCCGCGAGGCTGGCGGTGCCGGCGGTGCCGCGATAGTTGCGGCGCTGGTCGCGCAGCGCATGCAGATTGGCGAGGCGCTTGACGTTGCGCTTGCGGCGCCCGGAAACGCCATGGCGCAGCCAATGCTCTTCGTCGACTATCTTGCGGTCGAGCTTGTGCTGGTCGCGCTCTTCCTCGGCCAGCACCTCGTCGCGCCAGCTCTCGAACGAGGCAAAGCCGCGGTCGATCTGCTTGATCTTGCCGCGGTCGAGCCATGCCGTGGAGCGCGAGAGATTGGTCAGGAACCGGCGGTCATGGCTGATGATCACCAGCGCGCTCCGCCTGGAGTCGAGCTCCTGTTCCAGCCATTCGATGGTGGCGAGATCGAGATGGTTGGTCGGCTCGTCCAGCAGCAGGATGTCGGGCGAGGGCGCGAGCACATAGGCCAGCGCCGCGCGGCGCGCTTCGCCGCCGGAGAGATTGTGCGGGTTCTCGTCGCCGGTAAGGCCGAGCTGCTCCAGCAGATAGCGCGCTTGGTGCTGGTCGTCGCCGGGCGCGAGCCCCGACTCGACGTAGGCGAGCGTGGTCTTGTGGTCGCCGAAGTCGGGCTCCTGCGGCAGATAGCGCACGGTCGCGCCCGGCTGCACGAAGCGCGTCCCGCTGTCGGGCTCGACCAGGCCGGCCGCAATTCTGAGCAGCGTCGACTTGCCGGAGCCGTTGCGGCCGATCAGGCAGACGCGCTCGCCCGGCGCGACGTTGAGCTCGACACCCGACAGCAGCGGCGTGCCGCCGAAGGTCAGCTTGATGTCCTTGAGTTGGATCAGCGGGGGCGCCATCGTCAGCCTTGTTGTGTTGCGGCCTGATCGGCGCGGCGGCGCTGGATCCGGCGCAGCGTCTGGTCGAGCGCCGAGAGGAAAGCGGAGCGATCGCGCGGCGAGAACCCGCGTGGACCGCCGGTGACCTCGCCGGCCGAGCGCAGATCGGTCATCAGGTTGCGCACCGCCAGTGTCATGCCGATCGACTCCTCGGTGAACGGCTTGCCGTTCGGTGCGATCACGTCGGCGCCGGCCTTGACGCAGCGGCTCGCCAGCGGAATGTCCGAGGTCACGACGACGTCGCCGGGCCTGGCGCGTTCGGCGATCCAATCATCGGCCGCGTCCATGCCGGGGCCAGCGGCGATGCGCTCGATCAAGGGATCGTGGGGCACACGGATGAAATTGCCGGCGACGACGCTGACGGGCACGCCATGTCGGAGCGCCACGCGGTAAATCTCGTCCTTCACCGGACAGGCGTCGGCATCGACATAGATGCGGGTGGGGGTGTCGGTCATTCCGCCGCGTGGTACCCCATTCGGGCCGCAAAGGCGAGGGGATTGACCGCTGTTCCCGGGGCCCTACGATCGGCCTGGAAACAACAAGAACATAGGGAAGATGACCCCATGCCGAACCGGCTCGAAACCTGGCGCGTCGAGGCCTACAACACCGCCAAGCAGTCCGAAAACAAGATGCACGACGACAATGTGGCGCGCCGCTTCGGCTTTTCCGGCGGGCTGGTGCCGGGGGTGGACGTCTTCGCCTACATGATGCACGTGCCTATCGCGCGCTGGGGCCGCGATTTCCTAAATCGCGGGCTGGTCGAGGCGCGCTTCATCAAGCCGGTCTATGACGGCGAGACCGCCGACGTCGACGCGACCGAGCACCGTGAGCTGCTGACGATCGAAGTCTTCAGCCGCACCGAGCTCTGCGCGACGGGAACGGCCTCGTTGCCGGCGGCCGCACCGGCGGCGTCGCTTGGCGACTATGTCGCGGTCCCTGCTGTGGCCGAGCGCAAGCCGGTCAGTCCTGCAACCTTCGAGATAGGCAAATGGCTGGGCACCGCGCCGCGCCGATGGGCCGGGCAGGATGCGGCGGACTATCTCACCGATATCAGGGAGACCGAGCCGATCTTCGCGCGCGAGGGGCTCGGCCATCCCGGCCTGATCCAGCGCGTCATGAACCGCGTGCTGGTGGACAACACGATCCTGGGCCCGTGGATCCACGTCGGCAGCCGCATGCAATTGCTGTCCGCCGCGCGCGCCGGCGACGAGATCACCGCGCGAGCCAAGGTCACCGCGAACTACGAGAAGAAGGGCCACCGCTTCGTCGAGCTCGACGCGCTCGTCGTCGCCAACGGCACGACGCCGATCGCGCACTGCCAGCACACCGCGATCTACCAGCCGCGCGAGCAGGCGGCGGCGTAGCCACTTCACCTCGCCCCGCTGCGCTCCGGCTTCGACCTCTCCCCGCAAGCGGGGAGAGGTGAACCACAACTACGCCGCCTTTGCCTTCGCGTCCTGGATCGCGCGCCACACGCGCTCCGGGGTCAGCGGCATGTCGATCTGCTTGATGCCGTAGTCGGAGAGCGCGTCGAGCACGGCATTCACCACCGTCGACAGGCTGCCGGCGCAGCCGGCTTCGCCGCAGCCCTTGCTGCCGAGCGGGTTGGTGGTGGCGGGTACCGGGTGATCGCCGATCGTCATGTTGGGAACGTCCTCGGCGCGGGGCAGGGCGTAGTCCATCAGCGAGCCCGTGATCGGCTGGCCGCTCTCGTCGTAGCGGATGTGCTCCATCAGCGCCTGGCCGATGCCCTGCACGACGCCGCCATGGAGCTGGCCCGCGACCAGCAGCGGGTTGATCACCGTGCCGAAATCGTTGACCGCGCTGTAGCGCACGATCTGCACCACGCCGGTCTCGGGGTCGATCTCGACCTCGGCGACGTGGCAGCCGTTGGGGAATGCCGAGGCGACGGGATCGCTGGTGTGGTCGACGTCGAGACTGTCAGGCACGCCGTCCGGCACCTTGCCGTCATGCAGCTTTTTAGCGAGCTCCATGATGCCGATGCTGCGGTCGGTGCCGGCGATGGTGAAGCTGCCGCCCTCGAATTCGATGTCGGCTTCGGACGCTTCGAGCATGTGCGCCGCGGCGCGCTTGCCCTTCTCGATGACGAGCTTGGCCGCGCCCACGATGGCCTGGCCGCTCGCGGTGATCGAGCGCGAGCCGCCGGTGCCGTTGCCGGTGTGGACGATGTCGCTGTCGCCCTGAACGAGCTTGATGCTGTCGAAGGGAATGCCGAGCTGCGCGCTCAGCACCTGTGCGAACGGCGTGGCGTGGCCCTGGCCGTAATCGAGCGTGCCGGTGATGAGCTGCACGGTGCCATCCGCGTCGAACACGAGCTTGCCGAGCTCGGGGCTCGGCGGCGCGGTGACCTCGAGATAGGAGCCGACCGCGATGCCGCGCAGCTTGCCGGCCTTCCTGCTCTCCTTCTTGCGCTTGGCGAAATTCTCGTGATCGGAGATTTCGAGCGCCTTGTTGAACACGGCCTGGAAGTCGCCGCTGTCATAGGTGACGCCGGAGGACGCCGCGAACGGGATCTGGTTCGGCTTGATGAAGTTGCGCTTGCGCAAGGTCAGCCGGTTGATGCCCATCTCGTCGGCGGCGCGGTCGATCAAGCGTTCCATGTAATAGTTCGCTTCGGGCCGGCCGGCGCCGCGATAGGCGCCCATCAGCGTGGTGTTGGTCAGCACCACCTTGATGTCGACGCCCATCAGGGGCGTGCGGTAGACGCTGGAAAAGTTCTTGCCGGTGTTGAGCGAGAGCGGGCCGGGCGCGACGCCGGTGATGTAGGCGCCGAGATTGCCGTAGCCTTCGAGCTTGGCCGCGAGGAAATGACCCTCGGCATCGAGCGCGAGCTCGGCATGGATCTTCTGCGCACGGCCGTGGCTGTCGGAGAGGAAGCTGGTGGAGCGCTCGTCGAGCCACTTCACCGGCTTGCTCAATTCCTTCGCCGCGTACAGGATGCACATGTACTCGGGATAGTTGATGTTCTTCATGCCGAAGGAGCCGCCGACATTGGCGGTGAGGATGCGCACCTTCTCGTTCGGCACCTTCAGGTTCTTGGCGAGGTTGGCGCGATTGCCGGCGACGCCCTGGGTCGGGACCTGAAGCGTGTAACGCTCGGTCTTCTTGTCGTAGGAGGCGAGACCCACGCGCGGCTCCATCGAGACCACGGCGACACGGGTGTTCTCGATGTCGATCTTGGTGACATGCGCGGCGCTGGCAAAGGCCGCGTTGACCTTGTCCATGTCGCCATAATGGTAGTCGAGCGCGACATTGTTCGGGATGTGGTCGTAGAGCTGCGGCGCGCCGGGCCTGGACGCTTCCTCGGGATCCGTCACCGCAGGCAGCGGCTCGACGTCGAGCTCGACCGCCTCGGCGGCGTCGCGGGCTTGCGCCAGCGTCTCCGCCACCACGAAGGCGACGGGATCGCCGACGAAGCGGACCTTGTCGGTCGCCAGCGGCTGGCGGTTGGTCTGCAGCAGGGGCGAGCCGTCGCGGCTCTTCAGCGGCAGGCCGCAGGTGAAGGGGCCGTAGCCGGCGGCATCGAGATCCTTGCCGGTCCACACGCCGAGCACGCCCGGCATCGCCTTGGCGGCATCGATCCCGATGCCGCGGATGGTGCCATGGGCGTGGGTGGAACGGACGACCACGGCATAGGCCTGGCCGGGCAGGTTGAAATCGTCGGTATAGCGGCCCTTGCCGCGCACCAGCGTGTCGTCCTCCTTGCGGCGGACGGGCTGCCCGACACCATATTTTTGCAGTGCAATAGCGTTTTCGAGCGTGGACGATTTGGTGTGTTCTTGCATGGAATTGACCTGAAAAGCCGGCATTTGCGCATTTTCGCGGCAGCGGGGCACCGGACTCTACTGAGATAACCCACCGCCCCGTTCACGACAACGCACGAATGGGCATGGTCCCATGTGATGCGTTGTTGCGCATACCCGCCGCGCTGCTAATGTTTCAGGCGAAAAAGCAATTCCAGACCGGCCCGACCGGCCGCGGAAAGACAGTTTGTATGAATGACCACACGCGGCTCCGCGACGGCCATGCGCCGCACGGTGAGCTGGAGGGGTCGATGGCGGCGGTGGCGTTGGCCACCGATCCCGCTATCCCCGCGCAAGCGGGAACCGGCGTCTATGCGGCGCTGGACCTCGGCACCAACAATTGCAGGCTGCTGATTGCCTGTCCGACCCAGGACGGCTTTCGCGTCGTCGATTCCTTCTCGCGCATCATCCGGCTCGGGGAGGGCGTTTCCGCGACCGGCTCGATCAGCGAAGCCGCGATCGATCGCGCCATCGCCGCGCTCAGCATCTGCCGCGACAAGATCAATCTGCGCAAGGCGCGCCGGCTGCGGCTGATCGCAACCGAAGCCTGCCGCGCGGCCTCGAATGCGGAAGGCTTCCGCAGCCGCGTCGCGGCCGAGACCGGCATCGAGCTCGAGGTGATCGACCGCGAGACCGAAGCCGCGCTCGCCGTGGTCGGCTGCTCGCCGCTGGTCGATCCCAGGGGACGCGGCGCGATCCTGTTCGACATCGGCGGCGGCTCGACCGAGCTGGTGCGGATCGAGCGCGACGCTCAGAATCCGGAGCCGCGCATCAAGGCCTGGATGTCGATCCCCTATGGCGTGGTCACGCTCGCCGAGCAGTTCGGCGGCCGCGATGTGACGCCGGAGATCTACGCTGCGATGGAGCAGGAGGTCGCGAACCATGTCGCGCCGTTCGCCGAAGAGCATGGCGGCGAACTCGCCGACATGCACCTGCTCGGCACATCGGGCACGGTGACGACGCTCGCCGGCATCCATCTCAATCTCGCGCGCTACGACCGCCGCCGCATCGACAGCATCTGGATGAACGATTCCGACATCACCGCGACCATCAACAAGCTGCTGGGCATGAGCTACGAGGAGCGCGCGAGCAACAGCTGCATCAGCGTCGAGCGTGCCGATCTCGTGCTCGCCGGCTGTGCCATCCTCGACGCCATCCGCCGCGCCTTTCCGCTGCCGCGCCTGCGCGTCGCCGACCGGGGCCTGCGCGAGGGCATGCTGGTCGAGATGATGCGCGAGGACGGCGCGCTCAGGAGCTGGTGAGATGGCGAAAGACACCACCGGCCGCTTGCACGTCCAGGTCAAGACCGGCGGCAAGCGCAAATTGTCGTCGAAGCTCTGGCTCGAGCGCCAGCTCAACGATCCCTATGTCGCCAAGGCCAAGGCCGCGGGCTATCGCTCGCGCGCTGCGTTCAAGCTGCTGGAGATCGACGACAAGTTCCGGCTGTTGAAATCAGGCATGGCCGTGGTCGATCTGGGCGCCGCGCCCGGCGGCTGGAGCCAGATCGCCGCCAAGCGCGTCGGCTCGACCGAAGGCAAGGGCAAGGTCGTCGCGATCGACCTCTTGGAGATGCCCGAGATTCCCGGCGTCGATTTCGCTCAGCTCGACTTCATGGACAATGACGCGCCCGAAAAGCTCACAACGATGCTCGGCGGCGGCGCCGATGTCGTGATGTCCGACATGGCCGCCAACACCACCGGCCACCGCAAGACCGACCAGCTTCGCATTGTCGGCCTGGTCGAGACCGCCGCCGCCTTTGCCTGCGACGTGCTCAAGCCCGGCGGCACCTTCCTGGCAAAGACCTTCCAGAGCGGGGCCGACGCCGATCTGCTCGCCCAGCTCAAGCGCGACTTCGCCACCGTGCGCCACGTCAAGCCGGCCGCGAGCCGGCAGGATTCCTCCGAACGCTACGTGCTGGCGACGGGGTTTCGCGGCGGGACGTAGGCGCGGGGCTGATCGCACAACTGCGGGATCGGCAACTCTCCCGGGACGAATCGTTCCGCGGACGCGCGCGCCTGGATGATCAAAGCGGCGGCGTGAACCATCAGAAATGCGGCGGCGACGGCCAGGAGCCAACGCGTTTCGGGCTACAGCACGACCGATGGGCTTTGTGCGAGCCGACCTGCTTGCGACTGCGTTAGGCGAAGCAGGAAGAAGCGCCACCGACGTTGTTGACTGGACCGAGGAAGACGTCGCGCGAGCCTGTTAGCCAAGTGAATCCGATCTCAACATCAACCGCCGTTGATCACGGGCGCGGTGCGAGGGGCGCGCCGGAATTGTCGCTGGACGAGAGCGAGTCGCTCCTGCAAAGGATGCGCGTGGTTGATGGGCGAAGAGATGGGGCCGGAATGCCGGCGGTAGAATTCGACCTTCGCGGGGTCATAGGGCCGAGCGGCGAATTTCGCGACGGCAAGATGGAGGAGGCGTTCTCCGCGAGCGTCTGGCAGTCGGCGCGCGCGATGGCGCTGCTCTGCATCCTCGCCGAGACGGCCGCGAGCCTGTCGTTCGCGCCGCTGGATGTCCTGATGCTGACCGGCCCGCGGCTGGCATTCTTCACCGAGATCCGGATCCTGATCGCGCTCGCGGCGCTTGCCGCTGTGCTCGCCATGCTGCGGACGACGCGATACGCCCGCATCGTCGCGATCACCTATGTGCACCAGATTGCGTTCTTTTCGCTCAATGCGCTCGTGTTCGACCAGCCGAGCCTGACCCGTCACGGCGGATTGCTGCTGCCGTTGATCGCCATCGCGCTCAACCTCTGTGTCCCCGGGCGCTTCCGCTGGGTCACTCTGTTGAGCGCTTACGCGCCCACGGTCAGCCTGTTGTTCTGGGCGGTGCTCAGACCCGACCCGGAAAGCCCGCTCGACCTGACGATCATCGGGCTGGTCATACTGGTCGGCTACGTCGTCGGTGCGATGGCGCGCACCCAGTTCAACCGTCTCAGGCGCGAGGAATATCTGCGCATTGCGCGCGAGCAGCAGATCAACCTCGATTTGCGCGAAGCCAAGGACGCGGCGGAGGCGGCAGCAAGCGTCAAGGCCGACTTCCTGGCCGTCATGAGCCACGAGATTCGCACGCCCATGAACGGAATCCTCGGCATGGCGAAGCTGGCGCTGGATGATCCATTGCCGCCGTCCCAGCGCCGGCGGGTCTCGACCATTCGTTCCTCGGCGCAGGGACTGCTCAAGATCCTCGACGACATCCTCGATATTTCGAAGCTCGAACGACAGGCCGATGTTTACGAGCGTGCGCCGTTCGATGTCAGGCAAGGGCTGCGCGAGATCGTCAACCTGATGTCGCCGCGCGCGCACGAGAAGGGGCTGACGCTGCAGCTCGCGATTTCGCCGGCGGTGCCGCGCTGGGTGCTCGGCGATCAGTCGCGGTTGCGGCAGATTCTCTTCAACCTGATCGGCAACGCCCTGAAATTCACCAGCCGGGGCGGCGTCACGGTCGAGGTCTCCGCGGTGCGCGTGCAGGACGAGGCGGTTGTGGTCTTTTGCGTCGAGGACACCGGTATCGGCATTCCGCCGGAGCAACAGGCCCGGCTCTTTCAATCCTTCGCGCAGGGCGATGCCTCGATCCGCCGGCGCTTTGGCGGCACGGGCCTTGGCCTTGCGATCTGCAAGCGGCTCGTCGAGGGCATGAAGGGGCAGATCGAAGCCGAGAGCACACCGGGGCTCGGCAGCCGCTTCCGCTTCTCGTTGCCGCTGCCGGCGGCCGAGGGGCCGGCCATGCGCGATCCCGCGGACGAGGTGCCTGCGCCAGCGAGGCCCTTGAACCTGTTGCTGGTCGAGGACCTCCAGATCAATGCGGCCGTCGCGCGCGGCATGCTGGAGCGGGCGGGTCACAGGACCGCGCTGGTCAAGTCGGGCGAGCAGGCGATCGAGCTGGTCCGCAGCGCGCGCTTCGACGCCGTGCTGATGGACGTGCAGATGCCCGACGTCGACGGGCTGGAGGCCACGCGGCGCATTCGCGCGCTGGCCTCGCCACAAAGCGAGGTCCCCATTGTGGCTTTGACCGCCAACGTCATGGTGGAGGATGTCGAGGCCTGTCGCGCGGCGGGGATGGATGGGCATCTGGCCAAGCCGATCGACGTTGCGGCCCTGCATCGTACGATCGAGACCGCGCTGGCGAGCCGGCGCTGGTCTGTTGCCGGGCCCGGCGCGCCGCTCAATGCGGGCGGAGATGTCCTCGTGGTGGGGGACGGGCGCAAGGCAACCCACGATCCGCTTCGGCGTCTCGGCTTTCGCGTCTTTCCGGCCGGCTCGTTCGAGGCCGCCGGTGCGATGCTGGCGGCGCGCGAATTCGCAGCGATCGTCGCGGTCGCCCCGCCGCCCGGATTCGTGCCGGGCTTGCGTTCGCGTGCCCCGGATCATGGCAAGCGCATCTTCATCATCGCGGCGTCCGCGCCGGAGGAAAGCGCCCGGATGCTGGAGGAAGGCGCCGATCTCGTGCTTGCGGCGACGCTGTCTGCGGAGGAGGTCATCTGGAAAATCGAGGCGTTCCTCGCCGCGGAAGCACCCGACAGCGCATTCACGCTCGAAGAGGTGTTCGGGCGGGATCGCATCGACGAATTCCAGGGGCTGTTTGCCGACAGCCTGCTGGAGCTGGACCGCGCCCTGGCGCGAAGCGATCTGACGCCGAAGGAGCTGGTAGGCATCGCTCACCGCATCAAGGGCAGCGCGGCCAATCTGCGCATGCCCGAACTTGCCGCGAGCGCCGATGACGCGATGATCGCCGCAAGGACGGTGTTGGCGGGGCTTCGCGACCGGGACGAAGCCGTCAACGCGCTCCGCCGGCAGATCGGTCTCGTTTTGAGGGAGCAGGGCGCTGTCGGATGAGGCGCCGCGGCGGACGTAGCCGTCAGAGGTGAGTTCGGAAAGCCGATGTCGACCAGTGTGCTCGTTGTTGAGGATGCGCCGGAAATCCGGCTGATGCTGACCTCGTTCCTGAAGGAACAGGGCATGGCCGCGCATGGCGTTGCGACCGGCGCCGAGCTGCGCGCCGCCTTGCCCACGTTCCGGCCGGACATCGTCCTGCTCGATATCAACCTTCCGGACGCGGACGGCATCGTGCTGGCGCGCGAGCTGCGGCTCGGCGAACAATGCGGCCTGATCTTCGTCACCAGCCGCGACTCCGAAGACGACATGCTGTCCGGGCTCGATGCCGGCGGAGACGATTACGTCTCCAAGCCGATCAACCTGCGCACGCTGCTGGCCCGCATCCGCAGCGTGCTGCGGCGAACGACGGAGTCGATCATCACTTTCGACGGCTGGATCCTCGATCCGGTCCGGCGCGAGCTGTTCCGCCCCGACGGCAGCATGGTGCAGTTGACCGCGGGGGAGTTCAACATCCTCGTGGCGCTGGCCTCGCACATGACGCAGCCGCTCAGTCGCGACTTCCTGCTCGACGTCATCTCGAACCGCGATCCCAGGGAGATCAGCGAGCACACGGTCGACAATCTGATCGTGCGGCTGCGCCGGAAGATGCAGCTTGGCAGTGTCGCAGCGCCGATCGCGACCGTGCGCGGGGTCGGCTACGCCCTGGTTCCGCTGCAGCCGGCGACCCGGTCCTGAGACGCCTGGGCCGCCGCAGCTTCTAGCCAAGCCGCTGATCCCGCACGTCCTGCGTATCCTCGGATGCCGCCTTGACGCCGGCCTTGGCCGCGCCCTTGCCGGCGCCTTTGCGGCTCGCGATCTCGACCGCCTGGCGGCCGGAGATCTCGTGGCCGGCATCCGCAGGCATCTGCCAGAAGAACCAGCTCGACGCCGCCGAGGTCAGCGCGACCACGAGGAAGGCCGGTGCGAACACGGTCGCGTCGATCTCGGTGACATGGTGGAACCACATCGTCGTCTCCACGCAGGCGGCGCCGACGGCGACGCCCGCGGAGACCGCAAGCTGCTGGTTGACGCTGACGAGGGTGGTGGCACGGCTCATCTGCGCAGTCTCGACGTCGGCATAGGCGACTGTGTTGATCGCGGTGAACTCCAGCGAACGGAAGAAGCCGCCGACCACCAGGATCACCATGATGATGAGCAGGGGTGTCGTCACCGTGAACAGTGCGCACACCGCGAGGAAGAACGCGCTGACGATCGCATTCACCGTCATCAGGTTGCGGAAGCCGAAGGTGCGGATGAGGCGTGCCGCCAGCGTCTTCATGCCCATGGCCCCGAGCGAGGAGGCAAAGGTGACGAGGCCGGAATGGAACGGCGACAGGCCGAAGCCGATCTGCATCAGGAGCGGTAGCAGGAACGGCAGCGCGCCGATGCCGAGCCGGAACAGGAAGCCGCCGAACACGGCTGCCCGCAGCGTCGGCAGCTTCAGCAGCGAGAAATCGAGCACCGGCGAGCCGGTACGCCGGGCGTGCATGACGTAGAGCGTCATCGAGATCGCGCCGCCGGCGATCAGGGCCGCGACGGTGCTCCACGGCAGCAGGTTCAGCCCGGCAACCGACAGGCCGAAGGCGATGCCTGCGAGCCCGATGCCGGCGAGCACCATGCCGTAGAGATCGAACGGCTCGCGCTCCTCGCTCTTGATCGGGTCGATGAACTTCAGCGCCATGAAGATGCCGAGCAGCCCGATCGGGATGTTGATCAGGAAGATCCAGTGCCATGATGCATAGGTCGTGATGAAGCCGCCGAGCGGCGGCCCGATCACCGGACCGATCAGGGCAGGGACCGTCACCCATGCCATGGCGTTGACCAGCGCGCTCTTGTCCACCGAGCGCAGCAGCACGAGACGCCCGACCGGCGTCATCATCGCCCCGCCCATACCTTGCAGGATGCGCGCGAACACGAAATCGGTGACCGAGGACGACAGCGCGCAGCCGACCGAGCCGACCATGAACACCCCGACCGCGATCGCGAACACCATCCGCGCGCCGAACCGGTCGGCAGTCCAGCCGCTCGCCGGGATGAATACCGCGAGCGACAGAAGATAGGATGTGATCGCAAGCTTCAGCGTCAGCGGACTGGTGCCGATGTCGGCCGCGATCGCCGGCAGCGAGGTGGCGATGACGGTCGAGTCCATGTTCTCCATGAAGAGAGCAGTGGCGACGATCAGCGGAATGATGCGTTGCTTGTCGACCATGACGGATTGGTAAGGGAAATCGGAAGGAAGGGGTGCTTGCGGCTTATCATCGCCGCCCGCCTGCGACCATTGCGGATCGACGCATAGCACCTAAATCCCGCGTAACAACGGTGTGACCCCCTCGGTCATTCCGGGCGCGCAGCTTGGCGCAGGCCGGAATGACGCTGGCCGGGGCCGCCGCTTGGCCGAAACCGCCCAAAAAAGCCTGTGCATGGCTGGCCAGCGGTCCGAATTGCTTTGATTCGTCACGCGGCCGTGCTATCGACCCGCGTCAACCCCACCGATGGGCTCCGATTCTCAAGGCGATGCCGCAAGGTACGCCGAGGGCGGCGCTCATCCATTAGCATTTGCGGCAAGGCCGCAGGAAGGAGTTGGCAAATGGCCACGGTGCAACTTCAGGGCATCCGCGAAGCCTTTACGTTCGACGACGTGCTGCTGAAGCCGGGCCTGTCGGACGTCATGCCGGGCGAGGTCGACATCCGCTCCCGCGTCACCCGCGCCATCCCGCTCAACATCCCGATCATGGCCTCGGCCATGGACACCGTCACCGAAGCCCGCATGGCGATTGCCATGGCGCAGGCCGGCGGCCTCGGCGTCATCCACCGCAATTTCGATCCCGAAGGGCAGGCCGCCCAGGTACGGCAGGTCAAGCGCTACGAGTCGGGCATGGTGGTGAACCCGCTCACCATCAGCCCCGAGGCCACGCTCGATGATGCGCTCAAGCTGATGAGCGACCACGGCATCTCCGGCATTCCCGTCGTCACCGGCGCCGGCAAGAACACGCCCGGCAAGCTGGTCGGCATCCTCACCAACCGCGACGTGCGCTTTGCCACCGACCGCCGGCAAAAAGTCTCCGAGCTGATGACGCATGAAGGCCTCGTCACGGTGCGCGAGAATGTCAGCCAGGACGAAGCGCGGCGCATGCTGCACCAGCATCGCATCGAGAAGCTGCTGGTCGTCGACGAGCAATATCGCTGCGTCGGCCTGATCACCGTGAAGGACATGGAGAAGGCGGTCGCCCATCCGCTCGCCTGCAAGGATGCGCAGGGCCGCCTGCGCGTCGCTGCCGCCACCACGGTCGGCGACAACGGCTTCGAGCGGACCGAGCGGCTGATCGACGCCGGCGTCGACCTCGTCGTCGTCGACACCGCGCACGGCCATTCCCGCCACGTGCTGCATGCGGTGAACCGCATCAAGCGCCTCTCGAACTCGGTGCAGGTCGTCGCCGGCAACGTCGCCACCACCGAAGGCACGCAGGCGCTGATCGACGCGGGCGCCGACTGCATCAAGGTCGGCATCGGCCCGGGCTCGATCTGCACCACGCGCATCGTCGCCGGCGTCGGCGTTCCCCAGCTCACCGCGATCATGGACGCGGTGGAGGCGGCGAAGAAGGCCGACATTCCCGTCATCGCCGATGGCGGCATCAAGTTCTCCGGCGATCTTGCCAAAGCGCTCGCCGCCGGTGCCGACATCGCCATGGTCGGCTCGCTGCTCGCCGGGACCGACGAGACGCCGGGCGAAGTGTTCCTGTGGCAGGGCCGTTCCTACAAGGCCTATCGCGGCATGGGCTCGGTCGGCGCGATGGCGCGGGGATCGGCCGACCGCTACTTCCAGCAGGACATCAAGGACACGCTCAAGCTCGTGCCTGAAGGCATCGAGGGCCAGGTGCCCTACAAGGGCCCGGTCGGCAACGTCATGCATCAGCTTGCCGGCGGCTTGCGCGCCGCGATGGGCTATGTCGGCGCCAAGGACATGAATGAGCTGCACGACAAGGCCCAGTTCGTCCGCATCACCGGCGCGGGCTTGCGCGAAAGCCACGTCCACGACGTCACCATCACGCGCGAGAGCCCGAACTATCCGGGCGGGGGCTAGTCCGCCGACGCAAGTTCATGTGATGAGATCGGCGGAGCGGAGTGATCCTGCTCCGCCGCAGCCGGTTGCTTACTGCCCATCAATGACCAGATCAGCGCGACTGGCGTCGCCAGGATTGCCCAGAGCGCTTGGCAATCAAGGCTGACCCAGCTGTTGACGGATATGCCGGCGAGGCAGAGCAGGGACGTCGCGAAGGCAAGGAAATTCAGCAAGCAGACAAACAAGACACAGGGGTGGTTGAGAAAGAGCGCGATCCACGTTGGCAGGAAGAGGAGCACGAAACCTGCGAGATAGTGTGCCGCCTCACCAAAATTGGGAGATTCGTCCGCGAGCCACGCTGTGAGCACGGGACCGATCGCAAAGATCATGACCGGCAAGGACGCCAGAGCGGCCGTGATTTTCCATCCCACGTTCTTCGGGGCTGCGAGACCCATCTGCCCGATCTGCTGCCTCAGCGACGTCATTCCCTATCCGATTCTTGTTTTGCCTGCTGATCTCGTTGGCGAAGCCGCTGTGCAAGGCAGAGGCGAAGCGAAATCCCTGGTGCAGCCTAGACTGGTGGGCTCAGCGCGGCCCTAATCCGGTACTTAAAATTCTAGAGAAGGACGTCGACTTCCTTGATTGTGCGATCGGGGGCGCCGTTTTTCCTCTCGTGGTCCGGACGCAGCGCAGCGTCCCCGGGACACGAGAGCTGCGTGCGTCGCTGCGTTGATGCGCTCCACCGCTTTTGAGTTGACGCGCCGCGCTGCGTCCGCTTCGGTCCACGCCGAAATACAATTCGGAGGAAGCCATGTCCCAAAGCAATTCCCAGCAAGCCAAACGCATCGTTCTCGCTGCGCGCCCCGTCGGCGAGCCCAAGTCGTCCGATTTTCGCCTGGAGGAATTCGCGGTGCCGACGCCCGGCGCGGGCGAAGTGCTGCTGCGCACGATCTGGCTGTCGCTCGATCCCTATATGCGCGGGCGCATGAGCGATGGTCCGTCTTACGCTGCACCGGTGCCGGTCGGCGGCGTGATGGAAGGCGAGGCGGTGAGCGAGGTCGCGGCCTCCAACAATCCTGACTTTGCGGTCGGCGACATCGTCCGCATCCGCTCGGGCTGGCAGACGCATGCGATCTCGAACGGCAAGGGCCTGATCAAGGTCGATCCGAAACTCGGTCCGATCTCGACCTCCATCGGCGTGCTCGGCATGCCCGGCATGACCGCCTATACGGGCCTGCTCGACATCGGCAAGCCGCAAGCGGGCGAGACCGTCGTCGTCGCCGGCGCCTCCGGCGCGGTCGGCTCGGCGGTGGGGCAGATCGCCAGGATCAAGGGGGCGCGCGCGGTCGGCATCGCCGGCGGCAAGGACAAGTGCGAGTACGTGGTGAAGGAGCTCGGCTTCGATGCCTGCATCGATCACCGTGACCCCGATCTCGCGGCGAAGCTGAAGGACGCCTGCCCCAAGGGCATCGACGTCTATTTCGAGAATGTCGGCGGCGCCGTGTTCGAGGCCGTGTTTCCGCTGCTCAATCCGTTTGCGCGTGTGCCGGTCTGTGGCCTGATCGCGCATTACAACGACACCGAGGCCAAGCCGCCGAAATGGGCTGCCAGCATGATGCGTGCGACCCTGACCAAGCGGCTGACCTTCCGCGGCTTCATCGTCTCCGACTTCGCCTCCCGCCACGGCGACTTCCTGCGCGACATGTCCGGCTGGGTCCGCGACGGCAAGGTCAAGTACAAGGAGTTCGTCACCGAGGGTCTGGAGAGCGCGCCCGGTGCCTTCATGGGTCTGTTGAAGGGCGCCAATTTCGGCAAGCAGCTGGTCCGGGTCGGGCCGGACAAGGCCTAGCGCGACAGGCGAGTGGGACTCTCGTGGCTTGAGAGCCACACGCCCGATTGGGATAGTTAAGAAAGAGTCACCAAATGGTCACACCTGCCCGCAAAACCCGCAGGTGTGACCGGCCGTTCATTGACGGGACCGCGAAGGCATTGAATCATCGGGCATATTTTAGGTGCTGCGATGTTAGAGATCAGTGTTTTCTGCGTAATCCTTCTGGCCGCCGGCTATTGGACGGCCATGTTCATCATGGGCCGCCATGACGACGTCATCCATGGCAGGTTCGTCCATGTCGACGATGAGGGCGGTTTGACCCGCCCCTCGATGCCGACACCGCCGCCGCCGTTCCCGAAGCGCCCGGTCAAGGCTGCGCTGCCTGTCAGGCAGCCGCCCGCCAATGATCTCGCGGCCAAGCCAGTGAACAGCGAGGCGCTGCAATCCTTGCTCGCGGCGATCCAGCAGGACCTCAAGAGCGTCGCCTGAGCGGCCGAGCGCGTCATAGCGTTTTCCAGCGAAGTGGGCACCGGTTCGCGGAAAGAAAACGCGTCAAAATGAGAAATTAATGCGCGCCGCCCATCTGGGCGAAGAGCTCCTCGATGTCGACATCGATCTGGCCCGCGGCCCTGACGTGGCGAACCTCGAAACCGTCGGGGCGGAAGCGATACTCGACCAGCCCGACCTCCTTGATCGCGATCCGGTCCTGGCGCTGATCGTTGATGACGAAGCCGGCCGACGGCGCCCAGACGTGGCGGGTGTGGTGATAAGTGAAGTCGCGCCGCTGGTGCACATGGCCGCTGGCGACGAGGCGCAGATCGACACGCGCAAACATCTCGATCAGCCGCGCCCGCGCCGGCTGCGGCACGTAGCGGATCGAGGTCTCCGGCGTCTCGGGGTCGTCGGGCAAATTGAGGAACAGCGGCTTGTGCACGAACAGCGCGACCGGCCTGCCGTTCACGCGCGCGATCTCGGACGCCAGCCACTCGAACTGCTCGGCCTCGAAGGCGAGCCCTGAGTTCATCACCAGCGAATTGAGGCCTATGAAGCGCCAGCCCGCGGCCTCGAACGACCAATGGTCTTCGCCGATGATGTCGCAGAATTGCCGGCGGTGCGCTTCGCTCACCGGCGGCTTCGGCGCCGGGCCAAGCGCGGTCGGATTGTCGCCGATGTCGTGATTGCCGGGGATGTAGCGGCACGCGACGGGCAGGGCATCGTGCAGGCCTTTTGCGAACACGACATCATCGCGGCCGGTCGGCCCGTCGAAGGCGACGTCGCCGCTGTTGACGACGAGATCGGGCCGCTCAGTGTCGACGCGCTCGCTGACCGCCTGGAAGTTGGCAATCAGACCGGGGAAGCGCCGGCCGAGATGGGTGTCGGAAATCTGCGTCAGGCGAAATTCGGGCATGCGATCAGCTTAGCCGCGCTCGCGCGTCGATACGATGACGGCCCGGGCCCGGATCGCAGCGAACAAAGTTTAAAGCACGCGATAGCGGATCGTGTAGCCGTCTTGCGGTGCGACCGCGCCCGTCATCGGCGAGGCGATGCGGTCGGCGAGATGCCAGGGGCCGAACTGCTCGGAGCGATGCGGCTCGGCCGGCAGGCGCAGGCGGAATTCGAACGTTCCCTTGCCGGGGAGGTTCACGACCAGCACGCGGTCGGCGGTGCGCTGGCTCAGCGCCACCGCGCCACGCAGGACCGAGCGTCCGTCACCGAGTTCCTGCACGCCGCCAACCAGCGCCAGGGTCTGGTTGCGGTCGGTGTGCAACTCGATCTGGGTGTCGGACACCGCCGCGAGCGTTTCCCGGGGCATGCGGATCTCGAACTCGATCGCCGGCTTGGATGGGTTGAGGCCGAGATAGGCCGCCGCAGCATGACGCATGTCGTAGGCGGCAAAGGCGAACAGCGCGAGCGCTGCGACCCCGGCGAGACCATGCCTGATGACGTCGCGCCAGGTCCGGTAGCTCAGGCGGAAGTAGACCGTCATCGCCAGCGCGACCGCAAGCGCCATTGCGATACCAGAGAGGGCCGACATCAGGATACCGATCTGGCCGTCGCCGGATTCGGTCAAAAGGCTCGACAGGGTGTTCATGACTGGCTCGCCGTGCGTCCCAAGGGACAAAATAGCTTTAACTATCGGCAGTTGGTCGCGGAAACGGGAACGCCGGTTCAACTCGTTGATTGTCAGGACCAGCAGACGCGGCTAATGACGGTCCGCGGCGTGCCGCCTTACGGGAAAGTTCCGATGTCTATCCAGATGGTTCTGCTGCCTGTGTTCGTGCAGGTGGGGCTCACCTTCGCGCTGCTGATCGGCATGGTGCTGGCGCGCCGCCGCACGCTGGTTGCGGGCGAGACCAAGATCCGCGATATCGCGCTGGGCGAGCCGAACTGGCCCAAGGGCGCCACGCAAATCGCCAATTGCTACCGCAACCAGTTCGAGTTGCCGGTCCTGTTCTACGTTCTGATCGCGCTGGCGCTCCCGCTCCGCCATGCCGATCTCTTCATCGTGCTGATGTCCTGGGTGTTCGTGGTGACGCGGTTCGCCCATGCCGGCGTGTTCGTCTCCTCGAACGATCTCGGCCGCCGCTCCACGGTCTGGCTCGCCGGCTGCCTCGTGCTGCTGGCGATGTGGATCTACTTCGCGTTGAAGATGCTGTTGCTGATCTGACGCTTGCGCGCAATTCCTGCACTGAAAGATTCAAATGACTCCCGCTGCCCGGCTGTCCGCAGCCATCGAACTGATCGACACCATCGAGAAGGACCGCGTGCCCGCGGCGAAAGCGCTGAAGGAGTGGGGCACCGCGCACCGCTTTGCCGGTTCCGGCGATCGCGCCGCCATCGCCGGCCTGGTCTGGGACGTGCTGCGCCGCTACGCCTCGAGCGCTTGGCTGATGGACGCAGATACCGCGCGCGGGCGGCTGATCGGCATGCTCCGGCTCGAGCGCGACATGGACGCGGCGACGATGGGTGCCCTGTTCGACGGCAGCCGCTTCGCGCCGGCGCCGCTCACTGCGGCCGAGCAGGCCGCGCTGGCCTCGCGTTCCCTCAAGGATGCGCCGGCCGCGATCGCCGGCGACTATCCCGATTGGCTCGATCCGTACCTGGCAAAGGTGTTCGGCGACGACCGTGCGGCGGAGGCCGCCGCGATGGCGAGCCGGGCCCCGCTCGACCTGCGCGTCAACACGCTAAAATCCAATCGCGACAAGGTGCTGAAGGCGCTTGCTCATCTTCATGCGAAACCGACGCAATGGTCTGCAACGGGCCTCCGCATCGCGCTTTCGGCCGACGCGCGCAACCCCGGGATCCAGGCCGAAGAGGATTTCATCAAGGGCGCGGTTGAAGTGCAGGACGAGGGATCGCAGCTGGCGGCCCAGTTCACCGCGGCAAAACCCGGCGAGCAGGTGATCGACCTCTGCGCCGGCGCCGGCGGCAAGACGCTCGCGCTCGCCGCCCTGATGCAGGGCAAGGGCCGGCTGATCGCGACCGACCGCGACAAGCGGCAACTTGCTCCCATTCACGAACGGCTGTCGCGCGCCGGCGTCCACAATGCCGATGTCCGCACGCCCAAGGGCGAGGTCGATCCGCTCGCGGATATCCGCGGCAGCGCCGACCTCGTCGTGATCGACGCGCCCTGCACGGGAACCGGAACCTGGCGCCGCAACCCCGACGCAAAATGGCGCATGCGCCCGGGCGCGCTGGAGATTCGCCTGCGCGACCAGGCCGAGGTGCTGGAGCGCGCAGTGCCGCTGGTGAAGTCGGGCGGCCGCATCGCCTACATCACCTGCTCGGTGCTGTCAGAGGAGAACAACGAGCAGGTGAGGGCGTTCGTTAGCCGTCATCCCGAATTCGCGGTCGTCCCGCCCGAGCAGACCGCGAGCGTGCTCTGGGACAAGGCCGAGGCGTTTGGCGAAGCCGCGCTGCAGTCGGCCGAGGGCTGGCTGATGACGCCGCGACGAACCGGGACGGATGGGTTCTTCGTCTCAATTCTGAAAAAGGTCTCGTAGGGCGGATTAGCCGCCGGCATGCGCGTGAGCGCAGGCCGCCGGCGTAATCCGCCGCTCTCTCCGCGGCGAGGCAGGTGTTGGCGGATTACGCTGCGCTAATCCGCCCTACGGCACCGCCGTCTGCCTGCCCAAAAGCAAAAACCCCGCAGACCGGGTCCCGGTCGCGGGGTTTCTAACTCAAACGTTCTGCCGGTACGTCCGTGGTCAGAACGGTGCGTTGGCCTTAGCCGACGCGGAGATTGTCAGCCGACGACTTGCCGCTGCGGCGGTCGGCGACGATGTCGAACGAGACCTTCTGACCCTCGTTGAGGGAGGAGAGGCCAGCGCGCTCGACGGCGCTGATGTGGACGAACACGTCCTTCTGGCCGTCATCCGGCTGGATGAAACCATAACCCTTTTGGGTGTTGAACCACTTCACGGTGCCCATAGCCATGGGTAATTTCCTTTAGTTAGGTTGAGTACGCACGCAGATCATGACGCGCCAATGCGTCGGTGATCCCTGATGAGTCGATGTTTGGAGAATTCATCTGAAGCGTGCGCGCCCGTCAGCAACGAAGCGAAGCGGCCCAGTCGTTCGGCCAAGTATCGATGATCACAATATAGCGAGAATTTGGGGCCACTTCAAGGCACCACCCGTGGCCCGAAGCGTCGCGCAACTTTGCTATTTTGCGGTGCAAATTAACCGTCGGGCACACCTCAGTCGACGATGAAGAGCGTCGCCCCTGTCGCCGTCGAGGACCGATGCGCGGCGTCGCCGAAGTCCGAGACCTGGTAGCTCATCCCCGCCGTCAGCTTGAAGGTGCGCCCGTCACGCAGCTCGCTCTCGAGCTCGCCCTTGACGACGTAGATGACGTGGCCGCGGTCGCACCAATGATCGGCCAGATAACCCGGCGAATACTCGACCATCCGCACCCGGAGCTCGCCGATATTGAGCGTGCGCCACAGCGCCTGTCCGGTCTCGCCGGCATGCATGGTCGGCTCGACCTGGCTCCAGTCGGTGACGGTGAAGGGGGAGGCGGGGAGCTTCATCGGGGGATCCTGTGTCAGAGCCGGCGGTGTCTCTGTTAACGCACGCCGTCGCCCCAGTCTCCGTCATTGCGAGCGCAGCGAAGCAATCCAGTAATGCATCCGCAGTGGCAGCCTGGATTGCTTCGTCGCAAGGGCTCCTCGCAATGACGGTGTGGGAGGCATGCTCGTGCCTCACACACGGTGTCATCGCCCGCCTTGTGCGCAATTGCGCACAAGGCGGGGAATGACGGCGGTGGATGGGACCCGCACCTTCAATGCATCAAATCGTTCGCCGAGCCCTGCACGATCAGCCCCGCATCGTTCACCCGCAGATACTCGCAGATCTTCTTCCCCCGCTCGTTGGCGTAGAACACCACGACGCTGTCGGGGCTGACGAAGACATCGATCAGGGTGAAATGCAGCTCCGGCAGCAGGCCGAGCGCCTTGCCCCAATAAGCGCGTAGCGCGTCCTTGCCGCGCACCGTTCCGCTGGCGTCAAAACCCATCATCGGGATGCGGTCCGAGGTCATCAGGGCGGCCCCGTCGTACAGCGCGAGCACGCGCTCGAGATCGCGCGCGTTCCAGGCCTCGACCCAGGTCCGGCCGAGCGCTGCGAGCGTGGTTGGTTGGTGATGCCGTGACATGGCGTTCTCCCTGATCAGCCCCTGTTTTGAGAGTGGGACATATAGGTCAATAATACTTACCTATATTGGTTTGTCCATGCCCAAAGAAGCATGTGGGCGCGCGGTGCGCGCGGTTGCGGCGCGCCCGTTGCCAGCGTATTTGCTGGCCATGACAGCAGCACAGAACGACCGCTCCGCGTCGACGCCCCCGGTGGCCTCGGCGCACGACAAGATTCTCATCGTCGACTTCGGCAGCCAGGTGACGCAGCTGATCGCGCGTCGCGTGCGCGAGGACGGCGTTTATTGCGAGATCGTCCCGTTCAACAAGGCCGAAGAGGCCTTCAAGGAGATGAAGCCGAAAGCGGTGATCCTCTCCGGCGGTCCTGAATCCGTGCACGAAGCCGGCTCGCCCCGCGCGCCGCAGCTGATCTTCGCCTCAGGGGTGCCCGTGATGGGCATCTGCTACGGCCAGATGACCATGGCCGCCCAGCTCGGCGGCGAGGTCGAGGGCGGTCATCACCGCGAGTTCGGCCGCGCCGATGTCGAGGTGAAGGCCGAGAGCCAGCTGTTCGCGGATGTCTGGTCGTCGGGCAGCAAGAACCAGGTCTGGATGAGCCATGGCGACCGCATCACCAAGATGCCGCCGGGCTTCTCCGTCGCCGGCACCTCGCCGAACGCGCCGTTCGCGATCATCCAGGACGAGAAGCGCAAATATTACGGCCTGATGTTCCACCCCGAGGTGGTGCACACACCGGATGGCGCCAAGCTGATCCGCAACTTCGTCCGCAAGATCGCCGGTCTCACCGGCGACTGGACCATGCGCGCCTTCCGCGAGGAGGAGATCGCCAAGATCCGTGCCCAGGTCGGCAAGGGCAGGGTGATCTGCGGCCTCTCCGGCGGCGTCGATTCGGCGGTGGCCGCGGTGCTGATCCACGAGGCCATCGGCGACCAGCTCACCTGCGTATTCGTCGATCACGGCATGCTGCGCCTCGATGAGGCCAAGACGGTCGTCGACCTGTTCCGCCACCACTACAACATCCCGCTCGTGCACGTGGATGCCTCGAAGCAATTTTTGGGCGAGCTCGAAGGCGTCACCGACCCCGAGACAAAGCGCAAGACCATCGGCCGCCTCTTCATCGAGGTGTTCGAGCAGGAAGCCAAGAAGCTCGGCGGCGCCGACTTCCTCGCGCAGGGCACGCTTTACCCCGACGTGATCGAGAGCGTCTCCTTCACCGGCGGCCCCTCGGTGACGATCAAGTCGCACCACAATGTCGGCGGTCTCCCCGAGCGCATGAACATGAAGCTCGTCGAGCCCCTGCGCGAGCTGTTCAAGGACGAGGTCCGCAAGCTCGGCTACGAGCTCGGCCTGCCCGAAATCTTCGTCGGCCGCCACCCGTTCCCGGGTCCGGGCCTCGCCATCCGCTGCCCCGGCGACATCACCAAGGACAAGCTCGACATCCTGCGCAAGGCCGATGCCGTCTACATCGACCAGATCCGCAAGCACGGCCTCTACGACGACATCTGGCAGGCCTTTGCCGTGCTGCTGCCGGTGAAGACAGTCGGTGTCATGGGCGATGGCCGCACCTATGACTACGTCGTGGGCTTGCGCGCCGTCACCTCGACCGACGGCATGACCGCGGACTTCTACCAGTTCGACATGAAGTTCTTAGGCGAGACGGCGACGCGCATCATCAACGAGGTGAAGGGCGTGAACCGGGTGGTGTACGACGTGACGAGCAAGCCGCCGGGGACGATTGAGTGGGAGTAGGGCTGTCAGTTTAGCATAACTGCGTAAGGTCGATACTTCCCGTAAAGGCGGCGCGGCATAGACCATGGGATTTGGGGTATTCATCCATCGATCGGACTCGATCTACGATGACAGCCCGGCTGAACAGTATCAGTTCCCCAGTCAGTATCTTGGTCGAGTCGAAGCCTGCATCGGCGATTGGATCATCTATTATGAGCCGAGCAAGGTCGCCAAGACGCGCGGCTACTTTGCGATTGCTCGGGTTCAGCAGGTTATTCCCGACCCCGGCGCTCCGGGCATGTATCTGGCGCTGATCGAGCCCGGGAGCTATCTCGATTTTGTCAATCCGGTCGCCTTCAAGGGGGTAGATGGTCCCGTGGAGCGGGGCGTGCTGAATGAGCAGGGACGAATTTCGGGACGCGCTCAGTCGGCAGTCCGCCGAATCTCGCCGCACGATTTCAATAGAATCTTTGAACTCGGCTTTGCGGAAGGAGCACCACTGCTGCCTCGAGTCGATACCGATGTTCGATTGTCTCAACTCAGCGAAAGAGAGCAGGCGCCTTTCATACTTGAGCAGCAGCGTGATCGCGTCAGCCTAACGGTATCGAGAGTCTTGCGCGACCGCGTTTTTCGCCGGATCGTCTTGCGCGCCTACGACGAGCGCTGCGCCATCACCGGGCTGAAACTCATTAACGGAATGGGACGCGCAGAAGTAGCGGCGGCGCACATACGGCCTGTAGAGGCGAATGGGCCGGATATTGTGAGTAATGGGATCGCGCTGTCCGGTACTGCTCATTGGATGTTCGATCGTGGTTTGATCAGCCTTTCTGATGATTTGGAGATATTGATCTCGCGCCAGACAAATGACCCGGAAGGGATTCGATCGGTCATAAACAAGACCGGTCATGCGCTTGAGCCAGAAAGGCCGTCGGATCGACCTCATCCGCATTTTCTAAAGTGGCATCGCGAGCATTGTTTCAAGCAATGAGAACATTGCTGAGAATTGTATGGCGCGGGTTTCTCCGGTTATTGTGAGATGCGGTCATGCCGCCATCGATCCCGCAACGCTGCCGAGCTATATGGTGCTGGCGAACGCACTGGCGGAGCCGGGATGGCGACGAGCGGAGCGCGCCGGACAGATGACGTGTCCGGCGCCAACACCGTGTCCCTTCGATGCCTAGGCGATCGTCTTCAAATACAGGCTTGGATCGAAATACTTGCTCGCCGGCGTGAAGTCCTTGATGCCGGCGTTGGCCATGAAGAAGTCTGTCGACTGCTGCAGCCAGTTGGTGACGGTCCCGTCCGAGTACATGCGTTTCCAGTCCTTGGACGTGAACATCTTCTGGGCCTTGAAGGACTCGTTGATGTCGGACAGCGGCGTCTGGCTGTAATGACCCTTCTGCAGCTTCTCCATCGCCTCGTTGCTGTTCGCGACGATATAGTCGTTGGCATCAGCCCAGCCGCGGATCAGCTTGGCCAGGGTCTCCTTGTTGGGCTCGTAATAGTCGTTCGCCGCCGCCCAGCCGCCGATGATGGCCGCCTTGGGATAATAGGCTGACGCATCGGCGAGCATGGTCGCGCCCGGCACCTTGTCGCGGACGGTGACGTTGAACGGCACCCAGAGCGCCACGGCCGGCACGGCGCCGGAGATGAAGGCGGTCACGGCCGCCGGCATGGTCTGGTTGACGAGCTCGACCTCCTTGGGATCGACCTTGTTGGCCCGCAGCGCGGTATCGAGGAACACGTGCGCCGTCGTGCCGGTCGCGGTTGCGATGCGTTTGCCCTTCAAATCCGCGAACGACTTGATGCCCTGATCGCCGCGAACCCAGAGCTGCGCCGTCGCGACCTCGATGTCGTTGATCAGGAACACCTTGCCCTGGCCGCGGGCCGGAAAGTTCGAGAGCACCGCGCCGGTCGCCAGCACGTCGAGGCTGCCGCCGATCAGGGCCTGGAAGATCTCCAGGCCGGTGTTGAATTGGCGCAGCTCGAGATCGAGGCCCTGCTTTTCGAAGGAACCGCGGTCCATGCCGGTCCAGATCTGGCCGTCGACGGCGACGGTGTGAAGATAGCCGACGCGGACCTTCGTCTTCGCTTGCGCGATCGCCGGCGCCGCGGCCGTGAAGGTGCCGAGCGCAAGGCCCGCCGTCGTGGTCAGAAATTGCCGCCGATCCATGATGTGTCCTCCGTTTTGTTTGTTATTCCGAGAATGAAACTGGACGCAGCTGCGCCTGCTGGGCGCGATATTCGTCCATCACGAGCTGCCTGATATGGCTTCGCAGCTCGGCGAATTCCGGGCGCTCCTGGATCGACTCGTCGCGCGGATAGGTGAAGGGAACGTCGATGATCTCCTTGATCCGCGCCGGCCGCGCCGTCACCACCACGATGCGCGAGGCGAGGTAGATCGCCTCTTCGACGGAATGGGTGATCAGCATGACGGTCTTGCCTTCGGTCTGAAGCACCTTGAGCAGCAGGTTCTGCATGTTGGAGCGGGTCTGGGCGTCGAGCGCTCCGAACGGCTCGTCCATCAGGAGAAACTGCGGCTTCACCGCATAGGCCCGCGCGATCGCGAGGCGTTGCCGCATGCCGCCCGACAGATGCTTCGGATAGGAATTGGCGAAGTCGGACAGGCCCATCAGGCCGAGATAGTGATCGCAGATCGCGTCGCGCTCGGCGGCCGGAACATGGTTGGCGTTGAGCGTCAGGCCGAAGGCGATGTTCTGCTTCACCGTCAGCCAGGGGAAGACGCCGTATTCCTGGAAGATGACGCCGCGCTCGGGGCCGGGGCCGGCGACGGGACGGCCGTCGAACAGGACGTTGCCGGTGGTCGGTTTCTGGAAGCCCGCGAGCATGCTCATCATCGTGGTCTTGCCGCAGCCGGACGGCCCGATCACCGCGATGAAGTCGCCGTCGTTGATGTCGTAGCTGACGTCCTCGACGACGTTGAGGCGGCCCTTTGGCGTTTCGAAGGACAGCGAAACCTTGTCGAACTGTGCGCGCTTGTTCATGCGATGGCCCGATCCTGCCAGACCAATAGCCGCGCCGTGATCTTGCGCAGGATCAGATCCATGATCAGCGCGATCAGGCCGATGCAGATGATGCCGACATAGATGACGTCGAGCAGGAAGTAGGTCGAGGCATTCTGGATCATGGCGCCGAGCCCGCGCTGCGCCGCGATCAGCTCGGATGCGACCAGGGTCGCCCAGGCCACGCCCAACGCCACGCGCAGCGCCGTGAGGATGTGCGGGACGGTGAGGGGAATGATGACCTTGCGGAAGATCTCGGCCTGGTTGGCGCCGAGCGTCTGCGCCACGCGGATGTAGAGCGGCGTGATCTGCGAGACGCCCTCATACATCACGATCACGCCGGAGAAGAACGAGGCGTAGAACAGGATGACGAGCTTGGCGAGCTCGTCGACGCCGAAATAGACGATCACCAGCGGGATCAGCGCGATCGGCGGCAGCGCGCGGAAGAAGTTGATCATCGGGTCGGCGAAGGTACGGGCGGGGCGATACCACCCGAGCAGAAATCCGACCGGCACGGCCACGAGGATGCCGAGCGCGACGCCGAGAAAGACGCGCCGCGTCGAGGCGAAGATGTCGATCAGCAGGCCTTCCTTCGTGAGAAGCTCGAAGAATTTTGCGGCGACCTGGTGCGGTGCGGGGATCAGCGAGACGTTGACGAAGCCACTCCAGCGCACGGCGTACCAGAGCAGGATTGCACCGATCCACGGTAACAATCCGAGACCAAAGCGTCTCAGGCCAGCTCCGTTCATTCGACGCGTCCACCCAGATTGCGGTTGATGTTTTCAGAGGTCATATTATAAATAGGAGGACCATACAAGTGGCGCCTTTGGTCGTAGTCGTCACAGGCTTTCCCGCATGACATCGCCCTTCACCATCCGAAGCGTCCAGGCCTTTGGCTATCGCTACCCGCTGACGTCGCCGGTCATCACGTCCTTTGGACGGATGAAGGACCGGCCGGCCGTCTTCGTCCGCGTTGAAGACAGCGACGGGAACATCGGGTGGGGCGAAGTGTGGTGCAATTTTCCTGCACCGGGCGCCGAACATCGTGTTCGGCTCGTCAACGAGGTGCTTGCTCCGGCTCTGGTCGGATTCGATGCGCCTGAGCCGTCCGCCGCGTTCGAGCGCCTGACACGGGGAACCTCGGTGCTCGCGCTCCAGTCCGGAGAAGCCGGCCCGTTTGCGCAGTCGATTGCCGGCATCGATCTCGCCGTCTGGGATCTCCACGCGCGCCGCCAGAACCTCGCGCTCTGGAGGCTGCTCGGCGGAGCCAGGCGCGAGATCAAGGTCTACGCCAGCGGCATCAATCCGGTCGGGTCCGAGCGGACGGCCGAAGCGGCCTTGGGCCGCGGCTACCGCGCGTTGAAGCTGAAGATCGGCTTCGATCCGGCGGCTGACCGCGCCAATCTCGCCGCCCTGCGCCGGCTTGTTGGCGATGGCCTGCTGGCCGCCGACGTCAACCAGGGCTGGACCATTGCGCAGGCGCTGGAACTTGCGCCGCAACTCGAGCATTTCGGTCTCGCCTGGCTCGAGGAGCCGATCCGCGCCGATCGCCCCCGTCAGGAATGGGCGCAATTGCGCGAGGCCATCCGCTTTCCGCTCGCGGCCGGCGAGAACATCGCAAGCCACGCCGGTTTTGCCGAGGTGCTGCGTGAGCCGTTGCTCGGTGTCGTCCAGCCCGACATCGCCAAATGGGGCGGGCTGTCGGCTTGCGCAAGCATTGCCCGCGACATCCTGACGTCGGGAAAGATGTTCTGCCCGCATTATCTTGGCGCCGGCATCGGCCTTCTGGCATCCGCGCATCTGCTCGCCGGCGTCGGCGGCGACGGCCTGCTCGAGGTCGATTGCAACGAAAACCCGCTGCGCGACCGGTTCTGCGGTCCCGTGCTCGACGTCCGCGACGGCATGATCGAGCTCGGCGACGAAGCGGGCCTCGGCATCACGCCCGATCTTGCCTCTATCGAACAATACCGGACGATCTGATGTCAGCACGCGGCTACGACTACATCATCGTCGGCGCGGGCTCGGCCGGTTGCGTCGTTGCAAACCGGCTGTCGGCCGATCCGTCCTGCCGCGTGCTGCTGCTGGAGGCCGGCGGCTCGGATCGAAACTTCTGGCTGAAACTTCCGGTCGGCTACTACCGGACCATCTTCAACGAGCGGTTCTCGCGCCTGTTCAAGACCGAGCCCTCGGAGGGGAGCGGCGGCCGCGCCATCGTCTGGCCGCGGGGCCGCGTGCTCGGCGGTTCTTCGTCAATCAACGGCCTGATCTTCATCCGGGGCCAGCACGAGGATTTCGACGATTGGGAGCGCCTTGGCGCCGATGGCTGGAGCTATCGCCAACTCCTGCCGTATTTCCGGCGCTACGAGCGCTACCGCGGCGGCGAGAGCCAGTTTCACGGTGGGCTCGGGGAGTTCGAGGTCTCCGACCTTCGCAACGACAATCCGGCATCGAAGGCCTGGGTCGAGGCGGGCGTAGAGTTCGGCCTGCCGCGCAATCCCGACTTCAACGGCGCCACGACGCTGGGCGTCGGTACCTACCAGCTCGGCATCGGGCGGCACTGGCGGACAAGTTCGGCATCTGCGTTTCTGCGCCCCGCCGCCGGCCGTCCCAACCTCACCATCATCACCCATGCGCAGGTCAGCAGGGTCGTTTTCAACGGCCGCGTCGCGACCGGCGTCGAGTGGATCAGCAAGGGGCAGGTGCACAGTGCGACGGCCGATCGTGAGATCATCCTGTCCGGCGGCGCACTGCAGTCGCCGCAGATCCTCCAGCTCTCCGGCGTCGGTCCGGCGGACCTGCTGCGCAGGCTCGGCATTCCCGTCATTGCCGAGTCTCCCGACGTCGGCGCCAATCTCCAGGACCATTATCAGGCCCGGCTGATCGTCCGCCTGAAGGAACGGATTTCGCTCAACGACCAGGTCCGCAACCCCGTCGAGCTTGCGAAGATGGGCTTGCAGTGGATGCTGGTGGGCAGCGGTCCGTTGACGGTCGGGGCGGGGCAGGTGGGCGGCGCGGCCTGCACGGAATACGCGGTCGGCGGACGACCGGACGTGCAGTTCAACGTGATGCCGCTCTCGGTCGACAAGCCCGGCGAGCCCCTGCACAGCTATTCCGGCTTCACGGCCTCGGTCTGGCAGTGCCACGCAAAGTCGCGCGGACGGCTTGCGATCAGCTCGACCGATCCGTTCGAGCAGCCGCGCATCGCGCCGAACTATTTTGCCGAGGAGATCGACCGCAGGACCATTGTTGCGGGCCTGAAGATTCTGCGCGAGATTTATCAGCAGAGGGCGTTTCGCCCGCTCTGGGACGTCGAGATGGTGCCGGGCGAGGCGGCAAGGGATGATGCCGGGCTGTGGGACTTTGCGCGCAATACGGGTGGCACGGTGTTTCACTGCGTCGGGACCTGTCGCATGGGCAGCGACGCGCAGGCCGTGCTCGATCCGCAGCTGCGCGTGCGCGGCGTCGAACGGTTGCGGGTGATCGACGCCTCGGTGATGCCGCAGATCACCTCGGCCAACACGAATGCGACCAGCCTGATGATCGGCGAACGCGGTGCCGCACTGGTCATGGCTTGATCGCGCGGCCTGAATTCCGGAGGACGAGATGGAATTGAGTTCCGACAGTCACGTCCCCAAATACGCGCAGATCGCCGACATCTTCCGGCAGCGCATCGCGCGCGGTGTCTGGACCCAGGGATTCCGCCTGCCGGCCAACGAGGAGTTGGCGGCCGAGTTCGGTGTGTCGCGCGTCACGATCAGGCAGGCGGTGGAGCTGCTCGCCCGGGACGGCGTGATCGAGGCGCAGCAGGGCCGCGGCACCTTCGTCACGGGGACGGTGCGGCAGGATCGCTGGCTCAAGGTCGAGACCACGCTGTCCGATCTCGCCGACATGTATCGCGACACCTCGCCCGAGATCATCAACATCTCGGAAAGTCGCAGCAATGCCCCGCTGCTTCCCGGGGATGGCAAGCCGGCCGAAAAGTACGTCTTCATGCGCCGCCTGCATTCGCGGCAGAAGCAGCCTTACTGCGTCATTTCCATCTATCTCGACGAGAAGATTTTTCGCAGGTCGCCGAAGCGTTTTCGCAACGAGACCGTGATCCCGATCCTGAACGATCTCAGGGATCCCGCCATCGCCAGCGCGCGCCAGACCCTGACGATCGGTACCGCGGATATCGAGGCGGCGCGGCTGCTGCGTGTGCCGCTGAATTCGCCGGTGGCCGAAGTCCGCCGCATCTTCACGACGCAGGACCGCACCGTGATCTATCTCGGCGAAGTCACCTACCGCGGTGACTTCGTGCGGATCGACATGGATCTGCGGCCCTAGCGGCCATCAACGCGAGAACAGTTCCTGGTTCCGGCGTTCGAGCTCTTCGCCGTAAGTGCGTAGAACGTGAGATTCGCTGAGGGTGCCGATCGTGGCGCGATGGTCGGGACGGTCGACAACCGCGAGCACGTCGGCCTCGCTGCGTTCGAAGGCCTTCAGGATTTCGCGAACCGGGGTGGTCGGGAGCAGATATTCATCCTGTTGCTGCGCCAGCGACCCGAGCAACTCCTCGTCCCGGCTGGCCAGGGAATGCAGCGTGGCGGCCGGCACGATGCCCGCATAGATGCCGTTGGGATCACGCAACACGATTTGGTGAACCAGCGCCGGCGAGAACTGCCTTTGCGCCTCGCCGATCGGCATCGTCGTCAGCGCGTTCTCGAAGTCGGCGCGCATCAGGGATGCCGCACTCATCTGCCGGATCCAGCCGATGTCCTGCGGACCGCGGATCGCCTCGCCGCGCAGATGAAAGCGCCATGTCGCAAAGCTGTAACCGAAGAGTTCACGCACGATCAGCGCGCAGACCGACGAGGCGACCACGGCGCCAACGGTGACGGAGAAATCACCGGTGATCTCGAGCGCGAGACAGACCATGCTGAACGGCGCTCCGAGCACGCCGGTTCCGAGCGCGGCGAGCGCTGCGATCGCGGCGGTGCCGGGCTGAAGCGCCAGCGTGGGAAGAGGGCCGGTCAGCACGACGCTGTAGAGCTGTCCGATCAGCGCGCCGAGCAGGAGCGAGGCAAAGAACAGGCCGCCGCGAAAGCCCGAGCCGAGCGAGATGGCGGAGGCCAGGATCTTGAACACGATGGTGGTCGTGAGCAGCAGCCAGGTCGGATTGCTGACCAGCAGAATCTGCATCGCGCCGTGGCCGGCGCCGAGCACGGTCGGCGTCAGCAAAGCGAGGCCGCCGAGAAGCAGACCGCCGAGCATCGGCCGCAGCAGGCCCTTCAACACCGTGATGCGCTGAAAGCATCGCTCGGCGAATGCGACGGCGAGCATGACGAGGATGCTGACAAAGGCGCAGATGATGCCGATCAGCACGGTCTGCCCGATCATCTCGACGGAAACCGGCGAGGGGAAGCCGGGCACCATCAGGAAGGACTGATGCGTCAATTGCCGCGCCACAAGCCAGGCGGTGACGGCGCTGGCGATGACCGGCACGAGACCGGCGGACGTGTAGGCGCCGAGCACGACCTCGAAGGCATAGAAGGCGCCGGCCAGCGGCGCCGAAAACGCGGCGCTGATCGCTCCCGCGGCGCCACAGGCGACCAGCAGCCGCATGTCGTTGCGCCGGGCGGCCAGGCGCTGGCCGACGTGGGAGCCGAACATCGAGCAGATCTGGGTGTAGCCGGCTTCCAGTCCGACCGATCCGCCGAAACCGTTGGACAGCAGCGTCTGGATCGAGATCAGCAGGCTGCCGCGAAACGACACCCGGCCGCCATAGAGCGCGTTGGCCTCGATGGCGTCGGCAAGCTGCTGTCCCTTGACGCGCCGGGCGAAGTAAAGCCCGATCAGCGCAAGCACCAGCCCACCGAGCAGGGGGATCAGCAGCGTGCGCTGCCACGAGATCACGCCGGTGGCACTGAGGTGAGCGTCGAAAGGAATGTCGAACAGCAGCGCGTGCGAGACCTGGCTGAGGCTCGAGATCGCAGCCACCAGCACACCGCTGAGCAGCCCGACGACGATGGCGACCAGCACGAGGCCGGTCTCGCGATTGCGCACGAAATTGCGCAGGACCAATGGCAGCAGCCGGATGCCGGGGGCAGCGGCCGGCCTCGCGGGATGTGGTGCCGGCTCCATTCTATGAAGGATCCCGCAGAGGCTCGGTGCGCACGACGCGAAAGCCGATATTGCTGGACGCGGAATCGGGCGTATTGGAGCTTCGCGCCGCGACGCGGTAGCGATTGCAGTAGGATTCGTGGCAGAGGAAGGATCCGCCGCGCATCGATCGGTTGAGAGCTGGCTCGCGGTTCAAGGGGTCTTGTGATGGCATGAGGCTGTGATAGCTCGGTGAAAAATAGTCCTCGCACCATTCCCAGACGTTTCCGGCGACATTGTGCAGGCCATATCCGTTGGGCGCGAAACTGTGAACCGGCGCCGTACCGAAATAGCCATCATCCACAGTGTTGCGGTCGGGAAAGTTGCCCTGCCAGATGTTGCAGCGATATTCGCCGTCGGGCTGCAGCGCGTTGCCCCAGGGATAGGTGGCTTGGTCCAACCCGCCGCGCGCGGCCATCTCCCATTCCGCTTCGGTCGGCAGGCGTGTGCCGGACCATCCGCAGTAAGCTTGTGCGTCGTTCCAGGAGACGTGGACGACGGGGTGATCTAGCCGGTCCAGGATGCTGCTGTTCGGCCCCTCTGGTTGCGCCCAATAGGCGCGCGTCACCGGCACCCACCATGGCGTTTCCTGAACGCGCGTCGTGTGGTCCGCACGTGTCTCTTCCGGCAGCAGCCCGTCGAAAACGAAGCTCCAGCCGTAGCGTTCGGCATCCGTCGTGTAGCCGGTGGCCCGGACGAAGTCGCCGAATTGCAGATTGCTCACGGTGTGACAGGCAATGGCAAACGGCGACAGCGTGACGAGCCGCACCGGGCCTTCGCCGTCCTCGACAAAGCCCCCGCCGGCGGATCCCATGTGGAAGGATCCGCCGATCAGCGAGCTCCAGCGGCGCGGGATCGGGGTTGGACTGGGAAGGATCGCTGCCTGCGCATCGATGCCCGTCGCCGGTTCATTGCCGGCGGCGCGCAGGGTGCAACAATGTGAGCGATCCCCAGTCATGCCCTATTTCTGCTTCTCTTCCTCCCAGAAGGCGGTGCCGCCTTCCGCCTTCATCAGCTCGAGAATCTTTTCGCGGGGGATCACGCCGCAGCGATTGGCCCATTGCTGGTACTGCGCCATCATCTCGCGGACGCGATCCGGATGTTGCGCGGCGAGATCGTTCATCTCGGTGCGGTCGGTCTCCATGTCGTAGAGCTCCCAGGGGCCGGGGTACTTCCGCACCAGCTTCCACTTGCCGACGCGCACGGCCGCATTGCCCTCGTGCTCCCAGAACAGCGGGCCGCGGTTGCCATAGGCCGAGGCGAAGGACGGCACGAGGCTCTCGCCTTCGCAGGGCAGGATGGCGTTGCCGTTATACTCCTTGGGATAGGCGGCGCCCGTGACGTCGAGGATGGTCGCCATCACGTCCGTGAGCTGGCTTGGATTGTGCCGCAGCCCGCCCTTTTCGGAGATGCCGCGCGGCCAGTGCACAATGAACGGGGTCGCGATGCCGCCTTCGTGGATCCAGTGCTTGTAGAGACGGAAGGGGGTGTTGGAGAGATTGGCCCAGGCGGTGCCATAGCTCTGGTAGGTGTCCTCGGCGCCGGGCATCAAGGTCGGGTCGTTTCCGAAGCGCACCGGCCGGCCGTCGCGTGTCTTGGCCTGGGCGATCATGAGCTGGTCGACCAGCTCCTTTGCCGTGACGCCCTCCGGAATATCCTCGGCGCAGGCGCCGTTGTCGGAGAGGAAGATGATCAGCGTGTTGTCCATCTGACCGGTCTCTTCCAGCGCCTTCAGGATCCGCCCGATGCCCTGGTCCATGCGGTCGATCTGCGCTGCGTAAACCTCCATGCAGCGCAGCGTCCATTCGCGCTGCTCCGCGTCGGTCCACGGTGGCTGGGTCGGATCGCGATCGGTCAGGCGCCAGTTCGGATGGATGATGCCGTCGTCAACGAGGCGCTTGAGGCGTTCCTCGCGCAGCCTGTCCCAGCCGGCGTCGAAGCGGCCCTTGTACTTGGCGATGTCCTCGTCATGGGCATGGAGCGGCCAGTGCGGCGCCGTATAGGCGACGTATTGGAAGAACGGCGCGTCGGGCTTCTGTGCCTTGTGCTGGCGGATGAAGGCGGCGGCCTGATCGCTGATTGCGTCGGTGTAGAAGAACGACGGATCCTTCACGGCCTCGTGCTCGATATTGTCGTTGCCGCGCGTCAGCGTGTTCGGATGATAGAAGCTGCCGGCGCCGATGATGGTGCCGTAGAAATGGTCGAAGCCGCGCTGCATCGGCCATGCGTCGGTCGGCTCCGTCAGGCTGCTGGCAATGTGCCATTTGCCGCTGAGGTAGGACGTGTAGTTCTTGCTCTTCAGGGCCTCGGCGATCGTCACGCAGCTGTTGTTGAGATTGCCGGCGTAGCCCTCGGGGCCGTTGCTGTAGGTGAGGATGCCGATGCCGGTCTGGTGCGGATGCAGGCCGGTGAGCAGCGAGGCGCGGGAGGGGCTGCAGCGGGCGGTGTTGTAGAACTGCGAATAGCGCAAGCCATTGGCCGCGAGGCGATCGAGGTTCGGCGTCTGGATCTCGCCGCCGTAACAGCCGATGTCCGAAAAGCCCATGTCGTCGTTGAGGATGAGCAGGACGTTGGGACTATCGGGGGTCTTTGCGCCATTCGGCATGTTCTTGTCCTCGTGATTGACGTGTGGCGTTGCTAGTGGCGGCGCGTCAGGCTGATGCTGAGGCGGAAATATTTCGGCAAGTACACGGCGCGCAGCAGCTCGAGCGCCCGTCCGTCCTTGCCGAAGGTGACGCGCTCGATGGAGAGCAGGGGCGAGCCGACCTTCACCCCCAGCAGCTTGGCGCTGCCGGCGTCGGCGAGGTCGGCGCTGATGGTCTGCTGGGCGTCCTTGATGGCGAGACCAAGCTCGTCCTCGAAGACGCGGTACATGATGATCGAGACCAGATCGCGCTTCTCGAGCTCGAGACCGATATCCGGGGGATAGAAGGCATGCTCGATGGCGATCGGCGTGTCGTCCGCGAGCCGCAGGCGCCGGAGCTGCCAGACGGCGCGTTCGCGCAGCTGCTCGCGAACGGCGGCATCGTGCCGGTTGGTCATGCCCTGCTGCAGGATCGTGGCGCCGGCCTGGTAGCCGGCGTCGCGGATGGTTTCCGAGAAGCCCATGAGGTGGCCGACCCAGTTCTCGGGCTGGTTCGAGCGCAGGAAGGTGCCGCGGCCGCGCGAGCGGTCGAACATGCCTTCGTTCACCAGGGGCGCGATGGCGTTGCGGATGGTGATACGGCTGACGCCGAAATGACGGCCGAGCTCGGCCTCGGTCATCAGGCGGCCGGTCTCGTCGATCAGCTTGCCGTCGCGCACCTGGCTGCGAATGGATTCACGGATCTGGATATGCAGGGGCGTCGAGCCCTCCGTGACGACATCGCTGCCGAGCGGTGCAGGTTTCTTCTTGCGTGTTTGAACAGCCATGGTGTCAGAGCCGCCTGCGTGTCGCTGGATCGAACAGGTGAATGTCCTGGGGACGGGCGGTAATCGAGATCGTGTCGCCCTCTCCGGGTATGTTGCCGTCGGCGACGCGCATGCGGATCATGGTGCCGGCGCAGTCGAGATCGAGCACGGCGGTATCGCCGAGGTCTTCGATCAGATCGACGCGCGCGCCGAGGCCCCCCTCCGCCAAGCGCAGGGCGCCGGGCCGAAGTCCGACCACCACATCGCGCTCACCCGCGGTCGTAGCCGTCGTCTTGAGGCGATGGCCTGCGATGATGACGTCGCCGTCCACGTAACGGGCGGGGACGAGGTTCATCGGGGGATTGCCGATGAAGCCGGCAATGTCGATCGAGTTCGGACGGGCGAACACCTCGGCGGGTGTGCCGACCTGCTGGATCTCGCCCGACATGAACACCGCCATGCGGTCGGCGAGGGTCATCGCCTCCTCCTGGTCGTGGGTGACGTAGACGGCGGTGACGCCGAGCGATCGCTGCAGCTTCTTCAGCTCGGCGCGGGTTTCGAGCCGCAGCTTGGCGTCGAGGTTGGACAGCGGTTCGTCGAGCAGGAACAGGCGCGCCTTGCGCACGATGGCGCGGGCCAGCGCGCAGCGCTGCTGCTGGCCGCCCGAGAGCTGGCCCGGCTTGCGATCGAGCAGGTGGTCGATCTTCACTTTTCGGGCCGCGTCTTTCACGGCGGGCGCGATCTCGGACTTCGGCAGCTTGGCCATTTCCAGGGGGAAGGCGATGTTCTCGGCCACCGTCATGTGCGGGTAGAGCGCATAGCTCTGGAACACCATGGCGATGTCGCGGTCACGCGCGTCGGTCGAGGTGACGTCCTTGTCGTCGATCAGCACGCGGCCGGCGGTCGGCGCATCCAGCCCGGCGAGGATGCGCAGCGTCGTGCTCTTGCCGGAGCCGGACGGGCCGAGCAGGGCGAAGAACTCGCCCGGCTTGATGTCGAAATTGACGCCCTTGAGCGCGGCGAACTCGCCGTGCATCTTGACGATGTTGCGAAAACTGACCTGACCCTGGCCGCTCATCGGCGTCCTCCGCCCTTGACTGCACCGACCGTCAGGCCCTTCACGATATGCTTCTGCGCGACCACGCCGAGCACGACGACAGGCAGCATGGCGAGGACCGAGACCGCGGCGAGCTTGGCCCACAGCGTCTGCTCGACGGAGACGAAATTGAACATCGCGACCGTGACCGGACGCACCGTGTTGCCGCTCAGCACGACGGCGAACAGGAATTCGTTCCACGCATTGAGGAACACGAACACGATCGTCACGGCGATGCCGCCGCGAACCTGCGGAATGATGATCCGCCACAATGTCTTCAATCGGCTGGCGCCGTCGAGATAGGCGGCTTCCTCCATCTCGAAGGGAATGTCCTCGAAATAGGAGACCAAGAGCCAGATCGCGAAGGGCAGGGAGAACGACAGATAGATCAGGATGATGCCCTGATAGGTGTCGATCCAGCCGATGTTCCGCAGCACCAGGAAATAGGGGATGATGATGCCGACCGGCGGGAGCATCTGCGTCGCCAGCACGTAGAAGCCCGCGAACTTCTTGCCGCGAAAGCGCAGGCGCGCCAGCGCATAGGCCGCTGGCACCGCCATCAGCATGGTGACCACGGTGGTGCCGACCGAGATGATGACGCTGGAGAGGAGGTTCGGCAGGATCGACCCAGAGCCGAACAGCACGTCGCGATAGGCTTCCAGCGTCGGCGTGAACACCAGCTTGGGCGGATAGGCCAGCACGTCGGAATCGGTCTTGAGCGAGTTCAGGACGCTCCAGATGATCGGGAACGCCCAGGCGAGCAGGAAGACCGCGGAGATCGCGAGCAGGGCGATGATGCGCACGCGCTTTGCGGTCATTTCGCCCTCCGCATCGCGAACAGGAGGCCCGAGATGATGATGGTCACGATCAGCAGCGCGACAGCGAGCGCCGAGCCGTAGCCGATCGACAGCTCGGTGAAGGATTTCCGGTAGGCATAGAGGTTGAGGATCTCGGTCGCCGTGCCGGGGCCGCCGGCGGTGACGGTGAAGATCGCCGCGAAAGCGGTCAGCGCCACCATGGTCCGCATGATGATGACCATGACGATCGCCGGGCGCAGCAAGGGCAGGGTGATGCGGCGAAAGCGTTGCCAGGCCGAGGCACGGTCGAGCCGTGCCGCCTCGTAGATGTCTTCGGGCAGCGAGGCGAGCGAGGCCAGCAGCACCATGAAGGCAAACGGTGTCCATTGCCAGGTATGGATCGCGATCACCGAAACCATCGCGAGCGTGGGATCGCCGAGCCAGTTCTTGCTGCCGAGGCCGGCGTTGATGGCGAGGAAGTCGACGATGCCGAATTCCGGTGCCAGCATGAAGGTGCGCCAGATCATGCCGACCACGGCCGGCGACAGCACCACGGGCAGGATGGCGATGACCCTGAACCAGCCCTGGCCGCGCTTCATGTCCATGACCAGCAGGGCGAGCGCCAGGCCAATGATGACCTGCAACGCGACGGTCGAGCCGGTATAGACCAGGCTCACCAGCAGCGAGGCCCAGAAGCGCTCGTCGGAGAGCAGCACCTGGTAGTTCTCGAACCCGACGAAGCCGTTGGTGAACGGCATCGCCAGATCCATCCGGAATGCGCTGGTGTAGACCAGGAAGAGCAGCGGAAACGTCGTGGTGGCGAGCAGCGCAAGAAACGCCGGTGCAAGCAGGGCCGCCGCAAACCGGCGCTCGCGCTGCGCCAGGACGCGGCCGAAATCGCTGCGAGGCGCCTCGCTCGCGATCCCGGCCGATGTCACCGCTGTCGTCGTCATGGCTCAGCCGCGCATCATCGGTTCGATGCGGCGCTGCGCATCGTCGAGTGCGGCCTTGATCGTGGCCTGGCCGGAGAGGGCCGACTGGATCGCGGTCGCCATGGTGTCGCCGATCGCCGGCCATTGCGGCACGCGCGGACGCCAGTCGACGTCGGTGTCCTCCTGCAGGGCACCCATCGTGACCTCGACGAAGTTCTCGCCGAAGCCGTTCATCAGCTTGATGTAATCGGGATCCTTCCACACCGAGGTGCGGTTGACGCCCGAGCGTTTGGTGGGGCCGGCGAACTTGTGCGCGGTGCGCGCCTGGGTCTCGGCGCTCGCGGCCCACTGGATGAACAGCCAGGTGGCCTTGCGCTTTTTCTCCGGCAGCGCGGAGTTGATCGGGAAGCCCCAGTTCCAGATCGACGTGGTGCGCTTGCCCGAGGGACCCTTGGGCCAGCGGGCATAGGCGACCTTGCCGATCACCTTGGACTTTTCGGGATTGTTGATGACCGAAGCCGACGAATGCGCGTCGATGTAGCTGGCGACGGTGCCTTGCGAGAAGGCGTCGGCGATATCCGGCCAGTTCCAGTTCGCCGCCGCCGTCGGCGCATACTTCTTCATGACGTCGACGTACCAGGCGAGCGCCGCCTCGGCCTCGGGGCCGTTGACGGCGAGCTTGCCGCCCTTCATCCAGTCGCCGCCGAACTCGCGGAAGATCGACGGATAGATGTACATGTTCTGGCCGGCACCGGCGACGCCGCGCAGGGCTGCACCCCAGACGCGATCGTTCGGCGTGTTCAACGCCGCGGCGTTGGACATATAGGCCTCCAGCGTGTCGGCCGGCTTCAGGCCCTTCGCGTCATAGAGGTCCTTGCGATAGACCTGAATGGTGACCTCGCCGTCATAGGGCATGCCGTAGAGCTTGCCGTCGATGCCGTTGGCTCTGCGCCAGGCCGGAATGATGTCGTCGAGCTTGAACCAGGCCGGATCGGTCAGCGACTTGTCGGCGAGGTAGGTGTCGAGCGGCTCGACCCATTTGTTCGCGGCATAGAGCGCGTAATACATGGGGTCCGCGGCATGGGTCGCGTAGGTGCCGGTCTTCGAGGTCAGGTCGATGACGCTCTTCTGCCGGATCTGCGCCGGCGGAATCTTCTCGAAGCGAACGTCGATGCCGGTGAGCGCCTTGAACTGTGGCGCCAGCGTGATGAGGTTCTCGAAATAGCTCGCAGGGATCACGGCGACCGTGATGGTCTCGCCGGAAACCTGCTGCCAATCGATCTGAGCGGATTTGTAAGGCGCGAGATCGGCGTCCTGCGCGGCAGCTTGCCGGAGAAAGGCCGGAGCAAACGTCGCGAAGGCGGCGGCTGCGGTTCCGGTCTTGAGTAGCGTTCGTCGCGTCGGCTTGAATGACGGCATGCGGTCCTCCCGAAAATCCGGATTTATTTTTCCGGTTAGTTAGGACATTTGCCCAAATGTTATAACAAGTCAATCGCGACAAAATGGGTCGTCCTCCGGCCGTTTGGCGCGCAGCGTGAATCGATCGCGGACCTCGCCTCCGGGGAGACGCGATCGGCCAAGCAGTGATGATGTGCAATTGCCGGCTAGGTGTTGCCGATGTGCTCGAGATCCGCACGAGCACCGCCGGCCGTATGGATCTGCCCGCTATATCCCCGAGCGACCGGCTCGAACGCTGCCGGCAAGCGGTCGTCGATGACGAGATGGTGGCACTCGTCGAGGTGGCCGCCGCGAACCGTCGCATTGCGCCCGAATTTGGTGATGTCGGCCACGAGCACGGAGGTTCGCGAATTGGCGGCGATGGATTGGCGTGCCTTGACTTCGTCGACATGGAAGTCGAGCAGCGTCCCGTCGGGATCGACGCCGCCGACGCCGAAGATCCCGAAATCGGCGCGGAAACCCGAGAAGAAACGCACGGCGGCCTCGCCGATGATGTCGCGGTCGAGCGATCGCAGCGTGCCGCCGGCGATGGTGATCTCCACGTCCGGATTGTGCGAGAAGGCGGCGGCCACATTCAGGCTGTTGGTGATCACCCGCAGATCCCGTCGGCGGGACAGTGCCTGCGCGACATATTCGGGCGTCGTACCGAGCCCGATCATCAGCGACGTTCCGTCGGGAATGAGCTTGGCGGTCGCATGCGCGATCCGCTGCTTGGCCTCGGCGTTCAGCCTGTGTCTGCTGCCGTAGGCGAGGTTCTGATTCTGGACGGGGAGGCTGACCCCGCCATGCACGCGCCGAAGCAGTCCCTGGTCGCAGAGCGCATTCACAAGGCGGCGGATGGTTTGCTGGGTCACCTCGAAACGCGCCGCAAGCTGCTCGATGGAAGCGAAGCTTTGCTCGCGCACGATCTCCAGTATGTGGACCTGACGTGTCGTGGCGCTCTTGGGCATGAGCCCTCCGTTCCCAACGAAAGTATCATTTGAACGGGAGAGACGCAATTTTCTGTTTCATATGGTGTCACACTATGTTCATATGAACATAATAGTCGCTACGCCGATGAATGCGCGTGGTTCAAGGGAGGACGCATGGACCGGTTTGACCGGCATTGCGCTGCTCCGTTGGAGCGAGCCGCCGTCAGCGTAGCTGCATCATGCTGAGAGCGAACCGGCCATGTCGGCGATTACGCTGAACCATGTCTCCAAGTCGTGGGGCGCGATGCGCGCCGTCGATGACATCAGCCTGACGGCGGACGAGGGTTCGCTGCTGGTGCTGCTGGGACCGTCCGGCTGCGGCAAGTCGACCACGCTGCGGCTGATCGCCGGTCTCGAGGAGGCCGACGCCGGCACGATCGCCATCGGCGGCGTCGACGTGACCCGTCTGTCGCCGGCGGACCGGAAGATCTCCATGGTCTTCCAGTCCTATGCGCTGTTTCCGCATTTGAGTGTGGCCGAGAACATCATCTTCGGCCTGCGCGTGCGGCGCGTGTCGCGCGCCGAGCGTGACGAGCGGCTTCGTCGCGTTGCCGATATCGTCGGTCTTGCGCACCTGCTCGATCGCAAGCCGTCGCAATTGTCGGGAGGGCAGCGCCAGCGCGTCGCGCTGGGGCGCGCCATCATCGCCGAGGCGCGGGTCTGTCTGATGGACGAGCCGCTCTCCAACCTCGACGCCAAGCTTCGACACGAGATGCGAACGGAGATCCGCGCGTTGCAGCAGCGTCTCGGCATGACGATGGTCTACGTCACCCACGATCAGACCGAAGCCATGACGATGGCGGACCGCGTCGTCCTGATGCGCGATGGCCGCATCGAGCAGAATGGCTCGCCGGAAGAACTCTATAACCGGCCGGCGACGGCGTTCACGGCGCGATTCATCGGTACACCGCCGATGAATCTGGTGCGTCAGGGCGATCATCTCATCGGCATTCGGCCGGAGCACATCCGCATCGTGCCCAATGGCGATCATGCGGCGCGGGTCAAGGCCGTCGAGCATCTCGGGGCCGACAGCATCGTGCTGTGCGACATCGACGGTCAACCGATCTCGGTGCGACTCGACGGCTTCAGCAAGGTTCAGCCCGGTGAGGACGTGCGGCTGGCCTGGGAGGCCGGTCACGAGCATCGGTTCGATCCGGCAACGGAGTGCCGATTGGAGACTTCAGCCAGGGAGGGCCGGCTGGCGACCTCCGCGGGATAGCAGCGGTGGTTTCAGGCGCTCGGCGGATTACAGAAGGAGAGAAAGATGTTTGCGCGACGAACGATGTTGATGGCAGCCGTACTTGCCGTGCTCTCGATGGGGGCACGTCCCGCTGCCGCGGTGGATCTGACCATGTACTGTCCGGTCGCGGTCGGCGGTCCCGTCACCAAGATCATCGACGATATGGTCTCGCGCTTCGAGAAGGACAATCCGGACGTCAAGGTGACGGCGGTCTATGCCGGCAACTACACGGACACGATGACCAAGGCGATGACCGCCATGAAGGGCGGGCAGCCGCCGCAACTGTCGGTGCTGCTGTCGACCGACGTATTCACGCTGATGGACGAGAACGCCATCGTGCCGTTTGACGACCTCGTCGGCGACAAGGCCTGGTTCAAGGAATTCTATCCTGCGTTCATGGCCAACGGGCAGGTCGACGGCAAGACCTGGAGCATCCCGTTCCAGCGTTCGACCATCGTGCTGTACTGGAACAAGGACGCCTTCAAGGAAGCCGGCCTCGATCCCGAGAAGGCGCCGGCGTCCTGGGACGAAATGGTCGAGATGTCGAAGAAGCTGGTCAAGAAGGAGGGCGCCAACACGACGCGTTGGGGCGTCGAGATCCCGACCACCGGCTACGGCTACTGGATGCTGCAGGCGCTCGCCATCGAGAATGGCCAGAAGATGATGAACGAGGCCGGCACCGAGGTGTACCTCACCGCGCCGAAGACGGTCGGCGCACTCGACTATTGGGTCGACCTGTCGCGCAAGCACAACGTCATGCCGACCGGCAGCATCGACTGGGCGACGCTCCGCACCGACTTCCTCGAAGGCAAGACGGCGATGATGTGGCACACGACCGGTAACCTCACGGCCGTCAAGGACGCCGCGAAATTCCAGTTCGGCGTGGCCATGCTGCCGGCCAAGGAGAGGCGGGGATCGCCGACCGGCGGCGGCAGCTTCTACATCTTCAAGAGCGCTTCGCCCGAGCAGCAGAAGGCCGCCATCAAGTTCATCCAGTGGATGACGGCGCCCGAGCGTGCGGCGGAGTGGAGCATGAAGACCGGCTATGTCGCGGTGTCGCCGGCCGCCTACAAGACCAAGGCGATGGAAGACTACGCCAAGGGCTTTCCGCAGGCGACCGTGGCGCGCGATCAGCTCGAGCATGCCGTGCCGGAGCTCTCCGTCCACGAAAACGGCCGCATCTACAAGTTCGTGAACGATGCCGTGCAGGCCGCGGTCACGGGTTCGCAGAAGCCGCAGGAAGCGCTGGCCGCCGCGCAGGCGCAGTCCGACCGCGTGCTGCGCGCCGCCAAGTAAGGACATGGCGGGGTGGCGGTTCGCCGCCATCCCGCCGGCTCCAAGATGACCGATCTCGCCGCCTCATCGCCGATCCCCGAACGCCGCGCAAGGTCGCAGGCGTGGTGGAATGCCGTGAATGCGTGGCTGCTGCTGTTGCCGGCGGCGGTGCTGCTGGTTGCCTTCACGCACTGGCCGATCCTGGCGACGATCCGTCATTCGCTGTTCATCACCAAGCGGAACGGCAGCGAGGTCTTCGTCGGGACGGACAGCTACCGGGCCATGGCGGCCGATCCGATCTTCTGGAAGGCGCTGGTCAACAATTTCTGGTTCGCGCTCGGCACCATCCCGACCTCGATCGCGCTTGCGCTGATCATGGCAGTCTGGGTCAATCGCAACATGCGCGGCCGCGGCTTTCTGCGACTGGCGTATTTCACGCCGACCGTGTTGCCGATGATCGCCGTCGCCAACATCTGGCTGTTCTTCTACACGCCGGATTACGGCGCGCTCGATCAGCTGCGCGGGCTGTTCGGCCTCGGCGGCTGGAACTGGCTCGGCGATCCCTCGACGGTGATGGGCTGCCTGATCGTCATGGTGATCTGGAAGGAAGCCGGTTTCTTCATGATCTTCTATCTGGCGGCGCTGCAACAGCTCTCGCCGGACCTCGATGAAGCCGCCTCCATCGAGGGGGCGAGCCGGTGGTACACGTTCCGCCGCATCACATTCCCACTGCTGATGCCGACCACGCTGTTCGTGGCCATCAATGCGGTCATCAACTCGTTTAAGCTGGTGGACCATCTGGTCATCATGACCAAGGGCGGTCCGAACAACGCCAGCACGCTGCTGCTCTACTACATCTACGAGGTCGCCTTCACGTTCCAGGATTCTTCTTATGCGGCAACGCTGACGGTCGTGCTTCTCATGCTCCTGAGCGCGATTGCCTTGCTCAAATTCGGCTACCTCGATCGCAGGATCCACTACCAATGAGAGGCCGGACACACCCCGTCGAGGCGGTCGCGGTATGGTTGCTGGCTCTGATCTGGCTCGCTCCGCTCGCTTATGCGTTCTGGAGCGCGCTGCATCCGGCGGCCTACGCCACCTCGTTCAGCCTGTCCGCGCCCTGGACGCTGGAGAATTTCGCGCGGGCCTGGAAGCAGGCGCCGTTTGCCCGGTATTACCTCAACACGGTCGTGCTGGTGACATTCGTCCTGGTCGGCCAGCTCATCCTGTCGACGCTGGCTGCCTATGCCTTTGCGCGCTTCAGGTTCAAGGGCAGCGGCATTGCGTTCGCCCTCGTGCTGCTCCAGCTCATGATCATGCCCGACGTCCTCATCGTCGAGAACTACCGCGCGATCGCCAAGCTGGGCTTGCTGGATACGATTCCGGCGATCGCGCTGCCTTATCTGGCGAGCGCCTTTGGCATCTTCCTGCTGCGGCAGACTTTCAAGAGCGTGCCTCAGGAACTGGTCGAGGCCGCCCGGGTCGAGGGAGCAGGCCCGCTCGTCATCCTCTGGCGGGTCTATGTGCCGTTGGCCCGACCTACCTATGTCGCTTTCGGGCTCGTCTCCGTCAGCTATCACTGGAACAATTTCCTGTGGCCGTTGATCGTCACGAATTCGGTTGAAGCGCGGCCGCTCACGGTGGGGCTTGCCGTGTTCGGCGCGCCTGAGACCGGCGTCGACTGGTCTGTGATCACGGCGGCGACGGTGATGACGATGGCGCCGCTGCTGATCGCGTTCCTGCTGTTCCAGCGCCAGTTCGTTCAGTCATTCATGCGCGCGGGCATCCGGTAATGCGGCTTCTCACCTGGAATATTCAGTGCGGCAAGGGGTGCGACGGCGTCACCGATCTCTCCAGGATCGTTACCGTCGCGAGGCAAACGCTCGATGCGGACGTGTTCTGTTTCCAGGAGGTGAGCGCCAATTTTCCGAGATTTGGCGATGGCGCGGATCAGAGCGCCGAGCTCGCAGCCTTGCTGCCCGGCTATTCCGCGATCTTCCGGCCGGCGATCGAGACGATGGATCGCGCGGGCAGCCTCCACTGTTTCGGCAACATGACGCTGTCGCGTTTGCCGGTGTTGCAGATCGCCAATCATCTCTTGCCGTTTCCGGGCGCAGGTGCGGTGCGCAGCATGCGCCGCCACGCTCTGGAGGTGACGGTTCAGGCCTCGTTCGGCGCGGTCCGCATCGTCAACACGCATCTCGAGTTTCACTCGGCCGATCAGCGCGAGGCGCAGATCGCGCGGCTGCTGGATCTGCAACAGGACGCGTCGGGGAGCCCCAGGCAGGCCAGCTCCCGGCACGATGAGCCGTATGGGAGCCAGACCGTCGCCGCGCCGAGCCTGATGTGCGGAGATTTCAATTTCGACGTCGCCGATCCCCAGCACGCCCTGATCGACCGCGCAGGCCGGCCCGGCCTGAATTATCGGGATGCATGGACCGCCAATCGTCCCGGCCGCGCGCGGGCGCCGACCTGCGGCATCTACGACCATGCGCAATGGACTGACGGGCCGGATTGTCGCGACTTCATTTTCGTGACGGAGGATCTGGTCGGTCGCGTGCGCAGTATCGAGGTCAACGAAGCAACCGATGCTTCTGACCACCAACCTCTGGCGATCGAATTGGCGGACTAGGGAATGGCGAAGTCATCAAAGCTTGTCGTCGCAAGGAAGGGCAGGGTGCTCCTGGTCCGGCGGCGGCGCGACAAGCGCTGGATGTTTCCGGGCGGCCGCAGGCGGGCCGGCGAGAGCGAGAGAAAGTGTCTCCGTCGCGAGATCATGGAGGAGCTGCCCAAGCTCAGGCTTGGCGAGTTGAGGCTGTGGAAGGAAGTCAACGGCAAGAACCGAAGGTCCGGCCGAAGGATGAGCGATGCAATCTTCCTGAGCAAGAAAGCTTCAGGTCCATTGAAGATCGGCGACAAGAGGGAGATCGACAGGGCGGCTTGGCGAAAACCGCGCGGGCTCAAGCTGACGCCAACCTCGCAATACATTCGAGACAAGCTGTTTCCGAGATAATGGTCGTCCGCCATTTCGGCGAAATCAGTCGGGGCATTCAACTGCGATAGCGGAGCATTCCGGCTCAAGGCGGAAGCATCAAGCGTCGCTTGTGCGTCCTACGGCCATTCGAGCTTTCACCACTTCGCTCCCGAATGCCGCCAAGCTCTCGAGACCCTTTCCTGTCGCCGGGGGGCGGTAATGATCCAACGTCGCCCGGCTCCGCCTTGCCGCAGACGCCCTCCCGACAATCCACAGCGGGTGCGGACGATCTCGGATCGAGGCCTCCAGCGGTGTACGGGCTGGACGATCGTTCGACCGATCAATAACCTGTCCCGCATGCATTGAGTTGGACCGAAAAGTCTTCTCCCAGAATAAGGCCTTGATTGTGACTGCGATTGCTGTTGTCGGCATTGGCTGCAGGCTCCCGGGCCAGATCGATTCGCCGGACGCCTTTTGGGCCGCGCTGCTGGCAGGGACCGACCTCGTTACCGAGATTCCGCAGCAGCGCTGGAATGCCGACGATGACTACGAGCCCCTCGCAGGTGTGGCGGGCCGCTCGGTTTCGCGCTGGGGCGCGTTCCTGGACGACCCATCGGGCTTTGATCATCGCTTTTTCGGCGTTGGCGAACCCGAGGCCCTTGCCATGGACCCCCAGCACCGGCTGTTGCTCGAGGTCACCTGGGAGGCCGCCGAACATTCCGGCCGCGATCCTCGCTGCCTGTCTGGGACGGAGGCCGGCGTATTCTTCGGCCTTTCGCACCAGGACTACATGCAGGTCACGCGTGACGCAGGTGCGCTGGGCCAGGCTTATGCTTTCACGGGGACGCCTTTCAGCATGGCGTCAGGGCGGGTCGCCCATGCGATGGGGCTTACGGGACCTGCGATCACCATGGACACGGCGTGCTCGTCAAGCCTCGTCGCCGTGCATGCGGCTCGGCGAAGTCTGCTCGCGGGCGAGTGCCGCGTCGCGTTTGCCGGCGGGGTCATGTTGATGTTCTCGCCTGCGACGTTCGCCTCGGCGTCCGGCCTCGGTATGCTGTCGCCGACAGGGCGATGTCATGCATTCGACGAGCGCGCCGATGGCTTCGTGCGTGCCGAAGGCTGCGGCGTGGTGATGCTCAAACTGCTGAACGATGCCTTGCGCGACAGCGACCGGGTGCTCGCCGTCATTCGCGGTAGCGCCGTCAACCAGGACGGACGCACGCACAACATTCTCGCACCTTCCCGCGCGGCCCAGATTGCGGTCATCGATCGAGCGCTTGCCGAAGCACGGGTTGATCCATCATCCGTCGGCATGGTCGAGGCGCACGGCACAGGTACGCCGGTGGGCGACACGGAGGAGTTCCACAGCCTCTCGACGCAGTATGGACGACAGTCGCCCTGCGCCCTCGGCTCGCTCAAAAGCAACCTTGGCCACGCGGAATCGGCGGCGGGCGTTCTTGGTCTGATCAAGGTGACGCTCGCACTGGCGCACGGCGCCGTACCGCGATCACTTCACTTCCATCGGCTGCCCGCGCATCTCCAGCCAATCGCGACGCAGCTTTTCGTTCCCACCGACACCGTGCCCTGGCCCTCGACTGGCGCGGACGGGCTCCGCCGCGCAGCCGTATCGTCTTACGGCATGTCCGGCACGAACGCGCACGTCGTGCTCGAACAGGCTCCTCAGGCGCCTGCCTCATCTTGTCGACCAGAGGCCGCCCGAACTCAGGAGCAGCCCTGGCTGTTTCCAATTTCTTCCACCTCGCCAGAGGCGCTGCGCGCAACGGCCGCGCACCTCGCGGCTTGGCTGGGCGCGAGCGCCACCAGTCATCGCCCCGGTGACGTCGCACGGACCCTTGCCTGCAGGCGTGGGCACCGGCCGGTCCGGCACGCGCTCATTGCGAGAACGCTCGGCGATCTGACAGCGCAATTGCGCGGGCTCGCAGCCGATCAGTCGATCGATGCAGACTGGGTCGACCACGATAGCCGCGGTCCCGTCTTCGTATTCTCCGGACAGGGATCGCAGTGGGAGTCGATGGGGGCGGAACTGCTCGATATCGACCCGGTCTTCGCCGGAATGGTCGCCGCCATCGAGCCTCTGATTCAGGCAATCAGCGGCTTCTCGGTGACCGATACCCTGCGCGAGCCCGCGCAACTCGAAGGCATCGAGCGTATCCAGCCCGCCATTTTCACATTTCAGGTCGCGTTGGCGGCATCGTTGAAAGCCCTGGGTGTGGTGCCGTCGGCTGTGATCGGCCATTCGATGGGCGAAGTGTCGGCGGCCGTCGTGGCCGGCGCACTCTCGCTGGACGATGGCGTGCGGGTGATCTGTCATCGCGCCATGCTGTGCCAGACGCTGGCTGGATCCGGCGCGATGGCAGCCGTCGGAATGGCGCCGGCGGCGGTCCGCGAAGATCTGGCGCGTCGACGTATTGACGACGTCGAGATCGCCGTGCTGGCTGCGCCGGCATCGACGGTCGTCGGGGGCTCCGTCGAGGCCGTGCAAGGCCTCGTCTCCGCGTGGCAGGCCGAAGGCCTTTTCGCCCGCGAGGTCGCGGTCGATGTCGCCTCACACACGTCGCAAGTCGAGCCGATCCTGGCGCTGCTGTCGGAGCGCCTCGCGGACGTGACCGCGCACAATCTGCGCACGCCGATGTACTCCACCGTGCTGCTTGATCCGCGCGAACTCCCCGCTTGCGATCGCGCCTACTGGATCGACAACCTTCGGCAGTCGGTTCGCTTCCGTCCCGCCGTGCAGGCGGCGCTTGAAGATGGCCATCGCGTCTTTGTCGAGCTTTCGCCGCACCCGATCGTGACCCGCGCCGTCTTGGAGAATGCTGCCGCAACGGACTTCGCAGTCCGTGCGCTTCCGTCGATGACGCGCGGCGAGCCCATGCCCAACGGGCTTCTGAACCTGGTTGGCGCCATCCATGTCGCAGGGGCCTCGATCGATTTCAATGTCCTGTATCCGGATGGCCAGCTGCTTGACCTCCCTTTGCCGGCTTGGACGCACACTCCGCTGTTCCTTGCGCCGGTGACGCCGGCCGCAGGTCCGCATCGCTTGCCGTCAACGCATCCGCTGTTGAACGTCCACCGCATCCTGCACGAAGAGCCGGAACGCCACATCTGGGCATGCGAGGTTGGCCTCGATGCCCACCCCTGGCTTGCAGACCACCGGGTCAACGGAACGCCGCTCTTCCCTGGCGCTGGCTTCTGCGAAATGGCGCTCGCTGCGGCGCGCACCGCCCTTGGTGCATCACGCGTGGAAGTCGAGACGATCACGTTCGACCATGCGTTGCGGTCGGAGCCATCGATGCCGATCGTCTGCACGGCAGTGCTGGACCGACCGGGCAAGTTGAATTTCAGGCTCGAGAGCCAGCCGAAGGGCGAAGCGCGTGTTCACGCAAGTGCCCGGCTTTCTGAAGCGATCTCTGCAAAGCCGCCTGCCACGTACGATTTGGCTGCGCTGCGCGGCGCTCACCCGACGCCGATTGCCACGGAAGAGGTGTGGCGGTGGTTCGACTCGCAGGGTATCCAGTACGGGCCGTCATTTCGCGCACTGGCTGCCGGCCTGGCCGTGTCCGCGGACGGCACCTCGCTCCTTGCGGATCTTCGGCTCCCGAGTTCGCTCCGAACGGGCGGCCGAGGCTACACGGTGCATCCCGTGCTGCTTGACGCGTGCTTCCAGTCGGTCGGGGCGTTTGCCCGGGTCGTTTCAGAGACAAACGGGCGTTTGCTGCTGCCGGTCTCGGTGCGAAGCCTTCGGCTCCACTGCACGGATGCGGACGCCGCGCACTGCATCACTCGCCTGATCGCCGTCGACGCGCTGCACGTCGAGGCGGACATTGAACTGCTCGACGCCTCCGGTCGCGTGCTGCTCAGCGTCGATGGATTGGCGATGGGGAGCGGCGCGGCTGAACAGCATGCTGACGCTGTCGCCTGCAACACGCGCCTGCTCGACATCGGCTGGCAGCCGTGGAGCGTCCCTCCTGCCACGGTCAGGCCCGACGATGGCGCCTGCTTGCTGCTCGATGCCGATGATGCAGGGCATCGCTTGATGCTGGATCTGGAAGGAAGCCTGCGCGAGCAAGGGTTCAAGTCTCGCATTCTCAGCAGCGCTGGGGCGGGGAAGGGGGACACATGGCGCGAGCAGATTAAGGAGGCTCTGCATCGGCATCGCCCTGGAGCTGTGGTGGTGGTCTTGCCGCGCGGTGATGAGCCCGCGAGTCCCGACGCAGCTCGGGCAAATATCAGCAGCCTGGTTCACCTGACCAATGCATTGAGACAATGCGAACGGCGGCCCCGCCTTTTCGTCGTCACCTGTATGGCCCAACGCGTACTGCCGGACGATACCGTGCGACTCGCGCACGCCGGTGTGCGTGGATGGCTGCGAGCCGTCAGCGCCGAGTTTCCCGCGCTTCGTCCCACCCAGATCGACGTGAGCCCGCAGGTCGATGTCTCTTTGCTTCGATCTCAGCTGCTGAGCGGCTCGGACGAAGACGAAACGGCGCTGCGCGGAGGGAGCGCGTATGTCGCACGATTGCAGCGAAGCCCGCTTGGTCCCGCTGATCGCCGCACCGTGGACTGCGACGCGGCCCGCGATGGTGCTCGCCTGGAAATTCGCGTGCCCGGTGACCTGCAGAGCCTGGAGATGACGGCCTTCGAGCGGCGTGCGCCAGGCGCAGGCGAGGTAGAGGTGGCGGTCCATGCGACCAGTGTCAATTTCGCCGACGTGCTCGTGGCTCATGGCCGCTATCCTTCGTTGGACGGTCGTACGCAGGGACTTGGCCTGGACTTCGCTGGCATTGTCACGGCCGTGGGGCCTGACGTTTCGGGCTTTCGCGTCGGCGACCGCGTGGCCGGGCTCTGCTGCGGGGGCGCCTGGGGCACCTATCTGACTTGCGATGCACGCCTGCTTGTCGCGATTCCCCGCACGCTCACGGATGCTGAGGCGGCCGCCATTCTCACGACAACTGTCACGGCCATGTATGGCCTCGAGGATCTGGCCCGGATGGGACCTGGGGACAAGGTGCTCATTCATTCGGCGACCGGCGGCGTCGGGCAGGCGGCCGTGGCCATCGCCCGCGCGGCTGGTGCAGAGATATTTGCAACAGCGGGCTCCGAGGCACGGCGCGAGCTGCTGCGGGCCGACGGCATCCGGCACGTGTACGATTCGCGAACCGCGGCATTCGCCGGGCAGATCCGGCGGGACACGGCGGGCTACGGCGTGGACGTCGTCCTCAACTCGCTCACGGGCGCGGCGCAGCGCGCGGGCCTGGACCTCCTTGCGGCCGGCGGGCGGTTCGTCGAGCTTGGCAAGAAGGACATCTATGGAGGCACGTGGCTGGGACTGTCTCCGTTCAAGCGCAACCTCTCGTTCTTCGCCGTCGATCTTGCACAGATGTGTATGACGGCTCCGGCCCGCGTGCAGGCGCTGCTGTCGCGGGTCATGAGGCTTGCCGGGGGAGAGTGGCTGCCCTTGCCGGGAATCGCGATCCATCCTCTTGCCGAAGCGGATCGCGCCATTCGCATTTTGAGCGGTGCCGGTCACACCGGCAAGCTCGTGCTCACCGTTCCGAGAACCGGTCGCTACCGGGTACCTGCAGCACCGGAGTGCGGCACGCCGTTCAGGCGCGATGGTGCTTACATCGTCACCGGTGGTCTTGGCGGGCTCGGCCTGTTCCTCGCTGACGCGATGTCCGCCGCCGGGGCCGGTCGCGTCATCGTCAATGCGCGCTCCAAGCCAACCGACGCCGCGACGAGTGTGCTCGTCGGGATGAAAGCACGGGGCACCGACGTTCGGGTCATTAGTGCGGATATCGCGGAGCCGTCGACCGCGCGACGCCTGGTCGAAGCTGCCACGGCGACGGGCCTGCCATTGCGCGGTGTCCTGCACGGTGCAGCCGTCGTCGAGGACGGCACGCTTCCCTCCGTCACGGAGGAAAGGCTGCATCGGAACTGGGCACCCAAGGCGGAAGGCGCCTGGCATCTGCATGAGGCAACGCTGAAGCAACAACTCGACTGGTTCTGCTGTTTCTCGTCGGTTGCGGCGCTCTTTGGTTCGCCGGGTCAGTCCGCGTACGCGGCCGCCAACAGCTGGCTCGATACGTTCACGCAGTGGCGGCGTGCCCAGGGGTTGCCGTCGTCGGCGATCGCCTGGGCGGCGTGGGCGGATATTGGTGCCGGCGCGCATCTCTCCGCCCGCGGCGATGCGCGAATGATCGAGCCCCGCGACGGTGCCTACGCATTCGAGAGGCTGCTGCGGCATGACCGAGGGTATGCCGCCTATGCCCATCTTGACGGCGCCCCGTGGCTGACGGCGCTCGCCGCGCGGAGCCCGTTTGCGGGGGCGTTGTCGCAGGCTCCGGAGGGAGCGGGCCAACCGGCACGCAGCTCGCGCTCGGAGTTGAGACGCGCGCCCCCCGGCGAGCGGCCGGCCTTGCTGCGGCGTCTGATCATCGAGCATCTCGCTGTCATCCTGCGCCGCACCGTGAATCCAGATCGCTCGTTGTTCGACTACGGCCTCGACTCACTCGGGACGCTCCAGCTGCTGATTGCTCTCGAGGCCGATACAGGCATCCGGCTCCGTTCCGTGAACGCGACGACCGTGCGCGCACTCGCCGACACGCTGGATGGCGCCATGCAGGAATTGCGGCCCGCTGGAGCAGATGGCCGTGACTGATTTGCGTCCGCTGCACGACTGGTCCGGGCCGCCTGCGATACTGACTCTCTGGTGTCCGTCGGCTGCATCGATGGCAAGTGCGAAGCGCGCCCCGGTGTCTTCCGTACGAGCCAGCTACGAACAGGAGCAGCATCTGCATGCCTTCCGCGCCTGTGAGCAGCGGCACGAGGCGATGGCGCGGCTGCTCGTCGTCGTGTGGGACGAACCCGGCCGCTGTGACCTCAGAGCCATGACCCATGTGGTAACTGCCCATTTGCGCAGGCACGACACCTATCACAGCTGGTTCGAAGAGCGTGACGGAGCCATCGTACGGCATGTGCTCGCAGATCCCGCGGACGTCCAGATGGAGCCCAGGGCGATCGGCGAAGTGAGCGCGGAGGATTGGCATGGCCATGTCATGGCAACTCCTACACCGTTCGCATGGGATTGCTTTCGATTTGGCATTCTTCAGCGCGCGGGCGGGTTCACTTGCTTCGCAAGCATTGATCATTTGCACGCTGATGCGACCGTGATCGCGTTCTTGATGACAGAGATCCGCTCGGCGTATCGCGCTGTGCTCGACGGGGAGGGGCCGCTTCAACTCGGACCGCCAGGAAGCTATCTGGATTATTGCAGCAGTCAGCGCCAGCGGGCAGCGGCGACGACGCTGGCAGATCCTGAAGTGAAGCGATGGATCGCGTTCCTGGAGCGAAACAACGGGCGGATGCCCGCTTTCGCGCTCCCGCTCGGGGTGTTGGAGGATCGCTATCACGCGGAGTATGTACATGTGGATGTCCTCGACGATGCCGTCATGGACGCGTTCGAGACCGCATGCCACGCTGCTGGTGCGCGAGCGATCGGGGGTCTGTTGGCCTGCGCGGCCCTGACCGAACGGGAATTGGCGGGTCGCTCGCGCTACAGCGTCGTCACGCCCACAACGACGCGAAGATCGCCCAAGGCCTTCAGGACAACCGGATGGTGCGTGGGCGTGGTGCCCATCGACTTTGACGTGCAACAACGAACGTTTGCTGAACTCGCCTTGACCGCCCAGAACAATTTCGATGAAAGGCTGAGCCTTGCCGGGATGCCGATCGAGCTTGTGCTCGAACTAGCTGCCGGGTTGCCGGCGGTCCGCTCGGTCGCCACGGGCGGCGTCATGCTGTCCTATATGGATGTGAACGTACCTCCGCTCAGTGCGCACATTGCGCGCGAATGGCATCAGGCGAACGGGCGGGTCTATATCAACCAGGGCATCGTCGCACAGGTCGCGATCTGGCTGTTCCGTACGCAACGCGGGCTCTCGCTTACAGCGGCTTATCCAGCAAATGAGACAGCCCGCGCATCGATGCACCGCTATGTCGCGGCGTTCGCGGGCGCATGCCGGCGGGCCGCCGACGCATTGATGCCGACGTACTCTGATGTCGGTCGTGAACGATGACGCAGGCGGTCGCGCACCCGGCAAACCTGTCGGACATGTCGCCGGCATTCTTGTCCTTCGCAGATCAGGCGCTTTATCTCGCGCATATCTCGCTCGGGCAGCATGCGGTCATTCAGGTGCTGTGGCGCTATCTGCGGCCTGTGGACATCGACGCGCTGACACGCTTCCGTGACAATCTTGCGCATGGTCATCTGGCGCGGCTGATCCGGCCGGCGCTGCTTCCGTTCGGACGGCACCAATGGGCCAGTGCGCCACCGCCGTCGGCTGCTCTGACATCCGCCGGGTCGCCGCTCGCCCCCGAGACGATGCAGGCGTGGGCTGACGCGCAGGTGGAGCTTCCATTGGACCCTGTGCGCGGACCGGCATGGATCTTGACGAGCCAGACCTTTACGGATGGCTCCACGGTGGTCTCGCTTGTGCTATCGCACTGCATCGCAGACGGGTTGACGACGGCAATCGCCGTGAGCGAAGCCGCGCGTGGAGAGCGGCGACCCTCGATCTATCCAGCGCTTTGCTCGGCGCACAGCGCCGCGACATTGCTGGCTGCCGAGATCCAGCGCATGGTGCGCGACGCGCCAGCAACACTTCGAGCGCTCCGGCATCTGGCCCGTACCGCGTGTCATTCGCGCGACATGCCGAAGTCACAAGCCGCATCGCCAGATGTGCTAGCTGCAGACGACCGGACCGTTGTGTTTCCGTCGGCCTTCATACGCGTGCCCACGTCGGTCTGGGACGCCGGAGCGCGGAGCCGCGGTGCGAACCGTCTTACGCTTCTGGCCGCGATGACCGCGGCGTTTGCTGAGGCCCTCGGTCGCGTCCGTGACGATGATGTGACCCTGCTGATCCCCGTGAATCAGCGCGAGGGTCTGTCGCACAGCGGCGGGAACGACGTCGCGCTTGCCACATTGAAGGTGCGTATCGACGAACCGCGCGGGCGCTTGCATTCTTTGCAGCGGCGGCTGCGGACTACGCTGCTGCAGACAAGACGGAAGCCCAATCGACTTGCGGCGCTGCTGCCTCTGGTGCCCTTCGTGCCCAGGCGCGCATTTTCGGCCGCCAGCCATCTGGCGCTCGGCGCGCTCGCCGACCTGCCGGTCACGTGTTCGAATTTGGGCGACTTGCCCAGGGACATGCTTCAGATCGATGGCGCTGCGGCTGATCGAATGTGCTTCCGCGGCATCGACCGTTCGGTCGCACGCCGGGCGATCGAGGCGCGAGGAGGCGTTGCTACGCTCTTTGCCGGCGGGATACCCGGATTTATCGCCCTGAGCTTCGTTGCCTACCAGCCCGGCCTTGTAACGGAGGCTCGGCATCTTCGTGCGCTCGTCGAACGGCTCCTGGCCGACTACCAACTCGCCGGTGAGTTCTTCGATGCTTGAGGGGAGTTCGGCCGGCACCCCTATCCACGGGCGGCACCGCCTCGCCTGGCTCGACCAACTGGCCTACGAATTGTTCAGAGCCACTGGCCGGTGCCAGTTGATGCAATGCCTTTGGCTGTATGATCGTGACGTGAACCTCGATGCGCTGGTGCAAACATATGAACGGCTCATCACGCTGTCCTTCAATCGGCTCATTGAGCCGTCATCCTTGCCATGGGGGCGGCCTCGCTGGGTGGCGGGGACGTCTGTTCCGTTCGAGCGGAGTTCGGATCCGCTGCCGCGATCGCGGTTGTTGCAGTGGGCAAACCAGCACGCGCGAGCGCCGGTAGACCCCGTCATCGGTCCCGCCGGGCGAATGGCGATCCAGCCATTCGACGATGGCAGCACGGCTGTGAGCATCGTCGGATCGCATCTGGTGCTCGACGGAATGGGAGCTTTGCGCGTCATCGCGGCTGCCGTGAACGGCACGGGTGTTCCGAATCCGTATAAGCCCAGGGGCGCTCGCGGGTGGCTGTCCGGGTGTGTGTCGGATGCGAGGCAGATCCTCGCTGACGCCCCGCAGACGGTCGCCGCACTGGCTCGGATTGCGCAGGCACACCGATACAGGCCCGCCGCCCCTGTGAAGGGTTCGACCGTGACAGCAGCAGAAGCAGCGCACGCCCCATCGACCATCGTGGAGCTTCCCGCAGTTGCGGTGACAGTTGATTCGCGTGTCTGGCTCGCTTGCGAGCAGCGGCTTGGTGGTGACATGGGTACGCTGCTGCCGGGCTTTGTGGCATCCCTGGCCTCGCGCCTGGGCCGTCGCCGTTTTTCGGATGGCGCCGTCAGCCTGCTTGTCCCAAGAAGCCGAAGGCGGGGGCTGGCCGACGAACGCGCGCTGGCGATCGAATTCCATATGATGAACGTCGCGCCTGAAGGCCTGACCAAGAATTTGGGACACGTGAATGTAGCGAGGACGCTGCTTCGTGGCGCGAGGAAAAGTCAGACCGATGTCCTGACGTCACTGCTCCCTGCCATCGCCTGGATGCCCCGCACTGCCGCCAAGACGCTTGTGAACCGGTTGTTCGATTATGCCGATGAGCTGCCGGTAAGCTGTTCCGATCTCGGACTGCTCCCGGAGGGGCTCGCGCGCATCGACGGCGCACCGTGCCGACGCTTGCTGACACGAGCCGTCGATGTCAACGTCACACGCCAGGACCTGGAGCGTTCCCATGGGCATCTCGTCGTTGTGGCCTCCCACTATGACAGGAAGATTTCTCTGTGCATCGAAGCCTGCCGGTTGCAGCCCACGCCAACCACGGACGACGAACTTCGCCACCTGGTCTCTCAAACGCTCACCGATTTTGGACTCGAGGGGCTCATAGACAGCTGATCTCGGCGCTTGTCGTGAACCAGTATTTGCAATGCAAACTGCGAAGAATTGAAGATAAACCCATGATAGGCGACGGTCGCACCGTGCCCAGAAATGCCGGAGATTTCGAGGGTTGAGCGCTTCTTCTGCCAGCAAGAAGCGGCGCCGATCCGGCGGTAGGGCAAGCGATCCCGGCGCTGGGGCGGACGACGTTCTGTGCTATATGGACCAGGCCTCATTCCTTGGATTGCGGGCGCTCGGGCGCGGGCCAGCGCTGCAGGTCACCTGGCTATATCCCCACACGCTCGAGGAGGCTGCCGTGAGGCAATTCAGTGAGCGACTCGCTCAGGGGTTGCTGGGACGTCTCCTGCAGCGTTCACCCTTGCCCTGGGGGCGGCACCGCTGGGTGGCGAACGCTGCGTCGGGCCCTGTACACTGGTTTCGCGATCCGCTCCCCCGCGACTGTCTCCACAAGTTGAGACGTGTGTTGCTCGAGCAACCGGTGGATCCCGAGTACGGGCCTGGCTGGCGTCTGGCAGTCCAGGCACTGGAGGGCGGTGGCTGCGCTTTGACGATGTTGGTGTCGCACACGATCGCTGACATGCGAGCCACCGGCCAGGCCATCGCCGACGCGGTGGCTGGTCGTCGTGTCGATTACGGGTTCCCCCCGCCGTCCTGGCGATGGTCTCCGGTGACGGTGGCACGCGACGGCGTTGAGAGCTTGCGCGCCCTGCCGGCTGTTTGGCGCGCGATAGGGGCTCTCGCGCAGCGGTCGTGCGAGGGGGCGCGTTCGAACTCCCCCGCGCGACCCCCGAACCGGCTCGAGCCGGCAGTGGCTCTGCCGCTGGTGCAGGTGGATATGAGTGCAGGAACGTGCCAACGGCGCGCGTCGGATCTGGGCGTTGCGAGCAACACGCTGATCATGGCGTTCGTAGTGCGGCTCGCTTTCCGAATGGGCCGCTTGGACGCATCAGGACGCGTGAAGCTGGTGCTGCCCGTCAGCGACCGTCATGTGGATGATCGGCGTGGCAACGCGCTGCGGTCGATCACGGTGATGGCGGACCCCGATGCTTGCGGCAACGATCCGCGCCTCCTGCAGCGGGATGTCAAGGCTGCACTGGCCTCGCTGATCCGGAGCGGCGATGATGTATCGCCGCTGTTGCCACTGATTCCCTATGTGCCGCTGTGGCTGGCGCGCCGTCTGGAGCGGGAGGCGCTCGGGACGGACCTGCCCGTTGGATGCAGCATCGGCGAATTGCCGCTCGATGTGAACCGCCCCTTCGGCGAGGCATCGCTGCTGCAGATTTCTGTCTTGGAGCGCTATACAGCTTCGGAGCTCAAACGGCTCGAAGGCGTCCTATTCGTGGCGTGCTACCGCGTCGGCGAGCGGCTATCCGCGACCGTGTCCGGATACATGCCGGACTGCATAACAACCCGTGCACAGTTGGTGCCATTCGTGCGTGATGCGCTCGCGGATATGTGCTTGTCCGGGACGGTGAGCTGACGGCAACCGGTCCGCAACGAATATAGCGCCGCCCGGCATGAAGGAGGCGTGACGTTCAAGCGACGCGCAGCGCGTCGACGATCTTCATGCGGGCGGCCCGCACGGCCGGCAGGAAACCTCCGAGAAAGCCCATCACGAGGGCGAAGAGGAGCGACTTCAGCACGATCGCCGGCGTCAGAACAAACCGAAATGCGAGCTCGGAGAGTGACGTCCAGTTGAGCGTCGTGATCTTCACCTGCGTCATGAGTGACGCGAATAGGATCCCAAGGACCCACCCGATCAGCGCGAGCAGCAGCGCCTCGACGAGGAATGCAATCAGGATCCGCGAGCGCCGAAATCCGAGCGCGCGCAGCACGCCTATTTCCATCATGCGGCTGGCCACGGCCGCGTACATGGTAATCGTCGCGCCAATGACCGCGCCGAGAGAGAACATCACCGAGAGCGTGAGCCCGAGCATCTGAATGAATCCGGAGAGCAGGCGTGACTGTTCCTCGTAGAAGATGCGCTCGCGCTTGGCCTCGATGGTGAGGCGGGGATCCGCTTCGAGGCGCGCCTTGAGGGTGTCGAAGCCGGAACGGTCGGCAAGCCGGACCGTGATCGAAGAGAAAAAGTCACGCCGGAACGATTGCATGAGCTGCTCGCTATCGCCCCAGATCTCGGAATCGAACCCGCTGCCGCCTGCGTCGAATCGGCCCACGATCCTCCACTCCCGCTGAGCAAACCGGAGGCTCGATCCGATCTCGACATCTTCGAAACGGCCGGCGAGGGCGCGCCCGATGACGATCTCATTCGATCCCTGACGAAACATGCGTCCCTCGGCGATCCGCACTTGCGGGCGCACGGCCAGAGCGGCCGGACCGACCCCCCGGATCAAGAGGTTGCTCGCCTGCCTTGTCTTGCGCCTTGGCTGCGAGATCAGAACCGCCACTTCCTTCGAGACGAGCGGCGCGCCTTCGGCCCCAATGATGATTTCGGGCTGGCTTTCGATGATCCTGGCCTGCCGGCGGTCGATCAGGCTCTGGATCTCGACTTCCGCAGAGCGGCGCACGAAGATGACGTTCGTGTCTTCACCGGTCGCGACGAGCGTCTGCTTTAGTCCGGAGTCGAGCATGAGCACGGCAGCGTAGACGAACACCACCAGGGCCATGCCCGTCGCGGTGAGCAAGTTGGTGAGCTTGCGCTCCTGCAGGTTTCGCAAGCTATAGGAGAGCAGCAACGGCATGTCAGCCCAAAGCTCGAAGGCCGTTGACGATGCTGACGCGGGCCGCCCTGCGCATCGGCAGGACCGCAGCGAGGATTCCGACCACCACCGCCGCAAGCGCCTGCAGCATGACGGTGTTGGCGCTCACGATCAGGGTCGGGAACAGCGTGGCGGAGAGCTCGGCAAGGTGCGCGGCGACCGGAGGCGTGAGCCCGATGCCAACCGCACCGCCGACAGAGGCTATCAGAATGGACTCCCCGAGGATCAATCGCGCCACATGGCCGGGGCTGAAGCCGATGGCTTTCAGAGTCGCATATTCGCGGAGCCGCTCGCGGGCCGTCATCGCCATGGTGTTCGCCATGACCGCCAGGATGATGAAGATCACCACGAAGGAGACGACACGAATGGAAATGAGGATTGCCTCGGTCTGCTTGACGAAGCCGATCTGGAACGCGCGCTCGGTCTCGGTGAGTGTCTCGGCAAGCGAGTTTCGAAACACCTGGTCGATGGCCTGGCTGACGTCTGCGACGCTATCCAGGCCGGCGACGTCCACGGCGAACACGCCCACCTGGTCGGCTTGTGCCTTGGAGCGCACACGCAATGTTTCGTTCAGGTAATCCCAGCGGAAGAACAGCTGCGATGTGTCCGTCTTGGGATCCCGGCCGTCGAAGACGCCGCAGATCAGGAATTCCCAATTGCCGGGGTAAATGGTGCCGCGCAGCTGGATCACGTCTCCGGGCTTGAAACCGTAGCGTTTGGCGAGCTTGCGCCCGACGATCGCGCCGCGGCGCTCGTGCAGGAAGGCGCGCCGCACCTCGTCCGGAACCAGGATCTCGGGAAACATGTCGAGATAGCTCGCAGCATCGATCGCAAACTGGGGGAAGAAGTTTTTCGAATCCTTGTAGACGCCGCCGAACCAGCTCAGGTGAGTGACGCGCCGCACGCCTTCGACGGCGGCGATGCGCTTCTGATAGGATTTCGGCAGCGGCAGCGCAAAGGAGACCGCGTTTCGGGTCAGCAGCCGCGAAGGGACGGCGCCATCCACTCCTGCATACCACGTCTTGACGACGGTCTGGAGCACGCCGAAGGCGAGGATCGCGACGATGAGTCCGACGAGCGTCAGGGACGTGCGGAGCCGCTGGCGCAACACGTTACGCGCCACGAGCGTGAGCCACTGGCTCATGACCGGCGCCTACTCAAGGCGCTGCTCCACCAGATAGGAAAGATCGCCCTTCTCCAGGCTCATGATGCGTTTCGCGTGCGCTGCGGCGCGGTGATCATGCGTGACCATCACGATCGTCTTGCCCATGTCGCGGTTCAGCCGCTGCATGATCTCGAGCACCTCTTTCGCCGACTGCCGGTCGAGGTCGCCCGTCGGCTCGTCGGCCACCAGGACCGTCGGGTCAGTCACGATCGCTCGCGCGATTGCCACGCGCTGCTGCTGTCCCCCCGAAAGTTCCGATGGCAAATGCTTGACGCGATCACTGAGGCCGACCAGGCTGAGCGCGAGTTGCGCACGGTCTCGGCGTTCCCGCCGCCCCAGATCCGTGAGCGTGAGCGGCAGCTCGACGTTCTCCAGCGCGGTGAGCACAGGCATCAAATTGTAGAACTGGAAGATGAAGCCGACGTTCGCCGCGCGCCAGTCGGCGAGCTCGGCTTCCGGGAGCAGCGTGATGTCCTCGCCGCCCACCTTGATCGAGCCCTGGTCGGGACTGTCGATGCCGGCGATCAGGTTGAGCATGGTTGATTTACCCGACCCCGACGGGCCCATCAGAGCGAGGAACTCCTTGCGGCGGATGTCGAAGGTGAGTCCGGAAAGAACCGGGACGATCTGCGCGCCGCGCCGGTAGCTCTTGCTCACGTCGCTCAGCGCGATCAGCACCTCTTCTCCGGTCCGCGCCTCGGAGAGGTGAAGCACGGTCACTTGGTGGCCTGCTTTACGGCGCGCCCGTCGACAAGATCTTCCAGCGGCCGGACCACGACGCGCGTGCCGGCCTTGACGTCGCGGACCTCGATCTGGTCGCCAATCTTCGCGCCGAGATCGACGCTCCGCAGATGGGCCTTGCCACCCTCGACGACGTAGAGATGCTGTCGCCCATCGAGCTCGAAGACCGCCGCCATCGGCACTGCAAGAACAGGCTTGCGCTCCGATTCGGAGACTTCACGCTCGAGGAAAGCGACCTTTGCGCTCATGTCCGGAAGCATCCTCGGGTCGCGCTGCAGGAACTGGACCTTCACGAGGGTCGACGCCTTGGCGCGATCCACGGTCGGCACCATCCGGCTGACCACGCCTTCAAAACGCTCGCCGGGGATCGCGTCCAGCTGGATCTCGACCGGTTGGCCCACGTGGATGCTGAGATACGACGACTCAGCCACGTCAGCTTCCACTTCCAGGGAGTTCATGTCGGCAATGGTGACAACCGCGCCCTTCGTGTCGACCGCCTGCGAGAACGGCGTGATCGTGTCGCCCACGTTGGCGTGCCGCGTGAGGACGACGCCGTCGAACGGTGCGCGGATCTGGGTTTGTCCCACGGCAACTTCGGAGGCGCGGAGATTGGCCTGCGCCGCGGCGATGGCCGCCCCATATCCGGCAAACGCGGCGCGCGCCTTGGCGAGGCGTGCCTCGGCGCTTTCGCGCGTCGATTCGCTGATGATGTTCTTCTCGCCGAGAGCCTCAGATCGTTTGAACGCGATTTCCGCCTGCGTGAGCTCCGCCCGTCCCTGCGCGAGGTTGGCCTCCGCAACCTGGACGTTGGCGGCGGCCTGGTCGCGCACCGCCAAGGTGTCGCTGCTCTCGAGCTTGGCGATCACCTCGCCCTCGTGCACCTTGCTGCCTTCGAGCACCCCGAGCCATTCGAGGCGGCCCGTGGCCTTCGAGGCGACGGACGCCTTGCGTTGCGCAACGACGTAACCGGTCGCGTTCAGCAGCGTCAGCGCCTGTGACGGATAGACGGAGTAGACGACCGCCGTTTCGACGACGATCTGCGAATGCCGGCGCCACACCCAGATCGCCCCGGCGATCCCGACGAGCAGGACGACAAGAAGGACGCGCCCAAGGATGCGGCGGAATTGTCTTCGGCGCCGTGAGCCGGCGCTGCGGTCGATGGCAAGCGCGGACAGATCGGGGGCGTCGGGTGCGCCGTCGCTCAAGGCCTTGGGCAAAGTCATGGTTTGATCATGGACTTTCGAACAAAACAGCGCAGACTTTGAAGAAAATGTCTTATTGAGAGAGCCGTAAGCCACGCGCTTGACCGCTGTCAATTAGCAGAAAGCGCCGTCCTTGACATCCATGATTTCGCATTCTCCAAATCTTCTTCGAGCCTTAGACCTATCCGGCGGCAGCCGCGCCGACGCGATCGCCGGACTCGACCCCACGAGACCGGGAGCGGGACCATAAAGTTTGCTATCGCTGCCCACGGAACACGAGGAGACGTCGAGCCTGCGACTGCGGTGGCGCGTGAGCTTCAGCGACGCGGGCACGACGTCAGGATGGCCGTGCCGCCCAATCTCGTCGGGTTCGCCGCGTCGGCCGGTCTATGTTCGGTGAGTACTTACGGTCCTGATTCCCAACGCCAGCTGGAGGCGGAGGTCTTCCACGACTGGTTCAAGTTGCGCAATCCGGTCAAGGTGCTGCGCCAGGCGCGGGAGTACCTCGTCGAGGGCTGGGCGGATATGAGCGCGACGCTGACACGGTTGGCGGCCGGCGCCGATGTGATCCTGAGCGGTACGACCTATCAGGAGCTGGCCGCAAACGTTGCCGAGGCCCAAGGCGTGCCGTTTGCTGCCCTGCATTACTTTCCCGTCAGGGCGAACGATCACATTCTTCCGGTTCGATTACCCCAGAGTTTGGTCGCGCCCCTGTGGTCGGTTGCCGAGTGGTCGCATTGGCGCCTGTTGCGGCCGGCCTATGATGAACAGCGCCGGGCTCTGGGGCTTCCGCACTCCAGAATTCGTGCCGTGCGTCAGATCGTCGAATCCGGCGCGCTGGAGATTCAAGCCTATGACAAGGTGTTCTTTCCCGGACTTGAGGCGCAATGGGGCTGGAGGAGACCGTTGGTCGGAACGATGGCCCTGGAATCTGCCACCGACTTCGATGGTGCCGTGGATTCTTGGATCGGCGCCGGCCGTCGGCCAATTTACTTCGGGTTCGGCAGCATGCCAGTCGACAGGCCGGCCGAGACCGTTGAGATGATCGCAAAGGCGTGCCGGGAACTTGGCGAGCGTGCGCTGATCTGTTCTGGCGTGCTGCCCCTTGGAGGCACGGCCCCGACACGAGACGTCATGATCGTGCCCTCGGTCAATCACGCCGCGGTCCTGTCGCGCTGCCGCGCCATCGTTCACCATGGCGGCTCCGGCACCACGGCCGCCAGCGTGCGCTCCGGCGTCCCGACTGTTGTCCTCTGGATCGGCGCCGACCAGCCGATATGGGGGACACAGATCAAACGCCTGGGGTTAGGGACCTCACGTCGGTTCTCCGCAACGACGGCGGAGACCCTGCGAGATGACCTGCGAACCGTGCTGGCGCCAGGATGCGCCGCTCGGGCGCGGGAGGTGAGCAATCAGATGACGCCGCCGAGCCGAAGCCTGACAACGACTGTAGCGCTTCTCGAAGGGCTGGCCGCTAAGGGCGCGTGATTTTGGTCTCGGACGTCTGCGCATGAAGCAGGGGTTGCGAACTGGCAGGGAATGGGACCTTCGATGATCGCAGACGTTTTGATGTCGCTCGAAATGAATGGTTGCCCTCGCCAGCATGGACTTGAGTGGCGTTGCGAACTTGGCGGTGGAGCGGCGGAGCATCGCGAGACTGTTCTCACGCCTTGCCAAGCGCCCGGCGCCGGTCGCCTCCGCACAAGCGCGGGATGTTGCCCAACCGCCGCCGTGATATGAGCGAGTCTTCGTTTGCTTTCGGAGCTTGCCTGCATGTCCGTCGCCACCACCGCCAGCGAACCACCCGCCACCTCCACCGAAACCGACCCCAAAACCCTCGGCTGGATGCGCGGCTTTCCGCCGGCGGCCGACCGTCTCATCACCTTCCAGGACGGCTCATTCCGCAATTTCCCCGAACTGCGCTGGGCCTGGTCCAACATCCGCCAGCTCGTGCCGACCGTGAACGTCTGGCGCGGAGCTGGACCTGCATCCGTGCTGCCGCGCGCGGATCATGACATCGGCTCGGTCGCCTCGACCACGATGGACGGACGGCCCATGACGTTCGCGCAGATGCTGGAGGAGACCTACACCGACGGCATCGCGGTCCTGCATCGGGGCAAGCTGATCCATGAGCGCTACTTCGGCGCCTTGAAGCCGCACAAGCCGCATATCGGCATGTCCGTGACGAAGTCGTTCACCGGCGTGCTTGCGGGCATGCTGGTCGCCGAGGGCAGGATCGATCCGCAGGCACAGGTGACCGACTATGTGCCGGAGCTGAAGACGAGCGCGTTCGGGGACGCGCGCGTGCACGAGGTCCTGGATATGACCACGGGGCTCGCCTACACCGAAGTTTACACCGACAAGAACTCGGACGTGTGGGGCCTGCGGCGCGCCAACGGCATGGCGCCGATCCCGCCGGACTACGACGGGCCGACCAACATCTTCGATTTCCTGATCGCGCAGAGGAAGCAGGGCGAGCACGGCAAGGCCTTTGCCTACAAGACCGTCAACACCGACGTGCTCGCCTGGATCATCAGGCGCGTCAGCGGCCTGACGCTGGCGGATCTGTTGTCCGAGCGGATCTGGCAGCCGATGGGGGCGGAGGAGGACGCACATTACCACGTCGACCGCATCGGCACCGAGAGCGGCGGCGGCGGTCTCTCGACGACATTGCGCGATCTTGCCCGCTTCGGCGAGACCATGCGCAATCACGGCCGCTTCAACGGCCGGCAGATCGTGCCCTCGCAGGTGGTCGAGGACATCGCGCGCGGCGGCGACCCCGAAAAGTTCAAGCCGGCGGGCTACACCACGCTGCCGGGTGCGTCCTATCGCAATCAATGGTGGGTCACCCACAACGCGCACGGCGCCTACATGGCGCGCGGCGTCTACGGCCAGGGCATCTATGTCGACCCCAAGGCCGAGATGGTGATCGCGCGCTACGCCTCGCATCCGATGGCGGGCAACGCCGCCAACGATCCCGTGACGCTGCCGGCCTACATGGCGCTGGCCAAGGCGCTGATGGCGAGCGGGTAGGGCATTCACGGCCCCTCTCGCCATCGCATCGGCAGCACGCCGTCCTGCCTGAAGCTGCCGAGGAAGCGGAAGCGCTCGCCTTGCGGATTGGGGCGGGCTCCGATCGTCGTGCCGATGATCTGCACGACGTCGCTTTCGCCGTAGGCGGGCCAGGGCGGCAGGCCCGGTCCGTTCGGATTGCCGCGCGCGGCGAAATTCACCCAATAGCCCATCATGGTTCGCGCCAGCGCGCGGTCCTCGTCTGCCGGCGGTGCCGTGCTGCCGATCACCTGTTGCGGCGTCAGCGTGCCGAACACGAACGGGATCTCGGTGACGTGCGAGGCGATCGGCGTGTAGGGCGAGGTGTAGCCGAAGACATAGCCGTAGACCGGGGCGGCTTGCGTTCGCCGATGCAGCCGCAGCCACTGCCAGCACTGCTCGCCGATCACCATGTCGCCGGTGAGCGCGGCCGCGGAGATCTTCGCCTCCGCTTCGGTCGCGGCGGGATACAGCTTGCGGAAATCAGCCATGCGCTCCCGGCCGAACATCGCCTCGGCTGCGGCGAGAAAGGCGTGCATGGAGGGATGGGGCAGCGCCTGCGGCATGAACGGGAATTCCTCGGCGGCATTCCAGCCCGCCAGCAGCGGGATCTGCATCTGCTCGCCGCGCAGGAAGCGCCGCGCGGGTACGTCCGGCACCACGTAACGATCGATGCTCGGCGAGAAGGCGCCGACGACGGGGCTGGTCTCGAAACTCCACGGGGCGGCCGCATTCAAACGGTCCGCCGGCATCTGCCGTAGCGCTGCGATCGACCCATCGCTCTGTCGTCGGGCAAAGGCGATGCCACGCGCGCGGGCTTCGTCAAAGCTCTGCAGCGGCCCGTGCCGGCCGTCCCAGAACGCGCCGCTCTGGCCGATGGCCTTGTGAAACAGCCCGTGCGCGAGCGGCGAGGCGATCAGCAGGCCGACCGCCATGGCGCCGGCGGATTCGCCGAACAGGGTGACATTATCAGGATCGCCGCCGAAGGCGGCGATGTTGGCCTGCACCCAGCGCAGCGCCGCGAGCTGATCCTGCAGGCCGTAATTGCCCGACGGCCCCTCCGCATCGAGATCGGGATGCGCCAGGAAGCCGAAAATGCCGAGGCGGTAGTTGAAGCTGACGACGACGACGCCGCTCGCGGCCAGCGCGGCGCCGTCGGTCGCGGGGTTGGCGGAGGAGCCGAACTGAAAGCCGCCGCCGTGGATCCACACCATCACGGGGCGCCTCTCGTCCGCGTGCCGCGCCGCGGTCCAGACGTTGAGGTAGAGGCAATCCTCATTGCGCGGCCCGGGCCGATGATCGTTCTCGAGCGCGGACAGGCAGCCCGCGCCGAAGACCAGCGCATCGCGCACGCCGGCCCAACGCGCCGGCTCCAGCGGCGGGCGCCAGCGCAGCGGCCCGAGCGGCGGGGCGGCGTAGGGAATGCCTTTGAAGGCCAGCACGCCGTCTGCGTCCCGCGAACTGCCGCGCACGCGGCCGGCTTGCGTGCGGACCTCGCGTCCGAGCTCGGCTTTCGAAATCATCATGCCATGCATGGCCGTCTCTCCCGTGAGCGCCCGACCGCAGGGCGGGCAGGTTGAGGACCTCCAAACTATGGACTTCGCGATCTGATGAATTTAGATACTTGACCAATCAATTGCTAAAAATCGTCAAGCATGCGCCAGCCCCTCCGCTTTCCATGGTCCGACTTCGACGTCGACGATCCCTCGGCGCCCGTCATCGCCGTGCGCGTCGACGTCAACGCGACGAAAGAGGAGGTGCCGGACCACAGCCATCGCAAGGGGCAATTGGTCTTCGCCCTGGCCGGCGGCGTCACGTGCCGCGTGCCCACGGGCCTGTGGATGGTGCCACCGCATTGCGCGGTTTGGATTCCCGGCGGCATGCGGCACAGCAACCGCGCGACGAAGAATGCCCGCCTGTTCTTCGTCTATGTCGAGCCTGACATCGTCGATCTCCCGGACCGGTGCTGCACGCTGTCGATCTCGCCGCTGCTGCGCGAGCTGATCGTCGAATTGTCGGCCGAGGGCTCGGGCGACGAGGCGAGGGGCAAGCTGCTGGCGAAGGTCCTGTTGCGCGAGCTGCCGCGCATGCCGGTCCAGGAGCTGCATCTGCCGCTGTCGTCCGAGCCGCGCTTGAAGCGGATCGCGGCGGCGCTGGCGAAGAACCCGTCCGACCGCAGCACGCTTTCCGAATGGGCCGGCCGCGTCGCGCTCAGCGAGAGCAGCCTCGCGCGCCTCGTCGTCAGGGAGACCGGCCTTAGCTTCGGGCGCTGGCGCCAGCAATTGCACCTGATCGTCGCCCTGCGGGAGCTCACCGCGGGCGCCAGCGTACAACAGGTCTCGGCCGATCTCGGCTACGACTCCGTCGCGGCCTTCATCACCATGTTCAAGAAGGCGCTCGGCAAGCCGCCGGCGAAATATCTCGCGCATGTGCTGGAGGATCCCGGAGCAGGCGGTCGCGATCCGGTTCGCCCGCCGCCACGGCGGCGTCGCTCTTAATATAAGATTTGACTTATATTAATTTTGGCTGATATTGACCCTCGTAACAACGAGGAGAAGCGCCATGCAGATCGACGTCGCCAGGGTTTTGGGGCTCGTCACGCGTTCGGTGACGAATTTCGAGAAGGATGGAAAACCCGCCAGCACGGTGACCTTGACCCGTCTTTACGAGACGAGCGTCGACGATCTCTGGGATGCCGTGACCAGCAGGGAGCGTATTCCGCGCTGGTTTGCGGCGATCGAGGGCGACCTCCAGCTCGGCGGCCGCTACCAGGTCAAGGGCAATGCGGGCGGCACGATCACGGCATGCACGCCGCCGACCCATTTTGCAGCGACGTGGGAGTTCGGCGGCGCGATCAGCTGGATTGACGTCAGGCTGGCAGCAGAACGACAGCAGGCGCGCTTGACGCTTGAGCACACTGCGATCATCGAGGATCATTGGAATCAGTTCGGCCCGGGTGCGGTAGGGATCGGCTGGGACCTCGCTCTCGCGGGGCTCGAGCGATATCTGGCGACGGGCGCATCGGTCGATCACGAGACGGCGGAGGCCTGGATGCGCTCGCCGGAGGGCAAGGACTTCATGACGACCAGCGGCGAATATTGGCGCGCAGCCCATGTCGCAAGCGGCGTCGATCCCGACGAAGCGAAAGCGCGCTCGGACCGCACCATCGCGTTCTATCGCGGCGAAATGCCGCCCGACATCGCTCATCCCGGCACAGGAAGCTGATGCAAATCTTTGAGGTCCTCGCCGATCCCGTGCGCCGCCGCATCCTCGAGCTGCTGGCGGGGTGCGAGATGGCGTCCGGCGAGGTCGTCGACATGATCGGGGCCGAGTTCGGGATCACCCAGGCGGCCGTCTCGCAGCATCTCAAGGTGCTGCGCGAGAGCGGCTTTGCGACGGTGCGGGCCGAGGCGCAGAGGCGCCTCTATTCGGTCGACGTCGCCGGCCTGCGGGCGGTGGACGCGTGGATCGGTCAGTTCCGCAATTTCTGGGAGCCGAAGCTCGACGCCCTGGCAACCGAGATCGCGCGCGGCAAGCGCGAGCGCCGCAACGCGCCGATCACCAAGCGCGGTGGCAAGAGGGCGTGAATGAGTGCGTAGGGTGGATGAGCAGACCGCTGCGCGAAGCGCGGCGGGCGGCGTAATTCACCATCTCCCTCGATCTGCCGAAGCGGCGGATTACGCACCGCTAATCCGCCCTACGATCGCGTCATCTTCTCGAACTTCTTCACCAGCCGCTCGCGCTTCAGCCGGGACAGCCGCTGGATCCAGAACATCCCGTCGAGCTGATCGATCTCGTGCTGGTGGCACACGGCGCGCAAGCCGTCCGATTCCTCGGTTCGCGTGTTGCCGTCGAGATCCCGATAGCTGATCCTCACCCGGGCGTGGCGCTGCACTTCGTCATTGACCCCCGGCATCGAGACGCTGCCTTCGCGGTGCATGATCAACTCGGGCGAGGCCCATTCGATGACCGGATTGACGTAGGTGAGGGGACCGTCCTTGGCGTCGAGCTCCAGCACCACGACGCGCAACGGCACGCCGATATGCGGCGCAGTGATGCCGATGCCGGGCGCGGCGCGCATAGTCTCCAGGAGGTCGGCCGCAAGCTCGCGCAAGCCGTCGTCGAAGGCGGTTACGGGCCGTGCCGGCATTGCGAGCCGGCGGTCGGGATAGCGGACGAGGGGACGGACGGTCATGGCCGGCTCTTACCACTCACGGATCGTTGAAGCACCCGTTCTTGACGACCTACCAACTGGAAGGTAGCTAAACGGCATGAGCAACGTCTCCTCCACCGCCGACGACATCCTGGCCTGCGCCCGCTCGCTGATCATTGCCGGCGGCTACAACGGCTTCAGCTATGCCGACATCGCCGACGTGGTCGGCATCCGCAAGCCGAGCATCCACCATCATTTCGCCAGCAAGGTCGACCTGGTCCGCACCCTGGTGTCGCGCTATCGCGAAGAGGCGCAGACGGGTCTGGCGGCACTCGAGCGCAACATCGCGGACCCGCGCGACCAGCTCGAAAACTATGTGGCCTATTGGGAAGCCTGCATCACGGACGCCACCGCGCCGTTCTGCGTTTGCGCGCTGCTGGCCAGCGAGCTTCCGATCCTCCCCGAGGAGGTGGCGCTGGAAGTCCGCGCGCATTTCCGTGTCCTTGCGTCGTGGCTGACATCGGTGCTGGAGCGCGGCAAGCGGAAGGGGCGGCTGCATCTTTCCTCGACTGCGAAGATCGAGGCGGAAGGATTCATGGCCACCGTCCACGGCGCGATGCTGTCGGCGCGTGCCTATGGCGATCCCAGAATGTTCGGGACGATCACCCGGCCGCTGCTGGACCGGCTGTCCACCAGGCACTGACGGAGGCGGCGCGACCCCGGCTGCAAGGCATCGCGGCGGCGGGCCAATTCACTTTGCTCGTGAAACTACCAACTAGTAGGTAAGGAAAGACAATGAGAAATCACGACACGCCTTTGGTCACGGGCGAGCACGCGCAATGGCTGAAGCAGTATTATGCCCTGCGGGCTGCGTTTTCCGTCGCCTGGGTCGTCGCGGCCTTGGCCATCGCGCCGTCGTCGGGAGTCATCGCTGCAGCGCTGCTCGTCGCTTATCCGGCGTGGGACGCCGCGGCCAATTATCTCGATGCGCTCTGCAGCGGCGGGTTGAACCAGAACCGCACGCAGGGCCTGAACGTGCTGATCAGCCTGGCGGCCGCACTCGCGGTCGCGCTGGCCTTGCAGGCGAGCATGAATTGGGTGCTCGGGATCTTCGGGGCCTGGGCGATCCTGTCGGGATTGCTCCAGCTCGGCACGGCAGTGCGGCGCTGGAAGCGTTTTGGCGCGCAATGGGCCATGGTGCTCAGCGGTGGCCAATCAGCCCTGGCGGGCGGCTTCTTCATCTTTCAGGCCACGATGCCGGCAATCCCGGGGATCGCGAACGTCGCCGGCTATGCTGCGGTCGGTGCGCTCTACTTCCTGGTCTCGGCGATCTGGCTCACGGTCAGCGCGTGGCGCCGCAGCGCTGCCATGTGAGACTTTCCAGCGGACGTTCATGCGTCCGGATAGGGCGTGCCGTCCTTGTGCAGGAACCGGCCGTCGGACGCCGGGCTCTAAATCCTCGAGGCCGCCGGCATCGCCGAGCCGCTGGCGGATGCGCTCGGCACACGGTGCGTTGAGGGGGGCCGGATAGCCGGAGCCTCTACGTGTTGGCACAGCAGTGATGTCGATCTTTGGCATGGATCATTTCCCGCAAGTCCCCAGGGGAATGGTGAAGCACCCCGCAGAGGCCGGCAAGTCCTTCGGACGGCGAGGATGCGGCAGCTGTGGGGAACCTCGACGTTGCTGCTACAACGGTTCGGGTCGAGCCGCTATGCTGGAAGCTCAAAGGACCGGAATTGCCGCAAGTGCTCTCGGACGTTCTCAAGCGCAAGTCGATCTATACCTACTTCAGCCGATCGGCGATGGAGAAAGCGGTCTCTTATCAGGCGCAGGGCCGCGTCTCGAAGCTGAAGGTGAGCGACGACCTGAAGCATGTCACGGCGGAGGTGCGGGGCAGCGGATCCAACAGATATCAGGTCGATATCGCCCTGACGTTCAGCGGAGACGATCTCACCAGCCTCGATGGCGATTGCGATTGTCCGATGGACTTCAATTGCAAGCACGTCGCCGCAACGCTTCTGCAGGCCTTGAGCGGGAAGGAGGTCGCGGCGCCGAACACGCCAGCCGCGCGCGAAATGCCCACGGCGCCTCCTGTTCTCTCGTTAGAGCTGACCAACTGGATCGACAGCGTCGGCCGGGCAGCGCGGGGCGGCGCTGGGGATGAGAGCCAGTGCTTGCTATACTGTCTTGAGCCGTCAGAACACGCAATGCCGCAGCTGGAATTGTCCTTACGGTCCGTTCGCGTGCTCAAGGCCGGCGGCTTCGGCGGCAACTATGCCAGTCCCAGCCTGTACGAGTTCAAGCCCGAACGGGCGCCGAAATATTTCCGCGATGTCGACATCGAGATCGTGACGCAGGCGGCAGCCGGCACCCGCGGATATTCCGAGCAGGGACCCTATCCGGAGGAGTTGCTGAAGCGGATTGTCGCGACCGGCCGGGCGTTCTGGCTCGATCACAAGGGCGCGCCACTGAAGTGGGGGGACGCACGCGAGGGCAGGATCGAATGGCAGTCGGCGGGAAAGCGCGGTCTCACTCCTCATCTTCTCGTGGCTGGAGCGGTCGCACTCAATGCCGAGCCGCCAGTCTATGTCGATGAAGCCTCGGGGCTGATCGGACCGGCGCAATTCGGCCTGCCGCCACGATTGGCCTTTCAGCTCCTGTCGGCGCCAGCCATCCCGCGCGCTCAGGTGGAGGAGGTTTCGCGCCGCCTCGCTCAGAAGCTGCCCGAGGCTCATCATGGCGTTTTGCCCGCGCCGCCGCCCGTTGCGGTGACCATCGAAGAGGATCCTCGCCCGGTGCTGCGGCTCCGGCTCGGACATCTCGCGAGCTTCTACTACTACCACAACAAGAACGAAGCGCGCGGTCCGGTGGCGGTCGCCAGCCTCGGATTCCGCTATGGCGGGTTCGATATCGATCCAAACCAGCGACCGAGCCGGGTGGAGTTGTTTCAGGCGGGACAATTGTTCGCCATCACGCGGCGACAGGGCAAGGAGAGGCAGGCGCGCAAGCGTTTGGTCGACCTCGGTCTCGTCGACGCGCGAACCGCTTTTTCGGAGCTGGACTTTCGCCATGCCATGGATCTCACGCTGCGCGATCAGGGCGGCTGGTTCGAATTTCTCGCGCAGCAGGGCGATCAGTTGACGTCGGAAGGCTTCGAGATCCTGATCGACGACGATTTTCCGTTTCGGCTCGCCGAGTCCTCGGGCGACTTCGACGCGGCGCTGGAATCCAACGGCATCGACTGGTTCGAGCTGGCGCTCGGCATCGACATCGACGGCGAACGCCAGGACCTCGCCCCGCACGTCGCCGCGCTGGTCTCGGCGCCCGACTTCACGCCAGATCGGTTGAGACAACTCGCTGAGAGGGGCGAGCGGTTCTATCTGCCATTGACCGATGGCCGCAAGCTGGCGTTGGCGGCCGATCGCTTTCTTCCCGTGGTGCTGGCGCTGCATAGCCTGCATCTGAGCGGCGCTCTCGCGGGTGGCTCGAGGAAGATCAGGCTGTCCCAGGCGGACGTCGTTCCGCTGCTGGGACTGGAGAGCGAGAGCTTCGTCTTTCGCGGGGCCGATAACCTGCGTCGTCTCGCCAACCTGCTTCAGCTGCGGGGATTGGCCACGCCGGACATTCCGCCGACCTTCCATGCGACGCTTCGGCCCTATCAGGCCCAGGGCGTGGCATGGCTCGATCTACTCCGCGAGAGCGGGTTGGGCGGCGTCCTGGCCGACGACATGGGTCTTGGCAAGACAATTCAGGTCCTGGCGTTGATCACGCTCGAAAAGCAGCGGGGGTGCCAGAAAAGCCCGGTGCTGGTCGTCGCACCGACCAGCCTGATGACCAACTGGTCGGCCGAAGCGCAGAAATTCGCGCCGGGCTTGAAGGTGCTCGTCCTCCAGGGACCCGACCGCAAGGAGAGGTTCGGCGCCATTGCCGAGCATGATCTCGTGCTGACGACCTATCCTTTGATCGCGCGGGATCGGGAAGTGCTTCTGACGCGGGACTGGCACATCGCCGTGCTGGACGAAGCACAGACGATCAAGAATCCTGACGCCGCCACCACCCGCTGGCTGCGGGACATCAAGGCCGAGCATCGCTTCTGTCTCACCGGCACGCCGATGGAAAACCATCTCGGCGAGCTTTGGTCGATCATGAGCTTCGCAAATCCAGGCTATCTCGGCGACAAGGCGGCGTTCTCGCGCCAATGGCGCACGCCGATCGAGAAGCGCGGTGACCAGATTCGTGCAGCAGCCCTGGCGCAGCGGGTCAAGCCCTTCCTGTTGCGTCGAACGAAGGCTGAAGTAGCGACGGAACTACCGCCCAAGAGCGAGATCATGGAGAAGATCGTGCTCGAGGGCCCGCAGCGCGACCTCTACGATTCGATCCGGCTGTCGATGTCGCGCAAGGTCCGCCAGGCGATTGCCAAGCGTGGCCTCGCCAAGAGCCACATCGTGGTGTTGGAAGCTTTGCTGAGAATGCGGCAGGCCTGTTGCGATCCGGAGCTGCTGAAGCTCCGTGACGCCGTGGAGCGGCCATCGGCCAAGCTTGAGCGCCTGATCGAGATGGTATCGGAGCTGTTGAGTGAGGGCCGGAAGATCATCGTCTTCTCCCAGTTCACCTCCATGCTCGATCTGATCCGGCGCCGCTTCGAGGCAGACGGCCTGCGCTACAGTCTCCTCACTGGCGACACCAAGGACCGGAAAGCCGCGATCGAGGCCTTTCAGAACGGAGCGGCGCAGGTATTCCTCGTCAGCCTGAAGGCGGGCGGCGTGGGCCTTAATCTCACCGCTGCCGATACCGTGATCATCTTCGATCCCTGGTGGAATCCCGCCGTCGAGGAGCAGGCCATCGATCGCGCCTACCGGATCGGGCAGGACAAGGCCGTGTTCGTTTACAGACTGGTCGCGGCCGGCACGATCGAGGAGAAGATGGACGAGCTCAAGGCTCGGAAGCGCGCGCTGGCTGACGGCCTGTTCGAGCGCGAAGGACAGATCGCTTCGGCGCTCACCGAGGAGGACGTCAAGGCCTTGTTCGAGGTCTGACCGGGCGCGACGCAGGTGTTTTGCCCGATAAGTCAAATCGCGGCGGGCCGTCGCGAGGCGCTGGCAGCTCGTTCTGTTCGCTCGCTAAGTCCTTGATCGCGCAGCGGCCGGCTACTGTGCATGGGGTTGTTTTCGCGATTTTACGTCGTCAGATCCGCAAAATAACTTGCGCGAGGCTGTCGGCCGCCGCAGTTCCCATTCGTCTTCCCCTCAGACAAGATCATCTCGGGAGACAAAGATGACTCAATCCCCCTATCGCTGGGTGATCGTCGCCGCCGGCGGCCTGCTTGGCTGCGTTGCGATCGGCGGCATGTTTTCGCTGCCGGTGTTCCTGCAGCCGATCACCAAGGACACCGGCTGGTCGGTGACCGGCATCTCCAGCGCGATGACGATCGGCTTTCTGGCGATGGCCCTCACCAGCATGGCCTGGGGCACGCTGTCCGATAAGTTCGGGCCGCGGCCGGTGGTGCTGACGGGATCGATCGTGCTGACGCTCAGCCTGTTCGCCGCGAGCCATGCCACCTCGCTGCTGGTGTTCCAGTTCGTGTTCGGCTTGCTCACCGGCGCGTCCTGCGCTGCGATCTTCGCGCCGATGATGGCGACCGTCACCGGCTGGTTCGACACCCATCGCAGCCTCGCGGTGTCGCTGGTGTCGGCCGGCATGGGCATGGCGCCGATGACGATGGCGCCGCTCGCGGCCTGGCTCGTCTCCGGCCACGACTGGCGTACCTCGATGCAGATCGTGGCACTGGTGGTCGGGGCGATCATGATCCCGGTCTCGTTCCTGGTGCGCCGTCCGCCGGCCCTCGCGCAGGCCGTGGCCGCCCCGACGGGGGCCGGGCAAAGCGAGATGTCGAGAAGCGAGGCGCTGCGCTCGCCGCAATTCCTGGTTCTGCTCGCGACCAATTTCTTCTGCTGCGCCACCCATTCCGGTCCGATCATCCACACCGTCAGCTATGCCGTCAGCTGCGGCATTCCGCTGATCGCGGCGGTGACGATCTACAGCATCGAGGGGTTTGCCGGCCTCGGCGGCCGCATCGCGTTCGGCCTGATGGGCGACCGGTTCGGCGCCAAGCGCGTGCTGGTCTCGGGCCTGCTGCTGCAGGCGTTCGGCGCGCTGGCCTACGTCTTCGCGCATCAGCTCGCGACCTTCTACGCCGTCGGCGCCGTCTTCGGCTTCATCTATGCCGGCACCATGCCGCTCTATGCGGTGATCATCCGCGAGAACTTTCCGCTTCGGATGATGGGTACGGTGATCGGCGGCACGGCGATGGCCGGCAGCCTCGGCATGGCCACCGGCCCGCTCGCCGGCGGCCTGATCTACGACGCCTTCTCCAGCTACGCCTGGCTCTACATCGCCTCCTGGGCAATGGGCCTCGGCGCCTTCCTGATGGCGATGACGTTCAAACCGTTCGCAAAGCCGCAAGGACAAGTGGCCCCGGCGGCCGCGTGAGCTTCGGATCGAGGCGCGGCGTCAGAGCTGCGCCTCGATCGCGGCCTTGTCGATCACCGACCAGACCTGTCGGATCCTATCATCGGCGAATTCGTAGAACACGTTCTCGCAGAACGACACCTGCCTGCCGTTGACGGCAAGCCCCAAAAATGTCCCGACGGGCGAACAATCGAACTGCAGCCGCGCCGCGATGCGGGGCGGATCTGCGATCAGCAGCGCGATGTCGAAGCGCAGATCCGGGATCTCGCGAAAGTCCCGCTCCAGCATCGCGCGATAGCCGGGCAGGCCGAGCGGCCGGCCGTTATGGACGACATCGTCGTGCACGAACCGGCCGAGCGAGGGCCAATCCTGCCGGTTCAGGCAGGCAATATAGGCGCGGTAGAGATCGGCGAGGTCATTTCGGGTCATGTCGAAGCTCAGCGAAGCCCACCTGGGCTTCGTCCCTAACGCGCGGGGCTCGCAAGCGGTCCCGCCTAGAGGCGCTTTTCGAAGAACAGGTCCGGATAGGGATCGTCGTTGAAGCGCGGAATCTCGTTCCAGCCGGTGGTGCGGTAGAGCTGGCCGGCCTCGGGCAGCGCACTGTTGGTGTCGAGCCGCAACAGCGCGATGCCGAGCGTGCGTGCGGCATCCTCGGCTGCGTCCATCAGGCGCCGGCCGAGCCGCAATCCGCGTGCGGCGGGGGCGACCCACAGCCGCTTGATCTCGGCGTAGCCGTGATCCGTTCCCTTCAAGCCGACGCACCCGATCGGCAGCGTGTCCGACATCGCGACGATGAAGCTGCCGCGCGGCCGGCGCATGTCCTTGGCGTCAGGATCTCTCGAAAGAGAAACGTCAAAACCCTGTTTGAAACGGCGGCCGAGCTCGGCATAGTACTCGCCGAGGCAATGGCGCGCTTCGTCGCTGCGCGGGTCCATCTCCTTCAGCGCAATCCGCTCGCGGGTCAGGGTGGAGGCGATCAGGTCCATCGCCGCCAGCAGCGCCTCGCGTTGTGAATGTTGCGCCAGGAAGCCCTCGGCCTGCGCGTTCGACAGCGCCTCATAGGCCGCGAACTCGCGCCGGCCGGTCCGCGTCAATTTAGCGACCCGCCGGCGGGCATCGTCCTGATGCGCTTCGGTCTCGATCACGCCTTCGTCCTCGAGACTGCGCAGCAGGCGGCTCATCAATCCGGAATCGAGGCCGAGATAGTCGCGGATTTCCGCGACATCGGAACGTCCATGCCCGATCGCATTGAGCACCCGCGCCGCGCCCAGCGGACGGCCGCGCCCCAGGAAGGAGGTGTCGAGTGCACCGACGGCGGAGGTGACGGCGCGGTTGAAGCGGCGAACGCGGGAGATCGGATCCAGCATGATGTCTGACTTTAGTCAGATATTGCACGAAGGTCAATTCGGCCGATCAGCCGAGCCCCAGTTCCCGGCGAGCCTTCCGCGTCAGCTTCGCCACGATCAGCGCGTGGGCCTGGACGAGATAGCCGGATAGCTCGGCATCGGGCAGTGAGTTGTTGCCGACGAGCTGCACCCATTTGGCGCGTGCGAGGTAGGGCGCCGGCCGCGCCACGCCATGCTCGATCAGCATCGCATAGGCCATGTCCGAGACCTTGAACATGTAGCCGCCGGAGCCTGCGGCAAAACCGCCGCCGAGCGCGAACATCTTGCCGCCGACCTTGAACACGGAGGTGCCTTCCCACTGCACCACCTTGGTGGCGGCCGGCAGGCGCAGGCAGCGTGCTTCGAAGTTTTTCGGCGTCATGATGCGAGCGATAGCATGCTGCGCGCGGCTTGCAACGTCCCCGTCGCCTACAAGCTGTTGTGGTGCCCGACGCGCAAAACACACGAGCCGTGGGGCAATGCGCACGGGCAAAAATATTCGCCTTTACAGAAATTCGGCTTTGTCGCATTCTTTCGGCAACTCACCCCGGGCAGAGGGGCGTATCGCGATCGTCACGAACGTGGGGTGAGCTGCGGTGGACGCTCGTCACATCGTCGCGACAGGCTTTGCGGGGCGGCAAAACCGTGAGCAGCAGCCTTCGCGCACACGACCGGTGTGACAAGCGTACGGCAAAACCGTGTGGTCCTGGCGCCCGGGGTCTGTGCGCCAAGTCTCGTGGTGATGCGGCGGCCCAACCGGGCCGTTGCATCAGTCATCTGCGAGGCGACGGGGGCAATAGTGCAACGCTCCCCGGGGAGAGCACGGCATAAGCCGTC
>NZ_CAKZJO010000056.1 GCF_936943645.1 uncultured Bradyrhizobium sp. | reverse complement strand
CCCGGCGCTTCGCGCCGACCTCCCCCGCAAGCGGGAGAGGTAAGACGAGCCCGTGGCTGCACTTGTATCAACATCACCATCCCTCAATATCCCCGCGTGCGATCGACACGTCCGGGCAAGTCCTCGCCGCGGCGGTGACGATCGATGACATCGAGCACGAAATCGACGGCCGTATCCGGCGAGGTCATGGCCGCATTGTGCGGCGTCAGCAGGATGCGGGGGTGGCTCCAGAACGGATGGCCTGAAGGCAGCGGCTCGGGGTCGGTGACGTCGAGCACCGCACCCGACAGTGCGCCGCTATCAAGGGCGGCGAGAAGATCTGCCGCGATGAGGTGCGGGCCACGCCCGACGTTCACAAGGGACGCGCCGCGCGGCAGACGCGCGAACAGATCGGCGTTCAAAATGCCGCGTGTCTCGTCGGTCAGCGGCAACAGGCAGATGAGGATGTCGCTCTGCCCAAGGAATTCTGTCAGCGCCTCCGCACCGGCGTAGCAGGCCACGCCCTCGATCTCGCGCGGCGAGCGGTTCCAACCCGATAGCGGGAAGCCGAACGCCTTGAGACGTTCGAGCACGGCCTGGCCGAGCTGGCCGAGCCCCACGACGCCGACACGCCGGCGCCCGGCCGGCGTAATCCGGATCTCGCGCCAGACCTGCTCCTTCTGCTGGTTGATGAAATCGAGGAGGTCGCGATGCAACGCCAGCACGGCCATGGTGACGTATTCCACCATGGTCTCGGCAATGCCGGGCTCCAGCATGCGGACCAGGGGAAGGTGCGCCGGAAGTATTGATGCGTCGAACTGATCGACGCCCGCGCCGACCGAGAACACCAGTTCGAGATTGGGGAACGTCGTCGCGATATCGTCGGGCGGCACCCATGCGACGAGATAGCGGACGTCGGCGGGATCGCCGATGTCAGGCCAGAGCCGGAACGGGACGTCGGGCGCACGCTCCGCGAAGAAGCGCGCCCATTCGGCGCCGCGCACCATGTTGGCCTTGTAGAGAACCGCCATGCAGGTCCTCAGAACGGGCTGACCGGCGCCAGCCGCCGGCCGTCGATCATGCGCTTGTGGCTGTAGGCGGCGGGATCGACCAGCGGCGTCGCGCCGGTGACGATGTCGGCGGCGAGCTTGCCGGCCGCGGGGCCGATGCCGAAACCGTGGCCGGAGAAGCCGGTGGCGAGGAAGAAGCCGGGCAGCGCATCGACCGGCGAGATCACCGGAATGGTGTCGGGCGTGCAATCGATGGTGCCGCCCCAGGCTTCCGCGATCTCGATGTCCTTCAGCTCCGGGGTCGCCTTGATCAATGAGGCGAGCGCCGCAGTGACCAGCGACATGTCGGGCTCGGGATCGCGCACGCGCTCGGTCTCGAACGGCGACGGCTTGTCAAAACTCCAGCTGGTGCCGCGCATGAGCTGGTCGAAGAACGACTTGCCGAACGACAGCTTCAACCCGTTCTTGCGATGCTGATAAGTCGGCCAGAACGTGCGCGCGTAGCGGAACAAATCGGGCGACAGCTCGACCGTGCCGCGGTTGCGCAGCGCCAGCGTGAAACCGCCGTCGAGCCGGCGGCGGATGCAATAGAGATCGGTGCCGAGCGCGCCTGAGGTGATCTCCGGCGCCGGCGTGGTCCGGCATGCCGTGGCATTGACGAGGCCGATCGGCAGCTCGATGCCGTGACGGCGACAGAACAGCGACGACCACGCACCGCCGGACAGCAGCACCGATTGCGTGCGGATGGTGCCCTTCTCGGTGACGACGGCGCTGACGCGCCCGCCAGTCGTCTCCAGTCCGCGCGCCGCGCAGCCCTGATGAATGGTGACGCCGTGTTTTCGCGCGGCCGTCGCCAGCGCGGGCACCGCCATCGACGGCTCGGCGCGGCCGTCACTCGGCGTATGCAGGCCGCCGACCCAGGCGTCGGTATTGCCCGGCATGCGCTCGGCGACCTCGGCCGGCGTCAGCACGGTGGAGTGAACCTGCATCTCCCGCGCGACGGCCGCCCACCGCTCCCAGCTCGCCAGCTCGTCCTTGCTCTTGGTCAGGAACAGCACGCCGGTGCGACGAAAGCCGGCATCGACGCCGGCATCGTTCTGCATGTCCTCCCACAGGCGCAGCGCCTCGCGCGCCAGCGGGATCTCCTCGCGCGCGCGGCCCTGCTGCCGGCACCAGCCCCAATTGCGGCTCGACTGCTCGCCGCCGACATGCCCCTTCTCGACCAGCGCGACCGAGTGCCCTTTCTTTGCGAGATGATAGGCCGCGGAGACGCCGATCACGCCGCCGCCGATGACGACGACGTCCACCTGCGCCGGCAGGCGATCGTCGCTATTGATACGGTTGAGCGGCGGGGACATGGGGTACTCCTGGAGGTCAGTTCGATCGAATCTTGGGCGTCATGGGATGTTCATGCGCGGATCGAGCGCGTCGCGCAGGCCGTCGCCGAGGAAGTTGAAGCTGGTCACGGCGAGCGTGATGGCAACGCCCGGCGCAATCGCGAGCCACGGCGCGCTGGTGAGATAGATCTGCGCGTTGTTGAGCATGTTGCCCCAGCTCGCCGCCGGGGGCTGAATGCCGTAGCCGAGATAGCTGACATAGGATTCCAGCAGGATCGCCTTCGCAACGTTCAGCGTCGCGGCGACCATGATCGGCGCGATCGCGTTGGGCACCAGCTCGCGGAACATGATGCGCAGGTTCGACGAGCCGAAGGCGAGCGCGGCGACCGCGAATTCGCGCTCCCTGAGCGCGCGCACCTGCGCCTCGACGACGCGCGCCACCGCCATCCAGGCGGTTGCCGCGATCAGCACCGTGGTGGTGACGAGGCCGGGCTCGGTGAGCGCCGCCAGCGCCAGCAGCAAGAAAATCGTCGGGAAGCACAGCACGGCGTCGACCAGCCGCATCAGCACCGCGCCGACCACGCCGCCGTAGAAACCGGCGAAGGCGCCGACGACGATGCCGACCGCCATCGCGATCACCATCGCGACGATGCCGATCGAAAGCGACACGCGCCCGCCCATCATCAGGCGTGCCAGCACGTCGCGGCCGAGCTCATCGGTGCCGAGAATGTGCGCGCCGGACAGCGGCGGCGCGAACCGTTTCATGATGTCGATATAGGTGTCGTCGAACGGCAGCAGATAAGGACCGAACGCAGAGCCGAGCACGAGCACCAGAATGATGACGGCGCCGGCGAGCGCCAGGCGATGCCGGCGGAAGCGCCGCCATGCGGCCTGGCCGGGCGCGAGCTGTGCGGAGGTGAGGGTTGCAGCCGTCATCGCCTAGCCCACCCGGATGCGCGGATCGACGACGGCATAGAGGATGTCGGCAAGCAGCGAGCCGATCAGCACCATCGTCGCCGAGAACATCAGGATGCCCATCACCACGGGATAGTCGCGATAGCCGATCGAATCCAGGAACAGCCGCCCCATGCCGGGCCAGGTGAACACGGTCTCGGCGACCAGCGCGCCGCCGAGCAGCGTCGGAAACTGCAGGCCGGCGACCGTGATCATCGGCAGCAGCGCGTTGCGCAGTGCGTGCACCGTGAGGATGCGCCATTCCGGCATGCCCTTGGCCCGCGCGGTGCGGATGTAGTCCTGGTTGATCACCTCCAGCATGGAGGAGCGCATGAAGCGGCCCCACATCGCGGTCTCCACCAGCGCAAGCACCATCGCGGGCGCGATCAGATGGTGCAGCAGGTCGAGGAAGGAGCCGTCACCGACGGTCTCACGGTTGCCGGCCGGCAGCCAGCCGAGCTTGACCGAGAACACGTAGATGGTGACGAGGCCGAACCAGAAGGTCGGGATCGACAGGGCGATCATGGCACCGACGGTCGCCAGCGTGTCGAACAGCGAATAGCGCCGCAGCGCGCCAAGGATGCCGATCCAGCAGCCGAGCAGCACCGCGATGATCGTCGCCGTCGCCATCAGCTCCAGCGTCGCCCCGAGATGCGAGGAGATCACCGACAGCACCGCCTCGCCGTCGCGATAGGACTTGCCCCAATCGCCCTTCAGCATGCGGCCGAACCAGTCGAGATACTGGATCGGCAGCGGCCGATCGAGCCCGAGCTGCCTGGTGACGCGGTCGAGATCCTCCTGCGTCATCTGCGCGGAGGCAGCGAATTGCGACAGCGGACCGCCCGGCGCCATGTGCAGGATGGCAAAGCCGATCGCGGAGACGATCACCAGCAGCATGATCGCCTGCCCGAGGCGGTTGACGACGTAACGGGCCATCTCAGGCTGCCCCGCGCAACCGATCCATCAGGCCCAGTACCATTCGCGGATGTTCCAGCAATTGATGGAGGTGTTGATGTTGGGACGGAAGCCCTGCAGCCCCTCCTTCACGCCTTCGGCGATGAAGCCCTGGAACAGCGGCAGGATCGCGAGGTCGTTGCGGATCAGCTTTTGCAACTCGCCATAGGTGGTCTTGCGCTGCGCGATCTCGAACTGCCTTGCGCCATCGGCGAGCAGACGATCGGCCGCCTCGCTCTTGTACTGATAGGTGTTGTAGCCGCGGCCGCCCTTGGCGGGGATGGCGCCGGAGCCGAAGCGCGGCGTCACGTCGGGGTCGCTGCCGAGCATGAAGTTGACGGACACCAGCACCGAGTTGAATTTCGACTGCTGCCAGAAATCGCCCCAGATCACGGCGGCCGGCATGTTGTTGACGCGCATCGCAGCGCCGATCGCACGCCAGTCCTGGATCAGGAGCTGCTGGGTCTGCTCGCGCACGGCGTTGCCTGACGTCGTCGAGTTGGTGAATTCGAGCTTGACGCCGCCCTTCTCGCGCACGCCGCCGGAGCCGCGCGTCCATCCGGCTGCATCGAGCAGCGCGTTGGCCTTGGCGGGATCGTATTTGTGCTGCGGCAGGCCCTGCTGGAACGACCAGGCCTGCTGCGGCACGAAGCTCTCGGTCTGCGTCGGCAGGCCGTAGTTCAGCGCGTCGATGATCGCCTGCTTGTTGATGGCAAGATAAAGCGCCTCGCGCACGCTGCGATCGGCGAAAGGACCGAATTCCAAATTGGGCGCGATGTGCTCGACCGAGGAGGTCGAGGAGACGAAGATCTTGCGGCCCTTCAGGGTCTTCGCCTCCTGCACGAAGTTCGGCAGGATGCCCTGCAAGCCGGTGTAGTCGACCTGGCCGGTGCGGAACTGGGTGTAGAGCACGGTGAGATCTGGGATGTATTTGAAGACCACGCGTTCGACGTAAGGTCCCTTGCCGTGATAGCCGGTGTTGGCGTTCAACTGGATGTGGTCGCCCGGCACCCGCTCGGCCCACCGGAACGGCCCGGTGCCGACGGGCGCGTTGTGGAACGGCGAGGCATTCGGATCGGACACCTTCTCCAGGATGTGCTTCGGCACGATGAAGGTGAGCGACAGGATCGACATGTAAGGCGAATAAGGCGCTTCCATGCGCCAATGGATCTCGTCGGGCGCGACGACCTTGATGTCCTTGACGAGGCTATGGCCGACGCGGTTGCGGACGCGGAAATCGGGATTGTTGATCAGATCGAGCGAAAACTTGACGTCCTCGGCGGTGAAGGCCGTGCCGTCGTGCCACTTCACGTCGCTGCGCAGCTTGATCTTCCAGATCAGGCCATCGGCCGACAGACCGCCGTTCTCGACGGTCGGGACCTCGCGCGCGAGGTCGGGGACGAACTTGCCGTCGGGCTCGATGAACCAGAGCGGCGAGAACACCTGCCACCAGATGCCCTGGTCGACCTCGATGCCTGGCATCAGCGGATGAAAGACGGTCGGCTCCTGCGACAGTGCCGCGATCACCTGCCCGCGCGGCTTGTCCGGCGGATTGCTCGGGCGTTCGCTCTGGGCAAAGGCGTTGCCTGAAAGCGTCCATCCCGCCGCGGCGCCCGCGCCGAGCTGGAAGAATTGCCGGCGATTGGGAATGCCGAAATGCAATCCGCCAACGCCGAACTTGCCGGTGCTGTCTGCCATGACCAGTCTCCGTTCCCGCACGCGGCACCGTCTCCCGCGCCCCCGAAGACCCCGGCAAGAGTGGGCTTTAGTGCTTCTAAATTTTTCGATCAAAATTTCATCATGACTAAATACAGCTGTCAATCGCATTGCTAGTATGCGCGACCTTTTCACTCTGACTGAAGCCTCGGACCGGTACGGCCGGGGCTCGTAATGACGCATGGGAGAGCGACATGGATGGTCGCGGCGATACGAACGGCACGAAGGAAGCGACCGAGGCGGACGACGCGGTCGACCAGCGCCTTGGCGAGACTGTGCGGCTGCTGCGTCAGCGTGCCGGCCTCTCGATCCAGGACGTCGCCACCAAGACCGGCCTGTCCACCGGCATGATCAGCCAGCTCGAACGCGCGCGCGCCATGCCCTCGATCCGCACGCTGCGCCTGCTCAGCATCGCGCTCGACGTTCCCATCTCCTACTTCTTCGAGACCAGCGATCCCGCCGATGTGCAGCGCTACATCGTGCGCAAGGGCAGTCGCCGGCTGCTACGCCTCACCGCCAGCGGCGTCGTCAAGGAAGCCCTCACGCCCGAAGGCAAGGGCCAGCTCGAGCTGTACGAGCTCACGCTCAATCCCGGCGCATCCTCGGGCACCGACTTCCTGCAGCACACCGGCGAGAAGGCCGGCTACATCCTCTCCGGCAGCCTGCGGCTGTGGCTCGACAATCAGGCCCATGTGCTGGAAGCCGGCGACAGTTTCCGATTTCCGAGCATCGTGCCGCACATGTTCGACAACCCGACCCAGCAGGCGGCGCGCGTGATCTGGGTGACGACGCTGCGGCAGACCGATTCGCCCGCGGGTTGAGGCGCGCGCCGCCCGATACCACCGGAAATTGCCCTCGACGACGCCGCATTGAGTCTGTAGCCACGAGAGACCGGAGACATCTGCCGAGCGGACATGGGGGTCCGCGCCGGACCGCGTTGGTAGGAGACCATGAAACTCAGGGGGCTTCTGACACTCGCGATGGCCGCACAGGTCGTCGTGACCGCGGCGGCCCTCCTCGCCTCCTATGCCGTGTCCGGACCGGGCTTCGGCGTGGCCCAGATCGCGGCCCTCATCGCAAGCGTCGCCATTGCCGCTCTGCTCGCGCGCCTCTGCAACGGCGCGATCGAGAGATCGGAGAGGAAACACGACCTCGCGCAATCGGCCGAGCTGGCGCGGGCCCGCAGCGACGCTGCGCAGATGACGCAAGCCGTCATCAGGACCGCGCTCGATGCCTTCATCCAGATCGATGACAACGGCACCGTGCTGGAGTGGAGCTTTCAGGCCGAGGCCCTGACCGGATGGACGCGCCAGGAGGCGCTCGGTGCCGACGTCGTCGATCTCATCGTCGCCGAACCGCTGCGTGCCGCCTTCAGGCAGCGCATGACGCGGCTGGTCCCGGAACTGTCGAACGCGCCGTCGGGCATGCGCTTCGAGCTCACCTTGATCCACCGGAACGGCGAGGCGATCCTGGCCGAGGCCTCCAGCACGGTCTTGCGGCTGGGCGGACGTCCCGTCATCAACACCTTCGTCAGGGACATCACCCAGAAGCGCGCGGCCGAGGAGCAGCTGGTGCAGTCGCAGAAGATGGAGGCGGTCGGGCAGCTCACCGGCGGCATCGCGCACGAATTCAACAATATGCTCACGGTGATCACGGGCACGATCGAGATCCTCGCCGACGCCGTCAAGGACAACCCGCCGCTGGCGACCATCACCAAGCTGATCAGCGAGGCCGCCGACCGCGGCGCCGCGCTGACGTCGAGCCTGCTGTCCTTTGCCCGCAAGCAGGCGCTGCAACCGGCCGATATCGACGTCAACGCGCTGCTCGAAGAGCTGGCAAAGCTGCTGCTCGCCACCTTCGACAAGAAGATCGAGATCGCGACCCGGCTCGACCGCAACGTCTGGCTCGCCTTCGCCGACCGCGGCCAGCTGAGCTCGGCGCTGCTCAACCTCGCGATCAACGCCCGCGACGCCATGCTGGACGGCGGCCGGCTGACGCTGACGACGCGCAACGTCGTGTTCGGCGTGCGCGAGGCGGTGGCGGTCGGCGCCGGCTACGCGGGCGACTACGTCGAGATCGAGATTGCCGACACCGGCACGGGCATTCCGCAGGCCATCCTGGAGCGCATCTTTGATCCGTTCTTCTCGACCAAGGAGGTCGGCAAGGGCACCGGCCTCGGGCTCAGCATGGTGTTCGGCTTCGTCAAGCAGTCCGGCGGCGGCATCAAGGTCGCATCCGAGGAAGGAAGCGGCACGATCTTCACGATCTATCTGCCGAAGGCGGAGGCAAGCGCGCTGCGCCCGACCGGCTATGACGACCGCAAGATCATCGGCGGCAAGGAAACCGTACTCTGCGTCGAAGACGATCACGACGTCCGCCAATATGTCACGGTCCAGCTCCAAGCGCTCGGCTACACGGTGATCCCGGCCGCGAATGCGACCGAAGCGCTCGCCATCGCGGCCGACGGCAAGCCGTTCGACCTGCTTTTCACCGACATCGTGATGGCCGGCGGCATGAACGGGCGGGAGCTCGCCGAGCAGATGGTGGCGCAGCGCCCCTCACTGCGGGTCCTGTTCACCTCCGGCTACGCTTACGACTCGCTGCATGCGCAGGGCCGCGCCACGATGGGCGCGCCGCTGCTGCGAAAGCCCTACCGCAAGGCCGAGCTGGCAAGGATGCTGCGCCGCTGCCTCGACACCGCCGTCGATTCCGCCGGCGACGCGATCCCGACGCCCTACTCGGTACAGGCCGATGTCGAAGCCTTCCTGCGCAGGCAGGCGGCGGAAAAGGACAAGCCTTAGCGCACGGCCCAGTGCAGAGGATCAAGAAGAGCATTGCGTAAGGCCTGCTTTCCCAATAGCGGAACACGCGCATTTCCGATCCACGAACTGGACGCATCTCGTCAAATTGCTATCATTGGTTGCTCACTTGTGAGGTGACCCAATGTCGGCAAACATCCACTCTGTGGTGCTGGCGGGCTTCGGCGGCTTGCTTCCGACCACAGCGCAGCTGGCTGCGTCATTTGCAGCGCAGCCAGAGCAACCGCTTCCGCACTGGCATATTCTTTTTGGAATCGCTTTGTTCTTCCTGATAGGCGCCGTTCTAGGCTTCGCGCTAAACAAGGAAAGTGATCTCGCAAAGGCCGTCGTGATCGGCATATCGGCGCCTGCACTCATAACCAATATCCTCAACGGGGCGACGGCAGGCGCCAACAAGGCCCCGCAGCAAATCCCGCCGAAGGTGATCGAACTGCGGCCGCCCGAGCGAAGTTCCTGGTGGCCCGGACTCGTGACATTCGCCTTTGCGCAAACATCGCAACCGAGTGCTTCGACGAATTCTCCCGCCGGACACAAATCGATCGTGCTGTCGACGTCCTACGCCGGCCAAAGTCGCCCCGACAACAATAACTCACTGGCGATCGTTGCGATCGGAACGAACGGCCAGAGAACGTCACTCGGGCTTTTTAGCCCATCTCAGTTCGCCGTGCTGCCGGTCCCCGACGACACCGCGAAACTATCCATCAAGGCAGGCGATAGTCTCAATCGGGAGTTGGAGCTGTGGCCTGATGGCAAGGGCCCGCCCTCGTTCGTCGTGAACGTGAGATTGCTCGGGAGAACCACCGCCACGGGGGATATCTTGTGGTCCCTGGGAGCAGACCGAAGAGCGTCCATTGTCGACGCGGACATCACGAAGGTGGCCCTCGCCGCTTACGCGCCGCCCACCACCACAGATCAAGGCGCGCGGAACTGTAGCGACGAAAAGACGCTGACATCGCTGCCTGGAAGCGGCACCGCGCAGGTCACTTTCACCAACAGCGCCGATGCGCTTCGCAACGTCTACTGGATAAACTATGCCGGCCAGCGGGTCTTCTATCAGGCATTGCAGCCTGGACAGCACTACGTGCAGCCCACCTTCATCAACCATCCCTGGGTGATTACCGACAGCGGAGGCGCATGCAAGGCCGCGCTCATCACACAGCAACCAAATGTTGATTTTCTGATCAAGAATTAGGGACGAAAGACGCCCGCTGCCGGCCTCCGAGCTTCAATAGCCACGGCGGCATGCGGGAGGCCGACCACCCCGATCATGCAAGCGTCAGCTCATCCTTCGCCGCAGCGTCGCCGAGGGCGTCTCGCCGAATTTCTCGCGATAGGCGCCGGCCATGCGGCCAAGATGGGTGAAGCCGAGATCGAAGGCGATGTCGGTGATGGAGGCATCGGGCGATGCTTGCGCGAGCCGCGCGTGCAGACCGGCGAGGCGCATGTCGAGCAGCATCTGCGAGATCGACAGGCCGAAGTGACGGCGGAAGCCGAGCTGCAGCGCGCGGATGCCGATGCCGGAGGCGCAGGCGAGCTGCGCAAGATCGAGCGGTGCGCCGGAATTGTCGGCCAGATGGTCGCGCGCGACGCGCAGCGCGCGCGGCAGACGCTCGGCCCGGCCGGAGAATGTGTGAATCGCATCCGACAAACCGTGGCGCTGGCCATTGAGCAGATGATCGAGCAGAAGCTCGCGCCAGTCGGCCATTGCAAGCGGGGACAACGTGCCCGACGGACCGAGACGCTCCGCGAGCGTCATCAGCTCGGCAAGGCTGTGCCGCAGCGCTCGGCCGGCCTGCCCCTGCAGATCGATCACGGGATCGAACTCGACCGTGCCTGCCGCCCTGCCCGACAGCGCCGCGGCGCGCTGCTCGACCATGCGGCGGTCGAGCAGCAGGATCGCCTGCGCGCAATCGCACCACATCATCCGCGTCGGGATCGTCGGCGACAGCAGCGACGCCGTCCGCTCCGGCGCAGCCTCGAGCTCGGTGACGCCGGCGCGGATATGGGCGGTGCCCGTGAGCGGGATTTGCACCAGGAAGAAGCGCTCGAGGCAGCCGGGATCGATCCCGACCGATCCGCCATAGGCGACGTAGTTGATCGAAAAGCCGTCATAGGCCGCGCAATTGTGCCGGGCCGAGAAGGCGGCGGCGCGCGCTTTTGCCGGCTCGAGGTCATGCGGGCAGAAGATGCGCCCGATCTGTTCGGCCGCTTCGTCGACGTCGTCGGTGGTGACGCGGGCGAAATCCGCGAGCCGTTCGGTCGCGGAGCCCCTTGCGCTCGTTTCCAGCACGGCTGCGGACATCGTCGACCACGCTTCGCGTCACGGAATTGCTTTAAGCCTATAATAATTCCCGCAAGCCGAGAAGAGCCGCGCCGGCAAAATTGTCGTGCTGCACGGCAGCAACCATCGCCGGATTCGTTTAGCGGATAGACAGCGCTCCCCTGCTGACCCAAGCTCCCTTCCCGCCGGAATCCAATGGGAGCGCGACATGACTGCACTCGAAAAAGGCATTACCGCCAACGGCACAGGCTATGGCGGCAAGAGCTGGAACATTTTGGGCCAGGTTTATTTCCCCAAGGCCGTCACCGACTCCACCTTTGCATTCGAGACCAACAGCGATCCCGGCCAGTTCGTGCCGGTGCACATCCACCCGACCCAGGACGAGTTCATCCTGGTGCAGGAGGGCACGCTGGACCTCAAGCTCGACGGCAAATGGGTGAAGGCTCACGCCGGCGATCTCGTGCGCATGCCGCGCGGCATCCCGCACGGCTATTTCAACAAATCCGACAAGCCGTGCCGCGCGCTGTTCTGGGTCTCGCCGATGCAGAAGCTCGAGGCGCTGTTCAACCAGCTGCATAATCTGACCGACCCGGCCGAAGTCGTGCGCATCTCGGCGCTGCATGAGGTCGACTTCCTGCCGCCGGAAGCCAACGACTAGGCGAAAGCTCCCCGTCCACTTTCATCTGCTTGCAGGCCCGCCGGCCGCACCTTGCGGCCGAACGTGGCCGCTTGCGCGCGGAAAACCCAATCGATTGCGAGCAAACCCATGGTCAGTCCCAAGCATGTCTGCGTGATCGGCGCCGGCGTCTCCGGCCTTGCTGCCGCCAAGGCGTTCTCTGCCCGCGGCCACCGCGTCACCATCGTCGAGCGCAGCGGAGATCTCGGCGGCGTCTGGGAGCCGGCGCGCTCCTATCCCGACGTGCAGACGCAGAGCCCGAAGGAGCTCTATCGCTACACCGACCGCGCCATGCCGCAAGGCTATCCGGAATGGCCGACCGGGCCGCAGGTCCACGCTTATCTCGCCGACTACGCCAGGAGCTTTGGCCTCGATCGCATGCTGCGGCTCGGCACCGAGGTCGCCGGCATGGCACGCCGCGCCGACGGCAGGCCGGGATGGACGCTGACGCTCAGATGCAAGGACGGCGCGGGCACCACCGAGGATTTCGATTTCGTCGCGGTCTGCACCGGCCAGTTCAACGAGCCGCGCCAGCTGCATTGCCCGGGAGAGGACGGCTTCCTCGCGCAGGGCGGCCGGATCCTGCATTCGTCGACATACGGCGACCCGGCGCTGGCAAAGGGACGCCGCGTCGTCGTGCTCGGCGGCTCGAAGTCCGCGACCGACATCGCGGTCAACGCGGTGAAATCGGGCGCGCGCGAGGTCACCATCGTGATGCGTGAGCCGGTCTGGCGCATCCCCTATTTCATCGGCGGCCTCGTGAACTTCAAGCGCATCCTCTACATCCGCGCGCAGGAGGAGATGTTTCCGGGCTGGGGCATCAGCGCGATGGGACGGCTCGCGCACCGCATCGCCGCGCCGCTGGTCTGGGCGAACTGGCGCGGGCTGGAGAGCCTCTTGAAGGCGCAGCTCAAGCTCGGCCGCTGCAACATGGTGCCGAAGGAGCGGATCGAAGACGGCGTCAACTGCTCGGTGCCGATCGCAACGCCGGGTTTCTATCCGATGGTTGCCGACGGCCGCATCAAGGCGGTGTTCGGCAGCTTCGACCATTACGACGGCGACGGCATCGTGATGAGCGGCGGCGAGCGCATCAAGGCCGACGTCGCGGTGCTCGCGATCGGCTACAAGCTCGGCGTGCCGTTCCTGCCCGAGGCCTACCGGCAGAAGCTGGTCGATGCCGACGGGCAGTACCGGCTCTATCGCCTGATCGCCAACCCCGACCTGCCCGAGCTCGGATTCGTCGGCTTCAACTCCTCGTTCTGCACCGTGCTCTGCGCCGACCTCGCCGCCAACTGGCTGGTGCGCTATGCCGACGGCCAGCTCGCCAACCAGCCGACGGCGCAAGCGATGCGCGACAACATCGAGATGATGCTGCACTTCAAGCGCGTCGAGCGGCCAGCCGCCGGCGTCTATGGCGGCCTGTGCGTCGCGCCCTATCACTACCGCCATTTCGACGAGCTGATGGCCGACATCGGCGCGAAGGAGCAGAAGCGCGGCGGGCTCAAAGGACGCTTCCAGCCGCCGGACGCAGATGCCTATGCCAAATTCCTGGCGACGGCGCCGGACTACCGGGCCGCATAAGAATTCTGGCCGGGCAGGATTTGCGTCTCGCCAGCCCTTGCGTCCGTTGCTTACGATCTCCTGGCCTCGAATCGACGGGAACCGGCCATGGGATTGAGACGTCTTGCCATCTTTGCCGCTGTCGCTTTCGTGGTCGCAGCGCCCGCCGCCGGCCAACAGCGTGCGCTCGCGCCCCGGCAGTCCGAGGCAGTCGCCGCCTATGACAAGGCGCTCGCCGAATTCAAATCGGTCCTCGCCGAGCGGCGGCGCCAGATCGACGCGAGAGAGCCGCTGCCGAACCTGCCGGGACAGGCGCTCTACCTGGCACGCGTCGCGGTGATCAGCAGCTACAAGGATCTCACCGACGCCATGCCGTCGCGGATCGGCCGGCCCAACAAGTTCGAGATTCCTCCCGCCTATTTCGACGCCGATATCGAGTCGCTGATCGACGAATATTCAAAGCTGTTCGACGTCATGGAGGCGCCGCCGGCGAATGCGCAGAACTCGGCGACACCGTTCAAGGACGTCGTCGACCTCGCCACGGTGATCGCGCGCGCCAAGGGGCTTGCGCTCGACCACGCCGCTGCCGCGGGGCGCATCAGCCTCGGGCTGTTCTTTGCCGAGACCAACGGCAAGCAGAACGTCCGCAACGGACGCTCCAACACCTATATGGGCAGCTTCCAGACCGGCCCCTCCGAGGACCGCAACGGCCATCGGAAATGGCAGGCCATCAAGAGCGAGATCGCCGCGATCGATCCGTTCCTGAATGCGCGCGACGACAGGGAAGAGGCGCGCGCCCGCGGCATCGATCTCCGCTTCAACCACTGGACCAACGTTCGCGACGGCCTGATGAACGCGCATGCCGACGTCTTCCGCGAGATCCCCGCCATCGTGAAGACGCTGCCTGACACGATCGACCAGATGAAGCTGTTCGAGCTGATCCAGATCGTGCCGACACCGACGCGTGCCGCGCTCAAATCCGGCGATCTCCTGAATTACAGGGTGTCCAGCCCCACCATCATGAAGCACCTGCGCAACAACAGCATCTTCGCTTTCGGACGGGCCGACCGCGCGAGAACATCGGCCAGCTACCGCGAGATCCTCGCCGCGATGTTTCTGTTCAACCGGAAGTTCGAGAAGGCGATGGCGAAGTACGCGGAGATCAAGCGGCGGTAGGAGATTATCTCTTGCCCAAGTCCTCTGCGAAACGCAGGAGGTAGCCGTCAGGGTCTTGGACCAGGAATTGCCTGTTGCCGCGCTCCTCTCCTGCGATTCGATACCACGCGTCATGACACTCTCTGAAGAGCGGCCATTTCTCATGCTTCAGTGCATCGAGAAGGGGTGCCACGGAGTCGACGAACATCTGAAAGTTGATCCCGCGCCCCAGTGGTCGTTGCAGAATCCCAGTTTCCCAGTTGCCATTTTGTTGCTTCAGCATGACCTGGGATCCTTGTAGCTCGATGTACACGAAGTGATTCTCCGGTCGCTGATACGCGATCCGGAAACCGAGTATCTCGCACCAAAAATTCTTGCTCTGTCCCAAGTCCAAAACGTCCAGCTCGGGGACGAGCCGGGCAAAGCCCCCAGTTGGTAATCTATCTGCTGGTCGGTCCACGGCTCGCAGTTCTCCCGCATTTGTAGTCGACGACGTCCACTTTCGAGGCCGCTGAACGACAAGCGGACATCCGACGCGACCAAGGTCGAGCGTCTCCCTGTGGGCTGAACGTCCTACTCCGTCCGGATCGGCGCGTCCTTCAGGCCATTGTTGTCATAGGCCTTGCGCAGCGTGCCGTTGGTCGTGGCTTCGGTCATGAACTTGGTGACGAAGGCCAGTGCCTGCTGATGGCCGAGCGGCACGGCGACGGCGGTCACCGTCTTCTTGAAGGTCTCGTCCAGCACCTTGGTGCCCGGAATCTTTTGGGCCATCTTGTTGAGCTGGTCGCGCGACAGCGCGAAGGCGTCGATCTCGCCGCTCTTCAAGAGGCCGAAGATCTCGTCATAGGTCTGATAACCCGTGACCTTCGCCTGCTTCAGATGGGCGATCGCGCCGCGCATGGTCGTGGTGGCATTGACGGCCGCGACCTTGATTCCGGGCTGGTCGAGCGTCGCGAAGTTGGTGACGGTCGAGCCGGGCTTGACGATATAGGTGGCGTCCGCGACCTCGTAGATCGGGCCGAACGCCATCTTCGTCTCGCGCTCGGGATCCTTTGGCAACCAGGTGACATCCCAGGTACCTTTCGACGCGGCGTCGGTGATCTGTCCGGAATTCTGGTGCACGACATATTCGACCGATACCCCGAGCTGCGCGGCCATCGCCTTGCCGAGATCGACGGGGACGCCGGCATAGCCGGCTTCGGTCTTGGTCGACCAGAACGCCCCGCCCGCGGGGCTGATGGCGATCGCGACCCGCAGCTTGCCGGTCGGTGCGATCTCGTCCTTCAAGCCGTCGGCTAGCGCGGGCATCGCAACCATCGCGGTGAGAGCAAGGCCGGCGAGGGCCGACCGGAATGGCGCTGGCATGTCATGATCTCCCCACCTTTTCTTCTTCCCGGCCGCTCTATCCGGCTCGCGCGGCCTTTGAGACAATTGTGGTCGATCGTGCGCCCGGTGAAAAGCGGTTTGTCATGACAAATCTGTCAAAGGCCACACCGCCCTGTGCAGCGCAAGGCCGGCGACTGCCATGGCTATGGTGTTCCACGGCCGGGCATTTGTTGGTAGCCTGCCGCACCGACAGACGATACCCGGGGGCCACCGAATGACCGCATCGAATCCCGCATCTCCCGCACGGCGCAATGAAGCGTGGAGACTGGCCGGGCGGACGCTGGCCACTGCTGCGGCCGTGGTCGCGCTGACGGGTTGCGAGGACAAGAACACGTTCGTGGCACCGCCGCCGCCCAAGGTGGACGTGGCGACGCCGGTGCAGCGACCGGTCACGCGTTACATCGAGGCCACCGGCAACACCGCGCCGATCAAGAGCGTCGATCTCGTGGCGCGGGTCCAGGGCTTTCTGCAATCGATCGATTATCAGGACGGCAGCTTCGTCAAGCAGGGCACCCAGCTTTTCACGATCGAGCCCGAGACCTACAAGCTCAAGCTCGAACAGGCGCAGGCCGCCGAGGTCGGCGCCCAGGCCTCGGTCCGACAGTCGGAAGCCGATTACAAGCGGCAGGCCGAGCTGGTGCAGCGCCAGGCGGTCTCGCAGGCCACGCTCGACAATTCCACCTCGGCACGCGACAACGCCCAGGCCAATCTGCAGCAGGCGCAGGTCAATACCAGGCTCGCCCAGGTCAATTACGGCTACACCAAGGTGACGGCGCCGTTCGACGGCATCGTCAGCGCCCACATGGCTTCGGTCGGCGAGCTCGTCGGAGTCTCCTCCCCCACCCAGCTCGCGACCATCGTCGCGATGGACCCGATCTATGTGAACTTCACCGTCAACGAGCAGGACGTGTTGCGCATCCGCGCCGAAGCGGCCCGGCGCGGGCTGACCCCCGCCGACATGAAGCAATTCCCGATTCAGGTGGGATTGCAGACCGAGACCGGCTATCCGCATGAGGGCAAGCTCGACTACGTCTCGCCGACCCTCAATCAATCGACCGGCACGCTGGCGGTGCGCGGCCTCGTCCCCAACGACAAGCGCGTGCTGCTGCCCGGCTATTTCGTCCGCGTCCGCGTGCCATTCGACCAGGAGAAGAGCGCCCTGCTCGTTCCCGACACCGCGCTCGGCAGCGACCAGGGCGGCCGCTATCTGCTGGTGGTCAACGGCGACAACGTCGTCGAGCAGCGCAAGGTGCAGATCGGCCCGGTCGACAACGGGCTGCGCGTCATCGAGGGCGGCCTGAAGCCCGAAGACCGTGTCGTCATCGCGGGACTGCTGCGGGTGATCCCGGGCCAGAAGATCGACCCGCAGGTGACGAAGATCGAGCAGTCGCAGGCCTCGAGCAAGTAAGGGGCCGGCCATGATCTCAAAATTCTTCATCGAGCGGCCGGTCCTCTCGAACGTCATCGCGCTGCTGATGATCCTGATCGGCGGCGTCGCGCTGTTCAATCTCGCCATCGCGCAATATCCCGATGTGGTGCCGCCGACCGTGCAGGTGACCACGCGCTATCCCGGCGCCAGCGCCAAGACCGTGATCGACACGGTTGCCTTGCCGATCGAACAACAGGTCAACGGCGTCGAGGACATGCTCTATATGCAGTCCTACAGCGGCTCCGACGGCACCTATACGCTGACCGTGACCTTCAAGATCGGCACCGACCTCAACTTCGCGCAGGTGCTGGTGCAGAACCGCGTCTCCAGCGCGCTGTCGCAATTGCCCCAGGCCGTGCAGAACCAGGGCGTCACCGTGCAGAAGCGGTCGACCTCGATCCTCCTGTTCGTGACGCTGACCTCGCCGGATTCGCGATACGACAGCCTTTATTTGAGCAACTACGCCACCATCAACATCCGCGACGAGCTCTCGCGCCTGCCCGGCGTCGGCAACGTCACCGTGTTCGGCGCCGGCCAATATTCCATGCGGGTCTGGCTCGATCCGAACAAGCTGCAGGTCCGGGGCCTCGTGCCGCAGGACGTCATCAACGCCATCCAGCAGCAGAGCCAGCAGGTCTCCGCCGGCCAGGTCGGCGCGCCGCCGACGCCCGCGGGCCAGGCGTTCCAGTACACGCTCAACGTCAACGGACGGCTCGACGACACCAGCCAGTTCGAGAACATCATCGTCAAGTCGGGCAGCAGCGGCGACGTCACGCGCGTACGCGACGTCGGCTGGGTCGAGCTCGGTGCGCAGACCTACAGCCAGATCTTCTCGCTCAACAAGCAGCCCGCCGTCGGCATCGGCGTGTTCCAGTCACCCGGCGCCAACGCGCTCCAGGTCGAAAAGGCCGTCGAGAAGAAGATGGCCGAGCTCGCCAAGCGCTTCCCGGAAGGCATCAAATACGACACGCCGTTCGACACCACCAAGTTCGTCGAGGCCTCGGTGCACGAGGTCTACATGACGCTAATCGAGGCCGGCCTCCTCGTGCTGGTCGTGATCCTGGTGTTCCTGCAGGACTGGCGCGCGATGCTGGTGCCGGCAACGACCGTGCCCGTCACCATCATCGGCGCGTTCGCGGCGATGGCGGCGCTCGGCTTCACCATCAACATGTCGACCCTGTTCGCGATCGTGCTCGCGATCGGCATCGTGGTCGACGACGCCATCGTGGTGGTGGAAGGGGCCGCCCACAATATCGAGCGGGGCATGAACGGCCACGACGCTGCGATCAGGGCGATGGACCAGCTGTTCGCGCCGATCGTCGGCATCACCCTGGTGCTGATCTCGGTGTTCCTGCCGGCCTCGTTCCTGGCCGGGCTCACGGGGCGCATCTATTCGCAATTCGCGCTGGTGATCGCCGCGACCGCGCTGCTCTCCGCCATCAACGCGGCGACGCTGAAGCCGACGCAATGCGCGCTCTGGCTGCGGCCGACGGTGCCGCCGGAGCAGCGCAATTTCTTCTACCGCGGCTTCAACGCGGTCTACGACCGCGTCGAGCGCGGCTACACGCGGCTGATCACGTTCCTCGTGAAGCATGCCACCATCTCGGTCGCGTTCGCGCTGCTGGTCATCGGCGCCAGCGGCTATGGCCTGTCGCGGGTGCCGACCGGCTTCCTGCCGATCGAAGACCAGGGCTATCTGATCGCCGCCGTGCAGCTGCCGGACGGCGCGGCGCTGGAGCGGACGCAAGCGGTGCTCGACAGAGCGAGCGGGCTGATCAAGGAGACGCCCGGCGTGGCGCAGGTCATCACCATCGCCGGCATCTCTGCGCTCGACAACAGCGCCAGCCTTGCCAATGCCGGCGTCGCCTACATCATCCTGAAGGACTGGGACGCGCGCAAAGGGCCCGGCGAGGATCTGCGCTCGCTGGTCTATGGCCTCAACGACAAGCTCGCTGCCATCATGGAGGCGCGCACGCTGGTGCTGCCGCCGCCGCCGATCCAGGGTATCGGCAACGCCGCCGGCTTCTCGATGCAGGTCGAGCTGCGCGACGGCAACAGCGACTTCGCCAAGCTGCAGGCCATCACCGGGGCGATGGTCTCGAACGGCCAGAGCCAGAGCGCGCTGCAGCGCGTGCAGTCCTCGTTCCGCTCCTCCGTGCCGCAATTCAACGTCGAGATCGACCGCGTCAAGACCCAGACGCTGCACGTCACCACCGACCAGGTGTTCTCGGCGCTGTCGACCTATCTCGGCTCGTCCTTCGTCAACCAGTTCAACAAGTTCGGCCGCGTGTTCCAGGTTTACGCCCAGGCCGATCCGGCGTTCCGCCTGACCGAGCGCGACATCGCCAACATGCAGGTGCGCAACTCCAACGGAGACATGATTCCGATCGGCACCGTCGCCAAGATCACGCCGGCCACCGGCCCGTCGCTGATCAGCCTCTACAATCTCTATCCGTCCTCGACCGTGATCGGCCTGCCGGCGCAGGGTTATTCCTCGGGCCAGTCGCTGAAGCTGATGGAGGAGATCGCGGACAAGACGCTGCCGCCCGGCACCGGCTATGAATGGACCGCGATGTCGTACCAGGAGAAGGCGGTCTCGAACCAGATCTACTGGGTGTTCGGCCTCGCCATGCTGCTGGTCTACCTCGTGCTCGCGGGCCAGTATGAGAGCTGGTACGCGCCGATCTCGGTGATCCTCGCGGTGCCGCTGTCGCTGCTCGGGCCGATGCTGATCCTCTCCGGACTCAAGATCGACAACAACCTCTATTGCCAGATCGGCCTGATCCTGTTGATCGCGCTGTCGGCCAAGAACGCGATCCTGATCGTCGAGGTCGGGCTCGAGCTGCACGGCCGCGACGGCAAGTCGATCATCGAATCCGCGATCGAAGCGGCACGCGCACGCTTCCGCCCGATCCTGATGACGTCGTTCGCCTTCATCCTCGGTGTGGTGCCGCTGGTGCTCGCGACCGGGGCCGGCGCCAGCGCGCGCAAATCGATCGGCATCACGGTGTTCTCGGGCATGCTGGCCTCGACCTGCCTTGCGGTGCTGTTCGTGCCGGCCTTCTTCGTGGTGGTGCAGCGCTTCGAGAACTGGCGGGCGAGCAAGAAGACGCCGAAGGCGGCGGAGGTCAAGCCCTAAGCCTTTTCGGCCGTTACCTGCCTTGCCTCGCCGCTCGACACCAGCAGCACCGAGACCTTCGACTGCCGCAGCACGGCATCTGCGACGCCGCCGAAAGAGAGATGGTCGGCCTGGATGCGGTCGACGCCCATGACGACGAGATCGACGTCGGTCGTCTCGATCTCGCGCAGGATCGCGGCCTCCGGCGCCCGGTTCACCCGCAGCGTGGTGGTGATGTCGACGTCGTAGCGGGCGGCAAGATCGCTGGCGTCCTTGAGGATGCCGGCCTCCTGGCTGAGGCCGCGGGAGGCGCCGCGCTGCGCGCCCTTGTCGCGGGTGGTCGCGACATAGATCACCCGCAGCGAGCCTGATCCGCCCTGCGCCAAGGCCACCGCGACCTCGGCGCCGCGCTTGGAGATGCCGCTGCCGGAGACCGGGACGAGGATGTTGAGGGCGTCGGGGTTCGGCTGCTTCAGATGCTTGCCCTTGGCCGCGACGATCGCGAGCGGCCCCTCGAACGTCGCGGCGATGTCCTCGATCTTGCGGTCGAAGCGATCCTTGGTCACAGCAACCTTGTCGATGCCGACGACCAGAAGGTCAAAGCCCTTGCGCGCCTCCTCAGTGATGGTCTCGCCGAGTTCCGCGCGCCGCGCGCGGGTAACGACATCGACGCTGCCGACGTCGTCCTCGGTCTTGGCGGAGACCGCCTCGGCCGCCTTTTTCACCACGGCCTCGTGGCTCTCCTCGGCGTCGCGGCTCTTCTCCTGCTCCTTCGCGCTCTTGCCGATATGCAGCACGGTGATCGGCAGGCCGCGCATGCCGGCGATGAGGCCCGCGAGGTGGGCGGCGAAGGTGGCGTTGACGCTCTCGTCCACGGCGAGCAAGGGACGTTCGAGATTGGCGAGGAAGCCGCGCTTCTCGAACTCCTCCCGCTCCAGCCGCTCCTTCTCCTCCTTGTCCATCGGCAGCCGCGCCAGCGCCGCGCGCAGCATCGGCGGCATCGCCATCGTGGTCACGATCGCCATGGTGACGATCATCGTGAACAGGTTCTGGCTGAGCACGCCGATGGACAGGCCGATGGTGGCAATGATGACCTCGGTCGAGCCGCGCGCGTTCATGCCGCTGGCGAGCGCCAGCGATTCCCGCGTGCTCAGCCCGCCCAAGGTGCCGCCGACGAAGGCGCCGCCGAACTTGCCGACGCTGGCGATCACGACCAGGAGGCCGGTGAGCATGAGGAGATCGGGATCGCGCAGCACCGAGAGATCGGCGGCAAGGCCCGCGAGGCCGAAGAACACCGGCATGAAGAAGCTCGAGATCAGCCCGCGCAGGCGCTCGTCGATCTGCCGCGTCAGGATCGGGGATTCCCCGACCAGGATGCCGGCGACGAAGGCGCCGAGAACGGTGTGGACGCCGATGGCATGCGTGATCATCGCCATCACGCACATCAGGAGCAGGATCACCGTGATGACCGCCGCGGCGCTGACGAGGTTGTCATTGGCCCAGCGGATCAGCTGGAACACCAGCCGGCGCCCGATGGTGAAGCTGACGGCGAGGAAGGCGAGCGTGCCCAGCACGGATTTTGCCACAGAGGCGACGTCCAGCGTGCCGTGCGAGGCGAGGCTGAAGATGACGGCGATGATGATCCAGCCGATGGTGTCGTCGATCACGGCGGTCGCGACGATGATCTGGCCGACATTGCGCCGCATGAAGTTCATCTCGCGCACGACCACCGCGACGATCTTCACCGACGAGATCGACAGCGCCGTGCCCATGAACAGCGAAGCCACGAGGCGCGCTTGCGGATCGGGCAGCAATGCGTCGGGCAGGAACTCGCCGAGCGCGAAGCCGCAGGCGAAGGGCACGAGGATGCCGGCGATCGAGATCGCGATGGCGGCCTTGCCGACTTTCCTGACCAGCTTGAGGTCGGTCTCCATGCCCGTCAGCAACAGCAGCAGCAGGATGCCGACTTGCGCGATGCCGTCGATCATCGCCTTCTGCTCGGGCGCTTTGGGGAAGATCGCGGCTTGCGCCTCCGGCCAGATCCAGCCGAACAGCGAGGGACCGAGGATGATGCCGGCGAGCAGCTCGCCGATCACCGAGGGCTGGCCGATCCGCTGCATGATCTCGCCGAGGCCCCGCCCGACCGCGATCAGCAGCACGATCTGCGCCACCAGCAGGAATTCGGAGGGACCTGCGGCTTTGCCCGTTTCAGCACCGGCCGCCGCGGTGGTGAAGGCGAGCGCCGCGAAGACAAGACCGACGGGTCGGAGCAGGCGCCATGGCATGCAGATGATTTTCCCCCTTTACCCCGGTGTCGGGGCCCACGGCGATAGAACCCGCGGGAGGTGGCGCGGGTTCCAGACGCGTGAGACAGGCCGTGACGACAAAAATTGCGAAAACAACCCCATGCACAGTAGGGATGGCATTGAAAAGGCTCAGGAAAATTTCGGCCTTGCCGAAGCGGTTTTGCTTCGTCGGGCAAAACAGGGGTAGAGTTGCATGATCGGCGGCGTGCGTGACGTGCCGCCCGCAATTTTCTGTGTCCCGGCTCTGCGCTCCGCTTCGCTGCGCTTGTCCGGGACACGGAGCCCTTACACCGCCGCAGGCGTCCGGATCTCGCGGGGCAGGATGATGGCGGCGGCGATGGCGAGCAGGCAGAGGCCGGCGAAGGCGTGGAGCATGGTGACGAAGCCGCCCTGCTCGTAGAGCCAGGCGACCAAGCCGACCGAGGCGCCGGCCGCGGTGAAGCCGATGAAGTAGCGCACCGCATAGGCGCGCGAGCGCCATTCCTCGCTGGTGTATTTGCCGACCATGGCGTCGTTCACCGTAACCTGTCCGAACGCGCCCATGACGATGCCGATCGACACCAGGATCAGCGGCAGGTTGTTCAGGCTCGCGGCCAGATACAGGAACGGCGCCAGCATGAACGACAGCGGCAGCGCCACCGTCTTCAGCGAGTAGCGGTCGAGCAGCCGGCCGATCGTGTACTGTGTCATCGCGCCGAACACGTAGACGCAGGCCGCGATGACGCCGAGCAGCGCCGGGCTTTTGGTCAGGTCGGCAAGCCGCTCGGCGAACAGCTTGGGCAACGCCACGGTGACGGCGTTGAAGGTGGTCGAGATCGCGATCACCACGATCAGCAGCGACAGCACCACGCGCCACATGTCCTGCTTGGCGACGCGCGCCTGCGCCGCCGCCTGCTTCGAGCCCTTGCGGTCCTCGTGCACGACCAGCAGCGCAAAGGCGATGCCGATCATGATGGTGACGATGCCGGGAATGATGAAGGCAAAGCGCCAGCCGAGATATTGGCCGATCACGCCTGTGGCCAGCGCCGAGGAGGCAACCCCGAGATTGCCCCAGACGCCGTTGATGCCCATCTCGCGGCCGAGCCTCTCGGCGTAGGAGACGATCATGGCGGTGCCGACGGGATGGTAGATCGAGGCGAAGATGCCGATCGACAGCAAGGCGGCGCCGAGCTGCGCCGGGGTCTGGACGAGGCCGACCGAGATCATGGACGCCCCGATGCCGACGAAGAAGATCAGCATCATGTGGCGGCGGCTCCAGCGGTCGCCGAGCCATCCGGTCAGCAGCGAGCCGGCGCCGAAGGCCACGAAGCCCGGCGTCGCATACGGCAAGAGTTCCGAATAAGCCATGCCGAGTGCCGGGCCCATGATGATGACGGCCGCGGCGAAGATCAGCATCGAATAATGGTCGATGAAATGGCCTGCGTTGACGAAACTGATCACCCGGCTTGGACTGTTAAGACCTGGGCTGTTCATTCCCGAATCCTCTCCTGCTCCGAAATGAGTTATATGTCCTCCCCATGACGGGATGCTGCCAATGACTGTCTTGGAAACGCCAATCTTGGAAACGCCAAACTTGGACACGCCAATCCTGCGGGAGGTCCGCAGCAACCACCGCTCGCCCGCAGGCGTACATCTGGTGGCGCGCGACTATCCGAGAGGCATGCGGATCGAGCCGCACCTGCACCGCGAGGCGCAGCTGATCTATGCGGCGAAGGGCACCATGCAGGTGACGACGCCCGAGGGCCGCTGGCTGGTGCCGCCGGACCGGGCCGTCTGGGTGCCGGCCGGGCTCGAGCACGCCCTCGACCTGCTCGCCGACATCGAGATGCGCACGCTGTATTTCGACCTCGCCTGGCTGAAACGCGAGCAGCGCTACGAGGGGCTGACCAAAGAATTCGTGGTGCGGGTCTCGCCGCTGCTCAATCAGGCGATCCTCGCGCTGTTCGACGCGCGCAATACCGAGGAACGCACCGAGCTATTGGTGCGCCTCGTGATGCTGGAATTGCACCAGGCCGAGGATTCCGCGACCTTCGTGCCGCTGCCGCACGAGCCGCGCTGCCGCCGCGCCGCGCTGATCGTGCTGGACGATCCCACCGGCCTGCACGACATCGACACGCTGGCGCGCGAGGTCGGAACGTCGGCGCGGACGCTGTCGCGGCTGTTCTCGAGCGAAACGCAACTCAGCTTCAAGAGCTGGTGCCAGCGCGCGCGAATTGCGGCTGCAATCCAGCGGCTGTCCACGGATGCCAATGTCTCGGTGAAGCAGCTCGCGACCCAGCTCGGTTATGCCAGCGTGCCCGCCTTCTCGGCCGCGTTCCGTCAGGTGACGGGGCGGACGCCGACGGAGTTTGCGGGGAAAGCATAGCTCGTCGATACGAGCGCAGAACTCGTAGGGTGGGCAAAGCGAAGCGTGCCCACGCATTTTTTGTCATCGAGAGAGATCGTGGGCACGGCGCAAGGAGCGCCTTTGCCCACCCTATGGCAGCGGGGCGCTCGGAGACATCGTCCGCATCCAACGGCATGCCGGCATTCGCCAAACGCACGGCCCGACTAAAGTTGCCGCATTCCTCCGCTTGATTGTGATCGGCTTCCGCCCAAATCGCGTGTAAGCTTCCGCAGCGCACAAACCTTGACACGAAAGTCCCGATGGCCAACGCCTTCTTCTCCGACCTGCTCGCCACGATCTCCGAGCGCGGCCGCACGCTGCTTCGTCGCGGCGATTCCGCCGACACCAGACCGGATGCCGACGGGCTGCTCGAGCTCTGCGACGCGCTGCTGTCGGGCCGGGGCGAAGCATCGGGTATCGCCATCGCGCGCGAGGTGCTCGACATCTACCGGGAGCTGGATGCGGCGGGACGCCGCGCCTTCTTCGACGGATTGGTGCGCGATTTCGGCCCGGACCGGGAGCGCCTGTCCAAGGCCATCGAGACATGGCGCGCGGCGCCCAGCGACGAGGACGCGAGCTCCTTGCATTTCGCCTCGGAGCCGCGGCGGCAGGAGCTGATCCGCCGCCTCAACCGTGCCCCCGGCGGCACCGGCGACCTCGTCAACATGCGCGCCGATCTGCTCGGCATGATGAATGGACACACCGATCTCGCCGCGCTCGATCGCGACGTCTCGCATCTTCTCTCTTCGTGGTTCAACAGGGGGTTTCTCGTGCTGCGCAGGATCGACTGGTCGACCCCGGCCAACATCCTCGAAAAGATCATCCGTTACGAGGCCGTGCACGAAATCTCCGACTGGGACGATCTGCGCCGCCGCATCGATCCGGTTGACCGCCGCTGCTACGCCTTCTTCCACCCTGCGATGGTGGACGAGCCCCTGATCTTCGTCGAGGTGGCGCTGACCGAGACCATTCCCGGCGCGATCGCCCCGCTGCTTGCGGTCGATCGCCAGCATCTTCCGATCGACCGCGCGCGCACCGCCGTGTTCTATTCGATCTCCAACACCCAGCGCGGGCTGGGCGGCATCTCCTTCGGCAGCTTCCTGATCAAGCAGGTGGTGGAAGAGCTGCGTCGCGAAACGCCGAAGCTCGACACTTTCGTGACGCTGTCGCCGGTGCCGGGCTTCATGGCCTGGGTGAGGCAGGACAAGGATCTGCCGCTGTCGGACGAGGACCGCGAGACGCTGAAGCGCCTCGATGATCCCAAATGGTTCGAGAGCCCCGAAACGACCGCGTTGCTTCGCGGCGTGATCGAGCCGCTGGCCGCGCACTATTTCCTCAAGGCGCGCACGCCGAAGGGCAAGCTGATCGACTCCGTCGCCCGCTTCCATCTCGGCAACGGCGCAAGGCTCGAGCGCATCAACTGGCTCGGCGACCTCTCGCCGAAGGGGCTACGCGAATCCGCCGGCGTGATGGTCAACTACCTCTACCGCCTCGACGACATCGAGAAGAACCACGAGGCCTATGCCAATGACGGCGAGGTCGTGGCGTCGAGTGCGGTGAAGAAGCTGCTGAAGGGCGAGGGCCGGCGGCTACTGGATATGCGGTTGTCGTAGCGGCACGCTCGGGCCTCACACTCGGTCGTCGTCCCGGACAAGCGTAGCGAAGCGAAGCGCTGATCCGGGACCCATAGCCACAGGGTTGGCTTTGGCGAAGAGCCGGAGTGACCAGCTCGCGCCGTAACATCTCCCTGGGTTATGGGTCCCCGCCTTCGCGGGGACGACACCGAGTAAAGAGCGCCGCCGGTGCGCACCAAATCACTCAGCCCCTACTCCGCCAGCGCCTTCATCTCCTTGTAGAGATCGGACTTGCCTTCAAAGCCGATGCCGGCCAGCTCGGGCATGGTGATGTGGCCGTTCTCGACGCTGACGCCGTCCGGGAAGCCGCCGTAGGGCTGGAACAGGTCGGGGTAGCTTTCGTTACCGCCGAGCCCGAGGCCTGCTGCGATGTTGAGCGACATCTGGTGGCCGCCATGCGGGATGCAGCGGCTGGGGGACCAGCCGTAGGTCTTCAGGACTTCCAGCGTGCGCTGGTATTCGCACAGGCCGTAGGACAGCGCGCAGTCGAATTGCAGCCAGTCGCGGTCGGGGCGCATGCCGCCGTAGCGGATCAGATTGCGGGCGTCCTGGTGGCTGAAGAGATTTTCGCCCGTGGCCATCGGGCCGGGATAGAACTCGGCGAGCGCGGCCTGCAGTGCGTAGTCGAGGGGATCGCCGACCTCCTCGTACCAGAACAAGGGATAGTCGCGCAGCATCTTGGCGTAGGCGATGCCGGTCTCGAGGTTGAAGCGGCCGTTGGCGTCGACGGCGAGCTGCGCGTCCTTGCCGATCTCCTTGAGCACCGCCTCGATGCGGGTGCGGTCCTCTTCGATCGGCGCGCCGCCGATCTTCATCTTCACGACGTTGTAGCCGCGGTCGAGATAGCCGCGCATCTCCCCGCGCAGCATAGAGAGATCCTTGCCGGGATAATAATAGCCGCCGGCGGCGTAGACGAACACGCGCGGATTGGCGGTGAGACCGTGACGTTCGGCGAGCAGGCGGAACAGCGGCTTGCCGGCGATCTTCGCCACCGCATCCCACACCGCCATGTCGATGGTGCCGACGGCGACCGAGCGCTCGCCATGGCCGCCCGGCTTCTCGTTGGTCATCATCGCGCTCCAGACCTTGTCGGGGTCTAAATTGTCACCGGCCGCGTTGAGCAGCGACTTCGGATCGGCCTCCGTGATGCGCGCGGCGAAACGTTCGCGGATCAACCCACCCTGCCCGTAACGACCGTTCGAGTTGAAGCCGTAGCCGACGACGCGCTTGCCGTCGCGCACCACGTCGGTGACGACGGCAACGAGGCTCGTCGTCATCTTGGTGAAGTCGATATAGGCGTTGCGGATCGGCGATGAGATCGGCTTGGTGATCTCGCGGACGTCGACGATGCGGACGGACATGGGCGTGGCCTTTGGTGTTAAGAGGAAGTTCGTCGGACTGTCATTCCGTCATCCTGAGGTGCGAGTGGCGCGATGCAAAGCATCGCGCCGGGAGCCTCGAAGGATGAACGGCCGAGGTGCAGCCGGGCTGTCGCCCTTCGAGGGCCGCTGAAGGAGCGGCCACCTCAGGGTGACGATTTTGCATTTGGATGTGCCGCGCTCGTTCACTGCAATGACGGCTTCGCCGTCACTTCTTATCCCTGAAATACGGCTCCACCGGCCCGTGCACCTTGATGGTCAGCGGGTTGCCGTGGCGGTCCTTGGCGTTGCCGGCGGTGACGCGGACCCAGCCTTCGCTGATGCAGTACTCCTCGACATTGGTCTTCTCGATGCCCTTGAAGCGGATGCCGACGTCGCGCGACAGGATGTCCGCGTTGTAATAGGGGCTGTTCGGATCGACCGACAGACGGTCCGGAAATTCGTCGCTCATGATTATCTCGCTCACAACAGTGTTTCGATTTGATTGCGCAATCCTTCGGGCCGTGCGGTCGGCGCGTAACGCGCGATCACCTTGCCGGCACGGTCCACCAGGAATTTGGTGAAATTCCATTTGATGGAGGCGCCGAGAAGCCCGGATTGCTGCCGTTTCAGGTACTCATACAGGGGATGCGCATTGGCGCCGTTGACGTCGATCTTCTCGAACAGCGGAAAAGTGACGTCGTAGTTCGTCGAGCAGAACGCCTGGATTTCGTCCGCCTGTCCCGGCTCCTGCGCGCCGAACTGGTTGCAGGGAAAGCCGAGCACGGAGAAGCCGCGCGGCGAGAGATCGCGGTGCAAATCCTCCAGCCCGCGATATTGCGGCGTGAAGCCGCATTTGCTCGCGGTGTTGACGATCAACAGCACCTGCCCTTCGAAACGTTTCAGGGCAACCTCCTCGCCCGCAAGCGAGTTGGCCTTGAAGTCGTAGATCGCTGACATCGCTAACCCACGGGATCGATCGGCGACGGCGGCACGCCGCCCGCCTCGATCGCCTCGCCCGCGAGCAGGCAGAGATCTTCGCGATAGCGGCCGGACACGATTTGCACGCCGACCGGGGTCTTGCCGACGAGACCGGTGGAGACGACGAGGCCGGGCAGACCCATGAAGGGCGTCGCGATCTGCGGCATCTGCGCTTCCCAGACCCGCTCGAAGGACTCGGCATCCTTGCGGTCGAGATGATCGGGGAATGGCAGCTCGCCGGAGACCGGCGTCAGCACCACGGCGTATTTTTCGAAGAACATCATCCACTCGCGCGTGAACGTGGCGCGGCGGGTCAGCGCCTGTGCGTAGTTCGCCTGATCCATCGGCGTGACCTTGGCGCGGTTGCCGCGCAGGCAGGCCAGCGCGCCGGGATCGCCCTCGCGCTCGGCCATCTCCAGCTGCGCCTCGTAGCCGTCGCCGAGCCAGAGCTTGCGCTGCCACTGCACCGCCTCGCGCATCGGCGGCGTATTCTCGATCACCTCGACGGTCCAGCCCGCGCGCTCGAGCCGCTTGCCGGCGTCGGTCACGGCCGCCTTCACTTCCGGCGTGGTCCCAAGGCCGTCCGGATTGAGACAGATCGCGGCACGCTTCTCGCGCGCGGGACCTTGGAGCGGCGCCGGCACATACCAGGGGTCGCGGACGTCGCGGGCCGACATGGCTTCCAGCGAGATACGCAAATCGTTGATGGTGCGCGCCAGCGGGCCCGACACCGCCATGATCTGCGGCCCGATCGGGCGCTCCGGCAGCGCCGGATTGAAGGCGGGGATACGGCCGAGCGTCGGGCGCAGGCCGTGGACGCCGCAGGCATAGGCGGGATAGCGGATCGAGCCGGCGATGTCGGTGCCGTGGGCGATATGGCCGATGCCGGCCGCGACCGCCGAGCCGGCGCCGCCGGACGAGCCGCCCGGCGTCAGCGAGGCATCGCGCGGGTTCTTGGTGTCGCCGTGGATGAGATTGGTGGTGAACCAGCGATAGGAGAACGCCGGGCAGTTGGTACGGCCGAGCAGGATGGCACCGGCTTTGCGGAAATTGGCGACCACCGGATTGTCCTCGCGCGCGATCACGTCGCGCTGGAGCTTGAGGCCATTGGTGGTGGCAAAGCCCTCCTGGTCGACATTGGCCTTGATGGTGACGGGCACGCCGGCGAGCACGCCGGGGTCCTCGCCCCGCGCGATGGCGGCATCGACGGCGTCGGCCTGCCTCAACACGTCGTCCGGCCGGTGGTCGATCACCGCATTGAGCTGGGGATTGACGGCATCGAGCCGGGCGAGCCCGGCCTTGGCGGCCTCCCGGGCGGACACTTTTTTGGATTTGACGAGGGTGGCGAGGTCGGCGGCCGACAGGCGCCAGAGGTCTTGCATGGCTTGCTCCGTGTATCCGGCGTCTTTTAGCGCCGGGAACGCGGCAAAGCCATGCGGATTTCGCGGGGGTGAAGGGCGGGTTTGACGCGGGATGGCGCCTCATTCTCCGTCATTGCGAGGAGCTCGCGACAAAATTGCGGAGCAATTTTGCGCTGATGCGACGAAGCAATCCAGCGTCCCTCCGGGGAGGCAGTCTGGATTGCTTCGCTACGCTCGCAATGACGGGGAAGGAGCTGGGCTAGTGCCTTGTCGCCGACTCGTCCGGCATGTCCAGCAATGCCTCGGTGAAGGGAAACTCCAGCACGATCTCGCCTTCGGTGTCGGTCACCTCGATCACGGCGTCCAACAGGGCGCGCTGGGTGCCCTCGGATTTCACGACCTCCAGGATCATCTGGCGGGCGACCTCCCAGGCGCGATCGGGGTTGCGCAGGTCCTCGCCGTCAGGATCCACGATCAATTCGTCGCCGATGCGGGTGTTGAAGAAATATCTGGGCATGCCTGATCCAATGGGGTCGCCTGTAGCCGATTGGAAGCCGTTCTATACTCACAACTCGTTTATCCCGACAGGGATCACGACCTATCGGCAGTTTGCCTATGGCATCTTTACGGCCGCAATACGCTCTCTTTGCAGTGCAGCAATTCCGCAGGCCTACTACCTATGTCCGGGAAAATTTCACTGGCGAACTTCTCCGCCGGCATTAGTTTATCGAGTGGGCGGATACGTCCGAATTCGCAAAAATGGAGAGCCGAAATGGCATGGAAAGCCCCGAAGATCGTCGAAGTGCCCTGTGGCATGGAAATCAACATGTATGTGAGCGCCACCCGCAAGTAAGCCGGTCGGCAAACTCGCATTCTGCGCCGGTGGATCTTTCGGTCACGACTGCATTTGCGTCGGCCTGAGATCCACCGCGCGTGTTCCTTCCAGGAGACGGATTATGCTTCGCGTCGTCGTCCTGGGCGCCGCAGCCGGCGGCGGAGTTCCCCAGTGGAATTGCGGCTGCGAGGGCTGTCGGGCGGCCCGTAATGGCGGACCTGAGCTGCATCGGACGCAGGCCTCGGTCGCCTTCAGCGGTGACGGCGAGAACTGGTTCCTGATCAACGCCTCCCCCGACCTGCGTCAGCAATTGAATGCCACGCCGCAGCTGCATCCCAAGGCCGGGGCGCTGCGCCACACGCCGATCGCCGGCGTGATCCTCACCAACAGTGAAGTGGATGCGGTGGCGGGCCTGCTGTCGATGCGCGAGAGCTCACCGTTCACCATCTATGCGCATGAGAAGGTGCTGGCGATCCTTGCCAGCAACAGCATCTTCAACGTGCTGAACGAGAAGCACGTGCGGCGCCAGCCGATCGGAATCAACGAGCCGTTCGAGCCGCGCCTCACCGACGGCGCACGCTCCGGGCTGGAAGTGCTGCCGTTCGCGGTCTCGGGCAAGTCGGCCTGGTATCTGGAAGGCAAGGCGCATCCCGGCGGCGACGTCAGCGACGGCGATACGCTGGGCCTGAAGATCACCGACAAGTCGACCGGCAAATATTTCTACTTCATCGCCGCCTGCGCCGACGTCAGCGACGCCCTCAAGGCCGAGATCGACGGCGCTTCGCTGGTGTTCTTCGACGGAACGGTCTGGCAGGACGACGAGATGATCCGAGCCGGCCTCGGCCAGAAGACCGGCAAGAGCATGGGACATGTCGCGATGTCCGGCGAGGACGGCGCGATCGCACGGCTTGCCGATCTCACCCTCGACAGGAAGATATTTCTGCATATCAATAACTCGAACCCGGCGCTGCTGCCCGGCTCGCACGAGCGCAAGACCGCCGAGGCGGCGGGCTGGCAGATACCGGCGGATGGAACGGAGATCGTGCTGTGAATGCGGCGTCAATGACGGGAATGACTGCGCTCTCGATCGGCAAGGATTTGAAGCTCAATTCGGCCGAGGAGCTCGAGGCGACGCTGCGCCACATCGGGGCGACGCGCTATCACAGCCTGCATCCGTTCCATAAGCTGCTGCACGGCGGCAAGCTGAACAAGGGCCAGGTGCAGGCCTGGGCGTTGAACCGCTACTATTACCAGAGCACGATCCCGATCAAGGACGCGGTGGTGATCTCGCGCTTCCGCGATCGCGCCACGCGCCTGGAATGGCGCCACCGCATCGAGGACCATGACGGCGACGTCGGCAGCGAAGGCGGCATCGAACGCTGGATCAAGCTGACCGAGGGCCTCGGCCTCGACACGGCTTACGTGGAATCCACCGAAGGCATCCTGCCGGCGACGCGCTTCGCCGTGGAAGCTTACGTGCATTACTGCCGCGAAAAGAGCCCCCTGGAGGCGATCGCTTCCTCGCTCACCGAATTGTTCGCGCCGAACCTGCACGAAGAGCGCATTGCCGGCATGCTGGAGCATTACAACTTCGTCAATCCTGATATCATGAGCTACTTCAAGCGCCGCCTGACGCAGGCGCCGCGCGATGCCGGCTTTGCGCTAGACTACGTCAAGGCGCATGCGACGACGCCGGAGCAGCGCGCGCAGGTCTGCAACGCGCTGATCTTCAAGACCAACGTGCTGTGGGTGCAGCTCGACGCGCTCCAGCACGCCTATGTCGAGGGTAACATCCCGCCGGGCGCGTTCGTGCCCAAAGCGGGCTGAAGAGGAGCAGCAATGGCCGGGCCGCGGAACATCAGCGTCAGCGAAACGAGCCGTCCCGTGCTGCCGCGGCACGCCAAGCTGAAATATGACGAGACCCGCAAGGTCTGGGTGATCCTGGCGCCGGAACGCGTGCTGGCTCCTGACGAGATCGCGGTCGAGGTCTTGCAGCTCTGCAACGGTGAACGCAATGTCGGCGACATCGCCGATCAGCTTGCGGCGAAATACGCAGCTCCCCGCGAGGCGATCATGGCCGACGTCGTCGTCATGCTGCAGGATCTCGCCGACAAGGGCTTTCTCACCGAGATCAGGGAGAAGACGCCATGAGCGACGTGCTCCCGAACATCCCCCTCGAAACCAGCGACAGCCTCGCGGTGCTGGAGAAGCAGCGCTCGACGGCGGAGACCTTCGGCATTCCGCTGGCCGTGCTGCTCGAGATCACCCATCGCTGCCCGCTGCAATGCCCCTATTGCTCCAACCCGGTCGAGCTCGACCGCTCGGGCAAGGAGCTGACCACGGACGAGTGGAAGAAGGTGCTGAGCGAGCTCGCCGAGATCGGCGTGCTGCAGGTGCATTTCTCCGGCGGCGAGCCGACGGCGCGCAAGGACCTGGTCGAGCTCGTCAAGCATGCCAGCGACGCCGGGCTCTACACCAACCTCATCACCTCGGCCGTGCTGCTGACGCGGCAGCGGCTGAGTGAGCTTGCCGATGCCGGGCTCTGCCACGTGCAGATCTCTTTCCAGGGCATCGAAGAAGGCCTTGCCGATCGCGTCGCCGGTTACAAGGGCGGCCACCGCAAGAAGCTCGAAGTCGCCAAATGGACGCGCGAGCTGGATCTGCCGCTCACCGTGAACGCGGTGATGCACAGGCAGAATCTGCACCAGCTCCCCGAGATCATCCAGATGTCGCTCGATCTCGATGCCGACCGGCTCGAAGTCGCCAATGTCCAGTATTACGGCTGGGCGCTGAAGAACCGCGCCGCCTTGATGCCGACCGTTGCCCAACTCGATGAGTGCACGACCATTGTCGAGGAGGCGCGCGAGCGGCTGAAGGGCCGGCTGACCATCGACTATGTCGTCCCCGATTATTACGCCCTGCGGCCGAAGAAATGCATGGGCGGCTGGGGCCGGCAGTTCTTCAACATCTCGCCCGCCGGCAAGGTGCTGCCCTGCCATGCCGCGGAGAGCATCACCGGGCTGGAGTTCGAATCCGTGCGCTCCAACCATTCGATCGCCTGGATCTGGCAGAACTCGGAGGCCTTCAACCGCTATCGCGGCACCGGCTGGATGAAGGAGCCGTGCAAGTCCTGCGAATTCCGCGAGATCGATTTCGGCGGCTGCCGCTGCCAGGCGTTTGCGTTGACCGGCGATGCCGCCAACACCGATCCCGCCTGCGCGCTGTCGCCCCTGCACGAGACCATCTTCAAGCAGGCGGAGGCCGAGGCCGAGGGCGAGACCAGCCGCTTCCTCTATCGCAACTTCGCCGGCGGCACCCCGGAAGCCGAGAATGGGACCTGACGCCGACGCAGGCACAGCCAGACGCGCCGATCCCTTTGCGCCGCTGACCTCCGACATGCTCGACGTCGGCGACGGCCACGAGCTCTATGTCGAGAGCGTCGGCCGCAGCGACGGCATCCCCGCGGTCTATCTGCACGGCGGACCGGGCAGCGGCTGTCAGCCCGACCATCGCCGGCTGTTCGATCCCGATCGCTTCTGCGCGGTGCTGTTCGACCAGCGCGGCTGCGGCCGCAGCCGGCCCAAGGGCTCGCGCGCGCACAACACCACGGCGCATCTGATCGCGGACATGGAAAAGATCCGCGAAAAATTCGGCTTCGACCGCTGGATGGTGGTCGGCGGCTCCTGGGGCGCGACATTGGCTCTGGCGTATGCGCAGGCGCATCCCGAGCGCGTCTCCGGCATTGCGCTGCGCGCGACGTTCCTCGGCACGCGGGCCGAGGTCGAGACGGCGTTCACGGTGCGCCTGCCGCAATTCTATCCCGCGCTCTCCGAGGATTTTCTCAGCGTGCTGCCGCTGGAAGAGCGAGACCGCGCGGTCGAGGCCTATTATCGCCGCATCCTCGATCCTGATACTGCCGTCCACGGACCTGCCTCGCGCGCCTGGCACGACACCGAGCGCGCCCTGTCCGAGCACAAGGCGGCGAAGACGCGGCTCGATCTCGCCGCGCTGAACGTCTGGCGCACGCTGCCGGCGACGCCGTTCATGGAGGCGCATTATTTCGTCAATGACAGCTTCATGGGCGAAGACCAGTTGCTGCGGAACGCGGGCCGGCTCGAAGGCATTCCCGGCATTATCGTGCAGGGCCGCTACGACCTGTTATGTCCTCCCGAGACATCGCATGCGCTGGCGCAAGTCTGGCCGGGTTCCGAAATTCGGATCGTGCAAGAAGCCGGACATTCGCTCTATGATGGCGGCGTGAGGGACGCGGTGATGAAGTCGATCGCGGACCTTGCGTCGAAGGCCGCGCGCTAATGCGCGGAGGAAGGACAGCAAGAAAATGCCGCTCGCCGGGAAAGGCATGCTGCTGACGTCGATGAACATCGACGTTTCAGATGAGGCCGATTTCAACCGCTGGTACGATCGCGAACATCTGGAAGAGCGCGTCGCGATCGATGGGTTTCTCGAAGCGCGGCGCTATATCGCGCATGCCGCCAATCCCAAATATCTGTGCCTGTACTCGACCGCATCCTTGGACGTGCTCGACAGCCCCGCCTACCGGGCGCGGCTGGCGAACCCGACCGACTGGTCGCGGCAGACCATGGCGCGCTTCAAGGACATGCTCCGCGTGGTTGCGCGGATCACCGTCAGCAACGGCTCCGGACGCGGCGTTGCCCTCGGCGTGGTGCGGCTGCGGCCGACGCCCGACAACGCCGGCGCATGGCGTGATGCGCTGCAAGACAAGCTGGTGCCGCAGCAGCGCGACGGCATCATCTCCATGCACCTGCTGGAGAGCGAACCGGAATTATCCGGCGCAACGGCGGAAATTCCGGCTGCGCGCAACGGGGGCGCGCGCGACTGGTTCGTGCTGATCGACGGCACGCATGTCGGCGCGGTCTCGGCCGTGATCGCCGAACGCTTCACCGGCCCGACGGCTGCGCCGTTCCCGCTGCCCGTCTCGGTCGGCACTTACAGCCTGATGTGGGACCTCGCGAAGAGCGATCTTACGCGCGGCTGACGCGCGTTGCTCTCGTGTCCCGGACGCGCTGCAACGCGCAAGCGTTGCTGCGCAGCGCCGAAGAGGCGCTGCGTCCGGGGCACGAGACCTCCGACATGCGAAGAGAGCGATGCTGCACCGCACGCATCTCGCGTGCCGGCATTAATGCTGTCTGCGCGCAGCTCCCATGAAAGCGGGGACCTGCGAAACTTTGCCGTTGTACTTGGGAACGGTTCTAATAAGCTAACCCAATGACGTCATTCAGAAACCAGATCGACGCAGGTTAAGCGTCCGACAAGCTCAGAAGAGGCCGCGGGGTCTTTGAGCCTGCGCGGACAGGGTAGGAATGAAACCGACCGATATCGCGGCCCCCGACTACTTTCACAAAGTGGTCGATTGCCAATGGGCCTGTCCTGCACACACCCCGGTTCCCGAGTACATCCGACTGATCGCACAAGGCCGCTACAGCGACGCCTACATGATCAATTGGAAATCGAACGTGTTTCCCGGAATCCTGGGACGCACCTGCGATCGTCCATGCGAGCCGGCGTGCCGGCGCGGGCGCGTCGAGGAAACTCCGGTTGCGATCTGCCGCTTGAAGCGCGTCGCCGCGGACTTCAAGGACGACATCAAGCAGCGCTTGCCGCGCCCCGCAGCAAAGAACGGCAAGCGCGTCGCCTTCGTCGGCGGCGGCCCGGCCTCGCTGACCGTGGCGCGCGACCTGGCGCCGCTCGGCTATCACTGCACCGTGTTCGATGCCGATCCGGAAGCCGGCGGCATGATGCGGACGCAGATTCCCAAATTCCGCCTGCCCAATTCCGTCATCGACGAGGAGACCGGCTACATCCTGGGCCTCGGCGTCGAGTTCAGGGGCGGCCACCGCATCGAGAGCATGAAGTCGCTGCTCGCGGAGAAATATGACGCGATCTTCGTCGGCTCCGGCGCGCCGCGCGGCCGCGAGCTCGACATTCCCGGCCGGAAAGAGGCCGCCGCCAACATCCACATCGGCATCGAATGGCTGGCCAACGTGTCGTTCGGGCATACCGACAAGATCGGCAAGCGCGTGATCGTGCTCGGCGGCGGCAACACCGCGATGGATTGCTGCCGCACCGCGCGCCGCCTCGGCGGCGAGAAAGTCACGGTGGTCGTACGTTCCGGCTTCGAGGAGATGAAGGCCTCGCCCTGGGAGAAGGAGGACGCGATCCACGAGGATATCCCGATCCTCAACTACATGGTGCCGGTTGAATTCAAGCATGTTGCCGGCAAGCTCATCGGCGTCACCTTCCAGCACGTCAAAGCCGAATTCGACGCCAAAGGCCGCCGCAATCTGGTGCCTTCAGGCGACCCCGATCAGACCATTCCCTGCGACGACGTGCTGGTCGCGGTCGGCCAGGAGAACGCCTTCCCCTGGATCGAGCAGGATTGCGGCATCGAGTTCGACAAATGGCACATGCCCAAGGTCGATCCGAAGACATTCGTCTCGACCAACCCGAAGGTGTTTTTCGGCGGCGACGCCGCGTTCGGCCCGAAGAACATCATCTGGGCGGTCGCGCACGGCCATGACGCCGCGCTGTCGATCCACAAGATGCTGTCGGGCGAGGACATCACCGAGCGCCCGCTGCCCGACGTGCAGGTCTCGTCGCAGAAGATGGGCATCCACGAGTGGAGCTATGACAACGACATCTCCAACGACAAGCGCTTCAAGGTGCCGCATCGCGACAAGGTGATCGCGCTGAAAGACATCCGCGCCGAGGTCGAGCTCGGCTACGACGTCAAGCTGGCGCTGGGCGAAGCCGAGCGCTGCCTGAACTGCGACGTCCAGACGGTATTCTCGACCTCGCTCTGCATCGAGTGCGATGCCTGCGCCGACATCTGCCCGATGGACTGCATCACCTTCACCAACAATGGCGAAGAAGACGATCTGCGCCATCGCCTGAAGGCGCCCTCGCCGCATCCGGACCAGGATCTCTATGTATCCAGCGACCTCAAGACCGGACGCGTGATGGTCAAGGACGAGGACGTCTGCCTGCATTGCGGGCTGTGCGCCGAGCGTTGTCCCACCGGCGCCTGGGACATGCAGAAATATTTCATCGAGATGACTCACGCAGGTTCGACATGTCCGACAAGAAGCCGATCAGCAGCGTAAACGACTTCGTCGTCCGCTTCGCCAACGTCAACGGATCGGGTTCGGCCAGCGCCAACGAGATGTTCGCGCGCGCGATCCTGCGCCATGGCGTGCCGGTGTCCCCGCGCAACATCTTCCCCTCCAACATCCAGGGCCTGCCGACCTGGTACGAGGTGCGGGTGACCGAGGACGGCCATCTCGGCGCCCGCGGCGGCGTCGACATGATGGTCGCGATGAACCCGCAGACCTGGGACAAGGACGTCGCCGGCATCGAGCCCGGCGGCTATCTGTTCTACGATTCCACCAAGCCGATGCCGTCGACCAAATTCCGCGACGACATCACCGTGATCGGCGTACCGCTGACCGCCATCACCAACTCGACCTACACCGATCCGCGGCAGCGTCAGCTGTTCAAGAACATCATCTATCTCGGCGCGCTCTCGGCGCTGCTCGACATGGACGCGAAGCTGATCGAGCAGCTGATCGGCGAGCAGTACAAGGGCAAGGAGAAGCTGCTCTCCTCCAACGTCCACGCGCTGCATCTTGGCCGCGACTGGGCGCTGCAGAACCTGAAGTGCCCGCTGGGGCTGCGCATCAAGAAGTCCGACAAGGTCGGCGACCGCATCTTCATCGAGGGCAACAGCGCCGCCGCGCTCGGCGCCGTCTATGGCGGCGCCACGGTGTGCGCCTGGTATCCGATCACGCCGTCGTCGTCGGTGGCGGAAGCCTTCACCGCCCATTGCAAGAAGTACCGGCACGACCCCGAAACCGGCAAGGCGAAATACGCGATCGTGCAGGGCGAGGACGAGCTCGCCTCGATCGGCATCGTGATCGGCGCCTCCTGGAACGGCGCGCGCGCCTTCACGGCGACCTCCGGTCCCGGCATCTCGCTGATGACCGAGTTCATCGGCCTTTCATACTTCGCCGAGATCCCGGCCGTGATCATGAACATCCAGCGCGCCGGCCCGTCCACGGGCATGCCGACCCGCACCCAGCAATGCGACATCATCGCCTGCGCTTATGCTTCGCACGGCGACACCAAGCACGTGCTGCTGTTCCCGGAAGATCCCGCCGAGGCGTTCGAGTTCGCGGCCGCCGCGTTCGATCTCGCCGAACGTCTGCAGACCACGATCTTCCTAATGCTCGATCTCGACATCGGCATGAATCACCGGCTCTGCCGTCCCCTGAAGTGGGACGACGCCAAGCAGTATGACCGCGGCAAGGTGATGACGGCCGAGATGCTGGACGAGGGCCGCGACTTCGGCCGCTATCTCGACGTCGATGGCGACGGCATTCCCTACCGCACCTATCCCGGCACCCATCCGACCAAGGGCTCCTACTTCACCCGCGGCACCTCACGTGACCGCTATGCCCGCTATTCCGAGGAGGGCTCTGTCTACGCCGACAACATGCAGCGCCTGATGCGCAAGTTCGAGACCGCACAGGACCTCGTGCCGCGGCCGCTGCAGGCCAATGCGGAGCGGCCGACCAAATATGGCGTGATCTACTTCGGCTCGACCTCGCCGGCGATGGACGAGGCGATCGGCCTCCTGGAAGCGCGCGGGCATCAGCTCGACCGGATGCGTATCCGCGCCTTCCCGTTCCACTCCAGCGTCGCAAGCTTCCTGGCCGAGCACGACTTTGTCTACGTGGTCGAGCAGAACCGCGACAGCCAGCTGCGTCAGCTCATCGTCAACGAGAACGGCATCGATCCCGTCCGCCTCGTGCCGATCGTGCACTATGACGGCACCCCGATCACCGCCCGCTTCATCGCAAAAGCCATTGGCGACCACCAGGATCACCTCAAGGTGACCCCGCTCCGCAAGGCCGTGTCATGACCTACATTGCAAAGCCGAAATTCCATCATCCGGGGCTCAAGAAGAACGAGCTCGGCTACACGCACCGCGATTACGAAGGCAAGATCTCGACGCTGTGCGCCGGCTGCGGCCACGATTCGATCACGGCCTCGATCATCGAGGCCTGCTATGAGCTCTCGATCGAGCCGCACCGGGTGGCGAAGATCTCCGGCATCGGCTGCTCGTCGAAGACGCCGGACTATTTCCTCGGCAACTCGCACGGCTTCAATTCCGTGCACGGCCGCATGCCCAGCGTGCTCACGGGCGCCAACCTCGCCAATCGCGACCTGATCTATCTCGGCGTCTCCGGCGACGGCGATTCCGCCTCGATCGGCTTCGGCCAGTTCGCGCATTCGATCCGCCGCGGCGTCAACATGACCTATATCGTCGAGAACAACGGCGTCTACGGCCTGACCAAGGGCCAGTTTTCCGCGACCGCCGACCGCGGCTCGAAGTCCAAGAAGGGCGTCACCAACACCGACAACGCCATCGACCTCGTCGCCATCGCTCTGCAACTGGGGGCCACATTCGTGGCGCGCTCGTTCTCCGGCGATAAGACCCAGCTGGTGCCGCTGATCGCCGCCGCGATCCGCCACAAGGGCGCGTCCTTCATCGACGTCATCAGCCCCTGCATCGCCTTCAACAACCACGCCGGCTCGACCAAGAGCTTTGATTATGTCCGCGAGCACAATGACGCCGTGAACCGGCTTGACGTGCTGGTCGGCCGCGATCCGATCGCGGTGGACTATGCGCCCGGAACGGTGCAGGTGGTCGAGCAGCACGATGGCAGCAAGATCGCGCTGCGCAAGATCGACGCCGACTACGATCCGCATGACCGGTTAGGGGCCCAGACCTTCCTGGCACGGCACGCCGCCAAGGGGCAGATCGTCACCGGGCTTCTCTACGTCGATCCCGAGGCGGAAGATTTGCACGAGCATCTCAACACGGTTGAGACGCCGCTCAACACGCTGGAAGCGGACACGCTGTGTCCGGGTTCGGCGGTGCTGGACAAGATCAACGCCAGCCTGCGCTGAAGCATTCGCAGAATTCGTAGGGTGGGCAAAGCGCAAGCGTGCCCACCATTTCCATCGATCGCGTGGAAAGATCGTGGGTACGGCGCGTTGCGCCTTTGCCCGCCCTACGGCAGCGCTCTAATGGACAGGCTCCGGCTCCGTCGCTGGACGGGCCGTATAGGCCAGACGGCCGGCCTTCCAATATTGCGTGCAGGTCTCGAGCAGCGTCTCTCCGTCGATGGTCAGGCCGCCGGGACTGACGAGCACCCCCTCCGCGCCGATCGCCTTGTTCATCATCGAGACGATGCGCTTCAGCAGGCCGACGTCGAAACGACTGGCGATGAGCGGATCGAGCTTGAGCACGACGAGGACCTGACTGCGATACCGCCAGGCCGTTATGTCCCGCACGGATCTCCAGGAGATGGTGTCATCGGCGATGCGGGTGTCGCGGATCCCGACGCGGGTGATGAAGAGGACCGGCTGCCTGGACGAGACCAGCCGCCAAAGCGTCCTGCAGGTCGCGAACCCGAACAGAGCGACGCCCACATAGCAGGCCGTGACCTGGAATTCGGAGAGCGGCTTGGCGTGAAACAGGTTGAAGGCGACCGCTGCGCTCAGAAGCGTCAGCAGCAGGCCGCCGGCCAGCATCTTCAGGAGCCGCGGCACGGAATAGCCAATCGCAAGGTTGGGCAAGTTCTGACTCACGGACATTTTGACCGCCACCAGTCATCTGCAGCAACCGGGCGTTGCCGCCCCTCATCCTTCAGACCCTTAAGGCTGGAACCTTGCGCGAGGCTGCCCGCAAGGCGCGCGACCAGGAGCGCTTGAACGCGCCGCTCGCAGTCTGCGACTAACCGCCAGTCGGCTCCTCTGCTCGGTGCGAGCCCGACGACGGTTCAAACGCCCGGTGCGACCATGAAGCTTGCCCTCATCCTGCCGCTCGCCCTTGCCGTTGCCGCCGGCGTTGCCCACGCCGAGGAGGCCGACGACTTTCGCGCGGCGAACAAGGCCGAAGCCGAGACCTTCAACGCCCGAATGTATGCGGGCCCGCCGGGCGAGAAGGCCTTTGCCTGCTTTGTCCGCCGCTACGACGCCGAGCATCTGGCGCGCCATCCGAAGCAGAAGGTCGCGTCGATGAAGCTGCTGGTCTCGGCGGAATGGGACAAGGAGGACAAGCAGCTGCACAACTCCTTCCGGCTCGGTTTCAGATATCGTCATCGCTCGGGTGATTTCGACTCCAGCGGTTCATGCAGCCACACCGCGCTCACCAAGCGCGGCAACGAAGTCCGCCTTGGCTGCGGCGTCGACTGCGAGGGCGGCGGCATCGGCATTGCGCTGTCGAAGGACGACAAATCGGCCATCGTGCGGCTCGCGAGCGTCAGGGTCTGGCTGCACAACAGGCCTGATGACGAGGCCGAGCGATCGCTGGTCGCGGGCAGCGACGACGGGATTTTCCGTCTCGATCGCACCGAGAACAGCGAATGCATGGGGCTCGTGACCGATCGCAAGGAACTCGCCGCGCTGCGCCACAAGTGATATGCCTGCGGCGAGATGAGGCTCAGTCGAGGAGATCGCCATGAACCGCCGCAACATCCTGTGGACCGTCGTCTCGACCCTTGGCACAGCTCTTGGCACAGCTCTTGGCGCAGCGCTCGGCGCCTCCAGCGCGAAGGCCGCGACGGAAGCGGGCGCCGGCAACAAGCTGAAGGTCGTCTATCACCTCAGCGAGGCCGAGAAGGTCAATTTCGTGCTCGGCAACATCCAGAACCATATCGACGGCGTCGGCGGCCCCGAGCACGTCACGCTCGCGCTGGTGATCCACGGACCGGCGCTGAAGGCATTTCACGCTGGCCAGGCCAACCCCGATCTCAGCAAGCGCATCGGTGAATTCTCCAAGGATGGCGTCGAGCTCGCCGCCTGCGGCAACACCATGAAGGCGCAGAATGTCTCTCTGAAGGAGCTGCTGCCGGGCTTCGTCAGCGCGGAAAAGGGTGGCGTGGTCAGGTTGGCCGAGCTGCAGTCGCAGGGGTATCTTTACTTGCGGCCGTGAGAGCGCGCGCTGCCGTCCCACGGGAGAGAGGGCCGCGCGAACCACTATCACTTCTTCCCTGCAGCTCTTGACTGATCCATAACCCTTGAGTTATGAGTTAATCCATAACTTCCTGGTTATGGATCTCCCATGTCCACCGCCCCAGACCTCCTGTTCAGGACGCTCGCCGACCCTACGCGGCGGGCGATCTTCGAGCGGCTTTGCCGCGAGGGCGAGCAGACGGTCGGGGCACTGACGGCGACGTCGGGCGTTTCCCAGCCAGCGGTGTCAAAACATCTCGGCGCGTTGAAGCAGGCGGGCCTCGTGCGCGACCGGCATGAGGGACGGCAGACCCATTACAGCGCGCAGCCCGGCGCGCTCAATCCGCTGATCGACTGGACCAGCCAGATGGCCTCCTTCTGGCAGAGGCGGCTCGACGCACTCGACGATCTCCTGAAGAGGATGGACCAATGACTGAAACCTCAGGCCAGACACGCTCGGTGGTCGTCGAGCGCGAATTCGCCTTCCCGGCCGAGCGGCTCTGGCGCGCGCTGACGCAGCCGCATCTGATCGAGGAATGGCTGATGAAGAACGACTTCAAGCCTGATGTCGGCCATCGCTTCAATCTGCGCGGCGAATGGGGCGGCGTGCTGGACTGCGAGGTACTCACCATCGAGCCGCAGAAGACGCTCGCCTACACCTGGAATTTCTCGCACGAGGACGCCGCGTTCGACCTGAAAAGCGTCGTGACCTTCACGCTGACGCCGACCGGTGCGGGCACCCATCTGCGCGTCGAGCAGGCCGGCTTCAGCCCGACGCAGAAGCAGGCCTTTGGCGGCGCGCATGCCGGCTGGAAGCAGTTCTTCAACAAGCTGGACGAGCTGCTGGCGCGGGTCGGCTAGGCGCGTCCATTCCAACCCTTGCAAAGGAGGTCCGTTGACCATGTGGATTCGACAAACCCATCGCTGGCTGTCCATGGCCTTTACCCTCGCTGTCATCGCCAACATCGTCGCCATGATCATGCAGCTCGATGCCGCCTGGATCGGCTTCCTGGCGCTCGTGCCGCTGATCCCGCTGCTCGCGACCGGGCTCTATCTGTTCGCGCTGCCCTATCTCGGTCGGCGCGGCGAGGCGAGGTCATGAAGAAGGCGGTAGCGAAGAAGAGCGCCGCGAAGGCAGTGGACGGACCATCGCCCTCCAGGATGATCGATGGCCGGATCAAGGAGCTCGGCGACTGGCGCGGCGAGATGCTGGCGCGGGTCCGCGGCCTGATCAGAGAGGCCGTCCCTGATGTCGTCGAGGAATGGAAATGGCGGGGCGTGCCCGTGTGGGAGCACGGCGGCATCATCTGCACCGGCGAGACCTACAAGGAAGTGGTGAAGCTGACCTTCGCCAAGGGCGCCGCGCTGGACGACCCCGCAGGCCTGTTCAATTCCAGCCTTGACGGCAATGTGCGGCGCGCGATCGACATTCGCCAGGGCGAGAAGGTCAACGAGAAGGCATTGAAGGCGCTGATCAAGGCTGCGGCCGAGCTGAATGCGGCGAAGAAGAAGCCGGCGAAGAAGGCGTAACGGCGAACGATCGAGTTCCGCCAACGGCGACACTCTCTCCGTTCCCTCCCCCCTTGTGGGGCAGGGGCAGGGAGGGGGGCCGCACGGGGACTCTCTCCATCACAAAGCGCCTTCGGTGCATCGTTAACAACCGAGACCTCTTGCTGAGCCACCCCTCTCCCCAGCCCTCCCCCACAAGGGGCTAGCTTGAGCACAGATCTTCGGTGAGGAAGTATCCTTGCACAATGGCTTTGAAGCGTTCGAGGCCATCTCGCATGGTGATTGGACCGGTAGATTTGTCACTATGGTAGCCAGTCCAGCCGCCCAGGCGGGCGATGGTCCAGCCGGCCCAAGCAAGACTTTCGGATCGATGGGGGTTTTGCTGCTTGGCGGTGCGTCCCTGCAAGCGTGCTTGCAAGAGGGATAGAACCTGTACTTCGCGTTCATCGAACAGGTGTGATGCCGGCTGACTGTCATCAGTTGAGGCGCGCGCGAGCACGAGCTGCATGGTCTGGCATGCGGCGATCAGAGCGATTACGGCGAGTTTTTCCAGAGCCTGGCCATCGGCGAGGACGCTCTCCTCAAGGTCCAGGCCTTGGCGCTTCACGGTTCGGAACAGCTGTTCGATATGCCAGCGCTGGCGATACCAGCCGATCACCGTGAGAGCCTGTTCGACAGTTTCAACATCATGGGTGGTCAGCAGGCGCCACAGAACGGGCTCCTCGCCCGGAGGTGGATCAATCTCGCGGACTTCGATTGCGGACAGCTCGATTTGGCCCGGTGCGTTGGGATCGGAACAGGATACGGGCCTGCAGATGGTGACCTTTGCGAACCGCACACTCAATTGCGCTTGACGCGCCGGGCGCTTGTCCGCTCGCGCCGGCAGATCGAGCATAAAGCTATGCCGCTCAGGTAGCGCTGCCATGGTCGTGAACAGAGTGCCGCCGCCGACGACGGCACGATCCCGGCAGGCGCGGCTCAACAGATGCGTGCGGCGGTCCGGCAAGCGAGCCCATTTCTCGTAGATGTCGCCCTCTCGGTCGTCGATCACCGTGATCATCTCGGCCTTGGTCAGGCCCCATTTCGCCCGCCGCGGACCTTTCAGCCACCGATAGGATTCCTTCTCCTCAATCGGTTGCTTGCGGTAGTCGGCAGCCTTGGCTTTGAAGCGCCGCCACACCTGCACATCAGCCAAACCCAGACACTGACCCGTTTCGGCATCAACCGTCAGGACCGGATGCACGAACAGGCCGACGTCGCTGCCATTGCCGACCTTGCCAAGTCCGCGCTTGCGCCCCCGCTTGGCTTCGTAGTTGATTTCGCTGGTGTCCTGGATCGCCAGAACGTGTCGGCCGGCCACAATCGCATTCAGCCGCGCCCGCACACGGACCACCATCTTCTCGACCGTGACCCGATCGTTCATCAGAAAACGCCGAAATTTGACCTTTTCTGCACGGTTGTCCCCCAGCTTGCGCAGACAAACCGTCTGCCGCTCGCAGACACGGGCAAGCAACCGCGCGCCATTTTTTTAAGACGCGCGTCGCCGAAATAGCCGATATCCATAGCCATCGCTCACTCCAGAATCACGACGGCCTAGACAGAATCACACACGATTCATCCAGCGCAAGAGATCTGTGCTCAAGCTAGCCCACAAGGGGAGAGGGAACGCACCTTCACCGGTGCGCCAGTTGGGTTTCATCCCCGCATAAAGAAGCCGCCCTCACGCCACCGCGGCGGGAATCGGGCGCGGGCTCACCACATACTCGCGCAAAACCTTGTCGTTGGCGTCGACTTCGATCAGCGAGACGTCGTAGGTCCAGAGATCGGCGAGATGCTGCAGAACCCGCTTGGCGTCGGTCTCGTTGAGCTGCGAGCCCTTGATGACGTGGTGGTGCAGGATCAGCCGGCGGTCGCCGGAGAGATCGACGTCGACCACCTCGATATTGGCGTCGATGAAGCCGACATCGTGCTGCCGCGCCAGCTCGCGGCGAACGCGGCGGAAGCCGCGCTCGTCGTGGATCGCATCGACGCGGATGCCGGCGCGCTCCTCGGGATCGTCGTGCAGGTGGAACATGCGGAAGTGCCGCATCAATTTGGGACTCAGGAACTGGCCGATGAAGCTCTCGTCGCGGTAATTGGCCCAGACGTCGCGCAGCACGCCCATGACGTCGCCCTTGCCGGCGATGTCGGGGAACCACTCGCGGTCCTCGTCTTCCGGATTGGTGACGATGCGCTCGATGTCCTGCATCACGGCAAAGCCGAGCGCATAGGGATTGAAGCCGGAGAAGCGCGGGTCGTCGAATTCGGGCTGGAACACCACGTTGGTGTGCGATCCCAGGAATTCGAGGAAATTGCCGTCGGTGATGCGACCCTGCTGATGCAGCTTGGTCATGATGCGATAGTGGACGTAGGTGGCCGTCCCCTCGTTCATCACCTTGGTCTGGCTCTGCGGATAGAAATATTGCGCGATGTGGCGGACGATGCGCAACAGCTCGCGCTGCCAGGGCGCCAGCCGCGGCGCGCTCTTCTCCAGGAAGTAGAGCAGGTTTTCCTGCGGCAGGCCGAGCAGCTTGCGGCGGCGCTCGACTGACAGCGCAGAGCGGCTCTTGCTCTTGCCGGCCGGCACGGTGCGCCAGAGGTCGTTGAAGACCTCCTCCTCGTGCTGACGGCGGCGCCCTGCCCGCTTCTCCTCGGCGCGCAAATCCAGTGTCTTCTTGCCGGGATAGCGGTCGATGCCATGCGACATCAGGGCGTGCGCAGCATCGAGGGTACGCTCGACCTCGATGCGGCCGTAGCGCTCCTCGCACTGCATGACGTAGTTCTTGGCGAAGTCGAGATAGTCCAGAATTCCTTCCGCATCGGTCCACTGCTTGAACAGATAGTTGTTCTTGAAGAAGTGGTTGTGGCCGAAGGCGGCGTGGGCGATCACCAGGGTCTGCATCGTCGCCGTGTTCTCTTCCATGAGGTAGGAGATGCAGGGCGAGGAGTTGATCACGATTTCATAGGCGAGACCCATCAGACCCTTGCGGTAGGACGCCTCGTGATAGGCGAATTGCTTGCCGAACGACCAGTGCTTATAGAACAAGGGCATGCCGACCGACGAATAGGCATCCAGCATCTGCTCGGCGGTGATGACCTCGATCTGGTTCGGATAGACGTCGAGCCCGAGATCCTTCAATGCCACCGTCTCGCAGGCATCGGTGATGCGCTGCAAGGTGTGGAAATCCCAATCGGCGCCTTCGAACAATCGTTCCGTCATGGAGCGGCTTTCTCCTGAACAGTTTCGCGGCGCTGGAACAGGTCGTGGAACACCGGAAAAATCTCGCTGCGCTCGGAGACCTTGCGCATCGAGAGCGGTGCGCCGCTGTTGCGCAGGCGCTCGTAGAGACTCCAGAGCGAGGAGTCGGACAGGTCGAAGGCACTGCCGCCGGATTCCCCGACCTCGAGATAGGCAAAGAACTGACAGACCGGCAGGATCTTGTCGGTCAGCAGCATGCCGGTGAGCTCGCCGTCGGAATAGGAATTGTCGCCGTCGGAGGCTTGCGCGGCATAGATGTTCCAGTCCGCGGGACTGAAGCGCTCGCGCACGATCTCGTGCATCGCCTGCAGCGCGCTGGAGACCAGCGTGCCGCCCGAGGCCGGGCCGTAGAAGAAGGTCTGCTCGTCGACTTCCTCGGCGCGGTCGGTGTGGCGGATGAAGACGATCTCGACGTGCTTGTAGCGGCGCTTCAGGAACACGTAGAGCAGCATGTAGAAGCGCTTGGCGAGATCCTTCATGTGCTCGGACATCGAGCCGGAGACGTCCATCAGGCAGAACATCACCGCCTGCGCCACCGGCTTTGGCACTGTCTCGAAGCGGCGGTAGCGGATGTCGAGCGGATCGATGAAGGGAATGCGCTTGGTCTTCGCCTTCAGCTTTTCGAGCTGGGCGAGCAACACCTCGCGTTCGTCCTCGTCGGTGCAGGCGGCGATCGCGGCTTCCAGCTCCTCGATCTCGTCCTTGCGGGGACGCTTGAGCGCGATGCGGCGGGCGAGCGCGAGCCGCACCGTGCGGCTGACCGAGATGTTGGCGGGCGAGCCCGACGTGGTGTAGCCGGCGCGCTGGATGCCTTCGCTCTCGGTCTGCGCGATCTTGCGCTTGGCGAGGTCAGGCAGCTCGAGATCATCGAGGAAGAGATCGACGAACTCGTCGCGGGAGAGCACAAAGCGGAACGCGTCCTCGCTGTCGCCCTCGCCCGGACCGGAATCCTTGGCGCTGCCCTGGCCGGAGCGCTGGAGATAGTCGCCCTCGATGAACTTCTTGTTCCCGGGCAGCACCATGTCCCGCGTTCCGCCTTCGCGGCGGAAGCGCGGCTCGTGCATGCCGTCGAGGGGGATCGTGACTTCGCCCCCCTCCAGGACGTCCTTGATGTCGCGTTCCTGCGAGGTCTTCTTGACGGCGCCCTGCACCAGGGATTTGGCCCGACGCAAGAACCGCTGGCGGTTCTCAAGACTCTTGCCGCCCGGATTCAGGCGCCTGTCAATGATGTGAATGGGCACTTTACCATTCGCCTCCCACTCCGCCTCAACCGGCCTGCTTCACGCGCATGTACCATTCGACGAGCCGGCGAACCTGACGCTCGGTGTAGCCGCGCTCCACCATGCGTGCGACGAACTCGCCGTGTTTCTTCTCCGTCTCGCCGTCCTTCTTCGACCCGAAGGAGATGACCGGAAGCAGGTCCTCGACTTGCGAGAATATCCTCTTTTCGATCACGTCGCGAATCTTCTCGTAGGAGGTCCAGGTCGGATTTTTGCCGCCGTTCTGGGCCCGGGAGCGTAACGAGAATTTGACGACCTCGTTGCGGAAGTCCTTGGGGTTGGCGATGCCCGCCGGCTTCTCGATTTTCGTCAATTCCTGGTTCAAAAGTTCGCGATCGAGCAGCTGACCGGTGTCGGGATCCTTGAAGTCCTGGTCCTCGATCCAGGCGTCCGCATAGTCGACGTAGCGGTCGAACAGGTTCTGGCCGTAATCCGAGTAGGATTCCAGATAGGCCTTCTGGATCTCGTTACCGATGAACTCGGCGTAGCGCGGGGCAAGGTCGGCCTTGATGAATTCGAGATATCGCTTTTCGACTTCCTCGGGCAGCTGCTCGCGGCGGATCGACTGCTCCAGCGCGTACATCAGGTGCACGGCATCGGCGGCGACCTCCTGCGGATCGTGGTTGAAGGTCGCAGCCAGGATCTTGAAGGCGAAGCGGGTGGAGACGCCGTCCATGCCCTCGTCGACGCCGGCGGCGTCGCGATATTCCTGGACGCTGCGCGCCTTCGGATCGGACTCTTTCAGGCTTTCGCCGTCGTAGACCCGCATCTTGGCGAACACCGTGGAATTCTCGTGCTTGCGCAGGCGCGACATCACCGAGAACCGCGCCAGCGTCTCCAGTGTCGAGGGCGCGCAGGGCGCCGAAGCGAGCTCGGAGCCCTGGATCAGCTTCTCGTAGATCTTCTGCTCTTCCGTGATACGCAGGCAATAAGGCACCTTGATCACGCAGATGCGGTCGATGAAGGCCTCGTTGTTCTTGTTGGACTTGAAGCTCGCCCACTCGGCTTCGTTCGAGTGCGCCAGGATTACGCCGGTGAACGGGATCGCACCGATGTTCTCGGTGCCGATATAGTTGCCTTCCTGCGTCGCGGTGAGCAGCGGATGCAGCATCTTGATCGGCGCCTTGAACATCTCGACGAACTCGAGCACGCCCTGGTTGGCGCGGTTGAGGCCGCCGGAATAGCTGTAGGCGTCGGGATCGTTCTGCGCGTAGGTCTCGAGCTTGCGGATGTCGACCTTGCCGACCAGCGAGGAGATGTCCTGGTTGTTCTCGTCACCGGGCTCGGTCTTGGCGATCGCGATCTGGCGCAGCCGCGACGGCTGGATCTTGGCGACGCGGAACTGGGAAATGTCGCCGCCGAAGGCTTCAAGGCGCTTGTAGCACCACGGGCTCATCAGGCCGGTGAGGCGCCGGCGCGGAATGCCGTATTTCTCTTCCAGCATCGGGCCGAGCTGATCAGGATCGAACAGGCTGAGCGGTGACTCGAACACCGGCGAGAGCTCGTCGCCGGCCTTCAGCACGTAGATCGGATGCACTTCCATCAGCGACTTCAGCCGCTCGGCGAGTGACGACTTGCCGCCGCCGACGGGCCCGAGCAGATAGAGGATCTGCTTGCGCTCTTCGAGTCCCTGCGCCGCATGGCGGAAGAAACCGACGATGCGTTCGATGGTTTCTTCCATGCCGTAGAAGCCGGCGAAGGCCGGATAGGTGCGGATCGTGCGGTTCAAAAAAATACGGCCAAGGCGTGGGTCCTTGGCCGTGTCAATCGTCTGGGGTTCACCGATCGCTGCTAGCAGTCGTTCGGCCGCGTTCGCGTATTTCATGGGATCGCTTCGACACGATTCCAGATATTCCGCCATCGACATGTCGTGCTGGCTTCTCGCCTCGAACGACCGAGCGAAAGCGTTGAATAGAGAATCGTTGTACATGATCCCTCTCCGCGTGAGTTCCGCTACAAGCTGAAACGAAAGCAGTTACTGGACCGTTCCTCAGGCCGCTTTTCGAATCAGCGTGAGCACATGACGATCATTGGACACCCGGGTGCCGATACGACGCAACGCACAAGGTAGGCACTCGCTGAATTACGAACAGGCACTTGCCTGTAATTTGTGCGAATCTCTGTCTATCTTCGCTCATTTCCAGAATTTGTCACTCGCTCGCCACATCCGGGCGATACCGGGGCCTTGTCTCTCCGGCACCGCAACATAGGGCGATCCGCGCGCGGCGATCTTATGACGCTTGTACGGCGAAGCCTTGCGTGCCCCGTTCATCTTCCTGCTGCAATGCGGTGCGCGGCGTGCCGGCCGCGTGAGCGTCGCGGCAAGCCCGCAGCATTGTCTCAAAATCGGTCGCCAGCCCCTCCGACCGGATCACGATACGATCGTTCTCCGCACAGCGGGCCAGGTTGCGGATGCCGCGCAGCTGCCGCAGCAGAGCGGGCGTCGGCGTCAGCACGATCGTGTCGTGGCCGCGGCATTGTTCAGCCGAAATCTCCGCAATCGAGTCCCACGGCAGAAATTCATCGCCGATGCGGAGATCGCGGATGCCGTAGGGGTTGACCACCACCACCGCTCCCCGGTCGGTCGGGAGCATCCAGATCAGCCAGATCGTCAAGGAGGCGAACACCACGACGCCGGCAACCCCGGCCGTCGTGTCGTAATCACTGAGGTCATCCCACCAGTCGAAAGCGAAGGTCGCGCCGACCAGCGTCATGGCAAAGCCCGCCGCGACCAGCAGCCGCAACGTGGTGGTACATGGGCTGATTTCGAGATCGCGGGATGCGTCGACACCTCCGGCGGGCGCGGCCCGTGGCGTACCGTTGGCGACGGCGAAGGCAAGGCCGTCCGTTTGCGCGTGCATGCTTTCCCCCAGCATGGCCATTCGCGGCCGAGCCACGATGCATCAGGCGGATCGGATTCCGCTGATGAGCACTCCGCGTCGCCACAAGCTGCAGAACACAGTGGCCGACGCTACGCAACCAGACCCGGCCGAACGCTCGGCCAACGACTTTTTCCGCAACACCGGCTACTGCCGAACGGATCGCCTTGATCGCGACGGAGTTACACTGGAGGGTATGACGCCTGTACCCTTGATTGGTTCCCTCCCGGGAGCATGTAAGCTAGAGGATAGCGCGTCAGGACCGGCGCGGAAACCCCTCGCCCGCAGGCTTGGAGATAAATAAGCATCATGAATCCCGTCAAAGAACTGGAAAAGCACGGACAAGCCGTCTGGCTGGACTTCCTGGCCCGTGGCTTCATCGCCAAGGGCGACCTGAAGCGGCTGATCGACACCGACGGCGTCAAGGGCGTCACCTCCAATCCCTCGATCTTCGAGAAGGCGATCGGCAGCTCCGACGAGTACGACGCCCCGATCGGCAAGGCGCTGAAGCGCGGCGACCGGACCGTGGCCGACCTGTTCGAGGCCGTCGCGGTCGAGGACATCCAGAACGCCGCCGACGTGCTGCGCCCGGTCTATGACCGCCTCAAAGGCGGCGACGGCTATGTCAGCCTGGAGGTCTCGCCCTATCTCGCCATGGATACCGCGGGCACCGTGGCCGAGGCGCGGCGGCTCTGGAAGGACGTTGACCGCAAGAACCTGATGGTGAAGGTGCCGGCAACGCCCGAGGGCCTGCCGGCGATCGAGACGCTGATCGGCGACGGCATCAGCATCAACATCACGCTGCTGTTCTCCAAGGCGGTCTACCTCCAGGTCGCCGAGGCCTACATCGCCGGCCTCGAAAAATACGTCACCGGCGGCGGTGACCCCTCGCATGTCGCGAGCGTCGCGAGCTTCTTCGTGAGCCGCATCGACTCGGTCGTGGACAAACAGCTCGACGAAAAGATCGCCCGCGCCAACGATCCGTCCGAGAAGGAGCGGCTTGCCGCGCTCAAGGGCAAGGTTGCGATCGCCAACGCCAAGGTTGCCTATCAGGACTACAAGCGCCTGTTCTCGGGTCCGCGCTGGGACAAGCTTGCCGCCAAGGGCGCCAAGCCGCAGCGCATGCTGTGGGCCTCGACCGGTACCAAGAACAAGGACTACAGCGACGTCCTCTATGTCGAGGAGCTGATCGGCCCCGACACCATCAACACCGTGCCGCCGGCAACACTGGATGCCTTCCGCGACCACGGCAAGCCGCGCGACAGCCTGGAGGAGAACGTCGACGACGCGAGGCGCGTGCTGGAGGAGCTGGAGCGCTCCGGCATCTCGCTCGATGCCATTACCGAGGAGCTGGTCAAGGACGGCGTCAAGCTGTTCGCGGATGCCGCCGACAAGCTCTACGGCGCGGTCGCCCACAAGCGCGCCACCGTGCTGGGGCCGACGATCGACCACCAGTCTCTCTCACTCGGCGACGGGCTCGGCAAGGCCGTCGTCAAGAGCACCGAGGAATGGCGCGCAGCGGCCAAGATCCGCCGGCTGTGGCAGCGCGACAAATCGGTCTGGACCGGCGCCGACGAGGACAAATGGCTCGGCTGGCTCGACAGCGCCGCCAAGGCCGACGTCGCCGATTACGAGGACTATGCCGGCCGCGTGAAGGGCCAGAAATTCTCGGACGCCGTCGTGCTCGGCATGGGCGGATCGAGCCTCGGGCCCGAGGTGCTGGCCGAGACCTTCGGCAAGAAGCCCGGCTTCCCCAAGCTGCATGTGCTGGATTCGACCGATCCGGCACAGGTCCGGGCGATGGAGGCGAAGATCGACATCGCCAACACCGTGTTCATCGTCTCCAGCAAGTCGGGCGGCACCACCGAGCCGAACGCGATGAAGGACTATTTCCACCAGCAGGTTGCCAAGGCGGTCGGGCCCAAGGTGAAGACCGGCCACCGCTTCATCGCGGTGACCGATCCCGGCTCGTCGCTGGAGAAGGCCGCCAGGAAGCTGAATTACGCCCGCATCTTCCATGGCGAGCCCTCGATCGGCGGCCGCTATTCGGTGCTCTCGCCGTTCGGCCTGGTGCCGGCGGCAACGGCCGGCATCGACGTCAAGACCTTCGTCAAGCATGCGCTCTCCATGGCCCGCTCCTGCGGACCGGACGTACCGCCGAGTGAAAACCCCGGCGTGCAGCTCGGCCTTGCCATGGGCCTCGCCGGGCTCGAAGGCCGCGACAAGGTGACGATCCTGGCGTCGAAGAAGATCGCCGATTTCGGCGCCTGGGCCGAGCAGCTGATCGCGGAATCGACCGGCAAGGAAGGCAAGGGCCTGATCCCGATCGAGGGCGAGCCGCTGGGCGACCCTTCCGTCTACGGCAACGACCGCTTCTTCATCGACATTCGCATCGAGGGCGAGGCGGACGCGGCGCATGATTCGGCCCTTGCCGGGGTCGAGGCCGCAGGCCATCCCGTCGTGCGCATCGTCATGAAGTCGATCGACCATCTCGGCCAGGAGTTCTTCCGTTTCGAGATGGCAACGGCGGTTGCGGGCTCGATCCTCGGCATCAACCCGTTCGATCAGCCGGACGTCGAAGCGGCCAAGATCAAGACCCGCGAGCTCACGGCATCGTTCGAGAAGACCGGCGCGTTGCCGGCGGAGAAGCCGGTGGTGAGCACTGATGAGGCCGATCTCTACACCGATGACGCCAACGCCACGGCGCTGCGCGCCGCCGGCGCCAATGGCGATCTCGGATCCTGGCTGAAGGCACATCTGTCACGCTCGGGCGACGGCGACTATGTCGCCCTGCTCGGCTATGTCGCGCGCGACAAGGCCACGATCGATGCGCTGCAGGCCATGCGGCTCGAGGTGCGCGAGAAGCGGCATGTCGCGACCTGTGCCGAGTTCGGACCGCGCTTCCTGCACTCCACGGGGCAGGCCTACAAGGGCGGGCCCGACAGCGGCGTGTTCCTCCAGATCACCGCTGACGACGTCAAGGACTTGCCTGTGCCCGGCCAGAAGGCCAGCTTCGGCGTGATCAAGGCGGCGCAGGCGCGCGGCGATTTCGACGTGCTGACCGAACGCGGCCGGCGCGCATTGCGCGTGCACCTCAAGGGCGGGCTCAAGAAGGGGCTTGCGGCCCTCAATGCGGCGCTCAACGACGCGCTCACTTAAGGAATTTTGCCAATGCAACTCGGCATGATCGGCCTCGGCCGGATGGGCGGCAACATCGTTCGCCGCCTGATGCGTCACGGACATTCGACCGTGGTCTATGACAAGGACGCCAAGGCCGTCGCCGGCCTTGCCGCCGACGGCGCGGTCGGCTCGGCGACGCTCGAGGAGTTCATCTCGAAGCTCGAGCGCCCGCGCACGGCCTGGGTGATGCTGCCGGCGGGGCACATCACCGAGACCACGATCGAGACGATCGCCAAGGTCATGCAGGAAGGCGACGTCATCATCGACGGCGGCAACACGTTCTGGCAGGACGACGTCCGCCGCGGCAAGGCGCTGAAGGCGCGCGGTATCCATTATGTCGACGTCGGCACGTCGGGCGGCGTCTGGGGTCTCGACCGCGGCTATTGCATGATGATCGGCGGCGAGAAGCAGGTGGTGGACCGGCTCGACCCGATCTTCGCCGCGCTCGCACCCGGCGCCGGCGACATTCCGCGCACCGAAGGACGCGAGGGCCGCGATTCCCGCATCGAGCAGGGCTATATCCATGCCGGCCCCGTCGGCGCCGGCCACTTCGTCAAGATGATCCACAATGGCATCGAATACGGCCTGATGCAGGCCTATGCCGAAGGGTTCGACATCCTCAAGAACGCCAATATCGACGCGTTGCCGACGGACCATCGCTATGATTTCGATCTCGCCGATATCGCCGAAGTCTGGCGGCGCGGCTCGGTGATCCCATCCTGGCTGCTCGATCTGACCTCGACCGCGCTCGCCGACAGCCCGCAGCTCGCGGAATATTCCGGCTTCGTGGAGGATTCCGGCGAGGGACGCTGGACCGTGAATGCGGCGATCGACGAGGCGGTGCCGGCCGAGGTCCTGACCGCGGCGCTCTACACACGTTTCCGTTCACGGCGGGAACACACCTTCGCCGAAAAAATTCTCTCTGCGATGCGTGCAGGGTTCGGCGGCCACAAGGAGCCGAAGCAGCCGGGCGCGGCGAAGCCCAAATAAGACGCAACAAGCGAAGGCCAATCGTTCGTGACAAAAGACCCGCAAGCCAAGCGCAAGCCGGAAAATTGCGCCTTCGTCATCTTTGGTGTGACCGGTGATCTCACTCACCGCCTGGTGATGCCGTCACTCTACAATCTGGCAGCCGAGCACCTGTTGCCCGAAAAATTCTGCGTCGTCGGCGTGGCCCGCAAGAGCCAGTCCGATGACGAGCTTCGCGACAGCCTGATGAAGGGCCTGCGCCAGTTCGCGACGCGTCCCATTGACGACGACACGGCCAAACGACTGCTGGAATGCGTGACTTTCGTCGAGGCCGATCCGAAGGATCCGCCGTCGTTCGATCGCCTGCGCGAGCATCTGGATTCGCTGGAATGCGCGCAGGAGACTGGCGGCAACCGGCTGTTCTACCTCGCCACGCCGCCGGCTGCATTCGCGCCGACCGCGCGCCAGCTCGGCCGCACCGGCATGATGAAGGAGAACGGCGCCTGGCGCCGCCTCGTGATCGAAAAGCCGTTCGGCACCGATCTCGCATCGGCCAAGGCGCTCAACGCCGAGCTGCTGAAGATCATGGAGGAGCACCAGATCTACCGGATCGATCATTACCTCGGCAAGGAGACGGTGCAGAACATCCTGGTGCTGCGCTTTGCCAACGGCATGTTCGAGCCGATCTGGAATCGCAACCACATCGACCACGTGCAGATCACGGTGGAGGAGAAGCTCGGCGTCGGCCATCGCGGCGGCTTCTACGATGCCACCGGCGCACTCCGCGACATGGTGCCCAACCACCTGTTCCAGCTGATGTCGCTGGTCGCGATGGAGCCGCCGGCACGCTTCGACGCCCATTCGGTCCGCTCCGAGAAGGCGGAGGTGCTGACGTCGATCCAGCTGCCGAGCCGGGAGGATGCGCTGAAAAATTCGGTGCGCGCGCAATATCTCTCAGGCCGCATCGGCGACGACAATGTCCCGGACTACCGCAAGACCGAGGACGTCAAGCGCGGCAGCACCACCGAGACCTTCGTTGCGCTGAAGTTGATGATCGACAATTGGCGCTGGGCCGGCGTTCCCTTCTATCTGCGTACCGGCAAGGCGCTCGGCCACAAGCGCACCGAAGTAGCGATCAAGTTCAAGCAGGCGCCGTTGTCCATGTTCTCGGGGACCGACGTCGACCGCCTGTCGCAGAACTTCCTCACCATCGGTATCGCGCCGACCGAAACCATCGAGCTGCAGTTCAACGCCAAGATTCCGGGGCCGAGCATCACGATCGACGGCGTCGAGATGAAATTCAAGTACGGCGACTATTTCCGCGCCGATCCTTCGACCGGCTACGAGACGCTGATCTACGACTGCATGATCGGCGACAACATCCTGTTCCAGCGCGCCGACGGCATCGAGGCCGGGTGGCAGGCGGTGCAGCCGTTCCTGGACGCCTGGAAGAGCGCCGGCACCAATGGCATCGAGACCTATGAGGCCGGCAGCGACGGGCCGGCCTGTGCCGACGAGCTGCTGCGGCGCGACGGGCGAAGCTGGCGGAAGTTTTCGTGATGGCAACGGCTGGCCAGCCGAAGCTGATCGTCGAGGCGGACGCCGAGGCCCTCGCCTGCGCGGCGGCCGAGCGGGTGATGGCCCGGATTGCAGCCAATCCCGGCCGCATCGCGATCTGCCTGACCGGCGGATCCAGCCCGAAGAAGCTGTATCAGCTGCTTGGCAGCGAGGCCTTTTGCGGCAAGATCCCATGGCAGCGCGTGCATTGGTTCATCGGTGATGAGCGTTTTGTCCCGGAGAGCGATCCCCTCAACAACATGACGGTGGCGCGCGCGACGTTTCTCGATTCCAACGCGCCGGCCGGCCATGTCCATCCGATCCCGACCACGCTCGAAAACCCCGATCAGAGCGCCGCGGCCTATGCGCACGAATTGCAGTCGTTCTACGGCGCGGAAGGTCTCGATCCTTCGCGGCCGCTGTTCGACATGGTCCTGATGGGCGCCGGGCCGGACGGCCACACCGCCTCGCTGTTTCCCGGCTTCCCCGAAATCGAGGAGACCGAGCGCTGGGTCGTTGGAGTTCCCAGGGCCAATGTCGCGCCGTTCGTGCCGCGGGTCTCGCTCACCCTGCCCGTCCTGGCGTCGTGCTACGAAATGCTGTTCGAGATTGCCGGGCACGACAAGCAGGCGATCTTGACGCGCCTCCTCAATGGCGAGACTCTGCCGGCGTTACGCGCGCGCTCGAACGGTGAGACCGTCTGGCTGGTCGACAGGTGCGCGCTTCCGGAGGAATTTCGTGGGCGGCGTTGAAGCACCTTGTGCGTTGATCGTGATGGGCGTGTCGGGTTCGGGCAAGAGCACGGTGGCGGCGGCGCTGGGCCAGCGGCTCGGCTGGCGCTTCGAGGACGGCGACAGCTTCCATCCCGCCAGCAATGTCGAAAAGATGCGGGCCGGCCATCCCCTCACCGACGAGGACCGCTGGCCCTGGCTCAACGCCATCGCCGACGAGATCGCGCGGGTTTGCGAGAAAGGTGAGCATGTCATCATCGCCTGCTCGGCGCTGAAGCACACCTATCGCGACGTGCTGCTGCGCGGGCGCGACGATGTTCGCTTCGTCTTCCTGAAGGGCACCAGGGAGCTGATCGCCGAGCGGCTCGCGCACCGCAAGGGCCATTTCATGCCGCCCGGGCTGTTGACGAGCCAGTTCGAGACGCTGGAGCCGCCGGAGGCGGGCGAGCACGTCGTCACCGTCTCGATTGACGAATCCGTCGAGGCGATCGTGGATGGCCTGGTGCGGCAATTGAAGCTGGGCGGGGCGAAACGCTGAGAACCGAACCGAAGGTCCTGCCATGACGCAAATCTCACTCGTGGTGTCCGACGTCGACGGCACGCTGCTGACCAAGGACAAGACGCTGACGGACCGCGCGAAGTCCGCGGTGCAGCGCCTGCACAAGGCCGGCATCGGCTTCACCATCACCTCCAGCCGCCCCGCGATCGGCATGCGGTTCCTGATCGACCCGCTGGCGCTGTGGCTGCCGGTCGGCCCGTTCAACGGCTCCTCGATCGTCGATCCCGAGATGAGGCCGGTCGAGCAGCATCTCATCCCTGCAGGCGCGGCCGAGCGGTCCCTGCAGATCCTGCGCGAGTTTGGCGCCGACATCTGGCTCTTCACCGCCGACCAATGGCTGATCGACAATCCCAGCGGACGCTATGTCGCCCATGAGCAGCATACGATCCGCGCCGACCCGACTATCGTGACGGATTTTTCGCCCTATCTCGCCAGCGCCTGCAAGATCGTCGGCGCCAGCGCCGATGCTGCCGGCCTCGAGGCTTGCGAGAAGACGATGCAGAAGGCGCTCGGCGTCGAGGCCACCGCCGTGCGTTCGCAGACCTATTATCTCGACATCACCCCGCCCGGCTTCAACAAGGGCACATTCGTCGAAGCGATGGCCAAGCGTCTCGGAATTGCGACCAGCGCCGTCGCCACCATCGGCGACATGCAGAACGACCTCGCGATGTTCGCCGTCAGCGGCACCTCGATCGCCATGGGCAATGCCACCGACAACGTCAAGGACCAGGCCACCCACGTCACCGCGAGCAACGAGCAGGACGGGTTTGCGGAGGCGATGGAGATGATCTTGAAGCGGAATGGGGTGGGTTAGGGGCATTCGCAAGGGCGGGTTGAAGCGGCCAACTCAAATCTCTCACCGTTATCCTGAGGTGCTCGTCTTGCAACGCAGGACGAGCCTCGAAGGACGACGGCCCGGCTGCATCCCGGCCGCTCGTCCTTCGAGGCTCGCCAAGCGCCGCTTCGCGCCGCCCGTGCTCGCGCCTCAGGATGACGGGTCTGATATGGCGTCCTCACGGAAACAATCGACCTGATCTTGCCAGCTACTTCGACCGCTGCACGGCCGGCTTCTCGCTTTCCTGCCTCGCCGCCGACAGATTCTGCGCGGTGTTGATCAGCGCGATGTGGGTCAGCGCCTGCGGGAAATTTCCGGTTTGGCGCCGGGCGACTGAATCGTATTCCTCGGCCAGCAGACCGACGTCGTTGGCAATGCCGGCCACGCGATCGAGCAAGGCTTGCGCCTTGTCGAGATCGCCCGACAGCACATGGGCATCGGCCAGCCACAGGGTGCAGGCCAGAAACGCGCCTTCGAGCGGCGGTTGCCCCGGGGGCAGTTCGCGCGGATCATGCCGGAGCACGAAGCCATCGCGCACCAGGCGGGCCTCGACGGACCCGATGGTGCCGCGGATGCGCGGATCTTCCGCCGGCAGAAAGCCGACGGCCGGCAGCAGCAGCACGGATGCATCGAGCAGTTTCGAGCCGTAGGATTCGACGAAGGCGTTTTCCTCGGCGTCAAATCCCCTGTTGCAGACGTCGCGATGAATGGCCTCGCGCAAGGCGCGCCAGTGCAGCAGCGGCGCCTTGAAGCCGAAGGTCTCGGCGCTCTTGATGCCGCGGTCGAAGGCGACCCAGGTCATGACCTTGGAGAACACGTAGTGCTTGGGCTCGCCGCGTCGCTCCCAGATGCCGTGATCCGGCCGGTCCCAGACTTCGGCGAGATGGTTGAGCACGGCGCACTCCAGCGCCCAGCTCTCCTCGTCGAGCTTGAGCTTGGCCATGCGCGACTGATGGAAGGCGTCGATCAGCTCGCCATAGACGTCGAGCTGAAGCTGCGCATGCGCGGCGTTGCCGACGCGCACCGGCTGCGCCCCCTCATAACCGTCGAGCCAGCTCGCTTCCCACTCCAGCAGCCGCCGCTGGCCCCAGATGCCGTACATGATCTGCATGTTCGCGGGCGAGCCTGCGGCCGCGCGGAGCAGCCAATTGTGCCAGGCCAGGGCCTCCTCGGTGTAGCCCGAGTTCATCAGCGCCAGCAGCGTGAAGGTGGCATCGCGCAGCCAGCAGAAGCGGTAGTCCCAGTTCCTGCTGCCCCCGAGCTTCTCGGGCAATGACGTGGTCGGCGCCGCGACGATGCCGCCAGTCGGACCAAAGGTCAGCGCCTTCAGCGTGATCAGCGAGCGCACGACGAGATCGTGGTAGTCGCCGTCCCGGGTGCAATGACCGCACCAGTCTTTCCAGAATTTTTCGGTCTCCTGCAGCGCGACCTCCGGATCAATCGGCTCGGGCGGCGCGAGATGCGAGGGACCATAGGTCAGCACGAACGGCATGGTCTCGCCGGCCGTCACTTCGAAGTCGGAGACAGTTGTCAGATCCTCGCCACGCGTCTTGGCCGGCGTGCGCAGCACCGTCATGTCCTGGCCAGCGATGGCCATCAGGGAATGATCGATCCGCCGCACCCAGGGAATGTCCACGCCGAAGCCGAAGCGGATCACGAGCTCCATCCGCATCTTGACGGTGCCTTCGAGGCCGCGCACCAGCCGCACGATGTCCGACGCCTTGCCGCGCGGCGGCATGAAATCGATCAGCGCGACGGCGCCGCTCTTGGTCTCGATGCGCGTTTCCAGGATGAGGGTGTCGCCGAGATAGCGGCGCGACGTCCTGATGACGTCCTCGCTCGGCGCGATCAGCCAGCGGCCGTTCTTGTGGGTGCCGAGGATGGCGGCAAAGCAGGCGTCGGAATCGAAGGCCGGCCAGCACAGCCAGTCGATCGAGCCGTCGCGCCCGACCAGCGCCGCGGTCTCACAATCACCGATCAGCGCGTAGTCTTCGATCCTCTGGGACAATGTCGTGCGAGCCTGGAAATCCCCCAGCCGATCAACTGCCGCCGGGCAACGAACGTTCCCGCGTCGCCGCTCGCAAGGCCGTGAGGTCGACCTTCGATGCGATCTTGTCGAGCGCGACGGGAAGGCGCTGGCGCCAGTTCGGGTGCTCGTCGATGGTGCCGGGAATGTTGGGCTGGTCGATTACGCCGAGCAGATCCTCCATGGATACCGCGAGCAGCCGCGACGGCGTGCGCGATAGGAAGGCGAGCACTGAATAGAGGTCGTTGGCCTTGATGCCGTTCTGGCGCAGGATCTCGTCGAGCCGGCCGAGCGCGTCCCAGCGCGCCTGGTCGTTCTCGCCGGGATCGAGCCCGAGCGAGCGTTTCATCTTGAGGTCGCTGAACGAGCGCCAGCCGGCATAGGTCGACAGATCGTGCGTGTTCAGCGTGACCAGCGCGTTCGGCCGGTAATGATCGACGTTGCGGAAATGGCCGGCATCGTCACGCTCGAACATCATGACGAGATAGGACCAGATGCCGAAATCCTGCATCATCTCGCGAAAACCTTCCGGCACGGTGCCGAGGTCCTCGCCGATCACGATGCATTTGTGCGCCGCGCTCTCGCGCGCCACGGCGCCAAGCAGCGCCTCGAACGGCATCTGCACATAGGCGCCGTTATCAGGCTTGAAGCCACGCGGCACCAGATAAAGCCGCTTCAAGCCGAGCACGTGGTCGAGCCTGATCGCGCCGGCATGGCGCATCGACGCCGCCAGCATGTCGGCGAAGGGCACGAAGGATTGCGCTTCCAGGCCGCCGGCGTTGAAGCCGGCAAGGCCCCAATCCTGGCCGATGGTGTTGAGCACGTCGGGCGGCGCGCCGACGGCGAGATGACGGGAGATCGCCATCTGCTCGTTCCAGGCATCGAAGCCGTTGGACTGCACGCCGACGGCAACGTCGAGATAGAGCCCGACCCGCATGCCGAGCTGGCTGGCAAGCTCCTTGGCGGCGTGCAGCTGGCTGTCCGCGGTCCATTGCACGAATTCGACGAATTCGACCTCGCGCTTGTCGGGACCGTTGCGCAAGCCCGCGCATTTGGCCTCGTCCGGTTGCTGCCATTCCGCGGGCCATTCCCACCAAGGGCCGGTGAAACGATGACGCAACACCTCGAAACAGGCAAAGCGCGACAGCAGCGGCGCGCGGGCGGCGCGGAAGGCGTCGAACGCCTTGCGGCGCGCCTCGCTCGCGCTTGTCACGAAACTGTTGAAGGCGGCCCGCAAGGCCAGCCATTTCAATGCCGCCATGTCCGCATAAGGCACGCGATCGCCTTCGCGCAGACGGGCGGCGGTCGCGACCGCGTCGGGCACGAGGTCCGGCGAGAATTCGGCAATAGCCTCGACGTCGATATAGAGCGGATTGAGGAACAACCGGCTGTTCGGCGAATACGGACTGCAATCGGCCGGGTGGTCGTCGAACAGGACGTGCAGCGGATTGAGCCCGACGCCGTCGGCCCCGAGCTGCTTGGCGAGCCGGACCAGATCGGCAAGATCGGTGAAGTCGCCGATGCCCCAATTGCGGTTCGAGCGGACGCTGTAGAGCTGCACGGCGAGCAGCCAGCCGCGGTCGAAATCGCCGCCAAAGGCCCGCTCCGGCGCCACGATCATCGGCACCTCTTCCGTCCCACCCCCGGCATCGGTCAGAGTCAACCGGTGATACCCGAGCGGCAGGCCGGCGGGCCAGGCGATCACGGGCTCGCGGGTCTCGCCTTGCGCGATCACCTTGCCGTTTCCGGCCAATGTCCATTTCAGCGGCGGCGCGCCGACGGTCGCCAATTCCGTGCGGGGGTGTCCGAGCGCGCGAACCACCACCGGCCCGGCGACGAAGCGGTACACCCGCTTCTCCGGCAGGGCATCGAGGATGGATTTGAGAGCCACGGGATCGGTGACCCGCAGCTTTCCGAGGGCATCGATGAATTCGGATTGAACGCCCTTGATCCGGGCTTGAGCTAAAAGATCCATTCGGCACGCAGCTTGCAGGCCACCCGCTTGCCGGGGGCATCGATTTTAACGAGGCGACGGAAGACGTTAGTCGGGGTCAACTCACAAACCATGCCTGCCGTTCCCAGGGGGAACTAATGACACACAAGCGGCTTTCTATATAGGTATCAAGCGTAGGTTCCCGACAAGGGAAACGGGCCCCTGCTTTCTTGTCAATGGCATCACCGTGAACAAGACAATTCAAACTGTCGAAAGTGCCGCAGCCGGCAGCGCTTTCCTCATCGAGGACGTCTATCCCGCGATCGATGGCGGCCGCTTTGCCGTGAAGCGGATCGCGGGCGAGCGCGTCGAGGTCTGGGCCGACGTCTACCGCGACGGCGAGGCCGTGGTCAGCAGCGCGCTGCTGTGGCGCCCTGAGCAGGACCGGGACTGGCGGCAAGAACCGATGACCCATCATGGCAACGACCGCTGGTCCGGCGCGTTCACGCCCACCGAGCCGGGCCAATATCTCTACGCGATCGAGGCCTGGACCGACGAGTTCGCCACCTGGTCCCATGCGGTGCTGCGCAAGCAGCGGGCCGGCGCCGATGTCAGCCTCGATGCGATCGAAGGGGCCAGCCTCTTGACCAAGGCACATGGCGCGCAGCAGGAAGCCGCGGCAATCATCGTCAGACAATGCGAGGATTATCTTCAGACCGGCGATGTCACCTCGCTGCTTGCGACCGAACTCGGCGATGCCATGGCCGAGAGCCAGTCCCGGCCCGACCTGACCCGCTCACAGCCGTTCCCGCTGATTATCGACCGCGACAGAGCGCGATTTGGCGCCTGGTATCAGATGATGCCGCGCAGCCAGAGCCGGACTCCCGGACAGCATGGCACGCTCCGCGACTGCATCGCGCGTGTCCCCGATATCGCGGCGATGGGTTTTGACGTGCTCTATTTCACGCCGATCCACCCGATCGGCCATAGGAGCCGCAAGGGCCGCAACAATGCGCCGGTGGCCACCGACGGTGAACCCGGCTCGCCCTACGCGATTGGCGCCGCCGAGGGTGGCCACGATGCGCTGCATCCCGAGCTCGGCACCATCGAGGACTTTCGCGCGCTGGTCGCGACCTGCCTGGAATACGGCCTCGAGCTGGCGCTCGACTTCGCCGTGCAATGCTCGCCGGACCATCCCTGGCTGACGCAGCATCCGGAATGGTTCAAATGGCGGCCGGACCGCTCGGTGCGGACGGCGGACGGCCCCTACTCCGACATCGTGATCCCCGATTTCGCCTCGGTCGACCGCATCGGCCTGTGGAACGCCTTTCGTGACGCCATGCTGTTCTGGATCGACCATGGCGTCACCATCTTCGCCATCGACAATCACGACACCGCGCCGCTTGCGTTCTGGGACTGGCTGATTCGCGACATCCGCCGGCGGCATCCCGAGGTGATCCTGTTCTCCAAGACCTTTGCGCGTCCGAAGCTGATGCAGGGCCTCGCCAAGCTCGGCTTCGCGCAGTCTTTCACTTACTTCCCCTGGCGCACCTCGCGGTGGGAGCTGGAGCAATATTTCGGCGAGCTGACGCGCTATCCCGCGCGCGACTTCTATCGTCCAAACCTGTTCGTCAACACGCCCGACCTGCTGCCCTATCATCTCCAGAGCGGAGAGGCCTGGGCATTCAAATCGCGCGTTGCGCTGGCGGCGACGTTGTCGGGCAGTTACGGCGTGTACAGCGGGTTCGAGCTGTTGGAGCACGAGGCCATCCCCGGTCGCGAGGAATACCTCGATTCCGAAAAATATCAGATCAAGCAGCGCGACTGGGACAAGGCCGGCAACATCAAGTCCTACATTGCCGCGCTCAACCGCATCCGCAACGACAACGGTGCGCTCCAGCAAACGGCGAATTTGCGCTTTCTGGGCGTCGAAGACGGCGAGACGATCGCCTTCGTCAAGGAGGCGGCCGAACCCGCCAACATTGTTCTCGTCGTGATTGCCCTCTCGGGCCACGCGCGCGAGTTCTGGCTGCCGCTCGGCGACGTCACCGTTGACGCCGGCGGGCAGCGACACCATGTGACGACACTCGAAAACCTCCTCACCGGCGAGCAGTCCCGCATCGAATGGGGCGGGATCAGGTTGCGTATCGATCCCGACCGCGATCCGGCGCTCCTGTTCCGCTGCTTGGCGTAAGGGGTCACGCCATGAACGTTCTATCTTCCGTCGACACCAAGAAAGCCGAGGCTGCCGAGATCGTGGACGAGCTCTGGTACAAGGACGCCATCATCTACCAGCTCCACGTCAAGGCCTTCGCCGACAGCAACAACGACGGCATCGGCGACTTCGCCGGCCTGACCGAGAAGCTGCCTTATCTGCAGGAGCTCGGCGTCACCGCGCTGTGGCTGCTGCCATTCTATCCGTCGCCGGGCCGCGACGACGGCTACGACATCGCCGATTACGGCTCGGTCAATCCCGATTTCGGCACGATGAAGGACTTCAAGCGCTTCATCCAGGAAGCGCAGAAGCGCGGCTTGCGCGTCATCACCGAGCTCGTCGTCAACCACACCTCGGACCAGCACAAATGGTTCAAGCGCGCGCGGCGCAGCCATCCAGGCTCCAGCGCCCGCAACTGGTATGTCTGGAGCGACACCGACCAGAAATACCAGGGCACGCGCATCATCTTCACCGACACGGAGAAGTCGAACTGGACCTGGGATCACGAGGCCGGCGCCTTCTACTGGCACCGCTTCTTCTCGCACCAGCCGGATCTGAACTTCGACAATCCGCGCGTCGTCAGCGCGCTGATCCAGGTGATGAAGCGGTGGCTGGATGCCGGCGTCGACGGCTTCCGACTCGACGCCATTCCCTATCTGTGCGAACGCGACGGCACCAACAACGAGAACCTCCCCGAGACGCATGCGATCATCAAGCGCCTGCGCCATGAGCTGGACTCCTACTCCAAGGGCAAGCTGCTGCTGGCCGAGGCCAATCAATGGCCGGAGGACGTGCAGGAATATTTCGGCCGTGGCGACGAGTGCCACATGGCTTACCACTTCCCGCTGATGCCGCGCATCTACATGGCGATCGCGCAGGAAGACCGCTTCCCGATCACCGACATCCTGCGCCAGACGCCGGATATTCCGGCGAGCTGCCAATGGGCGCTGTTCCTGCGCAACCATGACGAGCTCACGCTCGAGATGGTCACCGACGTCGAGCGCGACTATCTCTGGACCACCTACGCCAACGATCCGCGCGCCCGTATCAATGTCGGCATCCGCCGGCGTCTCGCGCCGTTGATGGACAACGACCGCCGCAAGATCGAGCTGATGAACTCGCTGCTGCTGTCCTTCCCTGGCACGCCGATCATCTATTACGGCGACGAGATCGGGATGGGCGACAACATCTATCTCGGCGACCGCAACGGCGTGCGCACACCGATGCAGTGGAGCCCCGATCGCAACGGCGGCTTCTCGCGCTGCGACCCGGCCCGCCTCTACGCACCGCTGATCATGGATCCGGTCTACGGCTACGAGTCGGTGAACGTGGAGGCGCAATCGCGCAGCCTATCCTCGCTGCTCAGCGCTACCAAGCGGCTGATCTCGGTACGCAAGTCGACGCTCGCCTTCGGCCGCGGCACCATGACCTTCATCCGCCCGGCCAACCGCGCCGTGCTGGCCTACGTTCGGCAATACCGCGACGAGGTGATCCTGTGCGTCGCCAACCTCTCGCGCGCGGCGCAGGCGACCGAGCTCGACCTGTCGCCGTGGAAGGACCGCATTCCGCAGGAGATGCTTGGACGCACGCGGTTCCCGGCGATCGGCGAGCTGCCCTATATGATCACGCTGGGGCCGTATGGCTTCTACTGGTTCCAACTTCAGGAGCGCGACAAGTCCGAACCGGTGACGCCGCGCGCGGTGCCGGAATTCGAGACGCTGGTGGTGCCGGTGAACTCCAACTGGGTGTCGCTCGCACGCGAGCGCAGCGTGTTCGAACGCGACGTGCTGCCGGGATTCCTGTCGCGGACGCGGTGGTATCCCGAGCACAATCCCAAGCACATCAATACCACGCTGACCTCGGCGGTGCCGTTCAGCGACATCGGCGACAACAGGCCCTGGATCGCGTTCTTCGAGACGACGCGGGACGACGTCACGACGCGGTACGTGCTGCCCATGCAGATCGAGTGGGTACGCTTCGACCGCGAGCGCTTCAACCCGAAGGCGCTCGCCGCCGTCCGCCAGGGCGCGCGCGAAGGCACGCTGCTCGACGTTGCCACCGACCAGATCTTCATCGGCCTGTTCCTGCGAGGTCTGTCGCAAAACCTGGTGGTGGACGAGAACAATCTGCGGCTCGAGTTCAAGTCAACCAGCCGGTTCGCCGACTATTCCATCAAGGAGCCCGAGCGCATCCGTGCCATCGAGCAGTCGAACAGCACGGCGCTGGTCGACAACCAGTACGTCGCCAAGATCTACCGGCGGCTGGAAAGCGGCATCAGCCCCGAGATCGAGATCGGCCATTATCTCACCGAGGTCGCGCGCTTTGCCAATACGCCGGCGTTGCTCGGCAGCGTCGAGCTGCTCGAAGGCGATCGGCGCAGCGCGCTCGGCGTGCTGCATGCCTTCGTCGAGAACCAGGGCGATGGCTGGACCGTGACCACCGGCTATCTCGATCGCTATATCGACGAACAGCGCGTGCTGGCGGTAGGTGAAGCACCGCGCGAGACCCAGGAGCAGACGCTTTATCTGCACTTCATCGCGCAGATCGGCAAGAGGCTCGCCGAGATGCACGTCGCCCTGGCCGCGGCCAAGGAGAACGAGCTTGCTCCGGAGCCGATCAGCGCTGCGCATGTGGAACGGCTCGTGTCCGGTCTCAAGGCGCGGGCCGAGCGGGTTCTCCAGCGACTGGCCGCCAGCCGCGACGGCCGGCGGGAGACGGACCGGCCGCTGATCGACCAGCTCATATCGGTGCGCGCGACCCTGCCCGACCACCTCAATGCGCTCTTGCCTTCCGGGATCGGGGGGTTGAACATCCGACATCATGGCGACTTCCGCCTCGGGCAAACTCTGATCGTGAAGGACGATATCTTCATCATCGACTTCGACGGCGATCCGCGCCTGCCGCTGGCCGACAAGCGCCGTAAGGCGCCTGCCGCGCGCGACGTCGCCGGCCTGATCCGCTCGATCGATCTTTCGGTCAACGCAGCCCAGAACCGCGCGCTCACCGGTGCCTCCGACGAGCAAGGCCGACTCACGGCCGCGCTCCACGAATGGCGCGAGCGGGCCGTCGCAACCTTCCTCTCCGCCTATCGGGAAGCCACGACCGATCGGCGACTGTGGCCGGAGAAACGGCAATCCGCGGAAGGCCTGTTAAGGTTTTTCCTGCTTGATCAGGCGTTCGAAGAAGTAGAGTACGAGCTGTCCCACCGGCCTGAGGGGCTCCATGCGCCGCTGACCGGACTGCTTCGCATTCTGTCCAGCACCGAGAGCGAAGCCCATGCCTAAATTGCCTGCCGAGGCCTATGCCATCATCGAGGGCCGCCACTCCGACCCCTTCCACTATCTCGGGCTGCATCCCGAGGGCGGCAGAAGCGTGGTGCGTGCGTTCTTGCCCGAGGCTTCCAATGTCGAGGCAGTCGGCGAACACGGCGAGGTCGCCTCGCTCGACCGCGTGCACGATGCCGGGCTGTTCATCGGGGCCCTGCCCAACGGCTCGAAGCACTACCAGCTGCGCGCAAAGTTCGGCAACAACGTCGTCGAATTCGAGGACGCCTATCGTTTTCCGCCGATCCTGACCGATTTCGATCTCTATCTGCTCGGCGAAGGCACCCATCAGCGTCTCTATGACAAGCTCGGCGCGCACCCGATGCGGCTCGAGGGCATCGACGGCATCGGCTTCGTCGTGCTGGCCCCGAATGCGCGACGCGTGTCCGTGGTCGGCGATTTCAATTTCTGGGACGGACGGCGCCATCCGATGCGGGTGCGCGGCGCCGGCTATTGGGAATTGTTCATTCCGCATGCCAAGTCCGGCGATCACTACAAGTTCGAGATCATCGGCCCCCACGGTCATCTGCTGCCGCTGAAATCCGACCCTTTGGCATTTGCCAGCGAGGTCCGGCCGAAGACGGCCTCCATCGTGTTCGACGAGGCGCATCTGCCGCGCCCGCGCCCCGCGCCCGACGGCATCAACGCGCTGTCGGCGCCGATGTCGATCTACGAGGTTCATCTCGGCTCATGGCGCCGCAAGAACGGCGATGAATGGCTGACCTATCGCGAGCTGGCCGAGCAATTGCCGGCCTATGCCCGCGACATGGGCTTCACCCATCTCGAATTCCTGCCCGTCAGCGAGCATCCGTTCGACGGCTCCTGGGGCTATCAGCCGACCGGCCTCTATGCCCCGACCAGCCGCTTCGGGACCCCCGAGGATTTCGCCGCGCTGATCGATGCCTGCCACCGCGAGGGCGTCGGCGTCTTGCTCGACTGGGTGCCCGGCCACTTCCCGGACGATCCGCACGGCCTCGGCAGCTTCGACGGCACCGCGGTCTACGAGCACGCCAACCCGCTCCAGGGCCGCCACCTCGATTGGGGCACGCTGATCTATAATTACGGCCGCACCGAAGTGACCAACTTCCTGGTGTCGAACGCACTATTCTGGATGGAGCGTTACGCCATCGACGGCCTGCGCGTCGATGCGGTGGCGTCCATGCTCTATCTCGACTACAGCCGGCCGCCCGGCGCATGGATTCCGAACCAATATGGCGGCCGCGAAAACATCGAGGCGATCAATTTCCTGCGCCGGTTCAACACCGAGGTCTTCGCCCGCTTCCCGCAAGCGACCACCGCGGCCGAGGAGTCCACCGCCTGGCCGCAGGTGTCGCGTCCGGTCGAATTCGGCGGACTCGGCTTCGGCTACAAGTGGAACATGGGCTGGATGCACGACACGCTGAACTACATCAGCAAGGATCCGATCCACCGCAAATACCATCACGGCGAGATCCTGTTCGGCCTGCACTACGCGTTCTCGGAAAACTTCATCCTGCCGCTGTCGCATGACGAGGTCGTGCACGGCAAGCGCTCGATCCTCGGCCGCATGCCCGGCGACGAGTGGCAGCGTTTTGCCAACTTGCGCGCCTATTACAGCTTCATGTTCGGCCATCCCGGCAAGAAGCTCCTGTTCATGGGCGCGGAAATCGCGCAGAGCCGCGAATGGAATCACGACCAGTCGCTCGACTGGCACCTGCTCGAATACAAATACCATTCCGGCATCCAGGCACTGATCCGCGACCTCAACCGGCTCTACCGCGCGGTGCCGGCGCTGCACCAGATGGATTGCGACCAGGCCGGTTTCGAATGGCTGATCACTGACGACGCCAACCGCAACGTGTTCGCCTGGCTACGCAAGGGGGTGGACGAGCACGCGCGGTGTCTCGTGATCATCAACTTCTCCCCCAACGTCTATCGAAACTATCGCGTTCGCGTGCCCTTTGCCGGAAAATGGAAGGAAGTGTTCAATTCGGACTCCGCCCATTATGGCGGCAGCAATGTCGGGAACATCGGCGAAGTTCATGCCGTTGAAGGCAAGGCGCCCGAGCTCCGCCTCACCATTCCACCGCTCGCCGCGATCTTCCTCGTTCCGGAAAGTTGACACATGCGCCTCACTGCTGGATCGCCCGCACGCCTCGGCGCAAGCTGGGACGGACGCGGCACCAATTTCGCGCTGTTCTCCGCCAACGCACAGAAGGTCGAGCTCTGCCTGTTCGACACCCAAGGCCGCCGCGAGCTCGAGCGCATCGAGCTGCCTGAAAGAACCGAGGACGTCTGGCACGGCTATCTCAACGACGTCTCCCCCGGTCAGCTCTACGGCTATCGGGTGCACGGCCCCTACGAGCCCGAGCACGGCCATCGCTTCAACGCCAACAAGCTGCTGCTCGACCCCTATGCCAAGCGTCTCGCGGGGCGTCTGGTCTGGAGCGATGCGCACTTCGCCTATCGCACCGGAAGCCCGCGCGAGGACCTGTCGTTCGACCGGCGCGACAACGCGCGCGGCATGCCCAAGGCCGTCGTGGTCGACGAGACCTTCAACTGGGGCCGCCGCGAGATCCGCCCCAACATTCCCTGGGAAGACACGATCATCTACGAGGCTCACGTCAAGGGCCTGACCCAGAAGCGCGACGACGTGCCGCCGAACCTGCGCGGCACCTATGGCGGCCTGTCCTCACCGGCCATGATCGAGCATCTGAAGAAGCTCGGCGTCACCACGGTCGAGCTCCTGCCGGTGCACAGCTTCGTCGACGACCGCATCCTGGTGGAGAAGAAGCTCGCCAATTACTGGGGCTACAACTCGCTGTCCTTCTTCGCGCCCGAGCCGCGCTATGCCCAGGACAACGCCCTGGACTCCTTCCGCACCACGGTGGCGCGGCTGCACGATGCCGGCATCGAGGTGATGCTGGATGTCGTCTACAACCACACCGCCGAGGGCAACCATCTCGGTCCGACGCTGTGCTATCGCGGCATCGACAACGCCTCCTATTACTGGCTGAACCGCGAGAACCCGCGCTATTACGACGACTTCACCGGCTGCGGCTCGTCGGTCAACCTCACCCATCCGCGCGTGCTCCAGATGGTGATGGACAGCTTGCGCTACTGGGTCGAGGTCTGCCATGTCGACGGCTTCCGCTTCGACCTTGCCACCACGCTCGCGCGCGGCCCGAACGGGTTCGATCGCGGCATCTCCTTCCTGACCGCGATCCGGCAGGATCCGGTGCTGGCAACCGTCAAGCTCGTCGCCGAGCCCTGGGATCTCGGCCTCGGCGGCTACCAGGTCGGCGCATTCCCGTCGCAATGGTCGGAATGGAACGATCGCTATCGCAGCGCCATGCGCCGCTACTGGAGCGGCGAAGGCAGCCTGATCGGCGACATCTCCAGCCGGATGACGGCGTCTTCCGATCTGTTCAACCACGACGGACGGCGGCCGCGCGCCAGCATCAACCACATCACGGTGCATGACGGCTTCACGCTCGCCGACCTCTTCAGCTACAACGAGAAGCACAATGAGGCCAACGGCGAGGACAATCGCGACGGCTCCAACGACAACCACAGCAACAATTGCGGTGTCGAGGGGCCGACCGACGATGCTCAGATCCTCGGCCTGCGACGCCAGCTTCGCAAGAACGTGCTGGCCTGCCTGATGCTGGCGCAGGGCGTTCCCTTGATCCTCGCCGGCGACGAGGTCGGCAACTCGCAATCCGGCAACAACAACGCCTATTGCCAGGACAACGAGATCGGCTGGGTCGGCTGGGACAATCTCGGCAAGGAGGGCGACGACATGGTCGATTTCGTCGCCCATCTCGCCGATATCCGCCGCCGGTTCTCGCAGCTTCGCAGCCACCGCTGGCTCGACGGCCGTCCCGCCGACGGTGTGTCCTACGGCGCGCTGTGGCTGACGCCTGCCGGCGACGAGATGACCGAGAGCGACTGGACATTCCCGGATGGGCGGTTTCTCTCCTATGTGATGGGGCCGATGGAACCCGGTGGGGCCGCGATCTTTATCGTACTGAACGCCGCCCCCGAAGAGATCGCATTCAAATTGCCCAAAATGACCGAATACAAGAGCTGGCAGCAGATCCTGAATACGACGGATGCCAAGCCGAACACGATCGACTTCCCGCCCGGAATCGACAGCAAGGCGCCGCCGCGCTCCGTGCTCGCCTTCGCGGGGGCGCTATGAGGCCATCCTTCGGGGCGAGGCCGACGAAGGACGGCGTTTCGTTCCGCCTGTGGGCGCCTGCCGCCCGCCGTGTCGACTTGCTGCTCGGCCGAAGACACGCGATGCAGCGCCGGCAGGATGGCTGGTATGTCACCGAGATTGCCGGGCTCACCGCCGGCACCCCCTACAAGTTCAGGATCGACGACGAGATCGACGTGCCCGATCCGGCTTCGGCTTTCCAGCCCGAAGATGTGTTCGGCCCGAGCGAGGTGATCGATCACGATGCCTATCCCTGGCGTGCGCGCGATTGGCGCGGCCGCCCGTGGGAAGAGACGGTGCTGATCGAGACCCATGTCGGCACGTTCACGCCGAAGGGCTCTTACCGCGCCATGATCGAAAAGCTCGATCATCTCGCCGCAACCGGCATCACCGCGCTGGAATTGATGCCGCTGGCGGATTTCGCAGGGCGCCGCGGCTGGGGCTATGACGGCGTGCTGTGGTACGCGCCCGACAGCGCCTATGGCCGCCCCGAGGACCTCAAGACGCTGATCGACGAAGCGCATCTGCGCGGGCTGATGGTGTTCCTCGACGTCGTCTACAATCATTTCGGCCCCGAGGGGAACTACCTCGGCCGCTATGCGCCGACCTTCTTCACCGATGCGCATACGCCCTGGGGCAGTGCGATCGACTATCGCGTGCCGCAGGTGCGCGCGTTCGCGGTCGAGAACGCGCTGTCCTGGCTCACCGACTATCGTTTCGACGGCCTGAGGCTGGATGCCGCCAACCACATCATGGCGATCCCCGGTGAGCAGTCGATGCTGCAGGACCTCAGCGTCGCCGCCGGCGAGCTCGCCAAGGCGACCGGGCGGCACATCCATCTCGTGCTGGAGAACGGCGACAATCGCGCCAGCCTGCTCGACGCCGCGCAGCAGCCGCCGAACGGCAAATATCGGGCGCAGTGGAACGACGATTACCACCACGTCTGGCACGTGATGCTGACCGGCGAGCTCGCCGGCTACTACGCCGACTACCAGACGCCGCGCATGGACCTCGCGCGCGCGCTCGCTTCCGGCTTTGTCTATCAGGGCGAGGTATCGGAGTTCTGGGGCAAGAAATCGCGCGGCGAGCCGAGCGGTGAGCTGCCGCCGGCGACTTTCGTCAACTTCCTGCAGAACCACGATCAGATCGGCAACCGTCCGTTCGGCGACCGGCTCGAAAGCCTGGCTTCGCCGCAGCAGATCGAAGCGGCGCTCGCGGTGACCCTGCTGGCGCCGATGGTGCCGATGCTGTTTCAGGGCGAGGAATGGGGCTCGACGGTGCCCTTCCCGTTCTTCTGCGATTTCCAGGGCGGGCTCGCCGACGCCGTGCGCAAAGGACGCAAGCAGGAATATGCCTGGGCTTACGAGAAATACGGCGACGAGGTGCCAGATCCGCTCGATCCGGCCACGCTGCGATCGGCCGTGCTCGACTGGACCGGCCGCACCGAACAGCAAAATGCACGGCTTGCGCTGGTCAAGGAGCTGCTCGCGCTTCGCGCCAAGGAAATCATGCCGCGGCTCGAGGACGCGCGTTTTGGCGATGCCGAGGCAGCCGACAGCGGCCTGCTCACGGCGCATTGGCGGATGGGCGACGGCACGACGCTGCGGCTCGTCGCCAATCTCTCCGACAAGGACATCGCGCGTCCCGACGGCGCGACGGGCACACCAATCTGGGGCGAGGTGAGCGGCGACCGGCTGCCGCCGTGGTCGGTGATCTGGCATCTCGGAGGTTAGCATGCCTCCTGCCATTCCTCTTGCAACTTACCGGCTGCAGCTCACCGCGGATTTCGACTTCGACAAGGCCGCGGCGATCGTCCCCTATCTGAAGGCGCTGGGGATCACTCATCTCTACGCCTCGCCGGTGATGAAGGCGCGCAAGGGCTCGACCCACGGCTACGACACCGTCGATCACAGCCAGTTCAATCCCGAGCTCGGCGGCGAGGCCGGCTTTACCCGGCTGAGCGAGGTGCTCGAGGCGCACGATCTCGGGCTCATCATCGATTTCGTGCCGAACCATGTCGGCGTGCACTTCGCCGACAATCCGTGGTGGCTGGACGTGCTGGAATGGGGCCAGGCCTCGCCGCACGCTGTCTCCTTCGACATCGACTGGGACCTCTTGCCCTACCGTGCCCGCGGCGGCGTGCTGTTGCCGATCCTGGGCGCATCCTACGGCGAGGCGCTCGAGCGCGGCGAGATCGAGCTGCGCTATGATCCGGATCAGGGCAGCTTCTCCGCCTGGTATTTCGAGCATCGCCTGCCGATCGCGCCGGAGCGCTACGGCGAGATCCTGCGCATGATCGTGAAGGAAGCGGGTGCCGCCGAGACGGAGGCCGGCAAACGTCTGCTGTCGCTCGCAGCGCGCTATACCGGACTGCGCCGTCCCAATCGCAAGGAAGCTCCCGCGTTCAAGACCGAGCTCAGGCAGATCGCGGGCGCCGCCGATCTCATCGCAGGCGGCCTTGGCGCCTATCGTGCCGGCAAGGAGCGTCCCGCGCAGACGCTGGCGCTGCATCACCTGCTGGAGCGTCAGCATTACAAGCTCGGGCACTGGCGGCTCGCCTCCAGCGACATCAATTATCGCCGCTTCTTCGACGTCAACGGACTCGCCGGCCTGCGCGTCGAGGACCCCAGCACCTTCGCCGCCACGCACCGGCTGGTGAAGCAGCTCGTCGTCGACGGCAAATTGCAGGGCATCCGGCTCGATCACATCGATGGCCTGCGCGACCCCGCGCAATATTGCCAGCGGCTGCGCCGGCTGGTGCGCGACGCGCAGGGCAATTCAAAGCCGTTCTACACCGTGATCGAGAAGATCCTGTGCGAGCACGAGCGCCTGCCGCACTTCGCCGGCGTTCAGGGCACCACCGGGTATGAATGGATGAACGTCATCACCCAGGTGTTGGTCGACGCCAAGGGATTGGCGGCACTGGACGAGACCTGGCGGCAGATCAGCAACCGGCCGCCACAGCTAGCGCCTTACGTCAAGGACGCCAAGCGGCGTGTGCTGGAGACGCTGCTCACCAGCGAATTCACCGTGCTGACGCGCCTGCTCGCGCGCATCGCCAACGGACATTACTCGACCCGCGATTTTTCCGCCGACAGCCTGCGCCAGGCGCTCGAACTCTACGTGCTGCATTTCCCGGTCTACCGCACCTATCTGACCAACAGCGGGCCGACCGCCGCCGACCGCAAGCTGATCGACGACACCATTGCGCGCGCCCGCGCGGAATGGTTCGCAGCCGACGAAGGTATCTTCGACTTCCTGCGCGATGCCCTGACCATGGACCTGCTCAAGCCCGGCCGCCCGCCGCACAGCGCGCCGCGCGTGCGCCGCTTTGCGCTGAAGGTACAGCAATTCACCGGGCCGGTGATGGCGAAGTCGCTGGAGGACACCGCGTTCTATCAATTCCACAGGTTGCTGGCGCTGAACGAGGTCGGCGGCGATCCCGCCAGCACCGGCCTCGCCGTTCCCGCTTTCCACGAGGCCATGCAGGCCCGGGCCAGGGAATGGCCGCTGGGGATGACGGCGACCGCCACGCATGACACGAAGCGCGGCGAGGATGCGCGCGCGCGGATCGCAGCACTCAGCGAAATTCCCGGCGAATGGACCAGCGCAGTTTCGCGCTGGAAGGTGTTGAACGCGCCGCACCTCGCGCTCCACGGCAATCTACGCGCGCCATCAGCGACGTTCGAATACATGCTCTACCAGACGCTGCTCGGGGCATGGTCGCTCCAGGAGCCGGTCGATGCAGGCTTCGTCGAGCGTATCCAGGCCTATGCGCTGAAGGCCGCGCGCGAGGGCAAGGAAGAGACCAGCTGGCTCAATCCGCATGAATCCTACGAGAACGGCGTCAAGCAGTTCATCGCGAAGATTCTCGATCCCGCGCTGTCGGGAGAATTCCTGGATTCGCTGCAAACGCTGGCCCGGCGCGTGGCGTTGCTGGGCGCGCTGAACGCCATGAGCCAGCTCACCCTCAAGGCGACGCTGCCCGGCGTGCCCGACTTCTACCAGGGTACCGAGTTCTGGGACCTGTCGCTGGTCGACCCCGACAACCGTCGTCCGGTCGAGTTTGGCGCGCGGCACACGGCGCTCAGCGCGCTGGGCGATCCGGATTGGGCAGGTCTGATGAAGAGCTGGCCGGACGGCCTGATCAAGCTCGCCTGGACACGCCGCCTTCTCAAGCTGCGCAACGAACTCGCCGACGTCTTCGCTCAAGGTGACTACCAGCCGCTGGCGGTGAGCGGCGCACATGCCGACCATGTCATCGCCTTTGCGCGCCGCCACGGCCGCACTGCCGCGATCGTGGTGGTCGGGCGTCACTTCGCACCGTTCACGCAAGCGGGCCGGGAATGGCCCGCACCGGAAGGCTTTGACGCCACCGTCGACCTGACCGGCTACAGCGCGCCCGGCCTTGCCAGCGGTGAATTGCCGCTCGCGCAGGCCTTCCGGGAGTTTCCCGCTTTCGTCGTCGAGGCCCGCACGGCAAGTGCGATCAAGCCGGTGCGGCCGCGCGTGCGCGCCTGAAACTACTTTCCGCCATCCTTGGTCAACAGCAACTGCCCGCGCTTCTTGATCGTCGCCTGCGCCATCTCGGCGAAGCGCTGCAGCAGCCAGGGCAGCACGACCTGAACCTTGACGTGGTCGTCCGCGACATCGACCTGCCCCGTCGCGATCTGCCCGAGCGCGCGAATGCGAAAGGCCATGCTGTCGCCGGTCCAGCGCTCCTCCTCGACCTGCATCACGGGAATGCTGGCAGCGGCGCGGCCAAGCCCGGTCTTGAGCCGGCGTACCGCCTCCTCCCGGCCGAGCCGATGCGGGATGGAGACGACGAGTGGTGCTGACATGGCGGTGCCCCGTGGTGATTGATCCTCTCATAATCATGCCGGGCGCACCTACAAAGGTTCCATGCAAGTTGAGCCGCCGGCCCGTGTTTCAAGGCCGGAACTTTAAAACCTGCGGCAAGTTGCCCTCGCACCACGGGACAGGTTGCAACGACCCTTTCAACGAAGGGCTGGAGGAGATTCGCATGTCTATCGGTACGATCATTCTGATCATTCTGGTCATCGCCCTGCTTGGCGGCTTCAGCGGCATCGGCGGCGGCCCGTTCTATGGCACCGGCTATTACGGCGGCGGCGGCCTCGGGCTCGTCATCGTCATCCTGCTGATCCTGCTGCTGCTGGGTCGGATCTAGGCGAGATCTCGGAGGGTGGGCAAAGGCGCAACGCGCCGTGCCCACCTACTCGTCGTAAGGAAAAAAGATCGTGGGCACGCTTCGCTTTGCCCACCCTACGGGCGCATTGACGGCGCCCGGACCTATGTCTTCCCCGCCAGCTTCTTCACCGCCGCCTTAATCGACGCAGCCGCGTCCTCATACCCTTCCCACGCCTTCGAGCGCGCCAGCAGGCCCGGTACTGTCCGCACCGTATATCGCTTCGGATCGAGATCGCTCTTCACCTGGGCCCACGTGACGGGCATCGAGACCGTCGCCCCCGCGCGGGCCCGCGGTGACAGCGGCGCAACCGCCGTCGACATCCGGTCGTTACGGAGATAGTCGAGAAAGATCTTTCCGCTGCGCAGTTTCTTGGACATGTTGAGCAGATAGCGCTCTGGATCGTCGTCGGCCATCCACTGGCAGATGCCTTGCGCGAAGGCCTTGGCTTCCTTCCAGCTCACCTTGTCGCGGGCGCCATGCAGCAGCGGCACCACCACGTGCAGGCCCTTTCCGCCGGTGGTCTTGCAGAAGCTCGCCATGCCGATGTCGGTCAGCCGTTGCCGCATCTCCTTGGCGGCATCCACGACATCGGCAAAAGCGACGTCCGGCGCCGGATCGAGATCGAACACCAGCCGGCCCGGCGTGTCGTAAGCATCAGGTGCGCAATTCCACGGATGCAGCTCGACCCCGCCGATCTGCGCGACCGCGGCGAGCCCCTCGACGCGGTCGATCTGCAAGTAAGGTTTGCGATCGCCGGAGACCTTGGCCAGCTCGAGCAGGTTGGAGGTGCCCTGCATGGCGTGACGCTGGAAGAATGTCTCGCCGCCGATGCCGTCGGGCGCGCGCACGATCGAGCACGGACGGCCCTTCAGATGTTCGATCATCCAACTGCCGACCGCTTCGAAATAGCGGGCAAGGTCGAGCTTGGTCACGCCTTCGCCGTCACCGCCGTCCGGCCACAGCTCCTTGTCGGGCTTGGAAATGACGACGCCCATCACCTCCGCGCCGGCGTCGTTGGACCGCTTGGCCGCTTTCGCTGCGCGCTTGCGCGCCTTGGGTTCTGCGAGTTCGGTGGCGACGGGCGTCTCCGCCTCGACCTCTTCGGCGGGCTTATCCTGCCGCAGGCCCTTGAACGCGGCCTGGCGGATATTGCCGTCGGCGGTGAAGCCGGCGAACTCGATCTCGGCGACGAGCTCCGGCTTCAACCAGTGCACATCGCGGCTCTTCTTCGGCGCATTCTTGCCGCCGAAGGGACTTTCCTTGGCGGCCATGGCCTTCAGCGACGGCATGATCCGCTTGACCTTGTCGGCGCCGAAGCCGGTACCGACCATACCGACGAAGGCGAGATGATCGCCGCGATGCACGCCCGCCATCAGCGAGCGGAATTTGCCGTTGGTGGTCTTGTAGCCGCCGATCACGACCTCGTGGCCCGCACGGCATTTGGCCTTGGTCCAGCTCTCGGTGCGTCCGGATCGGTAGGGCGCGTCCAGCTTCTTCGACACGATGCCTTCGAGCTCGAGCTTGCAGGCCGACTGCAGCACTGCATCGCCGCCGCTCTCGAAATGCTCGACATAGCGGATCTGGCTTGATTTCCGCTTGCGGACCGCCAGCAGCTCCTTCAGCCTCGCCTTGCGCTCGCCGAGCGGCAGACGACGAAAATCGAGACCCTCCGCGAACAGGAGGTCGAAAGCAAAGAAGATCAGCTCGTCGGTCTTGCCGTCCGACAACGCAGCCTGAAGCGAGGAAAAATTCGGCGCGCCGTTGTGGTCGAGCGCGACGATCTCGCCGTCGATCACGACGTCCGGCAGCGAACCCGCCTCTTTCGCGATCGCCGCAAACTTGCCGGTCCAGTCAAGCCCCTTGCGCGTCTTCAGCGTCGCCTCGCCGTCCTCGACCCGAAGCTGCACGCGATAGCCGTCGAACTTGATCTCGTGGCACCAGCCTTCGGCGGCCGGCGGCCGCTCCACGATCGTGCAGAGCTGCGGCGCCACGAAATCCGGCATCTCCGCGACCTTCCTGGCGTTCGTCGCCGTCGTGGCTTTCTTCACCGCTTTGCTCTTGACGGCCTTGCCGGCCTTCAGCGCCGTGCGCGGCGCCGGCTTGACCGTGCGCCCCTTCGCCTCTTCGGCGCGGTTGGATTGCCAGACCGCGTCGGCTTTGCTCTTGGCGCTTTTCGCCAGCATGAACGGCCTTGGCGCACGGCCCTTGCCCTCGGCGATCTGCTCCATCGCGCGGCCGGAGGCGACCGACTTGTCCTCCTTAAGAATGTCGTTGTCCTTGCCTTCGCGGACGTATTCGTCGCGATGCTTGATCAGGAGCCAGTTGGTGCGCTTGCCGCCGCTGCGGTCGTTGCGCATGCGAACCAGAACCCAGCTTCCGTGCAGCTTGTCGCCATGCAGGGTGAACTTCAAATCGCCTTTCTTGAAGCCGCGCTCGGCGTCGTCCGATTCCCAGGTACCGCGGTCCCACAGCATCACGGTGCCGCCGCCATATTGCCCTTCCGGAATCGTTCCTTCGAAATCGCCATAGTCGAGCGGGTGGTCTTCCACCTCGACCGCCAGACGCTTGTCGTGCGGATCCAGCGAGGGCCCCTTGGTCACGGCCCAGGACTTGAAGACACCGTCGAACTCGAGCCTGAGATCGTAATGCAGCCGGGTCGCATCATGCTTCTGGATCACGAAGCGCCGCTGCTTCGAGCGCGCAACTGCGGTCTTGCCCGATGGCTCGGGCGTCTTCTCGAAGTCACGCTTCTTTCGATAAGTCGAGAGTTTTTGCAGCACGGCCGCTTTTCCTTTCGGGATTCAAGCCTAACACGGCCAAAGTCCCGTCCGGAACCAAAACCCTGTGCAGGGGTTGGGGTTCCAAAACGCCTTGAAAATGCTGGAGAATGCAATGGCCCCGCGCGCCTATTGGAAGGGAACGTTGAAGCTCTCGCTGGTGAGTTGCCCCGTCGTGCTTTATCCGGCGACCACGTCGGCCGAGAAGACCCGGTTTCACATGATCAACCGCGAGACCGGCAACCGGCTCAAGCAACAGATGATCGATTCCGAGACCGGCGACGTCGTCGAGAGCGACCAGAAGGGGCGCGGCTACGAGCTGCGCAAGGGCAAATATGTCGAGATCGAGCCCGAGGAGCTCGAGGCGGTCCAGATCGAGAGCAATCACACCATCGACATCGAGAGCTTCGTGCCGAGCGAGGAGATCGATCAGCGCTACCTCAACCATCCCTACTACATCGCGCCCGACGGCAAGGCCGCGATCGACGCCTTCGCAGTGATCCGCGACGCCATGAAGGACCAGGAGCGCGTGGCACTCGCCAAGATCGTGCTCACCAACCGCGAACACGTCATGGCGATCAAGCCGCTCGGCAAGGGCCTGCTCGGCACCACGCTGCGCTTCCCCTACGAGCTGCGCGACGAGGACCAGTTCTTCGACGAGATCAGGAGCCCGAAGATCAGCAAGGACATGGTCGAGCTCGCAGGCCACATCCTGCACACCAAGGCCGCGCATTTCGATCCCGGCAAGTTCAAGGACGACTACGAGACTGCGCTGAAGGCGCTGGTGAAACGCAAGGCCAGCGGCAAGAAGATTGAATTGCCCGAGCCCGAGGAGCGGCCGAGCAACGTCGTCAGCCTGATGGACGCGCTGAAGCAGAGCCTGAAGGGCGGCCGCGGCAAGAAGACCGCGGCGAAGTCGCACGCCCGGCGCAAAACCGGCCGGCGGCAGGCCGCGAAGAAGGCGCACCGCTCGACGGCGCGACAAAGAAAGGCGGGCTGATTGCTGTCGTAGGATGGGGAGAGCGACGCGAAACCCATCCTACTGGTCTGTTGGGATCAATCCCCCGCCTTCAGCCGGTAGCCGATCCCCGTTTCGGTCAGCACATATTGCGGCCGCTCGGGGTCGGCTTCGATCTTCTGGCGAAGCTGGCGAACATAGACGCGAAGATATTGCGCGTCGGTCAGCTCGTCCCACAGCTCCCGCAGAAGAAACCTGTGCGTCAGTACCTTGCCGGCATGCTGCACCAGCACGCGCAGGAGATCGTACTCCTTCGGTGACAGCTTCACCTCGCGCTCGCCGACCTTGACGATGCGGCGCACGAGATCGACCGAGAGATCGCCGGTGCGAAACACCGGGCGCTCGCCCTGGACCTGGAGCTGATGCCGCAGCGCGGCGCGCAGGCGCGCCAGGAGCTCCTCCATGCCGAACGGCTTTGTCAGATAATCGTCGGCACCGAGATCAAGCGCCTGAACCTTGCCGGCCTCGTCGCCGCGGCTCGACAGCACCACGATCGGCACGCTTTCATTGCGCGCGCGGATGGTGCGTAGCAGCTCGTGTCCCTGGACGTCGGGCAGGCCGAGATCGAGGATGATCAGCGCCGGCGCTTCGCCAAGCTTCTCCAGCGCGATCTTGCCGTTCGACGCCTCCAGGATTTCGTAGCCTTGCGTCGTCAGCCCCATCCGCAGCAATTTGCGGATTGGCGGCTCGTCGTCGATGACCAGGACCTTGATCGGGGCAGCACTCATGCGGCGGTATCCAATGCGCGGCTCTCGGCCGGAACGGGAAGACGGATGGTGAGAACAGCGCCGCTTCGGTCGCCGCGATTGGCGGCCGAGATCGTTCCGCGCATCGCCTCGACGAAGCCACGGGAGATGGCAAGGCCGAGGCCCGTGCCGGGGCGGACGTGATCGCCCTTCTGTACGCGGTAGAACTTGTCGAACACGCTCTCGAGCTCGTCGGGCGGGATGCCGGCCCCCTCGTCCGCGATCTCCAGCACCACATGATTGCTGTCGCGCCGGCTGCGGATCGAGACCGTCGTGTCGGGCGGCGAATATTTGGCGGCGTTGTCGAGCAGGTTGAACAGCACCTGCTCGAACAGCACGGCGTCCAGCTCGAGCATCGGCAGATCGGCGGCCAGCGTCAGCTCGACCTTGTGGCTGCCAAGGATCTTGGCCGCCCTCCGCAGCGCGCTGCCCACGATCTCGCCGAGATCGTGCAGCGCCGTGTTGGGCACGATGGCGCCGGATTCGAGCTTGGTCATGTCAAGCAGGTTGGCGATGAAGCGGTTGAGCCGTTCGGACTCGTCGATGACGGTCGCGAGCAGGTCGCGCTTCGCGGTGTCGGACAAGGCTCCGGCGAGGTCGCGCATGGTCGAGGCCGCACCCAGCACCGAGGCGAGCGGCGTCTTCAGGTCGTGCGAGATCGAAGTCAGCAGCGCGGAGCGCAGCCGCTCGGATTCGACGGTGCGCTTGACGCGGTCCATGTCCTCGACCAGCAGCACGCGCTCGATCGCGAGCGCGCCCTGGTCGACCAGCGCATCCAGCAGCCGGCGCTGATCCGGCGTCAGCAGCGGCCCGGAGCGGTCGTCGTCGATGCCGATCACGCCGATCGGGCCGCGCCCGGTGCGCATCGGCAGGAACAGCCGCTTTGCGCCCGGCAGCGTATCCGAGCCGCGGCCCGCCGTGCGGTCGTTGCTCCAGGCCCAGTTGGCGGCGGCAAGGTCGGCCTGATCGAGCTGGTCTTCCGGCGGGTAACCGGATTTCACCGTGAGCAGGCCGTCCTCCGGCAGCAGCAGCACGACGCGCACCTTCAGCATCAACGCGATCTGATAGGCGCTCGCCCACAAGACGTCGTCGAGCGTGGCGGTGCCCGCGAGCTTGCGGCTGAAGGCATAGAGCTGCTCGGTGGTCCTGATGCGGCCGATCGCAGTGTCGGCCTGCGTGCGCACGCGACCGGCGACGTTCGACACCACGAACGCAATCAGCATGAAAAAGAAAAAGGCCGCGACATTGGTCGGATCGGTGATGGTGAAGGTGTAGACCGGCGGCAGGAAAAAGAAATTGTAGGCCAGCGATCCCGCGATGCTCGCGAGCAGTGACGGCCACAGCCCGTAGCGCACGGCCACGGCCACCACTGCGGTGAGGAACATCAGGTCGACGTTCTCGACGCCGAAATACGGCTTGATGCCCATCGCGGCCGCAAGGCCAACCGCCATGATCCCGAGCGCCTTGAGATAGGGCAGCGGATTGAACGGCTCGGATCGCGCCGCGGTCTGCACCGCCGTCTTGGGCGCCGCCTCCGCGGTGAGTTCGTCGCCGGGGATGACGTGAACGCTGATATTGCCCGCGCGACGCACCAGATCGTGAACCACTGATCCGCGCGTCATCTCGAACCAGCGCGAGCGTGTCGACTTGCCGATCACGATCTGGGTGACGTTGTTGCCTTGTGCGAAATTGATGACGTCGTCGGCGATGCGGCGGCCGACGGCCGGGATGGTCAGCGCCTCCCCGCCAAGCGCCTCCGCGAGCCGCAACGTATCGGCGAGGCGATCTCGCTCCTCGTCGGACAATTGCAGGGAGCGCCGGTTCTCGATCGAGATTGCGGTGAACGGCGCATGCAGCCGGTCCGCCAGCCGCTTGGTGTAGCGCACGAGGCCGGCCGCGCGCGGATCCTCGCTGACGCAGACGAGGATGCGCTCGCCCGCGGCCCAGGGACCGGGAATCGCATTGGCCTGCATGTGGTTGAGCAGTTGCTCGTCGACCCGCTCGGCGGTGCGCCGCAAGGCGAGCTCACGCAATGCGGTCAGATTGCCCGGCGAGAAATAATGCTCCAGCGCGCGCTCAGCCTGCTTGGGCACATAGACCTTGCCCTCCTTCAGGCGCTGAATCAGGTCGTCGGGCGTCAGGTCGATCAGCTCGATCGCATCGGCGCGGTCGAACACGGAATCGGGCACCGTCTCACGCACCCGGACATGGGTGATCTGGGCGACGACGTCGTTGAGGCTTTCGATGTGCTGGATGTTGACGGCGGTGTAGACGTCGATGCCGTGCGAGAGCAGCTCCTCGACGTCGAGATAACGCTTGGGATGGCGGCTGCCTGCGGCGTTGGTGTGGGCGAGCTCGTCGACCAGCGCGATTTTCGGCCGGCGCGCGATCACGGCATCGAGGTCCATCTCCTCGACGATCTGGCCGCGGTAATCCAGCCTTTTGCGCGGGACCACCTCCAAACCACGCACCAGCGCCTCGGTCTCGGCGCGGCCGTGGGTTTCGACGAAGCCGATCACGACATCAATGCCGGCCTTGCGCCTGGCGTGGGCGCTTTGCAGCATCTCGTAGGTCTTGCCGACGCCGGGGGCGGCACCGACGAAGATCTTCAGCTTGCCGCTGACGCTCTCCTCCCGGCGCGCTGCTTCCAGCAGTGCCTCGGGAGACGGACGTTGTTCGGAATCGCGGCGCTCTCGGACCATCAGGGCAATATAATCATCCCCACGCCATGGGCATAGACCGCTACTTCGCCGGCGCTCGGTCGAGCGCGAGGTTCAGCGCCAAGACGTTAACGCGGGGTTCGCCGAGCAGGCCGAACAGACGACCCTGGACGTTGGCGGACACGAGCTGCTCCACCGCCTCAACCGGCATATTCCGCGCCTTCGCCACCCGCGGCACCTGGAATTGCGCGGCCTCCGGCGAGATGTCCGGGTCGAGACCGCTAGCCGACGTCGTGACCAGGTCGACCGGCACGGCAGCATTCGGATTCTCGGCCTTGAGCTTGTCCACGTCCTCCTTCAGCCGGTCGGCCAGCGCCTTGCTGGTCGGGCCGAGATTGGAGCCGCCCGAATTGGCGGCGTTGTAGGGTGCCGAAACCGTCTTGGTCGAATCGTTCGGGTCCGGCGCCAACGTCGCCGAGGGGCGGCCGTGGAAATACTTGTCCTCCTTGAACTCCTGTCCGATCAGCGCCGAGCCGATCACCTTACCGTTTCGCTCGATCAGGCTGCCTTGAGCCTGAGCCGGGAAAAGCGCACCGGCGATGGCCGTCATGGCGAGCGGATAGGCCAGCCCGGTGATGGCGGTGAGCACCAGCAAGAGGACGATGGCGGGGCGGATTTCTCTGAACATGTGTTTTCTCCGATGTCTTTCGTCAGTGCCAGGAGCGAAGCGGCGAAGCAATTGCCTCGCTTCGCTCGCAATGACGGCGTCAGGCCAGATGCAAGGCGGTGACGACGAGGTCGATCGCCTTGATGCCGATGAAGGGGATGACGATGCCACCGAGGCCGTAGACCAGGAGGTTGCGCCGGAGCAGCGCGCCGGCACCGACCGCACGATAGGCGACGCCCTTCAGGGCCAGCGGAATCAGCGCGATGATGATCAGCGCGTTGAAGATGATCGCCGACAGGATGGCGCTCTGCGGGCTCGACAGGTTCATGACGTTCAGCACGTTGAGCTGCGGGTAGAACGCCAGGAACATCGCCGGGATGATCGCGAAATATTTGGCAACGTCGTTAGCGATCGAGAAGGTCGTCAGTGCACCGCGCGTCATCAGGAGCTGCTTGCCGATCTCGACCACCTCGATCAGCTTGGTCGGGTTGGAATCGAGGTCGACCATGTTGCCGGCCTCGCGGGCGGCCTGCGTGCCCGTGTTCATGGCGACCCCGACGTCGGCCTGCGCGAGCGCCGGCGCGTCGTTGGTACCGTCGCCGCACATGGCGACGAGCTTGCCCTTGGCCTGCTCGTCACGGATCAGCTTCAGCTTGTCCTCGGGCGTCGCCTGCGCCAGGAAATCGTCAACGCCGGCTTCCGCGGCGATCGCCGCAGCCGTCATCGGGTTGTCGCCTGTAATCATGATGGTGCGGATGCCCATGCGGCGCAGCTCGGCGAAGCGCTCGCGGATGCCGCCCTTGACGATGTCCTTGAGCTGGACGACGCCGAGCAAGCGGCCATCCTTGGCGACCGCCAGCGGCGTGCCGCCGGATTTCGACACCTCGTCGGCGATGGCCTGAATCTCCCGGCCGAGCTCGGACAATGCGCCAGGCTGCATCGCCCGCGCGGTGTTGCCGGAGGCAACCGTCAGCGGCACGCCGCCGCCGATGTAGTTCAGCATCGCATCGATTGCGCCCTTGCGCACCGACGAGCCGCCGGCATCGACGCCGCTCATGCGGGTCTGCGCCGTGAACGGAATGAAGGTGGCGCCGAGCTCAGCCATGTCGCGGCCGCGGATGCCGTATTTCTCCTTCGCCAACACGACGATGGAACGGCCCTCCGGAGTCTCGTCGGCGAGCGAAGCGAGCTGTGCCGCGTCCGCCAGCTCCTGCTCGGTGACGCCGCGCACGGGGCGGAACGCCGTTGCCTGACGGTTTCCGAGGGTGATGGTACCGGTCTTGTCCAGCAGCAGCGTGTCGACGTCGCCAGCCGCCTCGACGGCGCGGCCGGACATCGCCAGCACGTTGAAGCGCACCAGGCGATCCATGCCGGCGATGCCGATGGCCGACAAGAGCGCACCGATGGTGGTCGGGATCAGCGTCACGAACAACGCAACCAGCACGATCACCGAAATCGAGCCGCCGGCATAAGCCGCGTAGCTCGGGATGGTGACGGTGGCGAACACGAAGATGATGGTGAGGCCGGCGAGCAGGATGTTGAGCGCGATCTCGTTCGGCGTCTTCGCCCGCTCGGCGCCCTCGACCAGCTTGATCATTCGATCGATGAAGGTCGAGCCCTGCGCTGCCGTGATGCGAACGCGGATCCAGTCGGACAGCACCTGTGTGCCGCCTGTCACGGCCGACCGGTCGCCGCCGGATTCGCGGATGACGGGCGCGGACTCGCCGGTGATGGCAGCCTCGTTGACGGAGGCCACACCCTCGATCACCTCGCCGTCGGACGGGATGGTGTCCCCCGCTTCGACCAGCACGATGTCGCCGACCTTCAGGCTGGTGCCCGGCACGAGATTGAACGCCTGCCCGGCACCGGTCAGGAGCTTGGCCTGGCTTTCGGTGCGGGTCTTGCGCAGCGATTCGGCCTGCGCCTTGCCGCGGCCTTCGGCCACCGCCTCGGCGAAATTGGCGAACAGCACCGTGAACCAGAGCCAGACGATGATCTGGAAGGTGAAGCCGAGATTGGCGCCGCCGGTGACGAGGTCGCGCAGAAAGATCACCGTGGTCAGCGCCGCCACGATCTCGACCACGAACATTACGGGGTTCTTGATCATCAGCCGCGGATCGAGCTTGGTGAAGGCGCCGCGGATCGCCGGCACAACGATCTTGGGGTCGAGCATCGCCGAGACGGCAGCGCGCTTTTGCGATTTCATCGTATCCATGGAGGTCACTCCAACAATCAGAACAGGTTGCCGGCGTTCATCGCCAGATGCTCGACGATCGGGCCGAGCGCCAGCGCCGGGAAGAAGGTCAGGCCGCCCATGATCAGGATCACGCCGACCACGAGGCCGACGAACAGCCCGCCGGTGGTCGGGAACGTACCCATCGACGGCGGGATCGATTTCTTTTCCGCGAGCGCGCCGGCGATCGCCATGGCCGGAACGATCATGAAGAAGCGGCCGACGAACATCGCGCTGGCGAGCGCGAGGTTGTAAAAGAAGGTGTTGCCGGTCAGGCCCGCGAAGGCCGAACCGTTGTTGCCGGTCGCGGACGTGAAGGCGTAGAGCACCTCGGTGAAGCCGTGCGGGCCCGCATTCGCCATCGAGGCGACGGCCGCCGGATAGACCACGCCGACAGCGGTCCAGCCGAGGATCATCAGCGGCAGCACCAGGATGGCGAGCATGGCCATCTTGACCTCGCGTGCCTCGATCTTCTTGCCGACATATTCCGGCGTACGGCCGACCATGAGGCCTGCGACGAAGATCGCGAGGATGACGAACAGCAGCATGCCGTACATGCCGGCGCCGACGCCGCCGACAATGATCTCGCCGAGCTCCATGTTGATCAGCGGGATCATGCCGCCAAGCGCGGTAAAGCTGTCATGCATGGCGTTGACCGCGCCGCAGGAAGCGGCCGTGGTGATCACGGCGAACAGCGAGGATGCGACGATGCCGAAGCGCACCTCCTTGCCCTCCATGTTGCCGCCGGTCAAGCCGAGTGCCTGAAGTGTGGAAGTACCATTGGCTTCCGCCCAATAGGTGACAGCGACGCCGGCCAGGAACAGCACGCCCATCACGGCGAGGATCGCCCAGCCCTGGCGCTGGTTGCCGACCATGCGGCCGAACACGTTGGTGAGCGCAGCGCCCAGCACGAAGATCGAAAGCATCTGCACGAAATTCGACAGTGCGGTCGGGTTCTCGAAGGGATGGGAGGCATTGGCATTGAAGAAGCCGCCGCCATTAGTGCCCAACATCTTGATCGCGACCTGCGAGGCCACCGGGCCGACCGCGATGGTCTGCTTGGCGCCTTCCAGCGTGGTCGCCTCGACGTAATCGCCGAGCGTCTGCGGCATGCCCTGCCAGACCAGGAACAGCGCGTAGACAATGCAGATCGGCAGCAGCACGTAGAGCGTACAGCGGGTGACGTCGACCCAGAAATTACCGACCGTGCGCATCGAGGCGCGCGAGAAGCCGCGGATCAGTGCCATCGCCAGCGCGATGCCGGTCGCCGCGGACAGGAAGTTCTGATGCGTCAGGCCGACCATCTGGGTCAGATAGGACAGTGTGCTCTCGCCGCCGTAGTTCTGCCAATTGGTGTTGGTGATGAAGGAGACCGCGGTATTGAAGGAGAGATCCTCGGCAACTGCGCCCTGCCCGGCCGGATTGAACGGCAGCACGGCCTGGAGCCGCATGACGCCGTAGATCACGAGGAAGCCGCCGACATGGAACAGCAGCATGGCGACCGTGTAGGTCAACCAATGCTGCTCGCGCCTCTCATCGACGCCGGATACCCAATAGATGCCGGCCTCGATCGGCCGCAGCACCGGCGACAGGAAGGTCCGCTCGCCGTTGAAAACGCGCGTCATGTACCAGCCGAGCGGCTTGGTCAGCGCGACGATGATGGCACAATAGAGAATGATCTGGAGCCAACCGATCATAGTCATGGCATTAACCCTTCAGACTTTGTGTCCGGCGCAGGAGCGGCAGGAGCAGTGCAAGCAGGCCGGCGACGAGCGCAGCGTCGGCCAGCAGCAATTCGAGAAGCAGCAACACGGATCAGAACCGCTCGGGCCGCAGCAGCGCGTAGGTGAGGTAGATCAGCAGACCGAACGAGACCGCACCGGCGAGCGCATAATCGAAGATCATGGTCCGCTCCCTCAAAGCCGTTCGCAGGCGTAGGTGTAGCCGATCGCAAGGGCGAAGAAGACGAAGCCCAGCATCAGCATCAAAAGATCCATCATTTGAATGCTCCTCGTTGCGCCCTGTATTTTGACGCAACCGTGCCTACGTTCCCGACCGACAGCTTGCGATAGATCAAGCGCAACGCATGTCCCGCGGCTCTGGGCCGGGACTTTTCATGGCGCTGAAGTGCCACCACCAGCATAGGTTTTCGAGATGATGGCTATGGCGAAGTTATAGGAATCTCATAAAGGGCCGAGGCTGACGGGTGGTCGGACAACGACCACGAGGCGCATCACGCCGTCGTCCTGGAGACGGCGGGAAATGGCATACCATCGCTCCCACCCCATACTTATGAAATCCTTATATCTTCCGCCCCTTCCTCATCTCGCTTTCAAATGCCGTTTTGGCCATCTTGGAAACGCCGGCCGACTGACCGACGCCAACTCCAGGAGGCCTGACATGACCATTGCTCTCAGACACTTCGATCCACCCTCACTCGGCGATCGCTTGCGCAACACGCAGGTGATGACGCGACCGTTGATGCTTGAGATGATCGACAAGGCCTGCCGGCGCTTCCCGTCGCTTGGCCAGAGCGAGCGCACGGCACGTCTCATGCGCCTGATCGAGGCCGAAGCCTGGACCGATGCGGCGCTGGCGCTGATGGAACTCGAGCTGCCGCTGTGGCGCGTTCGCCGGATCGCCTATGATGAGGGCGAATGGCACTGCGCGCTCTCGCGCGAGCGGGAATTGCCGGATTGGCTCGATGCTGCGGTCGAAGGCTGCCACGGCGATCTCGCGCTCGCCCTGCTGTCCGCGTTCGTCGAGGTCCAGGCCCTCGCCGCGGAAACGCCCCGTCCGAGCGTCCCTTCTGTTCGTCCCGTGCCGGCTCCGCTTTACGAGCCGCTCGTCTGCGAGAATTGCGGCTAGAGCCGCCCAACGGACTCACGCCTTGCCACAAGCTCCGGACATGTCGCACACACTGAGCCCGGCGCGCGCGATCACGCGCTTCGCCGTTCGCGTCGTGCTGCTCGTCGTCTTTGCCGCATTCGGCAGCGTCGGCTTTGGCCGAAGCCTCGCCGTCCTGCTCTGGATGTCGATCATCCTGTGCGCGCTCGCCGGCCTCGTCAGGCGCGAACCGCTGTTCGGCCCTGCCCTCAATCATTGGGACGAAGCGGTCGCCTTCGGCGCATTGTTCGCGCTGGTTCACATCGCCAACGATGTGGCCTGAGCTGCCGGCTTTATGACCTTCCTATGAAATCGCCGCGCAGGCGCCCTCGAAATCATATTCGCGAGAAAGGATATTGAGCACGCCGGCAGGAAAAATATGTCCCCGTGCCGGCTTCGTTCAGAAGGAAGACATCCGTGAAACTCGTCGAACCTCCCTCGTGCAGCTCGCCTTCGACCATCGTCTTCATCGGCCGGAACCGCCGCGGACAATGGATCGCTCAGGAACAGCACGGCCTCTATGGCGGCCTGTTCGTCAGCCGCGCCCAGGCGATCAAATACGCGCTGTTCGAGAACGGGCAGCATCCCGAGACCATCGTCGAGCTGCCGAGCGAGATCGAGCTCGACATGGCCAGCAGGCCCAGCGCCACCATCTCGCAACGCGCCGCCTGAATTGGCGCCTTCAGGCGAGGTACCATGTTCATTCCTCCTGCTGCCTGGTTCACCGGCTTCATCGCGGACCTGCCGACGCCGTTCGACACAGCGGACGCAGTGGACCTCAGGGCGCTCGCCGCACTGTGCGAGCGGCAGATCACGGCCGGCGCTCCCGCCGTCCTGGTCTGCGAAACGGCCGGCGAGGCGCCAACCCTTTCTCCCGCCGAACAGGAGCTCGTCATCCGCGCCGCAGTCGATGCCGCTCGCGGCCGGGTGCGGGTCATCGCGGGCGCAGTCTCCAACGCAACCAGCCACGCCATCGAATTTGCGCGGCGCGCGGAGGCAGCCGGCGCCGATGCCGTCATGCTGGTCGTGCCCGCCTACAACAAGCCGATGCAGGAGGGGATACTCGCGCATTTCCGCGCCATTGCCGGCGCGACCGGACTGCCCGTGATCCTCCACGACGTTCCGTCCCGCACGCTGCGGCCGCTGGCCGACGAGACGCTCCTGCGCCTGGCCGAGTCCCGCCAGTTCGTGGGACTGCGCGACGGCAGCGGCGACATCACGCGCCCGATGCGCCTCGCGCGGCACCTGCCGGCCGGCTTCCGCTTTCTGTCCGGCGACGATGCGACCGCCTTCGCCTACATCGCGGACGGCGGCGATGGCGCCATCTCGGAGGTCGCCAACATCGCACCGGATCTCTGCCGCACGATCTTTTCGCAAGTCAGGCAGGGCCGCCTGCAATCGGCACGCTACCTCCACAGGCGTTTGATTCCGCTGATCGGCTGTCTGTCCAGGGAGAGCCCGGCGGCGCTCAAATATGCGTTGAGCGTCCTAGGCCTGATGGTCGCCGCAACACGGCTTCCGATCGTGCCGCTGGAGGCGACCGCGCAGGGAGAGGTGATACGCGCCTTCGCCGCGATCGCCGACGAGGAGTTGATCGACGGCGTCGGGGCCTGACGCGCCGAGGCCATCCGGAGATCGCATGCCGATATCGACCGAGGATGCTCATAAGCTGCTCCGTGCCTGGCAGCTGGCGCTGCTGCGCTTTGCCGTGACGCTGGATGAGGCCGACAAGCTCAACATTGCAGCACTCGCCGCCGAGCTCGATCGTCTCGGCGGTCGGCGCAATGCCGACGAGACGGTCCACTTTTTCCGGCGAACCAGTTCCCGGATCTGCGCGGCCATCGGCGCAGACCTGCAGGACGCGGACGCAACGCTGGAATGCTTCTGCAAGCAGATCGAGGAACCGCGGCTCCGGCTCGCCTTTGCCGCGGCCGTCGGGCTGGCGCAGGCCCATTCTGCATCGTCCCAAGCCGCGCGGCCGAAGCGGAACCCCCATCTGTTCAGAGGACTGCCCGCGCGCGGATCGGCGTCTTTATGACTTTCCTATGCGGTCGCCCCGATGCCCATCTCGCAATCCTACGCAACGATGGACATCATGATCGGCAGATTGGAGCGGCCGTCTTGCCGCGCCGAGGACAAGGACTTCCACAATGTCGATCCTGACACATGGTCTTGACCAGACCTTCCGGGCCGAACCCCCGGCGCGCATCTCCGAAGCGCGCAAGGCCCAGCTCAAGCACATCGCGCTTCAGGCGGTCGGCCTGCTCGCGATGGGCAGCGTGCTCACCGCGCTGATCGCACTGAGAACCGCAATTTATGTCTGGCATCTGCCGGTCTGACCGGCGCGGCAGTCATCATGACCTTGCAGATGTGTGAGGAGGCCGCCATGGCCGCGATCGCCCTTCAAGCCGTACATCGCCTGCCGGAGCCGGGAAAGAAGGTACCCGGAATCGACACGGCAACGACACTCAATCCACTCGACCCCGATGTCGTCAGCGCCTCCATTCCCGCCTTCTTCATCGGACGTAACCGGGCCCGGCTCTGGGTCGCCCGCGAGGCGCAGGGGCGCGCCGGCGGCCTCTTCCTGTTCAAGAACTCTGCGATCGATTTCGCCAGGCGCTGGAGCGCGCCGGAACGATGCGCTCTGGTATTTCCCGCCGAGACCTTCGAGCTGGACATCGAGAACCAGGGCAACCCGGTGGTCACGCTAGCTGGGCGATGGCTGGGCCGCATGAGACAATATCTTACGCGCGAGATCACGACATGATCGAGCTCAAGATCGCCATCCTGGTCGCGTTGATGAGCGCATTGCTGCTGGGCACGCGCGTCGTCGCAAGCCCAGGCTCGGACCGCTAGCATGCCGATCCTCAAGGGAAATCTCGAGCACGTGGTCACCGTGACCATCCTGACCATGACGCTGAGCCTGATCTGGGGCGCGATCCTGACGCTCGTGATCACGCTGGTCGCGCGCGGGCTCGGAGCCTAGCTCCGCGCCTCTCTCTCGATCAGCCGCGCCAATTCCGCAGCCGTGACCTCGATCGGCCGGCCGCTGCGCTCGACGCGGGCCTGGATCAGCGCCCCCTGGAGCGCCGACGTGCAGAGCATGGCAAGCGCCTCCGCGCGAGGTTTGGTGAAGCCGTCCGCGAGAAGCTTGTCACGCAGGATCGACAGCCGCGCCGCATAGGCTTTGCGTCCGGCATCGGATACGGCGCGCTCGCGCGGCGCAAGCTCGAGCAGCACGGTCGTGATCGGACAGCCATTGCGGAAGCCCGAGCCCTGCATCCAGCCCGTCAGTAGCCTTGCGTGGGCCCGCAAGAGGTCGGCCGTCGAGCCGCATTCGTCCGCGAGCTTGGCAATCGTCGCCGCGACGCGGCGGCCGGCCTCCTCCACAGCCGCCACGGCGATCGAGGATTTCCCATCCGGAAAGTAGTGGTAGAGCGATCCCTTCGGCGCACCGCTGACATCGACGATGTCGTTCAGCCCGGTCCGGCCATATCCCTGGCGGCGGAACAGCGTTACCGCGGCATTGATGATGGGCTGACGGTGTTTGGGCACGGCCGGCATGACGCTCTCTCCTTCGTGCAGAATTATATTGATTGGCCTACATCAGCTTCCGACAGTCAAGCCTGGCCCATGACAGGAGAGGCAAATGGCAACGGCAGTGAGCTTTGAGGTGAACGACGGCGTCGCGCAGATCGGGCTCGACGACGGCAAGGTCAACGTGATGTCAACCAGGATGCTGACCGAGATCGGCGCGGCCTTCGACCGGGCCGAGGCGGAAGCCGAGGTCGTGGTGTTGCGCTCCGCACGGCCCGGCATCTTCTCCGCCGGCTTCGATCTCAAGGTGTTCGCCTCGGGCGATGCCGCCGGGAGCCTCGAGATGGTCCGTGCCGGCGCCGAGCTCGCCTTGCGCTTGATGTCGTTTCCGCATCCGACGATCGGCGTGATGGAAGGCCACGCCTTTCCGATGGGAACGTTCCTGCTGCTCGCCTGCGACGTCAGGCTGGGCGTGCGCGGGCCGCATCGGATGGGGTTGAACGAGGTCGCGATCGGCATCGCGCCGCCGAGCTTTGCCATCGAGCTCGCGCGCAGCCGCGTTCATCCGGCCTGGCTCAGCCGCACGGCCACGCTCGGCGAGATGTACGAGCCCGAGGAGGCGCTGACCGCCGGCTTCCTCGATCGCGTAGTTACGCCGGACGCCATCGACAGCGCCCTTGCGGAGACCATCGTCGCGCTGCGCGCCATCCACAAGCCCTCGCATGCCACTGCCAAGCAGCGCCTGCGTCAGCCGGCGATGGACGCGATGCGCGCTGCGATCGACCGTGAGTTGACCATGGCTGCCTATACCGCTAGCAGCCGAGCCCGCAGCGCGGTAACGATGCCGGTCTGAGGCCACCTGCCCCGCGGAAAAAGCCCGGCCGATCTGGCGCAATTCCAGGGAACCGTGTAGAGCGGTTTCATGAGCACCAGCCACGTCAACGTCGTCGCCCACCCCCTGGTCCAGCACAAGCTCTCCCTGATGCGGGAGAAGGATCGCTCGACCAAGAGCTTTCGCGAAATCCTGAACGAGATCGGGATGCTGCTGGGCTACGAGGTGACGCGCGACCTGCCGCTGGAGCTGGTCGAGATCGAGACGCCGATCGCGCCGATGCAGGCGCCGAAGATCGCCGGCAAGAAGCTCACGCTGGCCCCGATCCTGCGCGCCGGCGTCGGCTTCCTCGACGGCATGCTCGCCTTGATGCCTTCGGCGCGCATCGCCCATATCGGGCTCTACCGCGATCCCGAGACATTGCAGGCCGTGGAATATTACTTCAAGGCGCCGCAGGACCTGTCCGACCGCACCGTGATCCTGATGGACCCGATGCTGGCGACCGGCAACTCGGCCTGCGCCGGCGCCTCCCTGCTCAAGGCCCGCGGCGCCCGCGATATCCGCTTCGTGTGCCTTCTGGCTGCGCCCGAGGGCATCGGCCAGTTCCAGGGCGAGCATCCCGACGTGCCGATCTGGACCGCCGCGATCGACGAGCGGCTCAACGACCACGGCTACATCGTGCCGGGCCTGGGCGACGCCGGCGACCGGATGTTCGGCACCAAGTAGACAGGTTTGCACGATCGGGTTAGTTCGGTTGCCATGAGTGCCAACGCGTCTTCGCTGCAATCGCTGATCAGGTCAGAGCCCGCCGCCGATCCCGCCTTCATATTCGACGGCACGCCGGTGTCGCGCGCCGAATTCGCAGCCAGGATCGAGCAGACCGCGGCCTGGCTTGCGGCGCAGGACATCGGCAAGGGCGACGTGGTCGCGGTCTGGCTGGTCAACCGGATCGAATGGCTCACGCTGCTGTTCGCCGCCGCCCGCTGTGGTGCGACTGTCGCCGCCGTCAATACACGCTACCGCAGCGCGGAAGTCGCGCACCTGCTTCGATTGTCCGGCGCCCGGCTCATGGTGGTCGAGGCTGCATTCCGTTCGATCGATTTTGCCGCGATCCTCGCCGACCTCACCAAGGACGAAGTCCCCGCGCTGCAGAAGCTTGCGGTGGTCGGGGCCGACGCGATCCCGGCACATTGGCCCTGCGTCCGCTTCGATGCTTTTGAAACGCCCTATCCGCCGGCGCCGCAAGCGCAGGATGACGTGGATCTGCCGGTGCTGCTCTACACGACATCGGGCACCACCAAGGGGCCGAAGCTCGTCGCGCATTCGCAGCGGACGCTGGCGGGCCACGCTGCTTCTGTCGCCAAGGCGCTTGGGCTCGATCCGCGGCGTCATTCGCTGCTGGCGATGCTGCCGTTCTGCGGCACGTTCGGCATGACGAGCCTGCTCGGCTTCGTCGCTGCCGGCGCAGCCATCCACGTGCTCGACGCTTTCGAGGCGGCGCCGGCGCTGAAGATCCTCCGCGAGCACAAGATCACCCACTCGTTCGGCTCGGACGAGATGTTTCGCCGCATCCTCGCCCTCACCGATGCGCCCCAGCCGTTTCCACATCTCGAACTCTGCGGCTTCGCCGCGTTCCAGCCCGGCTGGCGTGAGCTGGCCGCGGAGGCCGAGGCGCGCGGCCTTCCGCTGTTCGGCCTCTACGGGTCGAGCGAGGTTCAGGCCCTGTTCTCGATCGCACGCACCAGCGACGCCTTCTCCGGCCGCATCGAGGGCGGCGGCTGGCCGATGTCACCCGACGCAAAGGTGCGCGTGCGCGACACCGAGACCGGCGAGCTGGCAACAGAAGGCGTCTCCGGCGAGATCGAGATCAGCGCGCCGTCACGCTTCCTCGGCTATTTCAACAATCCCGACGCGACGCGCGAGGCGATCACCGCGGACGGCTTCTTCCGCACCGGCGACCTCGGTCGTCTCCGCGGCGACGGCTCCTTCGTCTACGAGACCCGCGCGGGCGATGCCATGCGGCTCGGCGGCTTCCTCGTCGCGCCGGGCGAGATCGAGGACGAGCTCAAATCCCTTGCCGGCGTCGCCGACGCCCAGGTGGTTGCGGTGGACCTGCAGGGCCAGGCGCGCTGCGCCGCTTTCGTGATCCCGACCACGGAGCCGCCGATGCAGGAGAAGCTGACCGCGCATCTGCGCGAGCGGCTCGCCGGCTACAAGGTTCCGGCACGGATCTATCTCGTGGACGCCTTTCCCGTCACCGACAGCGCCAACGGCGTGAAGATCCAGCGCGCCCGGCTGCGCGCCATGGCGATGGAGCGGATCGCCGCGGAATAGCCCGATCTATTTCAGGTAGCTCGCGAGATTGATGCTCAGGATCTTGGCGAGCGCCGAATAGGACGCGGTGAGCTGCGCCTGGTAGGTCGACAGCTGTGCCGTGATGGCGGCGACATCGACGCCGGTGAGATCGTTCGACAGCGTCTCGGCATAGCTCTTGTAGTCGGTCTGGCGGGCGCTCGCCGTCTCGATCGAGGACGCCGCGTTCGAGAGCTTCGCCTGCACCGCCGCGGTGTCGTCGAGCGCCGTACCGGCGAGATCGAGCGCGCTTGAAATGTCAGACGACGACAGCGAGGTGCTGTTGGCGACGAACTTCAGGACACGCATCACCTCCTCGAACGCCGAATTGTCGGCGGTGACGCCGTACGACACGGTCTGGTCAGCGGCAACGCGCACCGAGGCAATCTCGTCGTCGCTCCGGTAATAGCTGGTGTCGCTCGTTGTCGTGGACCCCGTTCCCGATGCGAAGCTCGTGAGATCGACCGGTGCCGTCTCGGTCTTGCCGCCCGCGAACACGTACTGGCCGTCATATTGGGTGTTCATCAGCGAGCCCATCTCCTGCAGCATCTGCTGGGCCGTGGTGATCACCGAATTGGTCTCGGTCGAGCTGCCGGTGGAAGCTGCGCTGAGCTGGGACCGGAGCTGGGTGAGAATGTCGGTCATCGAGCCGATCGCCGAATACATCACCTGGATCTTGCTGTCGGCGAGCGTCGCGGCGTCGACATAGGATTGCGCACGCGTCACGGAGACCTGGAGGTTGACGACATGCTGCGCGTCCGAGCCATAGCCGCCGAAATCGGTCGAGACCACGCCCGTCGATTCCTGGATCTGCTTGTTGGCCATCACCGACTCCACGCGCATCGCGTCGGCGATCATCCTGTTCGACTGTGCGAAGGTGGCGACCCGCATCGCGACCATGAGCGTGCCCCGCTTGTTACGACTGAACGGCGGACAGCAGCGCCGAATACATGGTGTTGATGGCCTGGATCAGCGCGGACGCCGCGGTGTATTTGTTCTGAAGCGTGCTGAGCTTGGCGGATTCCTCGTCGAGGTTGACACCGGACTGCGACGACAGCGAATTCGCATAGGTCGACTGCGCGGTTTCCTTCGCGGTGTAGGTGGTCGACGCCTGCGACGCCTTGCTGGCGACATCGGACACGATGGCCGAGGCATAGTCGGCCAGCGAGCCGGTCGTCGCCGCCAACCCTCCGGTGGACGCAAAGGTCCTGGACATCGTCAGCGCATCATAGAAGGCGTTGACCACGCTGGCCGAGCCCGACGACAGCACGCTGCTGCCGACGGTCAAGGTCGACGAGGAATCCAGCGTCGCGAGCTGGATCTCGTTGGTCCCGGACAGGATCTTGCTGTTGACCGCGATATCCGCCGCGCTGGTTCCGGTCACGAGGTCGTTGAGGCCGAAATACTCCGAAAACCCTTCGCTTGATGCGCCGACCGAGCTCGTCATCTCGTTGATGGCAACGCCGTTGCCCGAGCCGGTCGCCGTAATCGAAAGATGGCCGTCCGCATCGACCGACGCCGACAATCCGGAAATGCCGTTGATGGCGGTGACGAGGTCTCCGACGGTGGAATAGGACGAGAGGTCGAGATCGCTGTACGAGACCAGGTTGCCGCTCTGGTCGGTGACGGCAAGGCGCACCGTGCCGGAGGCGGACAGTGCCGTGCCGCTCGTGACGCTGGTCGTGCCGGTCAGGCTCGTCGGCGCCGGCACCGCGGAGGCGCTGTTCGAGACGCTGTTCATCGCCGACGCGAGCTGCTGGGCGAGCTGATCGAGCTGGGACTGCGCGTTCGGCAGCGTCTCGTCGCGCAGCGTGATGAGCGCGCCGATGTCTCCCCCTGTTATCTGCGAGGTGATGTCGACACCGTTCACCGTAATCGCGCTGAAGCCGCTCGACGAGGAACCGGCGGTGTAGGTGGTCGATGCCGTCACATTGGACGCGGCCGTATAGCTGATCGTATGCGCGGAGCTGTCGACCAGCGCCTGGCCGGACCTGGTGTAGATCTGGATGTCGCCGTTCGACGCCGTGAAGTAGTTGATGTTCATCTTCGAGGCGAGGTCCTGGAGCGCGGTGTTGCGCTGGTCCTCGAGATCCGCGGTCGACTGGCCGGTTGCCGCCGTCTGCTTGATCTGGTCGTTCAGATCCGCGATCTGCTGCAGGTCGGTATTGACGTCGTCGATCGCGGACGCGATGTCCTGGTCGGCGTCGGCGCGGAGCTTCTGGATGCTGCTCGACGTCTCCCGCAACTGGCTCGCGACGTCGTCGAGCGCGCTGACGACGTTGGATTGCAGCGAGGCGCTACTGGGCGTGCTCGCGAGCGAGGACAGCGCGGATTCCAGCGAGGCGATGCTGTTGGCGAGCGAGGTCCCGGTCGACGACGAATCGGTACTGCTGGTCGAGCCGTACAGCTTTCCGAGCGATGTCAGGTATGTATTCGTGGTATCGGCGGATCCGAGATCGGATGTCGCCGAGATCAGCGATTTCAGCAGGAGCTTGTCCACCGTCGAGGTGATGCCCGTCACCGTGACGCCGGTGCCGACGCCATTGGTGACGCTGCTCGACTGGTTCGCGGTCTTTGCGGTGTAGCCCGTCGTGTCGGCGTTCGAGATGTTCGACGACGTCACGCTGATCTGCACGGACGTGGCCGACAGCCCGCTGAAGGCGATCGATCGTGCGATATCGAGTGACACGGCGGACTCCTTTCGCGCAGGCTCAGGCGCTGCGGCTGGTGCCGCTGGACACGGCGCGCGCGGCGAGACGGCCGGAGGCGCCATAGGGCGACACCGCGGCGATCTGCTCGCGGATCGCCTGCATCACCGCTTCGATCCGGCGGTTGCTGGCCTCGATCGCCGCGCGCAAGCGCACCAGATTCTCGTCCATGGCGCCGCGCAGCTTCAGGATCCGCTCCAGCAGCTGCTCGCGCAGCATCCGGTCCCGCACGGTCAGGCTGGTCGTGCCTGCCGCACATTCGGCGACGGTCCGCTCGAAGATCTCCGCCAGCCGGTTCTTCTCGTCGACCTGCTTCAGCCGCGAGGCCGGCAGACCCTTGGCTAGCTCGGCATTCTCCTCGGCAACCAGCGCGGTCAGCGTGTCGATCAACGTGATCAACGACTTGATCCGGACGTCGCCATTCGCGGGATTGGTCATCGTGGCCTGGGCTGCACTCATTGTTCTCGCCTTCTTCTAATGCTGCGGTTTGCCGCGACCGACTTGCGAATTGCGCAGATAAGCGCCGATCGCGGTGGTTCTGGCGGTGGCCTGCTTCATCTGTCCTTCGATCTCCCCACATTCGCGCAGGAGGCCGCGCCGGGTCGTCTCGAGGTCATCGAGCATCGCGAGCAATTGGTTGCGATCGGTCGCCTTGACGGCCCCGGCCCGCGCCAACAGCCGCCGCAGCCGGCGCAGAAGCGCCTCCCCGGCTGCGTTCGCCCCTTCACCAGGCATCGCTCACCTCATCGCCGAGATCAGGGTGTCGTACATCTTGTTGACGGTGGAGATGACCTGGGACGCGGCGGAATAGGCCTGCTGCGCCGAGATCATGCTCGAGAACTGGCTGGAGGTGTCGGTGGTCGATGATTCCAGTTCGCTGCCGTAGATCGTCCCCGCGCCGTTTTCGCCGGAGCCCTGCAAGGCGGCATTCCCCGATGCAACAGTCGCCGAATAGAGGCCGTTGCTGGACGCGGAGAGCCCGTTGGGATCGGCGAAGGTCGCGACCGCGATCTTGTAGATCGCAATGGTCTCGCCGTTGGAATAGGTCGCGTTGACGAGGCCGTCATCGCCGATCGAGACACTCGACAGCTTGCCGTAGGAGAGGCCGTCCGAATCGATGCTGGTGACGTTGACATCGGGCGTCGTCTCGCCGGAGGCGTACTGGGTCAGGCCGTCGGTGCCGCCGACCGTGCCGAGGTCCATGGTGATGGTGCTGTCCGCGGCGCCGTCGGTCCAGCCCGTGACCGAGACGGTCGCCGGGTCCGGGCTGGTGCTCGCCAGCGAGCCATCGCTGTTGAAAGTGATGTCGATCGTCCCCGACGCCGTGCCTGTCGCGGTCGTGGTGTCCGATGACGAGGTTGGATTGGCGAAGCTCGCGCTCCAGGTATTGGTGCCGGTCTTGGTCCAGGTGATCTGCATCGTGTTCGCCGCACCGAGCGAATCGTAGGCCGTCATCGAGCTGGTGAAGGTGTCGCCGGTGGCAGCGTCCGACGGCAGGTTGGCCGCGATCGTGGTCTTGGTGGTGGCGCTGCCGCTGGTCGAGGCGATCTGGGTATTGATGGCCGACAGATTGCTGGCAGATTCACTGCCGACGACATTGCCGTCGGCGTCGGTGCGCCAGCCCTCGAGATAGCTTCCGTCGTTCTCGAGATAGCCCGCGTTGTTGATCGTGAAGGCGCCGTTGCGGGTGTAGGACGTGACGCCGCCGGACGTGGCGCTGGTCACCACGAAGAAGCCCGTGCCCTGGATCGCGACGTCGGTGGCGTTGGACGTGGTGGCGAGGAGGCCTTGCTGAGTGATGTTGGCGCGGCCCGAGACGGTGACGCCGCCGGAGGCATAAGTCGTCGAGTTGCTCGATGCGGTCACCAGCGCATCGAACATCGCCGACGTCGTCTTGTAGCCCGTCGTATCGGAGTTGGCGATGTTGTCGCTGATCATCGACAGAGACGTGCTCTGGGCGCTGAGCGCCGAGATCGCCGAGGACAATGCACCGGTAAGACTCATGATGAAACTCCGAGGAAATCAGAACGTGAGATCAGGACGTGACGCCGATGATGTTGGCGGCGCTGACGGAGACGCCGTTCACCGTGAGCGAGGGCGTGGAGGTCGATGTGTCGATGCCGGTCACCGTGCCGGTGACTGTCGTGTAGTTGAGCACCGAGTTGCCGGCGGAGTCGGTCGCGGTCACCGAGATGGTGTACTTGCCGCCGTCGGAGAGCTGGTTGCCGCTGGAATCCTTGCCGTCCCAGGTGAAGCTGTTGGAGCCGGAATTCCCCGTGCCGGTGCCGGTGTAGACGACGTTGCCCGAGGAGTCCGAGATGCTGATCGTGACGTCCGACGCGGCCGAGGACAGCGAGTAGCCGAAGGTGGCCGAGCCGTTGCTCAGGGTCGCCGTGTCGGTCTTCGCCTCGACGGTGTGGCCGATATAGTTCACCGAGTTGAGCGTCACGAGGCTCGAGAACGAGCTCGCCAGCGACGACATGTTGGAGTTGATCGACTGCTGCTGGGTGAAGTTGGCGTAGGAGGTGAGCTGATTGATGAAGTCGGTGGTCGAGGTCGCGTTCAGCGGATCCTGGTTCTGAAGCTCGCTGACCAGCAGGCTGAGGAAGTCGCTCGAGGTCAGCGACGACGAGGACGACGCACTCGACGACGACGATGTCGTGGTGGTCGCGGTTGTTGCAGAACTCACGGCGGAAACGGTCATCAGAAACTCCGGCTTTCTCGCGCTGCCGGCAACCAGGTGCTGGTCGGGGCGCTTGAAATCTGTGTGCTGATGAAACGGGTGGGCGCGCGGATTCAGGCGGCGATTCGCGCGCGCAAAAACGGCTTTCGACACGGCAAAATCTGCCGCATGCGCGCGTTAGAGGAGCGGCGATATCGGGCTAGATGTTGCGACGACGGCGCCCTCCTGCCGCCACGGCGGGGCAGTGGCATGCGCGATCAGTTTTTGAGGCACGCGTGCTTCCACGTCGTCATGGCCGGGCTCGTCTCGGCCATCCACGCCGCCACGAACGTGATGCCCGTGACAAGCCCGGGCATGACGATCTCACGTAATGTTGGGTATCGGCAAAGAGCCGCTCAGCTCCCCGCCGTCTCGCCTTCGGTGCGGGGCTCGGCGGCGTCGCTCTTCATCCTGGCCGCGGCGGCGACGATGCGATCGGCGAGACCCGCGGGGGCGCGGACCGGCGGCGCCGCGAGCGCTTGGCGCAAGGTACGCGCCTCCTCGAGCAGGGCCTGTGCTGCGGGCGAGCGCGCCAGCAGCTGTTCGGCGGGCACGCGCTGGTCGTCGGGCCAGAGCGAGAGATCCTCGCCCAGCCGGTCGATCAGTTCCTCAAACTCGGTGACGTCCATCGTCCGCCGGTCCCGCCTTGGTCCGGCCCGTCATAAAGCATTGCGCGCGCGCCGGAAACCGGTTTCAGCCCGGCTTTGGCGCCAAAGCGGCCCGCAGCACTACGGAAAGCTTGGAATTGGGAGGCCGGCGTCGTCAGTCGCCCTCCCGCATGGGGGAGAAATCGCCGCCTCAGCCCCTGCGTGCCGAATCGACCGGGGCTACGCCCGCGCCCCGCGACGTTGCATCGACGAACTCCCAGGCCTCTCGAAGCTCGGAGAGCCCGGCGATGATGCGCGCGAAACTCGCGCGCGCATGCGGGCGGCCGAACGCCTTGAGGCTTGCCAAGATCATCGCATTGTAGGTCTGGAACACCTGTTCCGCGACCGCTCCCCCCTTGGCGAAATCGAGATTGTGGCTGAGGCCGCGCAGGATCGCGGTCGCCCGCATCAGGTGCTCGTGCCCCTCCTCGAAGCGGCGCGCCTCCTGCGCAGCCAGCGACTTCTGGAGAAAGGTGATCGCGCCGCCGAGCAGCATCGAGATCGCCTTGAGCGGCGGCACGCTCGTTGCCGCGCCCCGATAGGCCTGATTGGCCATGTACGCCATCTGGTTATGCATCATCGATCACTCTGTTTCACTCGATCAATCGCTCGAGGAGCTGCTCAGCAGCGCCTTGAGATAAGTCAGCGTGCTATTGGCGCTCTCGATCGCCGCCTGATATTTGGCGTATTGGGTCTGGAGCTGCGACTGCAGCGTCGCAGCCGCGCTGTTGATGTCGTCGACCTTCTGCTGAAGGTCGTCGTCGCGCGTGGTCAGATTGGTGATCAGCGTCTGCAGCACGCCGGTCGACGAGGAATAGTTCTTCGCGATCTGGTAGAGCTGCGTCGCGATGCCCGAGGTCGACGTCACCGTGATCGACTGCGAGGTCGATCCGCTATAGGTGAAGGCCATGCCGGCATAGATCGAGCCGGAGGCACCGATGATCGTGGTGCCGCTGACCGTGAACAACGTCGAATCGCCGCCGACCGACGCCGAGGTGAGATTGCCGTCGGAATCGACCGCCAGGTCCAGGGTGAAGGATTGCGGCGACGTGCCCGTGTTGACGACGCTGAGCTGGCTCGACGACGTCGTGGTCTGGGCCGACAACAGCTTGGTCACGCCGCTCAGATTCGTGCTCAGAACGTCCGACAGCGTCGAGGTGTCGAGCTCGAGCTCGTTGCTCTCGTTGAACGACAGGCCAAGATCGGCCATGGTCATGCCGCCGACGGTGCTGTTCAGGGCATTCTGAAGCGCATCCATGATGTTGCGCATCGTTCCATCGCCGAACAGCACCGCGCTGGAATCCGCGGTGCCGTCGGTCGCAGTCGCCTGCTGAGCGACGACTTCGTCGCGAAAGGCGTTGTAATTGGTGACGAACGTCTCCAGAGCCGACTGGATCTGGCTGGTGTCGGTCTCGATGCTGATGTTCAGCGATGTTCCGTCCGGCGTCGCCTGGAGCAAGCTGAAGGTGACGCCGGTGAGGACGTCGGAGATGTCGTTGGTATCGCGGGTCATGGAGATGCCGTCGAGCGTGAATTCGGCCGACTGCGCCTCCTGGATGACGTTGGTGAAGCTCCCCGAGCTGTCGGTCACGCCGAGCTCGGTCATGATATCGTCGCCGGACGTGCTGGAATAGCTGATGTCCGCGGCATCCTCGGTGCCGGTCAAAACCAACCGGTACGACGTGCTGGACACCTGCACGATGGAGGCCTGGACGTTGGTCGTCGAGGTCTGCGCGTTGATGGCGTCGGCGACGTCCTGCAGCGACATCGTGCTGGTCACCGTGATGTCGGCCGCCGTGCCGCCGTCGAGCCCGATCGAGAATGTGCCGGAATAGCCGAGCTCGTCGGTCTGGCTCGATTGCGAGGTGCCGGCCACCTTATGCGCGGTGGCGAGCTGGCTGATCGTCAGCGTGTGGTCGCCCGTCGCCGCCCCGCTCTTGATCGTCATCGAGAGCGCCGAGGAGGCGCTGACGTCGCCGGTCGAGCTGATGCTCGCGGCGCGCGTGGCAAATGCGCTGGTCGAGAGCGAGTTGACCACTGCGGTCGACAGCGATGCCAATCCCGAATACAGCGTCTTCAGATCGCTCTGCAGCGTCTGATAGGCCGAGATCTTGGCCTCATTGTTCGTGATCGTGGTCGAGATCGTATCCGCCTGCGCGGTCTTGGCGTCGACGGCGGCCTGGATCAGCGCCGACCAGTCGATGCTGCTCGAATTGGTCGTCCCGCTCGTGGTGACGGAGACCCCCGAACTTGTGCTGCTGGTGGAGCTGACGCTGGTCACTTTGCCTGGCTGTCCCTGGTAGGAGGCGGGCCGGCATCATGCCGGCCCGCTTGTATCGTCATCAGCCCAGCAGCTTGAGCAGGTACTGCGGCATCTGGTTCGCCGCGGCGAGCGCCGACACGGCGGCCTGGGTCTTCACTTCCGCCGAGGACAGCTTCGACTGCTCGGCCGCGATGTCGACGTCCTTGATCGCCGAGTTGGCCGATTGCAGGTTCTGGGTCTGGGTCGAGATCGAGTCCGCGCTGAAGTTGAACCGGGATTCCTGGGCGCCGATGCTGGCGCGGGCGGCCGAGACGGTGTCGATCGCCGTGTCCAGCGCTGTCAGTGCCGAGGTCGCGTCCGACAGCGTGCTGACGTCAAGCGAGGAGACGCCGAGCGACGAGGCCGTCAGGCTCGTGAGCGTGATGGTGATGGTGTCAGACCCCGAGGAGCCGACCAGGACGGAGACGCCCGAGGCGAACACGCTGGAGCCGTCGAGCAGGCTCTGGCTGGAATAGCGGGTGCCGGAGGCGATCGAATCGATTTCGCTCGTGAGCTGCGTGAATTCCGAGTTGATGTAGGCGCGGCTGGAGTCGGTGGTGGTGCCCGAGGCGGACTCGGAAGCCAGCGACTTCATTCGGGCGAGGATGTCGGAAATGTTCGAGGCGCCGCCATCAGCGGTCTGCAGGATCGCGGTGGCCTGCGAGGCATTGGTCGCGGCCTGCTGCAGCGTGGTGACGTCCGAGGAGATGCGGGTTGAGATCGCAAGCCCGGCGGCGTCGTCGGACGCCGAGGTGATGCGCGAGCCGCTCGACAGCTTGGAGAGCGACGAGGTTTCCTGCGAGGAGTTGATGTTGAGATAACGCACCGCAGCGTTGGCGGCGGTATTGGTGTTGATTGCGGGCATTGGAAGCTCCTGTGCTGATGGGCATGGCGTGCCGCATCGTTGAAACCGACTTACGACGACGCGGACCGCAGCCCCGTCCGTTCGCTCAAACGGCGGAGTGCAAGGAGATCAGGCGCGAAAACTTTCGCGAGGGGAATTTTATGGTTAGCAATCGGTAAACGCGGTGCGGATGTCGCGCTCGTGCTTGCGCAGGAGCTGACGCAGTTGCTGGCGCCCGCGCTTGAGCAGTGACTCGACGGCGGCCACCGTCGTGTCCATCACCTCGGCGATCTCGCCGTTGCTCATGTTCTCGTGATACGAGAAGATCACCGCGATGCGCTGCTGCTCCGGCAGACGCTGCATCGCGATCTCGAGCATGCCGTTCAATTCGTTGCGCTCGATGAGCTCGACCGCGCCGGGCTGGCCGTCCGCGACTTCGGGCACCGTCTCGACATTCTCGGTCCGCGGCTTGCGGCGCAGATCGATGCAGCGATTGGAGATGACGCGATAGAGCCAGGTCGAGAACTTGGCGCGGCCGTGCTGCCAGCGCCCGCGATGGCTCCAGATCTTGAGCATGGTGTCCTGCACCACGTCCTCGGCATCGGCGGCATTGCCGACGATGCGCAGCGCGATGGCGTAGGCACGGTCGATGTGACGCTCGACCAACATGCGGAAGGCAGCCTCGTCGCCGGTTGCGAGCCTGTCGAGGAGCTCACTGTCCTCGTCGTAAACGACATCGGCCGTGACGGGCGCGCTGTCCGGCGCGAGCGGCACCGAAGGCATCACCGGCACGATCGCATCGGCCGGCATGGTTGTCGTGATCTCGGCCTCGGCGGGAGCCCAGACATCAGCAGCGTAACTCATCCCGCAACCTCCAACCCGCAATGCCGGCGGCGCACATGCCACACGGCTTCCAGGCGTTGAACGCGGGGCCAAAACAATCCAGGCGGATAATTTTTGTTGTTTTTCAAGATGTTATCCGGAATCTTTTGCCGAGCATCGGGCAATAATTGCCGACCGCGCGATCGTCTCGCGCATCAAGTCTGCAATCGTCACATCGTCTCGCGCCATGGCGGATCATTCATCCTGAACAGATGCAGCGGGAAGAAAACGCTGAAGTTACGCGGCACTAGGTGATCAAACGCGACGCGCGCCTTGCGCATCAAGAAGCGATTGTTTCCGAGTGTGAATGAACGCCAGACGACTTTCGCACTCGGCAATTTTTTCCGAATCACCTTTTTCGAACCTAGCGATTTTTTTGAATCTGTCAGTCGCGACGAACACGATTTTGAATCGTGCGTGAATTTTTTTCGCACGCGTGGCGCCTGACTCCGCGTCTGTGCACGTTAATCACGTTGGTGGACGGGGAATTGCCGCATGAAGATCGCAACGGCCAGCGCGGAGCGCGGCGCGCAAATTGTTTCTGCTTGGTCGTTCGATGTTTTCGATACATTTCTGCTGCGCGCATGCACGACGGCAGATGGCGTATTTGAAAGGACTTACGAGCTATCGGGCATTTCACGATCTTGTCCGAATGTTTCCGCGAGTTTCGTTCAGCATCGCATCCAGGCCGAATCGCGTGCGCGTCGGACCGCAAAGGAGAAGCGCGGCGCGAGCGAAGTGCATATCGACGAGATCTATTCCTTTTTTCCGTTCAGGCTGTTCGGCCTTTCACCAAGAGACATGAACGACCTCGTCGAATCAGAATTTGCCGCCGAGATCGAGCTCTGCCGCGCCAACCCGGACATGATCAGGCAATATCTGGACATGAAGTGCGCCGGCCATCGCGTCGGATTCATCTCGGACACCTATTGGGACACTGGCCGGCTGGCGCGCCTGCTGCGCGCTTGCCATCCCGGGCTGGACTGGGACTTCCTCTACGCGTCCTGTGACCACGGCAGCAGCAAGAGCGAGACCTTGTTCGCCACCTATCTCGCCGAACAGGGCATCGACGCCGACGCCTCCTTTCACGTCGGCGACAATGACAAGGCCGACATCAGGGGCGCGAAGCGTCACGGCATTCATCCCCGCTATTATCCGCAGGCAACCGCGCAGCTCGCCTCGAAGTTTCAGCGTGAGACGGCCCTGTTCGAGCTGCTGTGCACAGGCGCGCCGTCGCGACTCGATCATGGCGGGCGAACGCTGCGGCGTATGGTCGCCGCACGCAACGCCGAGAGGTCGCCAGCTTTTCACCTCGGGATGACCGTGCTCGGCCCAGTCATGACCGCATTCGACGCCTTCATCACGCGGCGCTGCGCGGAGGTCGCCGAGCCCGGCCGGCAGGTCGCGCTCGGCTTTCTCGGCCGCGACGGCTTTCTGCCACACCGGATCTGGCAGGGCCTTCATGGCAACTCGTCGGCCTATCTCGAGATCAACCGCCGCGTCGGCCTGATCGCCTCCGCCGACACGATCCAGCCGCTCATCGATCTCTTCAGCAAGGTGTTCAAGATCGACGCGCCGACCTTCCACGACATGATGAAGATGATGCCGCCAAAGGTCGCGACGTTCTTTGCCGGCTGTCCCGGCGGCATCGCCTCCGGCGAAGACCTCGCCGAGGCGCTTCCGAAACTGATCGATCCCGCCGAGATCGTCACGCTCGCGGCAGGCTTGCGCGCGCGCTTGCTCGCCTATCTGCGTCAGGCTATCCCCGGCTTTGACGACTGCACCGATCTCGTACTGGCCGATCTCGGCTATTCCGGCAGCGTGCAGAAGGCGCTGCGTCGCATCTTCGACCTCGAAGGCATCAAGATCCGCCTCCACGGCGCCTATCTGATGTCGCTCGACGATGCCTTCGACGATGTCGCCGAGGACGACAGCGCGGCGGGCTTCATTTCCGACCTCGTGGTCACCCCGCACGTCAAGCGCATGATGATCCGCAATATCGCACTGCTGGAGCAGATCTGCTGCTCCGCCGACGGCTCGGTGCGCGACTATGACGGCGACAAGGTGCTGCGCGAGATCAACCCGCGCCCCGAGAGCCAGATCGTGCTGGCCGCCGAGATCCAGGCCGGCGCCCTCGCCTTTGCAGGATCCGCCGGAGAGGTCGCGCTCGACTTCCGCTTGAGCCCTTATGCTGCAGACGACGTCGCCGCACGCTGGTGCGCGGCGACATTGGCGCGTCTTCTGCTGCTGCCCGACGACGACGAGCTGATGCTGCTCGGCGATTTGAGGCATGATGTCAATCTCGGCACCCATGCGCTGGCCCCGATGATCGACAGCGGCTTCATGCGCCGCCAGATCACCGCCCGCGGCCTCTCCGCCGCCTGCACCGCCACGGCGCCGCCGATGTGGCTGGCAGGCTGTTTTGCGCGCCTCTCGCCGTCCCACGCCTATCTGTATGCGCTGTTCGGCGCCAACCGCCTGCCCGCCGACGTCTTCGAGGAAAGCCCCTGCATTTCGGTTCAGATCGGCCTGTTTCGCGGAAATGGCGAGGCGACGCTGGAAGCGGTCACCGTTCATCGCACCGGCCTCGGTGAGCTGCGCGTGCGCATTCCCCTCTCGCGCGCCATGGGCATCGCCATGATCGCGCTGCCGCTGGGGAAATTCGCTCCCGAAGGCCTGCTGCACGGCGTGACCATCCAGTCCGCCGACGAGGTTCGCGACGCCGCTGAAAGCCAGGACGCAGTCGGTATCGCCTTCGAAAGCCTGACCTATGCCGGCGTGCAGAGGAACGGCTCGCATTATCGCACCGAAAGCGAGGACGGCTGCCTGCTGATTCCCGTCGCCCCGATGACGCAGGAGATCGCGGTCTACTCCGTCGCGATCACGCCGCTCGGAGCCAGCCCCAAATAGTTCGCCTGATTGCGCCGCTCCAGCCGTTGAAGTCCCAGGGGTTAACTGGGGGCACGGAATTGCGGGACGCAACGCAGGCAAATCTTGATCAAGTGCTGCAGGCTGGCGGCGTCAGGCTGGGCCGGGCCCAGCACGACCGCCTGAGCTGGCTGGTCGGCCAGTATGGTGCACCCACGCTCGATGGCGTCCCGGACGGGCGGCACGGCGGCGTCATCATTCTGAAGGAACCGCCAAGCGGCGCCGCGGCCGAGCTGCTCTACCGCTCGCTCAATCCCGCCTGCGCCGTCGTCATTCCCGGAAGCGAAAATCCCGGCTTCGACTTCCTCAAATCCAAGCTGACCGAATTCGGCACCGTCGGCCCCTGCGGCGCCGACGGCCCGCACGAAATGTGGTGGGGCGGCATCGGCTGGGCGAAATTCCTCGCCGCCGCAGACGCCTCCGCCCTCCGACCGCGGATCGTCTCATGTCATCCGCGCGGCGTCGACGAGGCCGCGTCCCCCCGCCTCCGCCAATCGCTCGAGCGCCTGCAGCTCGATTGTCACATCGAAGCGATCGACACCCAGCTCGATGACCGCCTGCTCTGCTTCGAGACGGCTGAGTTCATGGTGCGGATGTGGAACAAATATCGCGAGCCGCTGCTGTTCGTCGATGCCGGCGCGACCTTGCGTGAGGCGCCCCTGCTGCCCTCGTTCCTCGGTTGCGACGTCGCCCTGCACAAGTGGAATCGCTGGGAGATGTCGGCGCGCACGCTCTATCTCCGCCGCTCCGCGCATGCGGAACGGCTGCTTCGCGCCTGGCAACAGCTCGCCGCCGCCTATCCTGCGATCTGGGAAGGCTATCTGCTGGACCAAGCCTGGAGCCTGACATCATCGCAGGTGCCGCTCGATACGGTCTGGCTGCCGCGCTCCTATCACGCGCTGAAGGGCGACCTCGGCGCCTCGCGCGCGACGATCCTGCACGACCAGCAGACGGCGACGCTGGAGCTCGGTCCCGACCCCGGCTTCGCAAGCATCGTGCGCACGGCGCGCCGCGCCGGCCGGACCGGCGCCCGCGACGCCTTCATGGTGATGACCTCGAAGGCCGCGACCGGAAGCGGCATCGCCGTGATCCTGCGCGACGTCTCGGCCAGCGACGCAGGCGCGGTGGCGGCAACGGTCGAAGCCGTGACCGGTGCCTATGCCGCCGATTGCGGCGGATACGGCCGGCTCGAGCTGTCGCTCTGCGCCTGGCAGGACGATGTCGGTGCCGCGCGCGAGGCGGCGAGCCTCGCACACTACCGCATCCTGGAGATCGCGCCGGGACAGCGCATCGCCAACGACTTCTTCGCCAGCCACGCCTCCGACGACGCGGTCATGACCGCACGCCGGCTTTTCCCCTGAGGGAGACCTTCACGATGCTCAAGACCATCATCCTGCTCACCGACACCGTGCAACAGCAGCAGCCGCTGGCCAATCTGCTCCGCGAGCACAATCGCGATCTGTCGTTCTGCTCGGCGCTCCACGCGTCGGACCTCAGCGCGATCGATCCGGAGGTGCTGAGCGAGGCACGGCTGGTGTCCTTTGCCGCCGACGTCGCCGTGCCCGAGAAATTCCTGCTCAAGCTCGGCTACGGCGCCTACAAGTTCTACGCCGCGCCGACCCAATATCCGGGCCTGCCGGCGGCGGCCGACGAGAGTGAGGACGATCCGCGCTGCTACTCCGTGATCGCGCAGTCGATGACGATCTGGCCGGACTTCAAGAAAGTGGTCGGCCTGGAGACGGTGACGATCCCCGAAGGTACCGTGCCCGCCGAACGCGAACGGCTGGTGTTCTCCCGCCTCGCCCATCTGTTCTGGGGGATGTCGCACATGATCGCGGGCGAGGCGACGGACCTTCCCGGGATCATCGGCTCCGGCGAGAGCCAGCGCCCGACGGCCGCAATGATGAACTGAACTAGCGCGCGCGGAGCCGCGCCGACAGCGCATCGCAGTGCTCGGGCGCGGCGATCGCGATCATGCGGCGCGCGCGCTCGGCAAGGCCGCAGCCGCGCAGCTCCGCAATGCCCCATTCGGTGACGATGGCGTCGACATCGGCGCGCGGCGTCGTCACTGTCTCGACATCCGTCACGATCCGGCTGCTGCCGTCGGACGCCGTCGCCGGCAGCGCGATGATCGCTCTTCCTCCTGGCGAGGCATTGGCCCCGCGCACGAAATCGAGCTGTCCACCGATGGCGCCGATCGCAACGCCGTTCAGCGTCTCGGAATTGACGCTACCGTCGAGCCCGACCTGGAGTGCCGAGTTGATCGCGACCAGACGATTGATCCGGGCCAGCACGTTCTGGCCATGCGTGTAAGACGTCGGCCGCACCGCGACCGCCCTGTTCTCATGGACGAAGCGGTAGAGCCGCTGCGTGCCGATCACCTGATTGGTGACCGTGATCCCGGCATCGAGTCCCTTTTCTGCATTCGTCACCGCTCCGCACGCGATCAGATCGACGACGGCATCGTTGATCAGGCCGGAGTGAATGCCGAGATTGCGCAGATGAGACAGCGACGAGAGGATCGCGTCCGGAATCCGCCCCACCCCGAACTGAAGCGTGCTGCCGTCGGCGATCAGGCTCGCCGCATGCGCCGCAATACGCTTTGAGATGTCATCGGGTAGCGTCGAAGCCAGCTCGACAGGTGGCCGGCGCGCGGTCACGCGCAGATGAATCGGCACCTCGTCGGGCCATTCCGCTCCAAACGTGAACGGCGCATCCGGATTGATCTCGGCGATGACGAGACGCGCGCCGCGTGCGGCGTCGATGACGTAGTCGTTGGAGAGGCTCGCGCTCAAGCGGCCGTTGCCGGCTTCCGCAAGCTGCACCAGCACGACATCGGCCCTGTGGCGGCGCGCGGCGACGTCGGCACAAAAGGCGCTGTAATTGCTCGGGATCACGTCGAGCCGCCCGGCCTTCGCAAGCCGGCGCGCGTTGCCGATCACGCCGTAGCTCTGGAACGCAACGTTGGGAGCGCACGCGGCGGAGAACGTCTCGGAGAATATCGGCCCGATCATCATGCGAAACTGCGGAAGTTGCGCAGCCTGCGCCATCAGTGCTTCGGTCAGGGTGACGGGCTCTGCCGTCGCCTGCCCGCACACGACGAGATCGCCCTCACGTATCAGGCCGGAGAAATCGATCGGCGCCACGCTCCCGGACATTCCCGTCTCAGCCCATCGGGGTGAGGCGCGTGGAGGATTCAGCCAGGAGCGTCCGGAGCTCGGTCTTCACGATCTTGCCGTAGCTGTTCTTGGGCAGCTCGCTGGTCGTATAATAGTGCTTCGGTCGCTTGAAGCGCGCGATCCAGGCATTGCAGATCTGGTCGAGCTCCTCGCGCGTCACGGCCATGTCCGCGACGGCGACGACCACCGCCACGACCTCCTCGCCCCACTCCGGATGCGGCCGGCCGATCACCGAGACTTCGGCCACGGCCTCGTGCCGCAACAACACTTCCTCGACCTCGCGCGGATAGATGTTGGTGCCGCCGGAGATGATGACGTCCTTGGAGCGGTCCTTCAGCGTCAGGAAGCCGTCGGCGTCGAAGGCGCCCATGTCGCCGGTGTAGAGCCAGCCGTCGCGCAAGGTGATCGCGGTGGCGTCCGGATTCTGCCAATAGCCGGACATCACGGTGTCGCCGCGCACGATGATCTCGCCGATCTCGCCAGGAGCGACGTCGCGGCCCTTCTCGTCCACGGTGCGCACCTGCACGACGCCCTGGGCGATGCCGACCGAGGCGAGACGCTCCTCGTAGCGGGGATGTCTGGTGTCGGCATGCATGCGCTTCGGCAGGTGCGTGATCGTCATCGGCGTCTCGCCCTGGCCGTAGATCTGCGCCAGCTTGGGACCGAACACGCTGAGTGCCGCCTTGCAGTCCGCGACGTACATGGGGCCGCCGCCATAGATTATGGTCTTCAACCCCGGCGCGCTCGCACCTGTTGCTTCCGCGGCGACCGTCAGGCGTCGCACCATGGTGGGTGCGGCGAAGAACGAGATGCCGTCGCGCTTTTCCGTCAGCTCAAGAATCTCATCAGGCTCGAAGCGGCCGCTCTCGGGAATCATCTGCGCGCCCATGCCGAGCACGTGGGGCACCATGTAGAGGCCGGAGCCGTGCGACATCGGCGCAGCGTGCAAGAGCGCTTCGCCCGGGACGATCGGATTGATCTCGGCGAGATAGTTCAGCGACATCGCCAGAAGATTGCGATGGCTGAGCACGGCGCCCTTGGGCCGGCCGGTGGTGCCGCTGGTGTAGAAGATCCAGGCGGGATCAGCGATTGCGACATCGGCGATGCCGGCACCGTCAGCCTTCTCCAGCGCGCGATACTCGGCCGAGCCGATCTCGATCGCAAGCGGCTTGACGGCAGCGAGCGCCAGCGCCTCCGACGCAACGCCCGCCATGTCCTCGGTCACGAACACAAGCGCAGCGCTTGAATTGTCGAGAATGAACGCGACCTCGCGCGGATGCAGCTTGGCGTTGATGGGCACTGCCACCAGCCCGGCGTGCCAGCAGGCATAGAGGCAGGCGACGTACTCGGGCACGTTCTTCATCAGCAGCGCGACGCGGTCACCTTTGGCGAGACCCATACGCTGGCGCAGCGAAGCCGCCAGCGAGGCCACGGTTGCGGCGAGCCGGCCGTAATCGGCAACCGGCGTCAATCCCTTCAGCAGCGCCGGCGCCGACGCATCAGCCTTGGCAGCACGGAGGAGAAGTTGAGCGAGGTTCATGGCGATCCGCCCCGGGCGCTGCGCCTAGTATGACTTGGCGAGCCCGAGCACCTTTTCCGCAATAAAACTGAGCGCGAGCTGCGGGCTGACAGGTGCGATGCGCGGGATCAGCACTTCGCGCAGGTAACGCTCGACGTGGAATTCCTTGGCGTAGCCAAAGCCGCCATGGGTCATCACCGCCTGCTCGCAGGCATGGTAGCCGGCTTCGCCCGCAAAATACTTCGCGGCGTTCGCGCCGGCCCCGCAGGGCAGGCCCTTGTCGTATTGCCAGGCCGCCTGCATCACCATCAGCCAGGCCGCCTCGAGCTCGACCCAGTTCACCGCGAGCGGATGCTGGATGCCCTGGTTTTTGCCGATCGGCCGGTTGAAGACAACGCGCGTCTTGGCGTATTCGGTCGCGCGCGACAGTGCGAGTTTTCCCAAACCAACCGCCTCGGCCGCGATGAGAATTCGCTCCGGGTTCATGCCTTCCAGGATGTACTGAAACCCCTTGCCCTCTTCGCCGATGCGATCCTCCATCGGGATCTCAAAGTCCTCGAAGAACAGCTCGTTGGAATCGACGATCTTGCGGCCCATCTTCTCGATCTCATGGACCTTGATCTTCTTCCGGTCGAAATCGGTGTAGAACAGGCTGAGGCCGTGGGTCGGCGAGCGCACCTCCTCCAGCGGCGTGGTGCGCGCCAGCAGCAGGATCTTGTGCGCGACCTGCGCAGTCGAGATCCACACCTTCTGGCCGTTGACGATGTAGCGATCATTCTTGGCCACCGCGCGGGTCTTGAGCTGCGTGGTGTTGAGGCCGGTGTTGGGCTCGGTGACCGCAAAGCACGCCTTCTCCCGGCCCTCGACCATCGGCGGCAACATGCGCTTGCGCTGCTCCTCGGTGCCGAACACGACGACGGGATTGAGACCGAATACGTTGATGTGGACCGCGGACGCACCGGACATGCCGGCGCCGGACTCCGCGATGGTGCGCATCATGATCGCAGCTTCGGTGATGCCGAGGCCCGAGCCGCCATATTCCTCGGGTACGCAGATGCCGAGCCAGCCAGCGTCGGCCAACGCCTTGTGGAAATCGTGCGGGAAGCCGCCGTCGTGGTCCTTCTTCAGCCAATAGGCATCCGGAAAGCCCTCGCAGATTTTTGCGATGGCGTCGCGAATGGCTTCCTGCTGATCGGTGAGCGCGAAATCCATGATGGTCTCCTTGTGGAGGCTCGTTGTTCCTAGCGCCCCATCTGCGAGGGCAGCCAGAGGATGATAGACGGAAACGCCACCAAAATCGCGATCGCAATCAGGTGCGCGATGAAATGCGGGAAGGTGCCGTGGAACACCTCCGCCACCGGCCGCTTGGCGTAGCGGGCGACGATGAAGCAGTTGAGGCCCACCGGCGGCGTGATCATGCCGACTTCGGCGGTGACGATCTTGATGACGCCGAACCAGATCGGGTCGAAGCCGAGCGTCTTGATCAGCGGCAGCACGATCGGCACGGTCAAGACCAGGATCGCGATCTGGTCCATGAAGGAGCCGAGCACGATGTAGCCGAACAGGATCAGCGTGATGATCACATAGCGCGAGGTCTGCAAGGACCCGACCCAAGCGACGAGGTCCTGCGTCACATGGGTGAGCGTGAAGAAATAGCCGAAGATCGATGCGCCGACGAGGATCGTCACGATCATGCAGGTGCCGTGGCAGGCGCTGAGCAGGGCCTTGTAGAGCGAGCCCGGCGTCACCCGGCCCTTGGCGATGGCAAGCAGCAGCGCACCCGCAGCGCCGAGCGCCGAAGCTTCGGTCGGCGTCGCGACGCCGAGATAGATGGTGCCGGTGACGAGCGAGAACAGCAGCGCCATCGGGCCGACCTTCCACAGCAGCGAGAACCGCTCGCGCCAGGACACCGGCTCGATGCGCGGAGCCCGCGACGGGTCCTGCCAGACCAGGAAATAGATCGTCGCCATGATGGTGGCGGTCACGAGGATCGCCGGAATGATGCCGCCGATCAGGAGCTGGCCGATATTGACCTCGGCGAGCAGGCCGAAGATCACCAGCGCCACGCTCGGCGGGATCAACATCGCCAGCGTGCCCGAGATCGCGACGACGCCGGCCGCCATCTTGGGCTCGTAGCCCTGGCGGATCATGGCCGGCAGGCTGGTCGAGGACAGCGTCGCGGCCGAGGCCGTCGAGGTGCCGCAGATCGCACCGAAGCCGGCGCCGGCGAGCGCGGTCGCCATGCCGAGCCCGCCCGGGATGCGGCCGACCCACGCCGAAGCCGTTTTGAACATGTCGTCGGCGACGCCCGACAGCAGAACGAGATCCGCCATCAGGAGGAACATCGGAATGGTGATCAGCTCATAGGCCGACACTGTCGAGAGCGGCGCCGTCTGCAGAATGCCGAACAGCGTGCCGGTGCCGCCGACCATGAGGAGGCCGACCGAGCCGGCGAATCCCATGGCGAAACCGACCGGCGTGCCGATCGCCAGCAGCACAAATAGGAGTGCAAGCACGACTATGACTGTCATCGCGGCCGCCGTTATTCGAAGGAGTGAGCTTCGCCGGTCTCACTGACAGGCGGCAAGGGAAACAGGTCTCGCCCCGTGACGAGGCTGAGGACGTTGCCGAGGAGCTGCAGCACCAGCCGCAGCACGAGCACGCCGCAGCCGAACGGCACCAGCGCGGCCGAGATCCAGGTCGGCCACGGGATGGCGCCGGCGAGCACGTCGTGCTGCTCGTAATTTTCCAGCGCGCGTTCGAACCCGACCTTGCAGATCAGGACGAACACGAACAGGCCGGTGAGTGCGGTAACGATCTCCGACAGCCGCCGGCCTGCCGGCGGGAGGCGGGAGAGCAGGATGTCCACGCCGACATGCGCATGCACGCGCAGCGTATCGGACAGCGTCAGGAAGAACACGCCGGCCAGCAGATAGAGCCCGATCAGGTCGTAGGTGAAGGAGAACGGGCTGTTCAGGACATAACGCATGAACACGTCGGCCACGACCAACGCCATGATCGCAAACAGCGCGATCGCGGCGATCACCGTCAGCGCGTGCTCCAGCGCGCCGAGCACATCCGTTGCTCGCTTGATCATCCCTCGCCTCCCCTCATCCGCTGCGATCGCGCCGCGCTACTTCGCACCGCCCGTCGCGAGCAGACCTTCGAACTCCTTAAGGGCGGCAGAGGCCTGCTTGCCGCGGCCGTCCAGCGCCGTCGCCCATTCCTGCGCAACGCCCTTCAGCTTCTCCTTGATCTCCGCGCGGGTCGCCTCGGGCAGCGCGGTGAAGCTGATGCCCTGGTCCTTCATCTTCTGCTGCGTCGCGTCCTGCTCCTTGTCGACGTCGGCGCAGGCCTTCGGCGTGATCGCTTCCGAGGCCGCGTCCATCGCCTTCTTCACGTCGTCAGGCAGCTTGTCCCAGACCGATTGATTGATCGAATAGGCAACGATGAAGCTGCCGAAGCTGACGCCCTCGGTCGCGTATTTGACGAGCTTGTCGAGGCCGTAGGCGACGACGCTGTCCATGGGGAAGAGCAGGCCGTCCATCGTGCCGCGCGACAGCGATTCATAGGCGTCGGGCGCGGCCATGCGCACCGGCACTGCGCCGAGCGTGCGTACGGTCAGATCCTGCGCGCCGCCGGTGGTGCGCAGCTTCAGTCCCTGCATGTCCTTGATGGACTCGACCTTCGCCTTGGCGGTCCACACCTGATAGGGCGGCAGCACCACGGCCATCAGCAGCTTGATCTTGTTCGGCGCATATTCCTGTTTGGCCAGGATGCCTTCGCGCGCCGACTTCCAGTAAGCCAGTGTGCCCTGGCAGCTGGTTGCGAACGCACCCGGCAATTGCGCGACCTCGGAGAGCGGCATCTTGTCCGAGACGTAGGACGGCCCGATGTAGCCGATGTCGACCACGCCGGACTGGGTCAGCCGCAGCATGTCGGTGGCCTTGCCGATCTGCTGGTTGGGATAGTGCGTGAAGGTCACGGCGCCGTTGGTGCGCTTGGCGACATCGTCCATCCAGGGCTTCAGCATCAGACGGACGAGATAGTGGTCGGCGGGGAAGCTGTCGGCGACCTTCAGTTCGAGCGCTTGCGCCGGCAATGTCGAGACCGGCAACAAGAGTGCCAACGCAGCGGCGGCCCAGACCCAATTTCTCTTCATTCGCTTTCTCCCTGACGCGCCATCACGCCGCGCGACAGCCATCTGCTGCCACCGGACAGGCTCCACTTCTTGCTTGAAGACGATGTACATATATGTGAATTTATCTGTCAAGTATATGAACTATGCATGGAGCTATGCGCCGAAGATCGCGAACCGCGAATTGACACCTCAAGTTTATGAACTCTAATTCCACGTATATGAATTTATCTCACGAGGCTCTATGGGACCGCTCGCCGGCTTCACCGTTCTCGACCTGACCTCGGTGCTGATGGGTCCCTACGGCACGCAGGTGCTGGCCGACATGGGCGCTGATGTCATCAAGGTCGAAAGCCCCGACGGTGACATCGTCCGGCAGATCGGACCCGGCCGCACGCCCGGCATGGGCGGCATGTTCCTCAATGCCAATCGCGGCAAGCGCAGCATCGTGCTCGACCTCAAGAAGACGGAAGGCCGCGACGCGCTGCTGCGGCTCGCCAAGCGCGCCAACGCGCTGGTCTACAATGTGCGCCCGCAGGCCATGGCGCGGCTCGGCCTCGACTACGAGACGCTCCGCGCGATCAACCCCGCGCTCGTCTATGTCGGTGCATTCGGCTACGGCCAGTCCGGGCCCTACGCGGCCAAGCCCGCCTATGACGATCTGATCCAGGGTGCGGCGACGATTCCGACATTGCTCGCCGCCGCCGGCGACGGCACGCCGCGCTACGTCCCCGTCACCATCGCCGACCGCATCGTCGGCCTGATGATGGTCAATGCGATCATGGGCGGGTTGATGCACCAGCAGCGCACCGGTGTCGGCCAGCGCATCGATGTGCCGATGTTCGAATCCATGGCCGAGTTCGTGCTGGTCGATCATCTGGGCGGACTCACCTACGATCCGCCGCTTGATCATGGCGGCTATCCCCGCCTGCTGTCGCGCTATCGAAAGCCCTACAAGACCAGCGACGGCTATCTCTGCGTCCTCATCTACAACGACAAGCACTGGCGCAGCTTCTTCGAGGCGATCGGCCGGCCGGAATTCCTGCAGCAGCCGCGCTTCGCCAACCACGCCGCGCGCACCAGGCATATCGACGAGATCTACGCAGAGATCGGCGAGATCTTCACGACGCGCACCACCGCGGAATGGCGCGAATTGCTGGAGCGCGCCGACATTCCGGTGATGCCGATGCACACGCTGGAGACGATCCTCTACGATCCGCATCTGGATGCGGTCGGCTTTTTCAAGACGGTCGATCATCCCGTCGAAGGCCGCATCCGCCAGATGCGCGTGCCCTCGACCTGGAGCGTGACCCAGCCGGAAGCCGCCGGTCCCGCACCGACGCTCGGCCAGCACGGCCGCGACATTCTGCGCGAGGCCGGCTTCTCGCTTGAGGAGATCGACCAGCTCGCAGAGCGGAAGGCAGTTCACCTGGCAGCGCCGCCTTGAGCGCGGGCGCTGGCCAGATCGCAATGATACACAGGGAGGAAACCGCGATGGCCGGACTTTATTTCGAAGACTTTTCCGTGGGCCAGGAGTTCAGGCATCCGCTGACGCGGACCGTCACGGAGATGGACAACACCATGTTCAGCCTGCTGACACTCAATCCGCAGCCGCTGCACATCGACGCCCATTTCTCCGAGAAGACCGAGTTCGGCCAGCGCATTTTCAACAGCCTTTACACCCTCGGCATCATGATCGGCATGACGGTCTATGATACGACCATGGGCACAACCGTCGCCAATCTCGGCATGACCGACGTCACCTTTCCGAAGCCGGTCTTCCATGGCGACACCTTGCGGGCGACGACGAAGGTGCTTTCGTTGAGGGAATCCAAATCGCGCCCGAAAGCGGGCATCGTCGAGTTCGAGCACCACGCTCTGAACCAGAACGACGAGATCGTCGGAAAATGCCGCCGCATGGCGATGATGCACAAGAGGCCGGTCTGATGCGTTCGATGCTGTTCGTGCCGGGCGATTCCCCGCGCAAATTCGAGAAGGCGAGCGAAGGCAAGGCCGACGCGCTGATCATTGACCTCGAGGACTCCGTCGTCACCGAGAAGAAGCCGGAGGCGCGCAGCCTGACGCTGGCGATGCTGAAGGGCCGCCCCGGCCCGCACCAGCTTTATGTCCGCGTCAACGCGCTCGACACCGGCATGACGCTGGCCGATCTCGCCGCGGTACTGCCGGGCCGGCCCGATGGTATCGTGCTGCCGAAATCGCAAGGCGGTGATGACGTGCGGCAGGTCGCGACCTGGCTCGAAGCGCTGGAAGCTGCGGCCGGCATCGCGGTCGGCACCACCCGCATCGTCTGCGTGGCGACGGAGACGGCCAGCTCGATCTTCGGGCTCGGCAGCTACAAGGGCTGCTCTCCCCGTCTCGCCGGCCTGATGTGGGGCGCGGAGGATCTCTCTGCGTCTCTCGGCGCCACCGAGAAAGCCTCGGGCGGCGTGTTCCACAGCCCCTATCGCCTCGCGCGCGATCTCTGCCTGATGGCGGCGGCCGCGGCCGACGTCGCGCCGATCGACACCGTCTATACCGATATCGACAACCTCGCCGGCCTCGAGCAGGAGACGCGCGCGGCGCGGCGCGACGGTTTTTCCGCCAAGGCCTTGATCCACCCGAAGCATGTCGATGTGGTCAACACCGCATTCGATCCGACCGAGGCGGAACGCACCTGGGCGCAGAAGGTGATTGCGGCATTCGCCAGCAATCCGAATTCCGGCACGCTGCGGCTCGACGGCCAGATGATCGACAAGCCGCATCTTCGCGCCGCGAAGAAGATCCTCGGTCAGCCCTAGAGCCCAGTTCCGATGGAATCGGAACTGGGCTCTGGATTCTTGTTTGACGCGTTTTCTTAACGCGAACCGGTATCCACTTCGCTTGAAAACGCTCTAGTTCAGGACGCAAAGCCCGCCATGATCGTTCGCCAAGCCGCAAACGTCCTGGAGATCATGGAATTCTTCGCGCAGGCGAGGAAGCCGGCGACGCTTGCGGAGATCGCCGATCATTTCGGCTGGCCGCGCTCCTCGACCTTCAACCTGCTCGCGACGCTGTCGGAGAAGGGCTATCTCTATGAGCCGCGGCCGCGCGCCGGCTTCTACCCGACGCCGCGCTGGCTCGCCATGGCGCGGATGATCTCCGAGGTCGAGCCGCTGCCGCCATGGACGCATCAGCTGATCGCCGACCTCTCCGCCGAGACCGGCGAGACCGCGTCGATCGTGGCGCCGGCCGGCGTCATGGCCGTGTTCATCGACGTCGTCGAATCCGCCGCCGCGATCCGCTATTTCGCCACCATCGGCCACCGCGTGCCGATCCATGCGACCGCAAGCGGCCGCGCGCTGCTGCTGCAATATTCCCAGGAAGAGCGCGACTCGGTCTATCGCAAGATCGAGTTCAAGCAATACGGCCCGTCGACACCGATCAGCATCGAGGCCGTGGAGACCGAGCTGCGCAATTCGATCGCGCGCGGCTATTGCCAGAGCTTTGGCGATTACAGCCGCGACCTTGCCGGCGCGGCCATCCCCCTGCCGGTCGGCGATCGCCGTCTCTCGGTCGTCGTCGCAGGCCCGGAATTCCGCATCGGCCCCAAGGTCGGCGAGGTCGCCGCGCTGATCGCGCGCACGGTCGACCGGCTGCGGCCGAAGGCGTCGGCTTGAGGCTGCGGTCTCAGTCGAAGCCCTGAACGGGCGGCGCCGGGGCTTGCGTCGGCGCGGCAGGCGCAGCTTGAACCGGCGGAGCCGGATTGCCGGCAGCTCTCATCTGACCGTTGGCATTCATGGCCTGCCGCGTGCGCGGTGGGCTACCAGTCGCGGCCGCGCGCCGCGGCTGCCGGTGTCCTGCCGACCGCGAACCTCTCACGCCCCAGGACCGGGCGATCGAAGGCCCGGCGGTGTAGCCGATCAAGGCGCCGGCGACGGCACCGACCGGTCCCAGCACGACCGCGCCCGACACCGCGCCGAGCGCCGCATCGCCCGCGCGCTCCTGCGCAACCGCGCTCACCGGCACAAAGGCCAGCATTGCGACAGCAGTGATCAGAGCTTTGGTCATCGGAGCGCCTCCCTCACGGGAAATCACTCGTGCTCAAATATGGCCACAGGAGGTTCGCTTGCCGGCCAACAGAAGGCAATCGGCCGGTGGAACCCGGACGTCGGCGACAGCGGCACTCCTCCCGCCAGTGGGCGGGATCCTCGCATCTCGGCCGTCACAACAGGTCGTCATGCCCGAGCTAATCCCGGACATCCACGTTCTCAGTGCCGCGTCGCAAGGCGTGGATGGCCGGGACGAGACCGGCCATGACGATGCGGGAACTATCGTGTCCCAAGATGCGCAGTTGAAACGCGATCTCTTCGCCACGCAGAGAGCGCGCAGCCAACTAGACGATCTTGATCGACATATCCGGCAAGCCCTCGAGCTTGCATAGCAGCACATCGCCCTTCACGACGGGACCGACATTCTCCGGCGTGCCCGAATAGATGATGTCGCCGGCCTTCAACTCGAACGCTTCCGACAGCTTTGCGATCTGCTCGGCCACGCTCCAGATCATCTTGCTGAGATCCGAGTTCTGCTTGACGTTGCCGTTGACCGCCAGCGAGATCGCGCCCTTCTCGAAATGGCCGGTCTTGCTGGCCGGATGAATCGGACCGAGCACGGCAGCATGGTCAAAGCTCTTGCCGATTTCCCAAGGCTTCTTCTCGGCGGCCATGCCGTTCTGGAGGTCGCGCCGCGTCATGTCGAGGCCGAGCGCGTAGCCATAGACATGGTCGAGCGCCTTGTCGGCGGGAATGTTGGTGCCGCCGGACTTCAGCGCGGCGACCAGCTCGACCTCGTGATGATAGTTCTTGGTCAATGACGGATAGGGATGATCGGCGACCTCGCCGATGGCGACGTTCTGGATCGCGTCGGTCGGCTTCTGGAAGAAGAACGGCGGCTCGCGGTTCGGATCCGAGCCACGCTCGATCGCATGCGCCGCATAATTGCGCCCGATGCAGTAGATGCGCCGGACCTGGAACACCTGGGTCTCGCCGACGATCGGGATCGTCACCATCGGCACAGCAAAGATCGGCTTGGGTCCGGCCTGCGCTGTGGCCGGCACGACCTCTGCCATGGACACTGCGGTGGCCGCCGCTGCGGTTGCAAGCAGCTCGCGGCGCGTTGGTGAGGTCCGGTTCATCTCAGGCTCCCTTCCTTGTCGTTGGGCCGCGTCAAGCGCGCCAAGCCGGCTGATAGTCGATCTTCCGCGTGTCAGCAACAGGAACGAACGCGAGCTTCGAACATCTTGACACGCGTTGCGCGCTGAATATTTTTCTGACCGAGAAAGTGCTTTCTCACCCTCTGAAATCGAAGGATCCAACGCGACCGTCTGGAGAGACGACGATGCTCGACGAGAAATTGGCCCGTATACGTGCGCACCGCAACAATATTCACCGCTACCGACGGCTGCTGAAAACAAGGCTATCGCAGCTGGAACGCAATTTCATCGAGCGACGCCTGGTGGAAGAAAAGTCGGCGCTCGATGAGTTGGCCGCGGCGACCCTCCTCCTTGACCTCCATGTCTCCGGAGTGCCGTCCGAGGCAATGGGGGTGGCGCGATGACCCGTCAGCGGGAGCTGCTCATTCGCGGCAGCGAAAAGGTGATCGGCCATTACGAGCTGCTGCTCGCAAACGCGAAGACCGAGCATGAGCGCGAGCTTTATCGGCAACGCATCGAACGCGAGCGTCGGCAGCTCCGCGACCTCCTGGGCGAGCTGGATTACCACGCCGCCTGAGCTACGAGAACCTACGGATCATGACGAAGGCCGCCGAGGCCTGCCCAGCAGCACGAGTCCCAGGACAGTCTGCGTGAGCATCATGGGCTTCGCCCCTCCGCGGCGGCCCAGGGCCGCCGCAACCGCATCGGCACGCCGCCGCCGCGCGGCGGATCGTCATTGTCGTTGTCGCCGTCGAGCTTGCGCAGTGCTGCCAGGATGTCGGCGAGCCGGACCGTATGGCGCATCCCGGGAATCTCGCGCAATCCGGGACAGGATTCGACCGCGTACATGTCGGACGCCCAGGACGACAGGATGATCCGCTTCTCCGGCGGAGAGAGCTCCATCGCATTCAGGACGTCGGCAGGCGAGTCGTAGTGGGCGGCGGGATGAAACAGCGGGTTGAGTGTGCCGGAATCAGTCTTCACGTTGGTCATTGGTGAACCTCCCTCATGCTCCTTTCCAAGGGACGGACTTGTTGGCGAAGGGACGGCGGCGGCAACCGCCGCCGTCCTGTTCGACATGAATGTGTGTCGATCGTACGCTGGCCTCGCGCCTCAAGCAGCCTTCTTCTGCTCGATCTGCGACGCGACAGGCGTAGCACCCGAGATCGGGATACGGCGCGGCTTCATTGCTTCCGGAATCTCGCGGACGAGGTCGATGATCAGGAGCCCGTCCTGGAAGGACGCCTGCTTCACCTGGACATAGTCAGCAAGGTTGAACACACGCCGGAACGGTCGCGCAGCGATGCCCTGGTACAGATATTCCCGCGAGGCGGTCTCGGGTTTCCTGCCCTCGATCGTGAGCGCGTTCTGTTCGGCCGTCACCGTGATGTCGTTGGCGCCGAAGCCCGCCACCGCAAGGCTGATGCGGTAGTGATCCTCGCCGGAGCGTTCGATGTTGCAGGGGGGATAATTGTCCTCGGTCGCCCGGCGCAGCGTGCTGTCGACGAGGTCGGCCAGGTGATCGAAGCCGATGGTGGAGCGCCACAGGGGCGCGAAGTCGAAACTGGTCCTCATAACCAAGTCCTCCTGAGAGCAAGATGGATACGAAGGAGCGCAGGACTGGATATCAGACGGAGTCAGAAGACCGGCCCGGCGCCCGTGCCGGACCCGATCCGGCATCCGGCACACCGCTCTCGCGGCGAAAAACGACTTAGAAAATCGGAAAACGCTTTCAAGGGGCCGGGTCGAAAAGATTTTGAGGGCTGCTCACAGGCGCGGGACACCTATTGCAGTCAGCCGCTGCACCCCACCATTCGTTATTGACAAACTAATTCGCTGATATCTAATTTACCTCCAAAGCGACCAGCCGCACCATGCGGCCAATAAGAGAGAGGGAACAACCATGAGAGGGCTTCTGGCCTGCGCCATGCTCGCGGCCATGACTTCGAATGCCTTGACCACTGCCGCCACCGCGCAAGTCTCCGACGACGCAGTGCGGATCGGCGTGCTGACGGATCTGTCGAGCTGGGGCCGCGACAATTCAGGACCGGGCTCGGTCGAGGCCGCCAAGATGGCGGTGGAGGAGTTCGGGCCGACCGTGCTCGGCAAGCCGATCGAGATCATCAGCGCCGACCACCAGATGAAGACCGACGTCGGCGTGCAGATCGTGCGCGGCTGGTTCGACAACGGCAAGGTCGACGCCGTCGTCGACATCCCCAATTCCGGCATCGCGATCGCCGTGCACAACATGGTCCGCGAGCGCAACAAGATCGCCCTGCTCTCCGGCCCCGGCGCCAGCTCCCTGACCGACGAGCTGTGCAGCCCGAACACCGTGCACTTCACCTACGACACCTACGCGCTGTCAAAGGTGACGGCCTCCGCCGTGATCAAGGAGGGCGGCAAGTCCTGGTACTTCATCACGGCCGACTACGCCTTCGGCCAGCAGCTCGAAAAGGACGCGACCCGCTTCATCAACGAAATGGGCGGCAAGGTGCTCGGCGGCGTCAAGCATCCGACCAACACCGCGGACTTTTCCTCGTTCGCGCTGCAGGCGCAGAGCTCGAAAGCCGACGTGGTCGCCTTCGCCAATGCCGGCCAGGACACCGACAACGCCATCAAGCAGTCCGGCGAGTTCGGCCTGGTCCAGGGCGGCCAGAAGCTGGTCGGCCTCTTGATGTTCGACACCGACGTGCACGCGGTCGGCCTCAAGGCCGCGCAGGGCACCTACATGACGACGGCGTCGTACTGGGCCATGGACGAGGCGACGCGTGCCTGGTCCAAGAAGTTCTACGAGCGCACCAAGGTGATGCCGACCATGATCCACACCGGCGTCTACGGCTCGGTGCTGCACTATCTGAAGGGTATCAAGGCCGCCGGCACCGACGATCCGGCCAAGGTAATGGCCAAGATGCGCGAGCTGCCGATCGAGGATACATTCGTCCACGGCGGCAAGCTGCGCGAGGACGGCCGCGTCATCCGCGACATGTATCTCGCCAAGGTGAAGGCGCCCGAGCAGTCGAAGGAGCCGTGGGACTATCTGGACATCGTCAAGACCGTGAAGGGCGAGGACGCCTTCCGCCCGGTCTCCGAGTCCAAATGTCCGCTCCTGAAGAAGTGAGGCTGAGATGACCGGCAACGAGCATAGCGCAATTGAGACTTACGAGTGCGACGTGCTCGTGGCCGGATCGGGTTGCTCCGGCATGTCGGCCGCGATCACCGCGGCCGCCCGCGGCCTGAATGTGCTGATCGTCGAAAAGGACCCGCGCTTCGGCGGCACCACCGCCCGCTCCGGTGGCTGGCTGTGGATTCCCGGCACCTCGCTGGCGAAGGCCTATGGCATCGCGGAGACGCCGGAGCAGGCCAGCACCTATCTGCGGCACGAGGCCGGCAATAATTACGATGCGGCACGTGTCGATGCTTTCCTCAGCGCCGGCCCCGAGGCGGTCGATTTCTTCACCACCAAGACGGCGCTGCGCTTCGACATGCCGCTGGTGTTTCCGGATTATCACGCGGAGGCGCCGGGCGGCGCGCAGGGCGGCCGTTCCATGGTGACGCGCCCGTTTGACGGCCGCGAGCTCGGCGGCCTCATCAAGACGCTGGGCATGCCCCTGCCCGAGCTCACCGTGTTCGGCATGATGCTCGGAAGCGGCAAGGAGATCATCCACTTCATGCGGGTGACGAAGTCGCTGACCTCGGCGGTCTACGTCGCAAAGCGCCTGTCGCGTCACCTGATGGACGTGCTGCGCTATGGCCGCGGCATGACGCTGACCAACGGCAATGCGCTCGCCGGGCGCCTCGCCAAATCCGCGCTCGACCTGAAGATTCCGATGTGGCTGTCCTCGCCGGTGCGCGAGCTGACGGTCGAGGACGGCGCGGTCACCGGCGCCATCGTGTCGCGCGAAGGCCGCGACGTGCGTGTCCGGGCGCGCCGCGGCGTCGTGCTCGCCTGCGGCGGTTTCCCGCATGACGTCGAGCGGCGCAGAAAAATGTTCCCGCATGCACCGACCGGCAATGAGCATTATTCTCCGGGGCCGACCGGCAACACCGGCGACGGTCTGCGGCTCGCCGAAAGCGCCGGCGGGCATGTCGAGGATCGCCTGCCGAATGCGGCGGCCTGGGTGCCGGTGTCGCTGACCACGCGCAAGGACGGCTCGAAGGGCGTGATGCCGCATTTCATCGACCGGGCCAAGCCCGGCGTGATCGCCGTGATGCGCGACGGCAAGCGCTTTGCCAATGAGGGAAATTCCTATCACGACTTCGTCCAGGCCATGATCAAGGCCGCCAAGCCGGGCGAGGAGATCGCGGCCTATCTCATCTGCGATCACCCGACGCTACGCAAATACGGCCTCGGCTGCGTGCCGCCGTTCCCGATGCCGCTGGGTCACCACCTCGAGACCGGCTACCTCATGCGCGGCGATACGCTGGAAGCGCTGGCGGCGAAGGCCGGCATCGATGCAAAATCCTTCGTCGAGACGATCAAGCAGTTCAATGCGACCGCGCCACAGGGCCACGACGCCGCCTTCGGCAAGGGCTCGAAGGCCTATAACCGTTACCAGGGCGACGCCATGCATGGCCCCAATCCCTGCATCGCGCCGATCGAGAACGGCCCATTCTACGCCATCAAGATGGTGATCGGCGATCTCGGCACCTATGCCGGCATCGTCACCGACGCGAATGCGCGGGCGCTGGATGCCGAGGGCCGCGTCATTCCCGGCCTCTATGCCGCCGGCAACGACATGGCGAGCATCATGGGCGGCAATTATCCCGGCGCCGGCATCACGCTTGGGCCGGCGCTGACCTTCGGCTACATTGCCGGGCGTCATCTCGCCGACAGCGCCGGAAAGCGCGACCCGGCGTAAGCCAACGCCTGGAGGCGCATGAAGAGAGAGAGTCGCGGCATCCAGTCGATCGAGGTCGGCGGAGAACTGCTCCGGGCGCTTGCCCGCAGCGGCGAGCCGATGATGCTGCGCGATCTCGCGCGCGAGGCAGGCATGACGCCGGCCAAGGCGCATCCCTATCTCGCCAGCTTCTCTCGCATCGGCCTGATCGAGCAGGACCAGACCACCGGCCGCTACGAGATCGGCGCGCTGGCGCTGGAGCTCGGCCTGATCAGCCTGCGCCGGCTCTCCGGCGTGCGCATCGCAAGGCCGAAGATCGCCGCGCTGGCGAGCCAGATCGGACATGCGGTCTCGCTCGCGGTCTGGGGCACGCACGGGCCGACCGTGGTCCAGCTCGAAGAGCCCGCCCAGCCGGTGCACATCGTCATGCGCGTCGGCTCGGTGATGGCGCTGCTGGAGACAGCAACCGGCCGGGCCTTTGCGGCGTTCCTGCCGGAGAAGACGATCAACGCCGCGCTCGAGAGCGGCCTCGACCGTCATGGCGTCGGTTACAATCCCAAGCGCGCCGTGAAGGGCGCCAAGGTCGCGGAGATGCTGACCGAGGTGCGCAAGCACGGCCTCGCCCGCGCGCTCGGCGATCCCCTGCCCGGCGTCAACGCCTTCTCCGCGCCCGTGTTCGATCATTCCGGCCATGTCGCGCTGGTGATCACCGCGATGGGGCCCGAAGGCACGTTCGATGCGCGCTGGGACAGCCCGATCGCGCACGCGCTACGCGATTGCGCCGGCAGCATCTCGAAGCGGCTGGGTCACGGGATCAATGTCGCGGCGGAATGAGGGGCGAGCCCAAGCCGTCATGGCCGGGCTTGTCCCGGCCATCCACGCGTCACCGCGATTGCCGAACGACGTGGATGCCCGGGACAAGCCCGGGCATGACGACCGAGAGGCTTCTGTCCACTACTTGTCCTTCACCGGCACCGTGTAATTCAGGATAAGCCGCCCACCATCCGGATAGATCGTCTGCCCGGTGATGTAGGACGCATCGTCACTGGCGAGGAACGCCACGACCGACGCCACCTCGCTCGGCTCGCCGCCACGCCCCGCCGGCGTGCGTGACATCACGGTCTTGCGCGCATCCTCCGAGGTATAGATCGACGACGCCACCATGTCGGTCAGGATCGTGCCCGGCCCGACCGCGACGACGCGGATGTTGTGGGGGGCGAGCGCGACGGCGGCGACCGAAGTCAGCTGCTTCATGCCGCCCTTGGACATCGCATAGGTCGCCAGCGCCGGGATCGCCAGCAGCGCGTTCACCGAGGACATGTTGATGATGACCCCGCCGCCGCCTTGCGCGATCATCTGCTTCGCGGCCGCCTGCACGCCGAAGAACGCGCCTTTCAGGTTGATGCCGATGATCTCGTCGAACTCCTCTTCGGTGATGTCGAGGATGTCGCGGTTGCGAGCGACGCCGGCATTGTTGACCATGATGTCGAGCCGGCCGAATTCCTTCACGGCAGTGGCAACGAGCTGGTCCACATCAGCGCGCCTGGCGACATTGCCGACGATGGTGCGCAAGGCATCGGGACGCCCGAGCTCCGCAGCCGTGGCGGCGAGGCCCTCGGCATCGACGTCCGAGATGACGACCTTGACGCCGTCGTCCAGGAATCTCTTCGCGCAGGCCTTGCCGATGCCGCGTGCTGCGCCGGTGATGGCGGCGACCTTGCCCTCGAGCTTCATGTTTACGCCTCCTTCAAACCACGACGCCGGGTCAGAGCTCAATTCGTCGCCGGCCTTGCCGCGGCCGGCATGTAGATCTGCGCGTAGCCTTCCTTGATCGCGGCGGTGATGCGGTCGAGGCGGCGGTCGATGTGCTTTTCCAGCACGGAAACGCAAGCCTCCTCGTCGCGGGCCTTGAGGCCTTCGAGCACAGCGCGGTGCTCGCCTTGCGTGCTGGAGCGGTTGACGCGGTCCATGTCGATCCAGCGCACGAAGCGGATGCGGGCGTTGACGTTGCGCAAAACGCGCAGCATCTCTGAATTGCTCGACATCGCCATCAGCCGTTCGTGAAAAGTCTCGTCGAGCTCGACCTGCTCCAGCGAGGAGCGCTCGCCGGGATCGGGACCCGTGGCTTCGAGAAATTTCAGCAGCGCATCGATATCCTCGTCCCTGGCGCGCTTGATGGCGAGGCGGATCGAGGCCACCTCGATCGACTTGCGCAGCTCGTAGAGATCGAAGATCTCCTGCGCGTCCAGCTCCCGGCAGAAGAAGCCCTTGCCCGGCGCGAAGCGCAGAAACCCCTCGGTGTTGAGTCGGTTGAGCGCCTCGCGGAGCGGCGTGCGGCTGACGCCGAGCCGCTTGGCCAGTTCGCCTTCGTTGAGCCGCTCGCCCGGCTTGAACGCATAAGTCACGGCCATCGCCTTGAGCTGTTCATAGACGCGATCGACGATGCTGTCGGAAGCCAGTTCCACGTTGCTCTTCATCAGCTGCAATTGTGCTCAAGGCGAATATAACGGGGCCGCGGGCGATAGCAATGCACCGGAGACATCCAGCACAGGTTGTTCAAGCCTTTGCGATGATCGGAATCAAGCAAAGACGCGCGGGCGCAGTCCGGCATGAAACCAGGTGATCATCGAATAAATGTCATAAACCGGCAGTCCGACCTCGGCCTGAAGCGCGGCCGCGTAAGGTGGCATATTGGTGCATTCGAGCACGATGGCGCCGACGTCGGGGTTTTTCGCGACAAGCTCCTTGCCGGCCTCGACCACGTCACGCTCGGCCTGCGCGATGTCCATGTCGTCCTTCTCGGCCTTGATCAGGACGCGAAAGAACTCCTTGCCGTTCTCGGTGCCGACCAGCGGCGTGTCGAGCGGCACGCCGGCACCTTCGAGATGGGCCGGCGTCAGGGTCGAGCCCGATACCGTGACGAGACCGACGCGCTTGCCCGGCGGCAGCGTCGCCTGCACCCACGGCACCTGCATCAGCGAGGAGGTCGCAACGGGGACGCCGACGGCAGCCGCGATCTCCTTCTGAAACAGCGAGAGGAAGCCGCAATTGGTGGTGATGGCCTCGGCCCCGAGCCGCACCAGGTCCTTCGCGGCATCGATGAAGTCAGGAAGCAGTCCTGCCGCGCCCTTCAGCACCACCTTCTCGGGCGAGGCCCCGCTCACCACGCGATAGAGCACGGGAAAAGGCCAGGTCGTGCCGTTACCCATGTCGCCGGGAATGCGGGGGAAGCGCGCTTCCAGCATTAAAATGCCGAGCGGCGCACCATAGATGGCCTTGCCGCCACGGGCGATGCGGGAGGGCGAATGGGCTGAATGGGTCATGATGCGACCTCAGAGGAAACGTTCGGGCGAAAACGGGGCGAGCGGAATTTCCGGCTGCTTGCCGCTGAGAAGCTGCGCGACGAGCCGGCCGGTACGGGCCGAGCCGACCAGGCCGACATGGCCGTGGCCGAAAGCATAGACGATATCGCGCGAGGCGCGTGCATAGCCGATGCAGGGACGTCCATCCGGCATGCTCGGCCGATGCCCGAACCAGGTCTTGATACGCGAGGCCGGGATGTCCTTCGGCAGTTTCGGGAACATGCCGAGGAGATGATCCCGCAGGATCTCGGCACGCTTCCAGTTCGGCGCAGCCTCGAGGCCCGCGATCTCGACCGTGCCGGCAGCGCGCAGGCCCTTGTTGGTCCAGTTCACCACCATCTTGGCATCGGACGCCATCATCGAGCTGCGCGGGCCGACTTCCGGATTCTCGATCATGACGTGATAGCCGCGCTCGGTCTCCAGCGGCAGGGGATCGCCGACCGATGCGGTGAGCTGTTTCGAGCGGGCACCGGCGGCGACGACAGCGGCATCGCAAGCAATCTCGCCGCTCTCGGTGAGAACGGCTACGAGCTTGCCGCCATCAAGTTTCAAGCCGGTCGCCTTGGCCCGCACATGCTTGACGCCGCTGGCAAAGGCATGATTGGCGAGCGCGGCGACATAAGCGCCGGGATCGCGACAGCGGCCGGCCTCCTCCACCACGACGCCAAAAGTGTAGCGCGGATGCAGGTCCGGCTCGCGCTGGCGCATTTCATCGGCGCTGAGCTCCAGCCATTCGACGCCGACCTTCTTGCGCAGGCGCCAGCCGAGATCGTTGTCGAAATTGCCGCGCGACGGAAACACATGCATCACACCGTTGCGCTCGACCAGCTCGGGGACACCAGCTTCCTCCGCGAGCTTCCGATGCAGCAGCGGCGCGTCCTTGAGCAGATCGCGCAGCGCAAACGCTGTCTTCTCGACGCGCGCGGGGGTCCAGCCCGAGAGCAGATACTTGACCAGCCACGGCAGCGCCCGCGGCAAATAGGACCAGCGGATCGCGAGCGGACCGAGCGGGTCCATCAGATAGCCCGGCACCTTCTTCCAAACGCCGGGCTCGGCCGGCGGGATCACCGAATGCGACGACAGCCAGCCGGCATTGCCGTAGCTCGCCGCCTGTTCGCCGCCGGGCTCACCGGGATCGATCAGGGTGACGCGATGGCCCTCGCGCAGCGCCTCGATGGCGCTGATGACGCCGACCGCGCCCGCGCCGATGATCGCAACGTGGCGACCGGCCGCCATCGCCTTACGCCTTCACCGCGGGCGTGAAATCCTTGCCGACCGAAATCGCGCGGGGGTCGATGATGCAATGGAGGATCGACGGCTTGCCCGAGGCCAGCGCGCGCTCGAAAGCAGGTGCGAACTCTTCGGTGCGCTCGACGCGCTCGCCATGACCGCCGAATGCCTTGGCGTACATCGCGAAATCAGGGTTCTTGAGCTGGGTGCCGACGACGCGGCCGGGATAATCGCGCTCCTGATGCATGCGGATGGTGCCGTATTGCGAATTGTCGACGACGATAACGACCAGCGGCGCGTCGTATTGCACGGCGGTCGCGAACTCCTGGCCGTTCATCAGGAAGCAGCCGTCGCCGGCAAAGGCGACGACGACGCGATCCGGATATTGCCGCTTCGCCAGCACGCCCGCCGGCACGCCGTAACCCATCGAGCCCGAGGTCGGCGCGAGCTGCGCGGCAAAGCTGTGGAAGCGGTGATGGCGATGAATCCAGCCGGCGTAGTTGCCGGCGCCGTTGCAGACGATGGCGTCCTTCGGCAGCCGGTCGCGCAGCCAGGTCATGACCTGGCCGTACTGGAACGTACCCGGCAGCTCGCGCGCCTTGTCGGTCCAGGCGAGATAATCGGCGTGCGCCTTGGCAGCTTCGCCCTTCCAGGCGACCGCGCCTGATGGCTTCAGCGTCTCGACCGCCGCGGCAAACGCGGCAGGCGTCGCCTGGATCGCAAGTTCAGGCTGATAGACCCGGCCAAGCTCCTCGGAGCCGGGATGCACGTGGATCAGCTTCTGCTTCGGATTGGGAATGTCGAGCAGCGTATAGGACGAGGACGGCATCTCCGACATGCGGCCGCCGATGAGCAGGATGACATCGGCATTGTCGACGCGCGCCTTCAGGCCCGGGCTCGGCCCGATGCCGAGATCGCCAGCATAATGTGAGTGGTCGGCGTCGATCAGCGAGGCCCGGCGGAATGAAGTCGCGACCGGCAGGTCGAAGCGCTCGGCAAAGCGGGCGACGCTCTTGGTCGCGTCATCGGTCCAGCGCGAGCCGCCAAGGATGACAAGCGGCGCCTTTGCGCTCGCGAGCATCGCGCCCACGCGCTCGATGTCGAATGGAGCCGGCCAGCTCACCGCCGGCTCGATGCGCATGGCGTCGGCGACGGCCGCGGTCTCGGTCAGCATGTTCTCGGGCAGTGCGATCACGACGGGACCGGGGCGCCCCTGCATGGCGACGCGGAAGGCGCGCGCGACCAGCTCCGGAATGCGGTCGGGGCGATCGATCTCGACCGCCCATTTCGCCATGGTGCCGAACACCGCCTTGTAGTCGAGCTCCTGAAACGCCTCGCGCTCGCGCATGCCGGTGTCGACCTGGCCGACGAACAGGATCATCGGCGTCGAATCCTGCATCGCGATGTGGACGCCGTGGCTGGCATTGGTCGCACCGGGGCCACGGGTGACGAAGCAGACACCGGGCCGTCCGGTGAGCTTGCCATAGGCTTCCGCCATCATGGCGGCGCCGCCCTCGGCGCGGCAGATCACGACATCGATCGGGCTGTCATGCAGCGCATCGAGCGCGGCAAGATAGCTCTCGCCCGGCACGCAGGTGACGCGCTCGACGCCTTGCGCGACGAGCTGATCGATCAGGATCTGGCCGCCGGTGCGGCTGTTGCGGATGGTCATGTCGGCTCCCTCAAGGCTCTGGCGATCAGGCTCGGGCAAATGCGCCTCACCAGTTCGCGAAAATTGTGTTCGAAGCTGGGGTAAGGCAGGCCGACAGCACGCGCAAGATCGAAAGGCTTTTCGCAGCCTGCGCAGGGATCATGCCCGCCCCTGCTGTTTGCACTACCGCCCGCTCGCGATGATGCGACGGCAATGATCGAGCGCGGCGCCGATCAGATTGTCGCTCGCTTCCGGCGTGCGAAACGCCGAATGCGCCGACAGCGTCACGTTCGGCAATTTCGTCAGCGCATGGCCCGGCGGCAGCGGCTCGACGGTGAAGACGTCGAGCCCGGCATGGGCGATGTGGCCCGAGCGCAAGGCCTCGAGCATCGCATCTTCGTCGACGAGGGCACCGCGCGCGGTGTTGATCAGGATGCTGCCGGGGCGCATCTGCGCGATCCGCCCGCGCGACAGAAAGCCCTTGGTGTCGTCGTTGAGCAGCAGGTGCAGCGAGACGACGTGGCTGTCCGCCAGCAGCTTTTCCAGCGGGACGAATTCGACGCCGGGATGCGTCTTCGGCGTCCTGTTCCAGGCGATCACCTTCATGCCGCAGCCGGCCGCCATGCGCGCCGCTTCCGCCGCGATGCCGCCAAAGCCAATCAGGCCGAGCGTCTTGCCGGTGAGCTGCACCGCGTCACGGCGCAGCCAATTGCCCTCGCGCATGCCGCGATCCATCTCGCCAAAGCTCTTCGCGGACGCCCACATCAGCGCGATCGCGCATTCGGCAACCGCGGTGTCGCCATAGCCCTTGATGGTGTGAACCGCGATACCGCGCTCAGCCAGCTCTTCCGGATTCATGTAGCTGCGCGCGCCGGTGCCGAGGAAGACGACGTGCTTCAGTGCGGCGCATTGCGCGGCGACCGCCGTCGGCACCGCGGTATGGTCGACGATCATGATCTCGACGCCATCGAGCAGGCCGGGCAGATCGTCGGGCTTGATGGAGGGATTGCGGTTGATGCCGACGGGGAGCGGGTTGGAGCCCAGCAACTTGTCGGTCACCGCCGCCAGGGTGTCGTTTGCATCGACGAAGAGTGCGCGCACGGGATTCCCTATCCTGTCGGGCCTAGATATCTGTATACTAATCTGAATACAGCTGGAGTCCAGAGGTTGCCACCCTTGTCCCGGACGAGTTGCAACGCTTTAGCGTTGCGGCGCAGAGCCGGGACCCGGTCAGCACGGCATACGGCGACATGGGCCCCGGCTCTGCAGCGCACCACCCCGATCGATGCTTCGCATCGCCGGACCGCTGCGCCGCGTCCGGGGCAAGGGCCTTGGCGACCCTCTCTCCCCGTCATTGCGAGGAGCCCTTGCGAGGAAGCAATCCAGAGTCTTCCCGCGGAAAGATTCTGGATTGCTTCCGCCTTCGCCAAGGCTTCGGCGGACAAGTCGCTGCGCTCGCTATGACGGAGTATGAGGGGGCAGCTGGTTCTCCAAGTTGCACTGTCATTCCCCGCGAAAGCGGAGAATCCAGTACGCCGCAGCTTCTCGATTCAACAACGGCCGTCTCGGCGTACTGGATCGCCCGCCTGCCGGGCGATGACATCGAGAGTGTGGCTGCTATTCATCTCCTCAACGGAGGTCTCGTAGGGTGGGCAAACAAAGGCGCTCTTGCGCCGTGCCCACCATCTCTCTCTTCGGTGAGAAGTCGTGGGCACGCTCCGCTTTGCCCACCCCACGATAGCGGAGTGTGTGGCACGCAGACATGCCTTCACCTTCTCGCGACGCTTCCGCCCGAGCTTTGCTCTCTCCGCATCACCCCCTCTAGCGAAAGGGCGCAGGGAAGGCCGGGCGCCGGCTGGCACCCGCTTGTCCGTCGTGCGATGAGAATGCACACGCAAATGCACAACGGATGACAGGTGAAGCCGAGAACGTCCGGCCTTCCCTGCGCGATGTTTGACGGCGTATGGCGCGCTCTCCCGGGAGCCGAACTTTCCTTTTGGCCTCCCTCGTCCTCGCGAATTAACGGCGTACCTCGCCCGGTCGGGCTCGGCGCACCTTCGCAAGGGCTTGGCTGTAGCAACGACAGCCAGGACCACGCGATTTGGCCGTACGCACCGGCGCCGCTCGTCCGCGCGCGGCCGGGACCTCACGGGGTTCATCCCGCCCTGCTCCCGCCTCTCGCGCACGACGCCGCCTGCGTCCACCGCTCCCCGATCCGCGGCTCGTTGCGACGTACGACCGCCCCTTATCCCGGATCAGGATGGCCTAAACATACGCCGAAACCGAATTTCGGTAAAGAAGAATCTTTTTGCGCGCATGCATTGACAGCGCGGCGACACAGCTACGAAGGCGTTGCCCGGGTGAGCGGCGCGACAGCCGGGACCTGGTACGGCAGGCACGAAGCTCCCGGATTTCGCTTCCGCCTTCGCTCTCCGAGCTTCGGCGGACAAGCCGCTCGTCCGGGCTACGAAACCCAGCCGGTTGCGATCGCGCTCGCCCAACTGGCCATGCCCTTGCTGCGCGCGAGTGCCGCCATCGCCGTGGGATCGTAGGGCACGTAGCGGATCGTCGCGGACCAGCCTGCTGCGCCCTCCTCCAGGATGGCGTAGCACGCATGCGGCGTACCGACCTCGACCACGTAGGGAACGGGCAGCTTGCCGTCATAGCCGGGCAATCCGACGCTGCCGGGATTGACCACCAACCGCCCGTCTCGCAGGCGAAGCACTCTTGGAATGTGCGTGTGCCCGCAAAGGATGAGTTCGGCTTTGACCCTGGCGGCTTCGACCTCGATTGCCTCGATCGGGCTGGCACGCACGCTTCCGTCCGCGCTGATGGTGTCGAGCCAGAAGGCGGCATCGTCGGTTGGCGATGCGTGGCACAGGAACACCCGGTCTCTATAGGTCAACGTCGCCGGCATGCTTGCCAGCCAATCGAAATGCCTGCGCTCGAGCTGCTGGAAATCACTGCGCGCCGAGCCGCCCGACTGCCAGAGCTCGACCAGGATGCGGTCCTGATCGCCCAGCACCGACGGAAAGCCGCGCGCGATCAGCAGATCCGCCGTTGCGGCCGCCTCGAGCGGTCCGCTGACATGGTCGCCCAGGTTCACGACCTCGTCGATACCTAGCGCGGCGATATCGGCAAGCACAGCTTCAAGCGCCGGACGATTCCCGTGCACGTCGGCGATCGCAGCAAATTTCATGTAGCCTTCTCCATGCGAGATGGCCGACGACTTCACGCGATGCGGGACGATGCAGGGATGGCGGTCTCTTTAGCTGCATTTGTAGAAGCGCCCGCAAGCTGAGTGTCAAATCGGCGCTGACGGAACAATGACACACCCGGACCGCCGCAATCAAGCGGCGGCTACCGAGCGTCGACGTTTTCGTCTACGGTCCCGTCAAACCTGACAGCGAGGACACGGGAATGCAGACCATCGGCTTGATCGGGGGCATGAGCTGGGAGAGCACGGCGCTCTATTACAAGCTCATCAATGAGCGGGTCCGCGACCGACTGGGCAAGCTGCATTCGGCGCCGCTGCTGCTCTATTCCTACGATTTCGAAGAGATCAAGCAGATGCAATATGGCGGCCGCTGGAGCGAGGCGGCGACCAGCCTGACGGAGGTGGCGCGGCGTCTCGAAGGCGCCGGCGCGCGGGCGATCGTGCTGTGCACGAACACGATGCACAAGCTCGCGCCCGACATCATCGCGGGCGTCGACGTGCCGTTCATCCACATCGGCGATGCGACGGCGCAGCGGATCCGGGCGAAGGGATACCGGCGGGTCGGGCTGCTCGGCACCAAGTTCACGATGGAGGAGGATTTCTACATCGATCGGCTGCGCGCGCACGATCTCGACGTGCTGGTTCCTCCCCCCGAAGCGCGCGCCGACGTCAACCGCATCATCTACGACGAGCTGTGCCTCGGCATCGTCACCGAGCCCTCACGCCGGCGCTATCAGGAGGTGATGGCCGCGCTCGTCACCGCCGGCGCGGATTGCATTATCCTCGGCTGCACCGAGATCACGATGCTGGTGGGCGCCGACGACACCTCGGTCGAGACGTTCGACACCACGGCCATTCACGCAGAAACCGCGGCCGATTTCGCAATCGGCTGAACCGCGGGCGTGCCGGATTGCGCCAGCAGCTCCGTCCACACCAGCGACCGCGCGCCGTCCTTGAGCGAGACGACACGAGACGGCTGGTCGAACAGCGCGAGCGGCTCGTGACCTGGCGCGAATTGCGGCCAGACGTCCGCGACCTCAGGCCTGCCGGCCGTGACGAAGCGCAGCACGTCGGCCTGAAAGCGCGCTGCGACCTCGACGTCGCCTGGGGTCATCGGGCCGCCCTTGCGCTTCAGGATCGGGCGATCGATGAAATCAGGCAGGTGCGCCCAGAGACAGGCATTGTCGGCGCCGTGGGTCGGGCCCTGCGACAGGAACGGCCGCAAGGAGGGGCGATGATCGAACCGGCTCAGCCACACCGCGCCGCCGGCGGCAGCATGGAGCCGCGCAAGATCGGCCATCGGGCGATGCCAGAACGCATCCGACAGCAGCGCCTCGTAAGGATCCTCGTCGGGACGCGCGGTGGCGCGATAACAGGACAACAGACGCTCCCAGCCGGCATCGCCGAATGAAGTGCGTAGCTGCCGCTCGGTGGTTCGGATCATCGCGGCCGGCGGCGTGCTCTTCAGGAACATCACCATCTCGTCGCGGCAGGAGCCGAGCCAGAGCGGAATGTCGCGCAGCATTCCGTCGGCAAAGACATCGCGAGGCTCGCGCGGAATCACCATGCCGTCGAGCACCGGGCCGAACAGCGTGCCCTGTTCTGTTTCGTCCGCGAGCCTGCGGCCGACCTGCTCCACCGCCGCGAACAGGTTTTGCAGCGGCACGGAAGCAATCATGCCTGGATCACGCGACAGCTCGAGCTCGTCGATCACGCGTCGGGCGACGTCGTCGGCGTGCTCGGCGCGCATGATGTTGCGCCCAGGCGCACTGAGCGCGAGCGCACGGATGAACTTGCCTTTGGCCTGCGGCAGGGTTGCCAGCGCAATCACCATGGAGGCGCCGGCGGATTGGCCTGCGAGCGTGATCGCATCCGAATCGCCGCCGAAATTGGCAATGTTGGCGCGCACCCAATCGAGGGCGGCGAGCGTGTCCTGGAGGGCGAGGTTGCTCGCCTCCGCAAGACCATGACGATGCAATTGCAGGAAGCCGAGCGGGCCGAGCCGGTAATTGATGGTGACGATCACAGCCGACCCATGCGCAGCGAGGAAGGCGCCGTCATAATCGGCGCCGCCGCCGGTGACGAAGGCGCCGCCATGGACGAAGAACAGCACCGGCAGCGGACGATCCGCCGCCGGCGCCCAAATGTTGAGGCTGAGGCAGGACTCCTCGAGCGCATGATCGAGATGACCGGGTTGCGGCGCATAGGTGCCGAAATCCGTGCAGCTCAGCGGTTCCGTCCACGCGAGCGGCGGCACGGCCTTCGCGAAGCGCCGGGCAGTCGCATAGGGCACGCCCCTAAAGACGCGTATGCCATTCTGCTCGGCGCCGGTGACCGGCCCGTTCGTGGTCGAAACCGCTTTCGCGCGCATCTGCAACTTGCCTCTTACGCGCGCCGCTTGCCGAGATCGGCGATGTCGACGGTGTGGGTTTCGCGCGCGGTTGCCGCCGCCGCTGCCGAGATCACACAGCAGGAGGCGACGAAGATCGCGACCGGAATCCACCCGGTCGGCCCCTCGCCAACAAGGCTCGCGCTCACCAGCGGCGTAAAGCCGGCGGCGAGGAAGCCGAGCTGGGTGCCGATCGCGGTGCCGGAATAACGCACGCGCGCCTCGAACATCTCGGCATAGAAGGAGGGCCAGATCGCGTTCGGCGCGGCGTAGATGATGCCCGAAAGGGTCATCGCCGCAGCGAAGATCGCCAGCGTGTTGCCTGACGTCACCAGCATGAAATAGGGGAACACCAGCACGGCGCAGCCGAGCACGCCGCCGATGAACACCGGCTTGCGGCCGATCTTGTCGGCGAGCAGCGCCCACAGCGGCTGGGTGATCAGCGCGGTGACGTTGCCGAGTACGCCGGCCCACAGCATGGTCGGACGCGCGACGCCGAACTTGGAGGTCGCATAGCCGAGCGCGAACACGGCCGTCATGGTGCTGACGGTCGCGATCAGCGCGCAAACGATCACGCGCAGCACGTCGGACCAATAGTCGCGCAGCAGAGCGACAACCGGGAAGCGCGCCACCTTCGCCTTGTCCTTGATGTCCTCGAACACGGGCGTCTCCGGCATGGTCCGCCGCACCAGATAGGCGACAATCAGCACGAAGAAGGACAGCAGGAACGGAATGCGCCAGCCCCAGCTCAGCAGCTGGTCTTCCGGCAGGCTCGACACCGGGATGAACACCAGCGTCGCGAGGATCGCGCCGGCCTGGGTGCCGCTCAGGGTCCAGCTGGTGAAGAAGGCGCGGTTGGAATTGGCGGAATGCTCCAGCGTCAACGAGTTTGCCCCGCTCTGCTCGCCGGCGGCCGACAGGCCCTGCAGCAGGCGCAGCAGTGTCAGGATGATGGGTGCCGCGTTGCCGATCGATTTTGCGTCCGGCAACAGGCCGATCGCGAGCGTCGAGCCGCCCATCAGGACCAGCGTGAACAGCAGCACTGTCTTGCGGCCGATGCGGTCGCCGAAATGGCCGAGGATGACGGCGCCGACGGGACGGGCGATATAGCCGATGCCGAAGGACAGCAGCGCCAGCAGCGTCGCCGTCGACGGATCGACATTGGCGAAGAACACTTTTGGAAAGATCAGCGCGGCCGCGGTGCCGTAAATGAAGAAGTCGTAGTATTCGAGCATGCTGCCGACGAAGCTGACCAGCGCGGCGCGCTTGGGCAGCTTGTCCGGCGCGGCTTGCGCATCGGATGTCGCGCGCAGTGGCGCGGTTGACGTCAACGTCATCGGAATCTCCTCCCCGTGTGTCCCCCGCGGTTCGCACCAGGCGGACCGCCTCGCGCGCGTTTTCTGGTTCTGGTTGCCGCAAGCTTGATTGGGGAGCATAATGTACGAACTAGTACGTTTATGCAATACGCGTTGGATGGGAGCCCGGGAGGGCCAAATTTGCCTTCACCTTCAAGGCGATCCATGGAAACTGGGGGAGAAACAGCAATGCTCGAGCGCATGCCGCCCCCATCGAAGCGCACCAACGATCCCGAGCGCACCAAGCGCGACATTCTCGAAGTGGCGATGGCCGAATTCGCCTCGGAGGGCTATTCCGGCGCCCGTGTCGATGCGATCGCGGCGCGGACGCGCACGTCCAAGCGCATGATCTATTACTATTTCGGGGGCAAGGAACAGCTCTACCTCGCGGTGCTGGAGGAGGCCTATCGCAGCATCCGCGCGCTGGAGGACCAGCTCGACATCGAAAGCTGCGACGCGCGCGAGGGCCTGCGTCGGCTGATCGAGGCGACCTTCGACCATGACGAGCGCAACCCGAACTTCATCCGTCTCGTCTCGATCGAGAACATCCACCACGGCAAGCACCTGAAGCAGAATTTGCAGCTGCGCCAGCTCAACGCCAGCGTGATCGCGACCCTCGATGGTATCTTGAAGCGCGGCCGTGCCGAAGGCGTCTTTCGCGACGACGTCGATGCCATCGACCTGCACCTTGCCATCTCCTCCTACTGCTTCTTCCGCGTCGCCAACCGCCACACCTTTGGCGCGCTGTTCGACCGGGATCTGAGCGAGCCGAAGGTGCTGGCGAAGAGCCGGGCCCAGATCGTCGAGATGATCCTGGCGTGGCTGGGGGCGAAGTGAGCGCCTTCGCCGGGGCGACGACGATCATTCCGTCATCCTGAGGTGCGAGTGGCGCGATGCGCACAGCATCGCGCCGGGAGCCTCGAAGGATGCACGGCCGAGCTGATACAGGCGGGCCGTCGCCCTTCGAGGCTTGCCCTGCGACGCTGACGCGCCGCAGAGCGCGCCCCTCAGGGTGACGGGGACGGATGAGCGCTCGCGGCTCCCCTCACCCGCTCTTCTTCTGCCGCGCGCTCGCCAGCAGCACCAGCATGAAGGACGCCGCGGTCATCAGCGTCGAGATCGCGGCGATCGTGGGGTCGATCTCGTCGCGGAGCGCGGTGAACATGCGCTTGGTCAGCGGCTGGTACTGGCCGCCGGAGATGAACAGCGCGACGATGGTCTCGTCCATCGCCGAGATGAAGGCGAAGATACCGCCGGCGATCACGCTGGACTTGATCTGCGGCAGCGTCACCGCGAAGAAGCTGCGCAGGCGGTTCATGCCGAGGCTGCGCGCCACCATCTCCTGCGCGGGATCGAAGCTCTGCAGGCCTGCCAGCACCGAAATGACGACATAGGGCAAGCCCAGCATCACGTTCGCCAGCACGAGGCCAGGCATGGTCGCGACCAGGCCGACCTTGGCATAGACGAAGAAGATGCCGACCGCGGTGATGATAACAGGCACCACCAGCGGCAGCAGCAGCGTCATATGAATCAGCCGCATGACTCGCAGCTTTGACTGGCTGATGGCGTAGGCGGCCGCAACCCCGCACGGCGTTGCGATCGCCACCGTCAGCAGCGCGACCGTCAGCGTCACCTGCGTTGCCTGCATCCAGGCCGGATTGGAGAAGTATTGCTGATACCAGCGCGTCGAGAACGACGGCGGCGGGAAGGTCAGGAAGCGCGCGCCGGAGAATGATATCGGCGCGATGATCAGCACGGGCAGGATCAGATAGACCAGCACCAGCGCGCTGATCACGTAGAGGGCGATCCGGGCGGGCGAGACGCGCATCATTTCTGCCCCAGCACCCGATCGAGCGAAATGAAGCGGCTCACCACGAAGAAGATCGCGAGCACGCTGAGCAGCAGCACCACCGCGACCGCGCTGGCCGCGCCGAACTGGTTGTAGAGCTCGACGTTGCGGCTCACCAGCATCGACACCATCACGGTACGGCCGCCGCCGAGCAGCTCCGGCGTGATGTAGAAGCCGAGGCAGAGCACGAACACCATGGTGCAGCCGGCGAGCACGCCGGGCAGCGACAGCGGCAGGAACACGCGGAGGAATGTCAGCGACGGGCTTGCGCCGAGGCTGGCGCCGGCCTGCATGAGATCGGACGGGATCTTCTGCATGGTCGCATAGAGCGGCAGCACCATGAAGGGCAGCAGGATGTGCACGGTCGCAACCACCGTGCCGAAGGTGTTGTGGACCAGCGCCAGCGGCTCGGAGATCACGTCGAGATAGCGCAAAAACTGGTTGATCACGCCGGTGCGCTGCAGCAGCGCCAGCCAGGCATAAGCGCGCACCAGCACGCTGGTCCAGAACGGCAGCACGACCAGCGACAGGATCAGGATGCTCCAGCCCTTCGGCACGGAGTTGGCGAGATAGGCGACGGGATAGCCGAGCAGCAGTGCGATCACGGTGACCGCGAGGCTGATCTCGAAGGTCAGCGCGAAGCTGCGCCAATAGATGTCCTCGGTGAAGACGCGGCGGTAGTTCTCCAGCGTGAAGCCGTCGTGATAGATCGACTGCCAGGCGAGCCAGCCGACCGGCAGCACGATCAGAGCCAGGATCACCAACAGGGCCGGCGACACCAAGGCCAGCATCAGGCCGTGTTCACGGCACTGATGCTTCTCGGAGGGATCTGGCACGGATGTCGCCAAGGTCGATCTCGCTCACTTCTGCATGAAAGAGGCCCAGCGCTTCTCGGCGGCTTCGCCGGCGGGCGAGGACCACCAGACGTAGGACATCAGCGCCTGCTTGGCGGCATTGGCCGGCTCACTCGGCAATTGCGCGGCGCGCTCGGGCTTGATCACGCTCGTCTCGAACGCCTTGGGATTGCCCGGACCATAATCGATCTGCAGCGGCAGATTGGCCTGATGCACGGGATCGACCGCCTCGTTGAGAAACTTCACGGCAGTCGCGAGATTCGGCGCACCCTTGAGGATACAGAGCGAGGTGCTCTGCAGGACGCCCTGGTTGTAGGTGAAGGACACTTTGGCGCCTTCCTTGGCGACGGCGCTGACACGGCCGTTCCAGGCCATCTCCATATCGACCTCGCCGTCGTTGAGCAGCTGCGCCGATTGCGCGCCCGAGGTCCACCACACCGTGATGTGCGGCTTGATTTCCTCCAGCTTCTTGAAGGCGCGGTCGACGTCGAGCGGATACAGCTTGTCGGGCGCGACGCCGTCGGCCATCAGCGCGGCCTCCAGCGTTGCGAACGGATGGTTGCGCAGCGCGCGGCGGCCGGGGAATTTCTTGACGTCCCAGAAATCGGCCCAGCTGTTCGGCGCGTCCTTCGGGAAGGTCTTCTGGCTGTAGGCCAGCACGCTGGAATAGAACTCGTAGGACACCGAATAGGGACTGCGATACGCCTCAGGCATCGCCGCGCCGTTCGGAATTTTCGAGAAGTCGAGCTTCTCCATCAGCCCCTGCTCGCCGCCACGCAGGCAGTTGCCGGTCGGGGTGTCGACGACGTCCCAGATCGGCTTGCCGCTGCCGACCTGCGTCTTGATCGCGGGCCAGGCGTCGGGAATGGAATCCTGGTTGATGGTGATGCCGAGCTTCTTGGCGGAGGGATCGAGGATCGCCACCGTCTGCGCCTGCTGATAGGCGCCGCCTTGCGAGACGAAGGTGATCTGCTCGGCGGCCTCAGCCGCAGTGGCAAATCCGATTGCGCCCAGCAGCGCGCCGCCCAATCCAAACTTCCGCGTCATCGTCATCCTCACCTCCTCCAAATGATCTCACTGACCGATCGCATCGAGAAACTGGTACCAGCCCGCGACCATGCGCACGGCGGGCTCGCGCAGCGGATAGAACGGAATCCTCTTCATGCGGGCGATATCGAGCAGGCCGACGTCAGGCGTCTCGCCGCGCACGAAGGCGGCGAGATAGCGCCCCATCAGGCTCGACATCGCAACGCCGGCGCCGTTGTAGCCCAGCGAAACCAGCGTGCGGTCGTCGAGCCGGCCGATATGCGGCACCGAATCCAGCGTCATCGCCACGAGGCCCGACCATTTGTAGGCAAGCGGGATGTCGGCGAGATCAGGGAAGATACCGACCATGGCCTTGTGCAAGGCATCGAACGCGGCCTGCGAGTCCTCTTTGCCGAACGCGCCGCGGCCGCCGAAGATGACGCGGTTGTCGACCATGCGGAACCAGCGCATCATGCGCTTGGTCTCGGTGTAGGTGCGCCCCGACGGCATCAGCTTTCCCGCAAGATTGCGCGGCAGCTGCTCGGTCGCGACCATGGCGCTGCGAAACGGGACCAGCGTGCGCTGCAGATGCGCGGTGGCATCGGTGAGATCGGAATAGCTGTTGGTGGCGATGATCGCCTGCTTGGCGCGCACAGTGCCGCGCGGCGTTTCGGCGACGATATGGTCCTTCTCGCGCCGCAGCTTGACGACTGGGGATTCCTGGAAGATCGGCACGCCGCGGCCCGCGACGCCCTGCGCGAGCCCACGCAGGTAGTTCAGCGGATGGATCCCACCCGAGCCGGGATTGAGCACGCCGCCGACAAAGATGTCCGAGCCGGTCTCCTCGCGCACGCCATCCCTGTCGAGGATGCGAACCTCGGCCGAGCCCATCTCGCGCGTCATCCAGTTGGCTTCGTCGATCGCGGCCCGAAGCGTCGTCTCGTTATGCGCGGCCTTGACCTGGCCGGTGCGCACGAGGTTCGCGCTGGCGATGCCGTATTCGGAGACCATCTCCTCGACCATGTCGGTCGATTCATGCGCGATCTCGTACATGCGCTTCGCCATGGCGCGGCCGTGCGCGGCGTCGACCTCGCGGAACGACAGACGGAATTTCGCGGTGATGACGCCGCCGTTGCGGCCGCTCGCGCCCCAGCCGGGGCGATTGGCCTCGAGCACGACGGGGCTGAGGCCGCTTTTGGCGATGTGGTGCGCGGCGGACAGGCCGGTGTAGCCCGCCCCGATGATCACCACATCCGCCTGATGGTCACCCGAGAGCACGGGAAAGTCGCGCGCCGGCTCGGCCGTGGCTTCCCACAGCGAGTTGACCGATGGCAGGGCGCTCCAGTCCCGTGTCATGCCCGCGCTCACGATGCTACGCCGCCGGCCCGATCGCCGCGTCGGCGAGCGCCTTCAGCGTCGGGTAATGGAAGTCCGGCTTGGTCAGCGTCTCCACCGCCGGCGTGCCGCCGAAGCCGGCGATGCCCTGGCGGCGCTCGATCCAGCACACCTTGTAGCCGAGCTTCCGCGCAATCCCGATGTCGTGGTACTGGCTCTGCGCGACGTGCAGGATGTCGGACTGCTTGTAGCCGAAGGCGGACTGACGGCCCTTGTTGTAGGCGAAGAATTCCGGGTTGGGCTTGGCCACGCCGGTGTCGTCGGCGCAGACGGTGTCGTCGAAGGGATTGCCGAGCGCATGCGCATAAGCCGACAGCGCGACGCGATCGGCATTGGTCATCGCGACCAGGCGGAACCGGGTGCGCAGGCGCTTGAGCGCCTCGACCGAATCCGAAAACGGCCCCCAGCGCAGCACCGCGAGCTGGAACGTGTCGCAAGCGGCATCGTCGGAAGGCAAGCCGAGCTCCTTGGCGAGATGGCGATAGACGTGGAACATCGCCTCGCTGGAGCGCTCATAGTGCTTGTCGCGGCCGCGCTTGTAGGGCTCGAAGATCTGGTCGTCGCTGAGCTCGGCCGGCGTCTTGCCCGAGATCTTGCGCACCGCGTCGATCACGCCGGTCTCGAAATCGATCAGGGTGCCGACGACGTCGAAGGTGAGAACCTTGAAATTGCTGAACGCGGCTTGGGTCGACATGTCGGTTTCTTCTCTTCGGTTGGACAAGGCTGGCTTCAGTCCACCCTGGGCACGACGATGGTGTCCTCGGGGTGAAGGGTGACGGTGAGGCGGCCGCCGAGCGGCGGAATGCGGCTGTAGGCCTGGTGGTAGCTCGGCTGCCGCAGGCTGAGCGCGATGCCGTCGGCAAGCGAAAGGAAGATGCGCAAGCTCTCGCCCTGATAGACGATGTCGGTGACCGTTCCGGTCAACCGGTTGCAGGCGCCATCCTGCGCGCCGTCGTCGATCAGCAGTTTCTCGCTGTGCACGGCGAGCATCAGGGCATCGCCATCCGGAATGAGGCGGGCGCTGCGCAGCAGCGCATTGCCGAGCGCAACGCTGGAGGCATCGACGCGGCGGACGGGCAGCATCGTGGCCTCGCCGATGAAGCTCGCGACGAAGGAATCGGCGGGATGGTCGTGCAGCCGCTCGGGCACGTCGATCTGGATCAGGCGGCCGTCCTTCATCACGGCGACGCGGTCGCTCATGGTCAGCGCCTCGCGCTGGTCATGGGTGACGTAGATGATGGTGGCCTGGATGCGCCTGTGCAGCGCGCGCAGCTCGATCTGCATGGACTCGCGCAGCTGCTTGTCGAGCGCAGAGAGCGGCTCGTCCATCAGGATCAGGCGCGGCTCGAAGATCATGGCGCGCGCGAGCGCGACCCGCTGGCGCTGGCCGCCCGAGAGCTGCGCGATGCCGCGCTCTTCATAGCCGGAGAGCCCGACCATGCCGAGCGCCGCCCGCACCTTGTCGGGCCAGCTCGCTTTCGGCAGCCGGCGCGCGCGCAGGGGAAAGGCGACGTTCTCGCCAACGCTCATATGCGGGAACAGCGCGTAGTTCTGGAACACGACGCCGATGTCCCGCTTGTGCGGCGGCATGTAGGTGACGTCGCGGCCGCCAAAGAGAATGGTGCCTGACGTCGGCAAGATGAAGCCGCCCAAAATGCCGAGCAGCGTGGTCTTGCCGGAGCCGGAGGGCCCGAGCAGCGAGACGAATTCGCCGGCGCCGACATTGAGCGAGACGTCGTCGAGAGCGCGAACGGGGCCGTAGGCCTTGCTCGCGGACCTGATCTCGACGCTTTCCGCTCGTTTGTCCAACGATCGACCTCGCCCGTCCCTGCAATGGCGTGCCTCACTGCGCGCCATAAGCCTGCTTTATAGACATCGTTCCGGAGCATTCCGCGACGCAGCGTGCGCCGCACCAAATCCTCTTCCGAACACCCTGTCTTTAGGCTGTGATGCCAATGACAACAGACTTGGCAAAATCCGGCAATTGCCAAATTCTCACCGCGCCCATAACATGACGTTATGCCCGAGCTCCGCCGCATGCTGCCGTCGAGCAACGCCCTGTTCGTCTTCGACGCAGCGGCGCGCAATGGCAGCTTCACGGCCGCCGCCGCGGAATTGAACGTCACGCAGCCGGCGGTGAGCCGCATGCTCGGCCAGCTCGAGGAGCATCTCGGCGTCCGCCTGTTCGACCGCAAGGCGGGCCGCGCCGTGCTCACCGAGGAAGGCGAATTGCTCTATCGCCGCGTGCTCGACGGCTTTCGCAGCATCGAGAGCGGCCTCGTCGAGATCGAGCGCCGCCGCAAGGGCACCGAGACGGTGACGCTGTCGGTCTCCTCCGCCTTCACCACGCACTGGCTGATGCCGCGGATCGACAAGCTGCAGAAGCAGTTTCCGCAAGTCGACCTGCGCTTCCAGCTGATCTCCGGCGCGCTGCGCGGGCCGGTGGAGAACGTCGACCTCGGCATGCGCTTTCGCGATCGCGAAGAGCCCTCGTCGGGCGGCACGCTGATCATGAAGGAAGTCATGCTGCCGATGTGCAGCCCGAGCTATCTCGGCGCGACTGACCCCGCCGAGGGCAACACCATCATTCGCCTCGCCGAGACGCCGGGCGACTGGGCCGCGGATTACACATCGCTCCTCACCGGGCGCCGCGGCGCGGCCAAGGGCCTGAGCTTCACCGATTATGCCGTCGTGGTGCAGGCCGCCCTGCTCGGTCAGGGCATCGCGCTCGGCTGGCTGACGGTCGCCTCCCACTGGCTCCTGACCGGCGCGCTGGTCCCGGCCTCCGACCGGCTCACCACCACGCGCCGCATCTGCGAATTCCTGCCGCCGCGCAACCGCCCGATGCGCCCCATCGCCGCCGAGATCCGCGACTGGATCATCGCCCAGATGCACGGCGAGATCGCCGCGATCGACCGGCTTTATCCGAAGCTCGGCGCGATGGACGCGTGTTATTGACAGAGGTGTGCTCCCTCGCCCCGCTTGCGGGGAGAGGGTTGGGGTGAGGGGCGGTCTCCGCGGGGACGGCGAAAGTGAGACTCGCGGAGAGTCCCCCTCACCCGGATTGCATCTTCGATGCAATCCGGCCTCTCCCCGCAAGCGGGGAGAGGCGAAGAGCCCGCAACACCGCTCTCACCGATGCTCGATCGCGCGGATCGCGCCGCGCAGCTCGGCGAGGCCGCGAAGGCGGCCGATGGCGGTGTAGCCGGGGTTGGTGCGCTTGGTCGCCGCGAGATCGTCGAGCATGCGGTGGCCATGGTCGGGCCGGAACACGATTCGCTTGTCGGGCGAGCGCCCGGCATTCTCCTTCAGCAGCGCCTTGAGCACCGCGACCATGTCGACGTCGCCGTCGAGATGATCGGACTCGTAGAACGACAGCCCGTCGGCCTCGCGCTTGGTTGCGCGCAGATGCGCAAAGGCGATGCGCGGGCCGAAGCGCGCGGCCATCTCTGGCAGATTGTTCTCCGCGCGCACGCCGAGCGAACCGGTGCACAGGCAGATGCCGTTCGCTTTGGACGGCACGGCGTCGAACAGCGCCTGATAGTCCTCGGCGGAGGAAGCAATGCGCGGCAGGCCGAACAGCGGACGCGGCGGATCGTCCGGGTGCAGCGTCAGCGACACCCCGAGCTGCTCGGCCACCGGCGTGACGCGCGCCAGGAACTCGGCGAGATGCCGCCTCAGGATCTCAGGCGTGATGTCGCGATAGGTCGCCAGCCGGTCGCGGAATTGCGGGATCGTCATCGGCTCGGTGGTCGAGCCAGGCAATGCGCTTGCGATGACCATGACGAGATAGTCGATGTCGGCCTGGCTCATCTGCTCGAACAGCGCTTTCGCGCGCGCCTGCTGTTCGGGCGAATAGTCCTGCACAGCGGCCGGACGCTTCAGGATGTGCAGCTCGAAGGCGGCAAAGCGGTCCTGGTCGAAGCGCATGGCGCGGGCGCCGTTCGGCAGCTCCCATTCGAGATCGGTGCGGCACCAATCGACCACGGGCATGAAATTGTAGCAGATGATCTTGATGCCGGAAGCTGCCACCGCTTCCATGCTCGCGATCCACGCCTCGATCGATTTCGTGGCCTTTCCGCCGAGCCGCTTGACGTCGTCGGGGATCGGAATCGATTCCACCACCGACCAGGTCAGTTGCGATCGCCCCGGCTGGCCGTTCTCGATGAAGTTCTTGCGCTCCTCGACCGCCTTGCGCGTCCAGGCCTCCCCGATCGGCACCTGATGCAGCGCCGAGACGATGTCGCTCGCCCCGGCCTGCCTGACGTCGTCGAGCGAGACCGGATCATCCGGTCCGTACCAGCGCCAACCTTCGAGCATCATCTGGTCTCTCCACTCAGTTCGCGGTCAGCACGACCTTGACGCTCTGCGAGCGGTCAAGCGCCAGCCGCAACGCGTCGGGCGCGGTGGACAACGGACGCTCGGCGGTGACCAGCGACAGCACGTCGACGCTGCCGGCGGAAATCAGTTCCACCGCGGTCATGAATTCGAGGCCGAAGCGGAACGAGCCGCGCAGGTCGATCTCCTTGGCCATCACGGCATTCGACGGCGTCGGGATCTGGCCGCCCGGCAGATTACCGATCTGCACCACGACGCCGCCACGCCTGACGATGCCGATGGCACTGGCAAGGCCCGCGGCCGTGCCCGAGACCTCGAACGCAACATCGTAGGGACGCGCGGCGGCCTGCGCCTTCAGGCCCTCCTCGCCGCCCGAGACGTTCTCGACATGCGACGCCCCGAGCCGGGTCGCGAAGGCCAGCGGTGCCGGCGCGATGTCGGCCACCGTGACGTCGGCCATGCCGGCGCGATGCGCGGCGAGCATGGTCAGAAGCCCGATCGGGCCGGCACCGAAGATGATGCCGCGCTTGCCCTCGATGTTGCCGGCGCGCGCGACCGCGTGCAGGCAGACCGCGAGCGGCTCGGCCAGCGCTGCGGCTTGATAGGAGACGTGGTCCGGAATCTTCACGCATTGCGCGGGGACCGCATCGAAATAATTGGCGAAGCCGCCCTGCATGTGCGGCGTCTTCGAGGCCGAGCCCATGAAGTAGATGTTCTCGCACAGGTTCGGCCGGCCCTCGCGGCAGGCGACGCAATGGCCGCACCAGCGCGACGGGTTGACGGCGACGCGGTCGCCGACCTTCAGGTTGGCTGCGGTGCCCGCGATCTCCACGACCTCGCCGGAGATCTCGTGGCCGAGCACCAGCGGCGACTTCACCACGAAGTCGCCGGTCCGGGCATGACGGAAGTAATGCATGTCCGAGCCGCAGATGCCGCCGGCGCCGAAGCGGATACGCACCATGCCCGATGCCAGCTTGTCGAGCGGATGCTCGACCATGCGCAGATCTTCAGGGCCGAACAAGGTTGCGGCGAGAGCAGTCGAGGTCATTTGGAAAGTCCCATGTATTTCGGCAGCCAGAGGGTCAGGTCGGGAATATAGGTGATCGCGATCAGTGCGAGCATCAGCGGCACCAGCCAGGGCAGGATCGCCACCGTCGTGCGTTCGACCGAGAGTTTTGCCACGCGGGCGAGCACGAACAGCACCATCCCGAGCGGCGGATGCAACAGGCCGATCATCAGGTTGAGCGTCATGATCAGGCCGAAATGGATCGGGTCGATGCCGAGCTTGAGCACGATCGGCAGCAGGATCGGCACCAGAATGGTGATCGCCGCCGTGGTGTCGATGAAACAGCCGACGAACAGGATCAGCACGTTGGCGAGCGCCAGGAACACCCATTTGTTGTGGGTGATGCTGAGCATCCAGTCCGACAGCATCTGCGCAGCCTGCGACACCGTCAGCAGCCAGGCGAAGATCGAGGCGGCGGTGACGATGAACAGCACCGAGGCCGTGGTCTCGATGGTGTCGAAGGTCGCCTTGGCGACGGTCTGGAACGTCATGGTGCGGTAGCGAACGAGACCGAGGAACAGCGACCAGATCACCGCGGCAACCGCAGCTTCCGTCGGCGTGAACCAGCCGAGCGTCATGCCGCCGATCAGGATCACCGGCGCCATCAGCGCCATCACCGCCGAGAAGTCGAAGTACCAGTCGATCGCCAGCAACGTGCCGAGCCCGATCACCACCGCCACGTTGACCGAGAGGCCGGCGAGCACCATCAGCCAGATCGCCATCGGGAACGACAGCACGATCAGGATCTCGAGGCCGGCCGAGCCGAGCTGCGGCCAGGAGAACGGCGTATCGCTGCCCCATTTGTTCTTGCGCGCGAAATAGGTGACGGTCGCCATCATGAACAGCGTCAGCACGACGCCGGGAATGACGCCGCCGAGGAACAGCGCGCCGATCGAGACGTTGGCCATCATGCCGTAGATCACGAAGGGCAGCGACGGCGGGATGATCGGCCCGAGCGTCGCCGAGGCCGCGGTGACGCCGACCGAGAATTCGGTGGAGTAGCCGTGGTCCTTCATCGCCTTGATCTCGATGGTGCCGAGACCGGCGGCGTCCGCGATCGCGGTGCCGGACATGCCGGAGAAGATCACCGAACCGATGATGTTGACGTGACCGAGGCCGCCGCGCATCCATCCCACCAGCGCCACGGCGAATTTGTAGATGCGCCCGGTAACGCCGGCGATGTTCATGAGATTGCCGGCCAGGATGAAGAACGGCACGGCGAGCAGCGGAAAGCTCTCGACGCCGGCGATCATGCGCTGCGCCAGCGTGACGTCGGGAGTCACGCCGCTGACCAGGATGTAGAGCAGCGACGACGCGGCCATGGCAATCGCCACGGGAACGCCGAGCAGCATCAGGACGAGAAAGCCTCCGAGCAACAGCAGCATGATTTTATCCTTCCGATCCGTCGTAGGCACCGGGACGTTCGAGGACCGAGTAGCCCTGCCGCCAGTTCTGGATGCCCACCTGCACGGAGCGCGCGAACATCAGCACGAAGCCGAGCAATACGGCGTAATAGACGGAGTCCTTGGGGAGATTGATGGTGGTCATCTGCTCGTCGCCGATGATCTGGATGTAGACCCAGACCAGCTTGATGGCGTAGCCGAAGAAGGCGATCCGGATCAGATCGATCACCGTCGACAGTGCACGCCCCAGGAGATGCGGCAGATAGCGGTAGACGAGATCGACCTGGATGTGCCGCGACAGCCGCACGCACATCGAGGCGCCGATGAACACCACGCCGATCAGGCAATAGGTCGCGATCTCCTCGGTCCAGGCATAGCTGTCGTTGAGCACGTAGCGGGTGAAGAACTGCAGGAAGACGGCGAGCGCCATCACCCAGAAGATCGCCAGCGCCACCCAGTCCTCGAACGCGTAGACGCCGAGATCGACCTTCGGCGTCGCCTCCTCCTCGAAAGTGTGGGCGATCTCATCCGCGGTGATCTGCCGGTGGATTTCGGCGGTGGACATGGGGGGTACTCCTAGGGGACCTGAACGTCGTTCCGGGGCTCGCGAAGCGAGAACCCGGAACCTCGAAATCTCAGGTGCGCAATTGCGCACCGTAGGTTCGGTCCTGCGGACCGCCCCGGGATGACGACTACGTCGTCACTTCACCGCCTGGATCTTTTCCCAGTCGGCCTTGCGATAGCCAAAGGTCTCGAACGAGACGTTCTTCAGCACGGTGTCGCGGAACTCGTTCTTGTCGACCTCGGTCACGGTCAGGCCCTTCTCCTTGAAGAAGGCGACCAGCTTGGCCTCGTTCTGCTTGATCTCGCCGGTGGCCTTGGCGGCGGCCTCCTGCGCGACGTCGGTGAAGATCTTCTTGTCCTCGTCGGACAGCTTCTTCCACAGCGCGCCGGCGATCACGGTGTTGAGGTGATCGACGATGTGGCCGGTCAGCACGATGTGCTTCTGCACCTCGTAGAACTTCTTGGCCTCGATCGTGGTCAGCGGATTCTCCTGCGCCTCGACGGTGCCGTTCTGGAGCGCGAGATAGACTTCGGCGAAGGCGATCGGCGCGGTGTTGGCGCCGCAGGCGCGCGGCATGGCGAGATAGGCCGGCACGTCGGGCACGCGCATCTTCAGGCCCTTCATGTCGGCGCAGGTCTTGATCGGCTTGTTCGACGAGGTCTGGCGCACGCCGTAATAGGTCACCGCGACGATGTGGTGGCCGCTCTTGTCCTCATAACCCTTGGCGAGCTCCTTGAAGATGTCGCTCTTGGTGTAGGCGAGCAGATGGTCGGCATCGCGGAAGGTGTAGGGATAATAGGTCACGCCGATCGGCGGGAAGCTTTTGGCCGCGAAGCTCGAGCCGGAGATGATGATGTCGACCGAGCCGAGCGACAGGCCCTGGTTGATGTCGGCCTCCTTGCCGAGCTGCGAGGCCGGATAGACGTCGATCGCATATCGCCCGTTGGTGCGCTTGCCGATCTCCTGGGCGGCCCATACCGACGCCGTGTGGAACGGCTCGGAGGTCTCGTAGACATGGGCCCATTTGAGCTTGGTCTGCGCCATGCTGGCCTGGGTGGCAGCCAATAGCGTGACGGCGGACACCGCTGCGGCAATCGTCATTTTCTTCAACACTGACTTTTCCTCCATTGTTCAAGTCTGCTTCTTGTTCGCCCGCCTCCGACCTGGATCCGGGCCGCCCAATTTCATCGCCGGGCGCGGCCGCCCGTCGTGCGCTTTTTCTTCGGCACAGGTTTAGGTTTTGCCGGTGATCGCGCCGCCCGGCTTCGCCCCGAAGCCGGCCCTGCCGCTTTCTCGGCGCCGAAATTCTGCGCGAAACGCTCCTGCGATCGCGCCAGATGAGTGCGCATCGCCTCGCGCGCGGCGTCGGGGTCATGCGCCGCGATCGCCTCGCGCACGGCGCGGTGCTCGTCGAGCGCGGTGCGCCAGGTGCCCGGGCTCTCGAAATAATGCGCGAGCTGCGTGAAATAGGGATTGAGGCGCTGGTCGAACAGCTCACCGACCACGCGCACCAGGACGGCATTGCCGAGACTGCCGGCGATCGCGACGTGGAAGGCGCGATCGTGCACCATCGAGGCTTCGCCGGGATGCTCGACTTTCTCCATCGCGATCAGCGAGGCGTCGATGCGGGCGATGTCGTCCCTGGTCGCGACGCGCGCGGCCTGCTCGGCGATGGCGCTTTCCAGGAATTCGCGGGCGCGCAGCAGCTCGAACGGCCCCTCGATGACGGCGGCGGCTGCGGGCGCGGCGATTGCGGCGGGCTCGATCACATAGATGCCGGAGCCGACGCGGATGCGCAGCCGGCCCTCGACCTCGAGCGCGATCAAAGCTTCGCGCACGGTCGGCCTGGACACCTTGAGCTGCTCGGCGAGCTCGCGCTCGGTCGGCAAGCGGCTGCCGACCGCGTACTCGCCGCTGTCGATCAGGCTTCGCAATTGATCGGCGACCTGGCGATAAAGCCGTCTCGCCTCCACAGCTTCCAGCGGCACGCTGGTCCTCCCGAGAGGGTCGCGCGGGGCTTGAACGGCCCGCGGCCCGCCAATTTTGGCAAATTGGTCTTACCAATTGACCGAAGCATTGACCTGATCAGGGCGCCATGTCAAGCAGCCGCAAAGCAAAGGGGAGACGTCCATGCGCCCAGGTTCCGTGCGTCTTGGCAGCGCCAATCTCGACCGGCTGGCACCTCGCGTCCGCCGCCCGGCCTATGACCGTTCGCGCCTCACACCCGGCATCGTGCATCTCGGCCTCGGCGCATTTCATCGCGCGCATCAGGCCGTCGTCATCGACGATTGCCTTGCTGGCGGCAGTTCGTCCTGGGGCATCATCGGCGCCAGCCTGCGCAGCCCGGACACGCGCGATGCCCTCGCCCCGCAGGATCATCTCTACACGGTCGCCGTGCGCGCCGCCGAAGGCACCGAGCACCGCGTGATCGGCGCGCTGCTCGACAGCGTCGTCGCGCGCGAGAAGCCGGCGGCGCTGGTCGAGCGGATGGCTGATCCCACCACCCGCATCGTCTCGCTGACCGTCACCGAGAAGGGCTATTGCCACACGCCGCAGACCGGCGACCTCGACGAGCGGCATCCCGATATCGTGCATGATCTGAACAATTTCGACGCGCCGCGTTCGGCACCCGGCTTCATCGTCGCCGCGCTGGCGCGCCGGCGCGCGCTGGGCGCCCTGCCCTTCACCGTGCTGTGCTGCGACAATCTCGCCGCCAACGGCCACACGGTGCAGCGCATCGTGACGCAGTTCGCGGCGCTCCGCTCCAAGGATCTCGGCAAGTGGATCGCGGACAATGCCGCTTTCCCCTCGACCATGGTCGACCGCATCGTGCCTGAAACGACGGATGCCGATCGGGACGCGGTCGCGAACGCACTGGGCATGCGCGACGCCTGGCCTGTCATGACCGAGCCGTTCACGCAATGGGTGGTCGAGGATCGCTTCACTGCAGGCCGGCCCGACCTTGCCGCCGCCGGTGTCGAGCTCGTCAGTGACGTCAAGCCGTTCGAGCTGATGAAGCTGCGGCTGCTCAATGCCAGCCATTCGGCGCTGGCCTATCTCGGCTATCTCGCAGGCTATGAGACCATCGCGGACACCATGCAGGACCCGCATTTCGCCCCTCTCGCCGCGCGGGTGATGGAGGACGCCGCGGTCACGCTGACGATGCCTGCCGGCACCGACCTTGCCGCCTATCGCGCCTCGCTGCTCAAGCGCTTTTCCAACCCGGCGCTGCATCACCGCACCTGGCAGATCGCGATGGACGGTTCGCAGAAGCTGCCGCAGCGACTGCTCGGCGCGATGCAGGATCGCCTCGCCAGGAACCTGCCAATCGCAACGCATGCCCTCGCGGTCGCCGGCTGGATGCGCTACGTCACCGGGACCGACGAACAGGGCCGCGCCATCGATGTGCGCGATCCCCTTGCCGGCGAGTTCGCTGCGCTGGCGCGCGAGGCTGGCCCCATCGCCGAGCGGCTCGCGCCGGCGCTGCTTGGGGTCGAAAAAGTGTTCGGGCCGCTGGGTGCCGAGCCGCGGCTGCGCGAGGCCGTGACGGCGGCGCTCGGCCGACTTTACAAGGATGGGGCGCGGCGGGCCGTGGAGACGCTGGTCACGGCCTGACCGGGCAATGCTGCACTGCGTTCCAGATCGGACACCAGGCCGAACGGAAGTCGCGCTTGCTTTTTGCCTGTCCTTGCCGCACCGGAAAAGCATGACAAAGGGCAACAAGCTCATCGCCGCCAACGCGGCCTTCTACGCCGCCTTTTCGGCCGGCGACTTCGCCGGCATGGAACGGATGTGGGCGGACGACGACGCCATTTCCTGCATCCATCCCGGCTGGCCGGCAATCATCGGCCGCGCCACCGTGATCGGAAGCTGGCGCGACATCCTGCAAAATCCCGAAAGACCGCAGATCGTCTGCGCCGAGCCGCAGGTTATCGTCGACGGCGACAGCGCCCGCGTGCTCTGCATCGAGATCGTCGACGGCACCGCCCTGGCCGCGGCCAACCATTTCCGCCGCGAAGGTGACGAGTGGCTTCTGGTGCATCACCAGTCGAGCCCGATTGCGCAGATTGTCGAGCAGGCTGAAGACGATAGAACGAGCCACCGGGTGCACTGACCGTGGCGCTCACGCCGCCGTGACCTACTGTGCATGGGGTTGTTTTTCATTTTTTTGGTTTGGCGGCCAGTTCCGACAGGTCGTCCAGCACACAGCGCGCCGCGCTGAAATCCTCGTCACGGAAAAACATGCTCCGGGTGATCAGGACCGGAATGCCGGCGCGCGACGCTGAGATCAGCCCGTTGGCGGAATCCTCGATGGCCACGCACTCGGCCGCACCCAGCTTCAGCCGCGCCAGCGTTTCGAGATAGACGTCCGGCGCCGGCTTCTTGTGCCGGACGTCGTCACCGGCGACGATCGCATCGAACGCCGCGGTCCAGTTCGCGCCCAGCGCCTGCGACAGCAGCGCATCGATGTTGCCGTGCGAGGTCGTGGTCGCGATGGCGAGCCGCTGGCCGCGCGCCTTGGCCGCGGCGAGCAGCTCGATCACGCCCGGCCGCAACGAACAGCAGCCGGTCTCGACCAGCTCGGCATAATGCGCGGTCTTGATACGGTGAAGCTCCGCGACATCCGCATCCGACAGTGGCGGGCCGACCTTCAGCCGGGCGTGGTAGGAGCGCATGCGCTCCTTGCCGCCGGTCACCCGCAGCAGGTCCTTGTAGGTCGTGCGGTCCCACTGCCAGTCGAGACCCTGGCAGACGAAGGCATGGTTGAAGGCCTGCCGATGCAGCTCCTCGGTCTCGGCCAGGGTGCCGTCGACGTCGAAGATCAGCGCGGCCGCGCGCCGGATCAGCTCATCCGCCGGTGCGAAAGCGAGCGCTTCTGCCTGCATGATCGGTGCCTCCCTGTGACGGTCGACCATCGCCTGGGGCATGAGCCGAGACAAATCGCAATATCTTTTGCCGGACCCAAAAATCTCTTATGAGCGAAGGACGCGCAGCCCGCGCGGGAACCTTTGTCGGCACGGGAGACGCATGCGGCTCTTCATCCTCGGCCTCGGCTACAGCGTCCGACACTTCGTCCGCCGGTTCGGCGGCAGCTTCTCCCATGTCGCAGGCACGGTGCGCGATCCCACAGAGCGGGACGACCTCGCCGGCATCGAAGTGCACGCCTTTTCCGGCAGTCCGTCGCATGAGACGGCCGAACTGGTCCGCAACGCCGATGTGCTTCTGGTGTCGATCCCGCCCGGCCCGGCCGGCGATCCCGCCATCACGGCGTTTGGCGACATGCTGACAGCCGGCCGCCGCAAGATCGTCTATCTCTCCACCATCGGCGTCTACGGCGATCACGGCGGCGGCTGGGTCGACGAGACCACGCCACCGCAGTCGACGCTCGACCGTGCCCGCATGCGGGTCGCCGCCGAGCAGGTCTGGCTGGACATTGCGCAGGGCGATGCGGCGATCCTGCGCCTCGCCGGCATCTACGGTCCCGGCCGCAATGCGCTGACGACGCTGCGCGCGGGAACGGCCCGCCGCATCGTCAAGCCCGGCCAGGTCTTCAACCGCATCCATGTCGACGACATCGCAACCGCGATCAAGGCCGCGATTCATCACGGAAGCGGCGGCACCTGGAACGTCTGCGACGACGAGCCGACTCCGCCGCAGGACGTGATCGCCTATGCGGCGACGCTGATGGGCGTTGCACCGCCGCCCGAAGAAGATTTCGCGACCGCCGAGATGTCGGCGATGGCGCGGAGCTTCTATGCCAGCAGCGCCCGCGTCTCCAACGCGAAACTGAAGCGCGAGCTTGGCATCACGCTTGTCCATCCGACCTATCGGCACGGCCTCGACGCGCTGTGGCGCGCGGGCGAAGGACGATAAGGTTCCGACATCCTCCGGCGCGCCCCAGACATGCCTCCGCCCGCGCTTGACTTCGCGCCGGTGGCGACGTGAGCTGGGCACCGAGCGGGCCACTCGCATAACGAGCCCGCGCCCTTGGGAGGACGCCATGAACAAGACGATCGCCCTGATCGCGACGGCTGCAATCATCACGCTCGGTGCAGCGCGCGCCGCACCACTGCCCGAAGCCAGCCCCGACGATGTCGGCTTCTCCCGGCAGGGACTCACCCGCCTCGATGATTTCTTCGCGCGCGAGATCGCCGCCAAGCGCGTCCCCGGCGCGGTCATCGCCATCGCGCGCGACGGCAAGCTGGTGCACTACAAGGCCTATGGCCTGCTCGACCCGGACAAGGGCACGCCGATGCCCATCGACGCGATCTTCGCACTGGCCTCGATGACCAAGCCGATGGCGGCGGTTGCGGGCCTGACGCTGATGGAGCAGGGCCGGCTGCCGCTCCAGGCCAAGCTGTCCAATTACTATCCCGGCTTTGCCGACATGAAGGTCGGCGTGACCCAGGCCGATGGCTCGCTCAAGCTCGAGCCGCAGGCCTCGCCGATCTTCATCCACGATCTCTATCGGCACACCTCGGGATTGATGTATGGCGGCCGGCCGGACTCGTCGAGCCCGGTGGCTCGGCAGTATCCCAGTGGTATCGCGCCCGCGATCGAAGGGGACACCCAGGCCTTCATCGATCGCATCACAAAGCTGCCGCTGGCGCATCAACCCTCGACCGAGTTCGAATACGGCTTCTCAATCGACGTGCTCGGCGCGGTCGTCGAGAAGGTGAGCGAGCAGAGGCTCGGCGACTATCTCGCCACCAATGTCTGGCAGCCGCTCGGCATGAAGGACGCGACCTTCCACCCGACCGACGCGCAGCGCCCCCGACTCGCCCGCCCCTTTGCCAACGATCCGCTGACCGGCAAGCCGCAGGCCATCAAGCTCCTGGACACGCCGACCAAATTCGATTGCGGCGGCGCCTGCTCGTTTGCGACAATCGGCGACTACGTCCGCTTCGGCCAGATGCTGCTCAACGGCGGCGAGCTCGACGGCCAGCGCATCCTCTCGCCCAAGACCGTGCACCACATGACGGCCAACCATCTCGGCCCCGAGATCAAGAACAACGTGGCGAACATCGAGCCGCATCGCGCCGGATTCGGCTTCGGCCTCTCCGTCGCAGTCCGCACCAGCGAGGGCCTGTCGTCGGTCCCCGGCAATCCCGGCGAGTTCACCTGGAACGGTGCCTACGGCACGCAGTTCCTCTGCGATCCCAAGGAGCGTCTCGTTGTCGTCGTGGGAACGGCCGCGCCCGGCGAGCTCAGGAAGTACTATCGCGAGCAGGTGCAGGACATCGTCTATGGCGCGATGACGAAGTGATAACGCTGCGCTGACAGGAAGAAGGGCGGCCGCCTGGGCCGCCCTGCTGTTTTGACCCGGCGCCAGCCCAGGGTCAGCCCAGGACGCCGTATTTCCTAAACCAGGCCTCGGCCTGCTTCCAGGCGTCCTCCGCCGCATCCTTGCGATAGCTGCCGCGGTAGTCGGCGTGGAAGCCGTGTGGCGCGTCGGGATAGATCTTGAATTCGGCCGTCTTCTTGTTTTCCGCCAGCGCGGCTTTCATCTGCTCGACCTGGGCGACGGGAATGCCGGTATCAGCACCACCGTAGAGGCCGAGCACCGGCGCCTTCATCTCGGGCGCGAGCTGCATCGGGCTCTTCGGCCAAAGCGGATTGGCAGGATCGACCACCGTACCGTAGAAGGCAACGCCGGCCTTGAGGCTGCTGCTGTGGGCGGCATATTCCCAGACCGTGCGACCGCCGCGGCAGAAGCCGATGATGCCGAGCCTGGCGGTGTCGCCGCCCTGCGATCCCGCCCAGGCCACCACGGCGTCGAGATCGGACAGCAGCTCGGCGTCCGGCTTGGCGTTGACGATCGGCAGCAGATCCTTGATGTCGGTGATCTTGGTGAGGTCGACGCCCTTGCGGAAGTAGTAGTCGGGCGCGATCGCGAACGCGCCGAGCTTGGCGAGGCGCCGCGTCACGTCCTTGATGTATTCGTGCAGGCCGAAGATCTCCATCGCCACGATGATCACCGGCGCCTTGGTGTTGCCGGCAGGACGGGCGAAATAGGCGGGCATCTCTTCGGAGCCGACCTTGATCCTGGCATCACCGACCTGGAGACCATTGCTGTCGGTCGTGATCGGCTCGGCGCGCACGGGGCCGGCCGCAAGCGTGTAACCGGCAGCCACGGCCGCCGTGGCGCTCATGAATCCGCGGCGCGAGACCGGGGCGACTTTCGTCAGCCCGACGACGTCGGACGTCATGGTGGTTTCGAAACTCATCAGTCTATCCCTTCCTGCTGCGCATGGGGGCTTCTCCCTTCGGCGAGGCATTCGCCAATACTTGCCGGAAAAACGCAAATCACCAGCCTGCGAGCAGAATTATCCTCATGCCACTCCCTGCCGATGCTTCACCGGCGCCATCTCCGGCATCAGGCTCATGGCGACAAGTCCGGCCACCGCCGCCAGCGAGACCCGAGAACCGAGCATGTTGCCGACGGTGACTGCTCACGCAGCACGTCCGCCCCTGAACGCCGTTGCTTGCCCGATTCCGATCGACACTTTGACTTTCCCTTGAAGCTGATGCGCGGACTTAACCGTCTAGCTGCGTTGCATCGCAACATCCATTAACCCAGAACAATGGTTCTGCCTCCGGCTGATCACGCTGTCATTCGCGGCAGATGATGCGCGTGGTCGCGCATTCGACACGCTGACCCGCAACAAATGGGCACTGCAGTGCCCACAACGACACATCATGTTGCTGACGCCTCGCATCTCACCGTCACTGGCGCGCTCGCCGTCGTCATTTGACTGAAATTTTCAGATCAGTTGAGTCGTGCGGTTTACTCGAACTTTCTTTGTGACGCCCTAGTTCCACGTCCGGAAGTTCCTTCTCCGGCGAGAAAGAGCTTCTTCCTCAAGCGAACGACCGGCAACGGACGATGCCGCCGCAGGACCTCATTCTCGCCAACCCTGATTGCGCTACCCAAGGCTCAATTGAATAAAACTTTATCCGCCCCCGGACCCGAAATGAATTTGGCTCGTGAATCGATTGAATTGTTGGAGCAGGTCGCACGCATCCTGTGGTTCGAAGGCACCAAGCACGGCTTGCGCGACCGCGAGTGGATGGCGCTGCGATTCCTCTCCCGTGCCAACCGCTTTTCCCGGACGCCCTCGGCGCTCGCGAGTTACGTCGGAACCACGCGCGGCACCGCCTCGTTCATCATCGGGGAGCTCGAGCGGCTCGGCTATATCGAGCGGAAGCGCTCGGCGACGGACAAGCGCTCGGTGATGCTGAGCGTGACGCAGCAGGGAAAGAAGTTCCTGGTGCGCGACCCCGTCAACGTTCTCGTCGACGCGATTGCCGGACTCGACGACGAGGTCAAGATCCGCTTCCGCGACACGTTCCGGCACGTGCTGGATCAGTCGGACGCGGCCGAGCAGCGCCACCACACCGACGTTTGCAAGCGATGCATCTTTCTCCGGGAAGAGCGCACCGGCACGGACAGCAAGGCAACGGCCGAATTCAGCTGTCGCCTGTTTCGCTCGCCGATCGCGGAGCCCGAGGTCGATCTGCTATGCACCAGCTTCGAGCATCATCGCCAATAGCAGACGAGTCGCGCTTCAGGGCGTCGCCTTGCGCGACGAATAGACGACACCGCCGCCGCTGGTCTCGACAACCAGACGCCCGTTCTCGCTCCTGATCTCCTCGATGCGACCGAGGCCGGGCACCTGCTGTCCGAGCACGACTTCGATGACGCCGTTCGGGCTCTGCAGGATCGCGATCCCCTCATAGGCCTGGCGGACCGACCAGCCCTTGATCACCTTGCGCGGTGCCGAGGTGCGCTCGGACGGCGCCACCGAGCCCGTGAACTCGGGCGCCGCGACCGACGCCATCATCGCCCCCTGCTGCGACGACGGCTGCGATTGCACCGTTGCAGGCGCGGGCGCCGGCGCCTGAACCTGCACTTGGGCGAGCTTGTCGAGCTTCGCCGTCGAGGACGAGCTCACCCGCTCGATGCGGTCCAAATTCTCGGCGAAGCGACCGAAGCGGTCATTGGTCGCCTTGCTCGACTGATCGACCGCAGTGCGCAGACCGTCAAGATTTTCCGACACGCCAGACACCTGCTTGCGCAGTTGTGCGACGGTCTCGCGCAGGATCCTGATCTCGGTATTGGCCGCGACGTTGTTTTGCGCGGGCTGCGTGGTGGTGAGATAAGCGATCACGCCGGTGCAGGCACAGACCACGAGGATGGCGGCGCCCGCCAATGTCGCGAGCGGCGCAACCCAGGTCGGACGCGGCGGCGGCGGCTTGGCCACGATCACGGCCGGTTTCATCACGGTCTGCGGAGGCTTTGGGATCGCCATCTTGTCGAGACGCGCCTTGGCGCGGATACGCTTCAGTCCCTCGAGCGCTTCCTTCGCGAGAGCTTCGTCGCTCGCTGCGGCCGAGACACGCTTTGCGTTTGCCGCAGGCTTGGTCGCGCGCGCCGTATCGTCCTTCATGTCGCGCGGCTCAGCAGCCGGCTTTGCCGTCGCGGAAACATCAGCGGTCGCGTTGGGACGAGCTTGTCCATCGGACAACATGTGAAAATGCTCCGTTCGGTTCGATCTGTCGAACGGTGACGTTATTTGTCGAAGCTTGCCCGAAACGTGCGCACCTGAAGATCTTCGTCGCGCAAGATGCGACGTCGCACGCGTCAATCGCGTCACGCACGTGGCGAGAGTGCGACTCGAAAGACACACCCTCGCCAAGATTTCGCCAAGCTGGAGTCTCGCCGTCACACATGAGTCGAATTGTCGCATGTGGAAAAGCCGGGATCGGAGTCAATCCCGGGTTGAAAAGCCCCTGGTTTACATGAACTGCAGCACCACTCGAAATAGCTGTAATTGTACGGGGATACGGAACTTTAGACCCATCACCGTGCAAAACTAGTTCGGATTCCAAATCAACTGATGCGATTGAATATACCAAGAAACAACCTGAAACGAATCAACAGCATCAAACACACATAGCAATCGCTTTTCTCCGCACGCTTGATCGGAAATCGGCAATCGTTACGGTCCTATCAAGTGATTCTCGCCAGTTGGCGAGGAGATCGACAGAGTTTCAGTAGCGTTCGAACGCGATGAGCAATTTGGCGCAACTGTTCTAGGTCGTTTCTCAATTCGCTCCGCAAGGTGATCCGTAAGACACCCGCCGAGCCTCACACAGTAAGCGTTCAGTACCCGAGTCGAAGTAGCAGGCCTGCGAGACGCAGGCACTGAATGCGTAGGGCTGCCCGCGAATATCGAAACCATAACAACGGTTCGCGGGAAGGAATGTCGTCAAACAGCACGTTGCCGAGCCGGCGCATCACAACAACCAACCGGCCGCAACAAGTGCGAAACAGGGGCGAAAGACTGATGTATATTATCGTTGATGATCGCGAGAGCGTCGCGAACAGCTACGTCGGAGGGCTCGTTCGCGAAGGCGTATCCTCGATCGGATTCTCCTCCGGGGAATTCTGGGACTGGCTGCAATCCGCGAGCGAGTCGGATCTGGCAGCGGTCGATGCCTTCCTCCTCGGGGATTGCGATGCCCGCGGAAGCCTGCCGCGGGCCATGCGCAAGCGTTCCGCGGCTCCCATCATCGCCATGAGCGGCCAGAAGATGCTCAAGAACACGCTCGAGCTGTTCGAGTCGGGCGTCGACGACGTCGTGCACGTGCCGATCCACCTCCGCGAAATCCTCGCCCGAACGGCCGCGATCGCGCGCCGCCGGGTGGGCGAACTGCCAAGGCCTTGCGAGAACAGGATCCAGGTCTTCTTCAATGGCCGGGACCCCGAGATCGCGGGCCATGCCCTCACCCTGCCCCGCCGCGAACTGCGCATTCTCGAATATATGGTCAGCAATCACGGCAAGTGGATCACCAAGACGCAGATCTTCAACGCGGTCTACGGTATCTTCGAGTCCACGTTCGACGAAAGCGTGATCGAGAGCCACGTCAGCAAGCTGCGCAAGAAGCTCCGCGACCGCCTCGGCTTCGACGCGATCGTGGCCCGGCGCTATGTCGGCTACCGCCTCGACATCCCCGCCGGCGACACGATCGACGAGCCGATGCAGGAGCTCGACGAGGTCGGCATCCTCCTGAACAGGACGCACGCCGTCCCGGCCGCTTACCCGGCCGGAAACTGAGGCGACAAGCCCCGCCACGACACCGACAACAGCCTCCGCGACGCAGCTTCGCGGAGGCCGTTGCACGTTTGGGGGAGCAGACGCACAATGCGATGAACTCCGCTCGCACTTCGACGACGGTGCGTTCCCTCCCCTCACAGGCTGGGCCATTGCATTGGAGTATTGGTTGTCGTCATGCCCGGGCTTGTCCCGGGCATCCACGTTCTACGTGCTGCGTGGCAAGACGTGGATGGCCGGGACAAGCCCGGCCATGACGCTGTGGGTCCTACTTGCCCTAATCCGACGCCTTATGTGCGATTCCGTCGCTGGCCTACGGCTTCTGCTGGAATTCGTCCTTGGAGACGTAGTTGAAGTCCTCGACGAGGACGTCCTGGACGATTTCAGCTTGCATGCGCTCGTTGACGCGCTGCTTGATGGCCGTGGTCAGGATGGAGAGGTCGTAACGGGCGAGCTTGCGGAAATCGAGGCGATCATCCGCATAGATCCTGCGGAAGGCCTCGTCGACGACGAACGGCTCCGGCGGCACGTTGAGCTGGTGCATGGTCCGCGCCTCCACGGTGTAGACGAAGCGTGCCACGATATAGCCCTGCACGTTGCCGTTCTCGACCATGGGCACGCTCAGCGCCCGCGTCTTCTGGTATTGCAGCCCGTCGAGATATTCGTCCTTTGCCGGCAGAAGGCTGCCGTTCTCCTTCCAATAGGCCACCCCATAGCTCGTGCCCGCGGTGAGGATGCATACCCAGAGCCCGGCCAGCACCAGTCTGATCATTTTCCGTCCTGCGCTGCGCGACCGGTATAGGTGCCGTCCGACTCGGCCTCCTTGATCGCCTTGACGATGATGCCGGCGACCTCGCGCACCGCGTCATAGTGCATTTCGAGGACCGAGCGATTGCGCTCGAGCTTCTCGCGCAACCGCTGAATCTGCTCGGTGACCTCGACTTCGCCGCCGAGATGCATCCGCGCCCGCATCAGGCGGACGAATTCGAGCATGCTCCGGCTCTTGCGCGCGCTGAAATCGTCGAAGTCGATCTTCTGCCCCGTGGTGAGCGCAACCGTCTCCTCCTCGACGATGCCCTCGAGCCGGCGGATTGCAGCCAGCAGACCGCGCACCTCGTCCAATCTCGCCGCGTCCGCGCCGTCGACCACGGCCTCGGTGCCCACGATCGGCAGCAGCACGGGCAGCAGTGCATCGTCTGCCACAGCTTCCGTCATCATCAATTCGGTGTCCGTGACCGGCTGCTCGATCACCATGGCCGCCGCGCCTTCTTGTGCCTGCATAGGAAATTCACCCCTCAACGTCTGTCACCCATTCCTCGGATCGTCATCCGGCCTTGCCTGCGGCGTTCGGTGCCGGCGGATGCGCGGCGGCGAGCCGCTCGGCGATGCCGATGCCCTTGCCCTTCGCCAGCTGGCTGCCAAGCTGCTCTGCCAGCATCGACTTCCAGACGCCGCCCGCCGTGCCCTTGCCGAACACTTCCTCGGAATCCTTCGGCAGCATGGCCTCGACGAAGGTCTGGAGGATGAATGCCTCGAACTTCCGGTACACCTCGCCGGATGCCGGCGCCTTGATCACCCGGACCGGCGGGCCGTTCAGCGCATCCGATTGCACCTCTGACACTTTCGCCGCGGATTGTTCGGCGCTCGCCGCCGCAGCCTTGCCGACCTCCGTATCCATCGTGGTGGCGAAGTCGGCGCCGGAGGATTTCAGCGCATCGAGCTTCGCGGTCGCCACGCGCTGCGTCACGGGATCGGCGGCCTCGAGAACGTCGAGAACGAGGTCGGGTGTCGCTGTCACGATCATGGCTTGTTCCGGTTGGCTGGCGGCGGCATCCAGGCGCGCACGGCAGGGTTTATTCCCGTCATTTCCTCGAGGGAGCGCTTCTCGGCCTCGCGAAGCTTCTCGGCCAGCGCCGCCTTCGCGACCTCCTCGAGCTGCTTCACGCGGCGGCTCTCGCTGCGAACCTGGTCGAGCTGCTGCGCGGCCTGCGCCTGAACCGCGCGCGCGCCGACGCTCGTCCTGTTCAAGCGCCGCGCGATCGATTCGCTCGACGAGCCCGCCGGCGGCGTGCCGTCGTTCAAGGCGCCTACCAGCCATTCCTGCTCGTCCTGCAGGCTTCTCTCCTGCTGCCGCAGCTGCGCGAGCTGCCATTCGGACAGCCGGAGCTGGAGCTTCACGAGCGAGACCATCCGGCCGAGCTTGTCCGCGCGCGAGGTCATGCCGGTCACTCCGCCAGCCACGACGAGACGCCGAGCATGAATTGCGTCAAGAGCTCGTCGCTGGTGAGGTAGAGCAACAGGAAGCCGCCGAACAGCACGAAGGGCACGGAGATGAAGTAGACCGGAATCGCCGGCGTCAGCTTGTTGATCAGGCCGACCGCCAGATTGACGATCACGGAATAGACGATGAAGGGGCTGGTGATCCGCAGAGTCAGCACGAACGCTTCCGACAGGCGGCCGACGAGCTGGTCGAGCGCCATGCCGCCGCCGATCCTGCTGCCGGGCTGCCAGACGTCGTAGGAGTTCATCAAGCCGCGCAGGACCTGCCAATGCTGGTCGGTCATGAAGAACAGCGTGGTGACGGCCGCCATGATCAGCGGCACCAGGGCCGGCGCTGGATCGGTGTCGCCGACCGGCGTGCCCGGGATGTTGCTGAGGCCGATCGCGCTCGCCATCACGGTCGCCATGGTCTGGAGCGCGAGGAAGAACACGCGCCCACCGAGCCCGATGACGCTGCCGACCAGAAGCTCGGAGCAGATCAGGAGCGCCAGCGTCAGCGGGGCTGCGTTGTCCGTGAGCGGCTTCAGGACCGCGATCAGGATCGGCGCCAGCGCGAACGTCGTGACCAGCGCCACGAACAGGCGGACCTGGGCCGGAACGTTGACGCTGGAATAGCCGGGCACCAGCATCAGGCAGGCGCCGATGCGGCAGAACACGATGAACGTCACCAGCACGCTGTCCGCAAGGCCGGAGATCACGAGACGGCTCCGAGGGCCCTGATCTCGGCGCTGCGCGCGACCTCGACATGCGACAGGACCGGCAATGTCGGGAACACCCGCTCCAGGATCATCCGGACATAGGGGCGTGCTTCGGGAGTCACCGCCAGCACCACGCTGGTGCCGTTCTCGGTGAACTTGCGGATCGCGGCGCTGGCTTCGGTCGCGAACTGCTCGATCAGGCGCGGATCGGCGTCGAACTCGACGACGTCGCCCTTGGCGTCGCGCTTCAGGCTCTGGTGGAACGCGAGGTCCCAGCGGTTGCCGAGCCTGATGACGTTGAGCACGCCGTTGTCGGAGAGGTCGCCGCAGATCTGCTGCGCAAGCCGCGTGCGTACATGCTCGGCGACCTGCTCGGAGCGTCGCACATGGGGCGCGATCTCGGCGATCGCCTCCAGGATGAGGTGCAGGTTGCGAATGGAGACGCGCTCGGCCAGCAGGATCTTCAGGATCGCCAGCAGACCCGAATAGGAGATCTGCGACGGGCAGAGATCCTCGACGAGACGCTTGTATTCGGGATCGAGCCGATCGAGCAGCGCGCGCATGTCCTTGTAGGACAACAGCTGGGCGAGGTTCGCCCTGATCACTTCGCTCAAATGCGTAAGCAGCACCGACAGATTGTCGACCGGCTTGCAGCCCTGCCGCTTGACTTCGTCGGTGAAGGCTTCCGTCACCCACAATGCCTTCATGCCGAAGGCGGGCTCGATCACCTCTTCGCCGGGCACGTCGGGCTTGCCGTCCTTGTCGACCAGCACGAGCACCTCGCCGAGCCTGAGCTCGCCATGGGCGACGCGGGTGTCGTGGATGCGGATCTGGTAGCCCTTGGGGTCGATCGACAGATTGTCGGAGAGCTTGATCTCGGGAATGACGAAGCCGTACTGCTTGGCGAACTTCTTGCGGATCTTGGCGACGCGGTGGGCGAGCTCGGTGCGCGAGCCCAGGAGATGGACCGAAAGATGGCCGCCGAGCGCCAGTTCGATCTCCGCGGTCTTGAGCTGCTCCTTGACGGACTCCTTGGCCTCGGCCTGGGCGCGCTCGTCGGCCTTGCGCGCGTCCTCCTTCTGCTTCAGCGCCGCCTGCTGCTTCGGCAGCGAGTAGCCGACGAAGGCCATGACGCCGCCGAGCAGAACGAAGGGCGCCATCGGCAGCCCCGGCATCAGGGCGAGCACGAACATCATCAGCGCGGCGGCCGACACCGCGCGCGGATAGCCGCCGAGCTGCCGCAGCACGGCCTGCTCCGCCGAGCCCCTGGTGCCGCCTTTGGAGACCAGCAGGCCCGCCGACAGCGATACGATCAGCGCCGGCATCTGCGACACCAGGCCGTCGCCGACGGAGAGCTTCGTGTAGACGTCGGCGGCGCGCGACAGCGTCAGCCCGTGATGGGTGACGCCGATGATGATGCCGCCGAAAATGTTGATCGCCGTGATGATCAGGCCGGCGATGGCGTCGCCGCGCACGAATTTCGAGGCACCGTCCATGGCACCGAAGAACGCGCTTTCTTCTTCGAGCTCGCGGCGCCGGCGCTGGGCTTCCTTGTCGTCGATCAGGCCCGCCGACAGATCGGCATCGATCGCCATCTGCTTGCCGGGGATGGCGTCGAGGGTGAAGCGAGCGCCCACTTCGGCGATACGCGTCGCACCCTTGGTGATCACGACGAAGTTCACCGTGACCAGGATGGCGAAGATGATCAGGCCGATGACGAAGTCGCCGCCCATGACGAATTTGGAGAAGCCGGCGACGACGTGGCCGGCAGCCTGTTCGCCCTCCCCGCCACGCGACAGGATCAGACGGGTAGTCGCGACGTTCAGCGCCAGGCGCAGGATCGTCGCGATCAGCAGCACGGTCGGGAAGGCCGAGAAGTCGAGCGGCCGCTGGATCCACAGCGCGACCATCAGGATCAGCGCCGACAGCGCGATCGAGAATGCGAGGCCGAGGTCGATCAGGATCGGCGGGATCGGCAGGAACAGGATCGTGAGCATGGCCACGATGCCGCCTGCGAAGAAGGCGTCGGCCCCCAATCGTCGGGGGGTCGGCAGGCTAGCAGCTAACGTATCGGCCATGGGTCACCGGCAGAGGGGTCCGCCCCTAATCTGCCGTGCAAAGCTTACGCGGGGATGGTGGCGGATCACCGTCCGGATCAGAAGCCGTGCTCGATCCGCGAATAGACCATCTCGGTGAAGGTGGAGAGATGGGCGCCGATGAAGGAGCCGGAAACGGCAACGACGAGCAGGATGACGATGATCTTCGGAACGAAGGTCAGCGTCACCTCCTGGATCTGGGTCAGGGCCTGGATCAGCGCGATCATCGTGCCGACCAGCATCGCGGCGCCGACCGCAGGCCCGGAGGCGACGATGATGGTCCAGATCGCCGCCTGGACAATATCGAGGGCGTCGCGCTCGTTCATGACTGGCTGATCGTGAGGCCGGGTCCGACCGCGACCTTGGTGCCGTCCTGGAGGGTCGCGATGGAGCCGTCGCTGTTGATGGCGACCGAGACGACCTTGCCGCTGAAGCTGGCGCCGGTGGAATCGGTGAAGCTGACGGTCTTGCCGATCAGGCTGTTGGCCTGCGACAGGGACTGCGACGACAGCAGCGCGTCCAGCTTCGAATTGGTCTGCATCGCCTGCTCGACCGTCGAGAGCTGGGCGAACTGGCTCATATATTGCGAGGTGTCCATCGGATTGGTCGGATCCTGGTTCTTCATCTCGGCGATCAGGAGCTGAAGAAACGTGTTGTAGTCGACGCTGTTGCTCGACGTCGTCGTGGTGGATCCGGTCGAATCGGTCGACTTGCTCGTGCTATCGGTTGCGCTGGTGACGTTCATCTGTCTCTCCGCTGTCAGGCAGCCTCGACGGGGGTGATGGTGGCCGCGCCGGCCAGGATCGCCTGCTCCACGGGGAACAGGGCCCGAATCCGCTTGAGCGCCTCGAAGTAACGTGTCGCCTGGACCAGTTCGTCGACCGCACCAAGCCCGTCCAGCATCTCGCGGCTCTCGCACACGGCACAGAGGGCCGCATGGTGCTGCGCGTACAGCGCAGCGGCGTCGCGGATATCGGTCGGGTTCATCAGCATGAGCTGGACGATGAAATAAAGCTGCCGCAGCGCCGTCGTGGCGTCGGAGGCCTGCATGACCTGCCCTTCGAGCAGGAACATCACGTCGTTGACGAGCTCGACGGAGACCTTGCGGTCCACGCGCAGCACCGCGCCGTTGATGTAGATCCGTTCGCCAGCCCGCAAGGAGACTTTCATTAAAGCGCGTCTCGGATCAGGCGGTTGATTTCGATGAGCTGGATCACGTCGTTCGATCTTTCCTCGCGGAGACGATCGGCTTCCTTGACGACCCACAGGCCGATCGAGATGATGTCGGCGCGCAGCTTTTCCGGCAGGCCATTCTCGGGGTGCGAGAGATCTTCGATGAAGATCGTCCACAGCCGCCGCACATAGAGCAGGCTCTCGACCAGATCCTCGAGGCTGAAGCGCCCACGCTGGAGCCGCTCGAGCCGGTCGATGCCGAGGCTGAGCGCCTGCCGCTCGCGCCCCCGCGCCTCGTAGCCACTCTCGTCGACGACCGCTTCATAGGCTTCAAACGTCATCAGAACCACTCTGCGCAGGAGACCGAATAACAGGACAAGGTACGAACCAGACCTAGAGATAGTTGATGAGGCTGATCTGCTGGAGCTGCGAGGTCAGCGCGAGCGCCGTCTTGATCTGGGTCTGCAAGGTGTTGACCCGGACCGAGGCCTCGGTCGGGTCGACCGCCTCCAGCTTGACGATCTGGTTGTTGAGGATGTCCTTCTGGATCTTCAGCTTCTCGGATGCGCCGGTGACCCGTTGCTGGATCGAGCCGACGGTGCCGCCGAGCACCGCGAGATCGTTGATCGCGCCGCTGACGAGACCGATCGCCTTGTCGACGACGACCTGGAACGTGTCCTTGCTCAGGCTGGTGTTGCCGAGATCCGTGAGCATGGTGTAGGCCTCGGCCAGTTTACGGAAGCCTGGCTGGTTGGCGCTGACCGAGCTGTCGACGACCTCGGTCGTGGAGATGCGGCTCGACAGCGTCTGGTCCGTGGCCGATGACCAGTTGGTGTTCCAGGCCGGGCTTGCGAATTCGGGATCGAGCACATTGTCGAGGAAATTCTGCATTTGCGCCGGCGTGATCGTGCTCACGCCGGCCGCAGACTGCGAGAAGCCGAAGGTCGCGAGGAAGTCTGCATCGACCTGGTTCTTGCTGGTCGATCCCGCGACGTAGTTCGCCACCGGCACGGTCTGCGTATTGATGCCGCCGAACAGATAGGAGCCGTTGTAGGAGACGTTGAGCGCGCCGATCAGGTCCTGCAGGTTCGCGGACGCGCTCGGCATGATGATCTTCGCGCCGCTGTCGGCGTCGCGGGCCGCGATCAGGTTCTTGAGGAACTCCGAGGCGGTCGTGCCGAGCTGGGTGATCCGGTTCTGGGTCACGTCGAGGCGCCCCGACACCAGCTCGTTGGTGTCGACGAGCTGGTCGGCGAAGTTGAAATCGGCCCGCAGCGCCACGTCGCGGCCCGTTCCCGTGCCGAGCTCGAGGCCGACATCGGCGAAGCGGCCGGTGGTCGCCTCCTTCGAGGCCTTGGTCAGCGCGCTCTGGTTGTTCGTGATCGACGACCTCAGCGACGACGACAGCATCAGGGTCGAGATGTAGTTGGCGCTCATCATGACTTAATTCCCCACGGCAGCCAGCAGGCTCTGCAACATCTGGTCGACGGTCGAAATGATCTTGGACGAGGCCGAATAGGTGCGCTCGACCTGGAGCATCAACGCCATCTCGTCGTCCATGTTGACGCCGGCGACGTTGGACAGCGCCGCGGTGCTGCGGTCGAGCAGCGTGTTCTGGTACTGGACGTTGTCGTCGGCGGCCTTGCGATGGCTTTCGATCCAGCTCGCCGAGGACGAGGCGAACTCGATCACGCTGCCGCTCGGCTTGCCCTGCGCCGTGACGTCGAACGGCTGCGGCGCGTTCATGTTGTCGATCAGCTGCTGGAGCCGCGTCGAGAAGCCCGCATTGCCGGTCGTGTTGTAATTGTAGGCGGCGCTGCCGCTGATGGCGCCGTCGCGCAGCAGATTTGGGTTGCCGCCCGCGGCCGGGTCGACCGATGCGGCGACCGAAATCGTGCCGGCCAGACCGACCGAGATCGTGGCGCTCGCGGGCATCGCGGGCGAACCCGGATAGGTGAAGAGGCCGGGCACGTCGGGCAGCGCGGCGCCCGATTGATCGACCTCTTTGAACGCCTCGATCAGGCCGCGTGCGACTTCGTCGAGCTGGCTCTGATACGTCACCGTGTCCTGGTCGCGCAGCTGGGCAAGGCCGGCGAGCTTGCCGGATTTGAGCGGCATGACGGAATTGGCACCGGTCACGGGCACGCCGTCGATGAAGACGGCATTGCCGGTGGTGCCGGCCGTGTAGGCGTTGGTCGGCGTAAAACTCACCGGCCGGGCCGTCTTGTCGAACAGCACGACGCCGCTGTCGGTATAGAGCGCCGCATCCCCGTTGGGACGCAGCGACATGGTGACGCCGAGCTCCTGCGACAGCTTCGAGACGATGCTGTCGCGCTGGTCGAGATAGTCGGTGACGTCGTCGCCGGTGGTCGTGCCCTTCACGATCGCGGTGTTGACGGTCTGGAACTGGGTGAGGAGCTGGTTGATGTTGGTGACCGACGTCGTCATGTCGACGTCGGCCTGCTCGCGGACCGACTGCACGGTCTTGGTGGCCTGGTTGAGCGCGGTCACCATGTCCTTGGCGGACGTCACGGCAGCTTGTGCCAGGGTCGCATTGTCGGTGGAGTTGGCGTATTGCTGCAGCGCCTGTTTCAGCTTGTTCAGCTGGGCGGTGGGCGACTGTTCGAGCTCGGGATCGTCCACCGTCGATGCCGCGATCTTCTGCAGACCGTCATAGATCACGCTCTGCTTGGCGGACGACGAGGTCGCGACCAGGACGTTGCTGTAGAGGCCGGAGGAGGCCGCACGCTGGATCGCCGCGACGTAGACACCGGCGCCGGGAAAATTGTCCAGCATGGTGATCTTGCGCGAATAGCCGGGGGCGCTTGCCCCGGCGATGTTGCGCGAGATCGTCGCCGATTGGATGCCCGACGCCATGAGCGAGGAGCGGGCAGAGTTGAGAGCGGCGGTAATGGACATGACGTGCCCTTGCCCGAAACGAGCGCTGAAATATTCAGCGCTTCAGGTTGACGACGACGTCCAGCAGGTCGGCGCCGGTCTGGAACGATTTCGAGTTCGCGGTGAAACCGCGCTGGGCCTCGATCATCGAGGTCAACTCGTCCGCGAGATCGACGTTGGAATCTTCCAGTGCGCCGGATTTCACGGTGCCGAGACCGCCCTGGCCGGCGAGACCGACCTGCACGTTTCCGGACTCCAGGTTGGGCGAGTAGACGTTGCCGACCTCGGGCGTCAGGTGATCCGGGCTCGGCACGGTGGCGAGCGCGATCTGGAAGCTCGGCAGCGTGGTGCCGTTCTTGAGCACGGCGGTGACGATGCCCTTGTCGTCGATATTCACCTTCTCGACCGCGGACGGAGCGTTGCCGTCGACCGTCGCCTTGAAGTCGAAGGCAGCGGCGACCTGGGTCATGGCCGACATATCGATGTTGAAGGCGGCCGAACCGCCGGGGATCGCGACCGAGAGCGACGTCGGGCTCGCCGCGGCGAGCTTGCCCTTGCCGGTCGCGGTGACGTCGAAGGTGAACGTGGTCGCGGGGCCTGCCGTCGTCAGCGCGGTTGCGCCGTTGTAGACCTGGATGTCCCAGGTGTTTGCGCCCGTCTTGGCGGCGTAGACGTCGAGCGTCACAGCATTGCCGATGTTGTCGTAGGTCACCATCGACGTCTTCGAGGTGTAGTTGGCGGGTCCTGCCGGGGCTGCGATCGCGGTCGCGCTCGGATCGAGGTTGGCGGCGACGGTCGCCTTGGTGGACGGCGCTGCCTGCAGCGCCATCTGGTTGACGTTGATGACCTGGAGACCGCCGAAGCCGTTGGCGGCGACGGTGGGCGTGGCACCGTTGGCGATGTTGTAGCCCATCAGCTGGAAGCCGGCGGTGTTGACGAGGTTGCCCGTATCATCGGGCACGAACGCGCCGGCGCGGGTGAGGAAGTTGTTGCCGTTCGCATCCTGCACGACGAAGAAGCCGTTGCCCTGGACCGCAAGATCCGTCACCGAGGTCGTGAAGTGGTAGTTGCCGGGGTCGGAGATGGCGTAGCGGACCGTGGTCTCGACCGCGCCGGAATCGTAATTACCGGAGCCGCTCTTCAGGATCAGCGAGGAGAATTCGGTGGAAGCCCGCTTGTAGCCGGTCGTGTTGACGTTGGCGATGTTGTCCGAGACCGTCGACAGCTTGTTGGACTGCGCGTTCATTCCGGAAACGCCGGTGCGCATAACACCATACAGGCTCATGAAGGGGGCTCCTTTGGTAGGTTGCAGCTACAATGGGGGTTCTTGCTTGCGCGGGGCTGATGATTGGGGACGATGCACAACTTGTCGTCGTGCCATTGGTCGTTGCTTCAGTTCATCGCGTCATGTTGCCTTCGGCTGGCAGAACGAGCGCGCCTTGTCGGTCCACGCGCCGAAGCCGCTGGAGACGAGATGCGCGACGATATGGCAGACGTAGCGCTTCTGCGCCGGCTGGTTGTTGGGGCCGGCATTGTAGCGCGCGACCGCCATGGTCCAGCTGCCCTCGCGCTGCTTCAGTTCTTTCAGGAAACGCGCGGCATAGTCGACGTTTCTGGCGGGATCGAACATCGCCCGCACCGAACTGAACTTGTCGCCGTGAAAATAGTGGTTGATCTGCATGCAGCCGAGATCGATCAGCTTGATCCCCTTAGCCCGTATCGCCTCGAAATTCGCCATGGCGTCGTCGAGGTCCTTGGCGAACACGGTCTGGCCGTCGGTTCCGAGCGCGTAAGGATGCAGCGCGCCGCGGCGGCCGGTCTCGGTGAGGCCGACCGCATAGAGAATGCCGAGCGGAATCCCGTGCTGCTGGGCCGCGCGCGCCATCTCGCGCTCGCAAGGGCGCGTGCTGTCGGTCGCCGCCGCCGCGGTGCCGGCGTTACAGATAAACAGGGCCGTGGCGATTCTGCTGACCCAATTCCTGGTCATGACGCGTCTCCTGATTGGACTGGCGCTCCTGCCTTGCCTGCCTCGCGCCACCGTCGGACTGTCCCGACGAGGTGCCGGCGCCGCCGAACGTTCCTTGCGACTGCGACGACGGCTGCTGCTGGCCCGAGAACTGCGGCTGTGACTGGCCGGAACCGCTCTGGAATCCATCCAGCGAACCGTGCTGCACCGGCGCGACGTCGGCCACGTAGCCTGCCGATTGCATGAGATCGCGGATCGAATCGCGCTGCTGGTCCAGCATCTGGCTGGTGTCCTTGCGTTCGGCTGCAAGGTGGATCGACACTTCGGTGCCGACGAGGCGAAGGCGCACGGTGACGTTGCCGAGCGCGGGCGGCTCGAGATTGATGGTCAGGATCTTCAGCGGCTGATCCGGCGCATTGGTCTGGGGCGCCGTAAGATCGGGCGCGGCGGAGGCCGCAGGGCTTGCGGACTCCTTCAGCTCGGCGACCACAGCGTTGGCGACCTGCTGCGGGGCGCTGAATTGCGCCGGAGGCAGATGGGTCTCCTGCTGGACCACCGTGACCTTGGTCGTCTCGGGCAGCGCGTCGCGCCCCGCGGCCTTGGCCGCGCGCTCGACATTGGCCGTGACCGCCTCGAAACCTGGTGTCGCGGGCATCGCGCCCGACGGCTCACCGTCCCGTGCAGGCAGGGATTGGGGCGCGGTCGCCACCTGCGAAGCCGCGGCACGCGGGCGCGCGGCAGACGGAGGATCGTTGGATGGGGCGGTTTCGGTCGCGGCCACCGCCTTCGTGACCTGAACCTCGCGCTTCGTGGACGACCGTTCCTCGCGCACGGGCGCGTCCTTGTCGGTCGACTGCAATTGGATCTGCGGCTTCACGGCAGGAACCGCGGCGATCTCCTGTCCGATCACCACGGCAGTATTCGATGGGGCCTCGACGTCCACCTTGGCGGCATGATCGACGTGGCGTTGTTTCTCCAGCGGCTTCTCGGTCTTCTTGTCGGACGGCCCGTCGCTGGACTTTGCGTGCTCCGACGCTGCGACGCGCTCCTGCACCACCGCGGCTTTCGGCTTCTCCGCCTCGCCGGGGTGGACCAGACGCGTGCGCAACGTTCCGGGCTTTGCCGTCGTTTCGCTGCCGCCGTCGTTCAGGGCCTGCTTGGCGAGGTTCGAGACGGTATGGAGCAGATCGTTGAACGAGGAGCTCGACTGAGACTTGCCGCCGGCGCCCTTGGCCGAGCGCGACGTTCCCCGCATGTTGAGGCTCTCGGCAAGACCCGAGAAATGCTGTCCGGAGGTTCCCGTGAGCTTGGTCATGGACGGCGATCCCTTGTGAAGAGTTCGAGCTCGCGGAGCTGCTTTTGCGCGCGCGCGAGCGTCGCGGTTGATGACGCCAGATCGAGGCGCGCCGGCGTCACCGGAGGCTTGTCGGCCGCGATGGCGGATCCGCCCGGAAGCGGCTTGCGAACATCGAGCGCGAGCTGCATCGTGGCGTTGAACAGGGGCACGTCGCGCTCGGGCAGCTTCGACTTGTCGACCGCCTTCAACTCGGCGAGGCCGCCGTCATATTCGTCGGCGAGTGCCCGCGCGGCGGCGCGGAAGAAATGCGCCCGTTCGCGATCCGCCGAGGCATCAGCGCTGAGCGTCAGTGCCCGTTCGCCGGCGAGCCGCGTCACGGCCAGCTGTCCACGCACCATCGCGGCGCGCGCGAGCACCAGATAGAGCTTGAGGCGGCTTGCCCGATCGACCTGCTCCAGCAGGGCCGCGATCCGCGCGAAGCGGCGTTCGTCGAGCGCCAGGCTCGATTGCGTCAGGCCGGTGGAGAAGCGCTGCCAAAAATCGCCGGCATAGATCGAATTGCGGTAGTGGCGGAGATAGGCCAGCGTCAGGAACTCGAACTTCTCGAAATCCTCCGCCTGCCCAACCAGCAGGATCTCGCGGCGCAGCGCCGCTTCCTCCACCAGCGTGCCCGGCAGCAGCAGGCGCGCATCATCCAGGCGCTCGATCGCGAGCGAAGCCTCGGTACGCGCGAACAACGCACCCTGGACCAGCGCGACCTGTCCGCCGAGGCCGGAGGACAGCGTCCGCGGCTTGATGTCCTTGAGCTGCTCCCGCGCTTCCTCCTGATGGCCCTCGACATAAGCGAGCGCGCCGTTGAACAGACGCTCGGCCACGGCCATCTTGTCGCGCGGCAGTTTGCGGACGATTTGCGGCGCGCCGCCGCTGAGCAGGTAGATGACGACGGCCTGACTGTTCTGCGGATTGCTCCACACGGCGGGATCGGCGGCGAGAAACTTCTCGCCGATCTGCCGGATCAGCGCGATGTGGCTGCCATGAGCGGCGGTGTCGCCGTTGGCAATGCCGTCCTGCACGGCCTGCAATGCGCGGACGAGCTCATACGGCTCGCCGGGCGGGCGCGCGGGCTGGGCAAGCGCGCCTCCCGCCGTGAACGGCAGCAGCAGCAGGGCGGCGCAGAGCAGCGGCCTGATCAAGGGCGCTTCTCGCGGATCAGGATCTCGATGCGGCGGTTCTGCGCGGCCGCGGGATCGTTCGGAAGCTTCGGACGCCGGTCGGCGTAGCCCTCGACATGCTCGATCCGTTGCGCGTCGACGCCGGAGCGAACCAGCATGTAATAGGCCATCTGGGCACGCGCGGTCGACAGCCGCCAATTGTCGTAGTTCTCCGAGCGATATGGCCGGTTGTCGGTATGGCCGCGGACGATGATCGCGCCCTGACGCTTCGTCAGCAGCGGCCCGATCTTGTCGATCACGCGGATCAGTTCGGGCCGCGGCTCGGCCGAGCCGACCGCGAACATGCCGAAGCTCGCATCGTCGGTCAGGCTGATCAGGAGCCCCTCCTCGACCTGACGCACCTCGGCCGCCGGGCCTGCGCCCGCCTTGATGTCCGACAGCGCCTCCGCGATCGCGGATTGAAGCTGCTTGATGGTCGGCTGCTGGGTCTGCGCGGCATCGCGCGGCTCGTTCTCCTTCGCCGCATCGTTCGGACGTGCCTGCGCGGCGGCGTTGGCTTGAGCCGTCGCCTGGCCGTTCGCCTGAGCAGTCGCCTGGGCGCTGCCCTCGCGGGGCGATGGCGCCGGCGCGGCGGCCGGCGGCATCAGCGGCGACAGGTTCGCCGACGATGCATCCGCGTTCGAAGCCACGCTTCCGCCGGCGTCGTCCGCCTTGGCACGACGCGTCTGCTCGCCCGGATTTGTGGCGGCCGCGGCGTCGCGCGCGGCCGCATTCGGCTTGGGCTCGCTTTCGATCATGCGGTCCGCGTCCTTGGAGGCTTGCGGCGCCAGCTTCCAATAGCCGGGATCGAACGGATCGCGATAGGCGTCGCCACCCTTGAGGCCGTCCTCTTCGGCCGACGTCAGCGCGCCGGCGCGCCGCTGCCCCGAGGCCTGGTTGGCGCTGCTCGCGATCTCGGCGAGCGTTGCGTAGGGATCGCGGAACAGCACCTTCTCTTCATAGAAGGGCGGCTTTTCGGCCGTCGGGGAATCGCCGCGTCGCTCCTCGCTCGGACCGGCCGGCTGCCGCCTGCCGTCCTGACCTTCGAACGTCGTCGGCTCCTTCTTGGAAAGATCCTTCAGACCTTTCGGAGCCGGCGCATTCTCCGCCAGCTTGATCGGGTTGAAATAGCTCGCAACGACTTGCTTCTGGTCCTGGTTGAGCGCGTTGAGCAGCCACATGACCAGGAAGAACGCCATCATCGCGGTCATGAAGTCCGCATAGGCGATCTTCCATACGCCGCCGTGATGCGCCTCCTCGGCGAAGGCACTGCGGCGGCGGACGATGACGAGCTCGTGCTTGACCTCTTCCATGGCGGATTACCGGCGCGCTTCCTTCAGGCGTTCGCTCCAGGCCGAGATCTGCGTCTCGATCACGGTCTGATCGGCGACGACGCGGACCTCGACGGCTTCGGCCGTCTCGTACGCGATGCCGGTGCGCCGGGACGCCTCGAGCTGGGTTCTCACGAGATCGAGCAGCTCGCTCGGGCCGGTGACCTTGAAGGCCGGCGCCGACGAATTGCCGGTCAGCGCCGCGATCTGCTCGACCAGCGATCCGATCGCCTTGTCGCGGACCGCGTCGGCGAGGAACGGCAGCAGGATCCGCGCGACGGAGCTTGCGATGTTGGTCTCGATCTCGCGGCACGCCGCTTCGAAGCCGCTGACGATCGCGACCGCCTGCTGGTCCGACCATTTGGCGCGCTCCTCGCCGAGCCGGATCGCGCTGCGCACGCGCTCCTCGGCAAGCTTGGCGTCGCCTTCCGCGACACCGGCCGCAAGGCCGCGCCGGTAGGCATCGTCCAGCAGATTGGCTGGCGGCGCTTCCGCCTTCGGCGCCGGAGGCGGCGATTGGGGCTGGGGCGCGGGCTGCGGCGGAGCCTGCAGCTGCGGTTGCTGTTCGCGCACGACTTCCTTCGGCCGCGTCAGCACGTCCTGGATCCTGGGCGGCGGAGGTGGTGGCGACTTCGCCCGGCCGTTCGCGTCGAACTGAGTCAGGAGCTTTCCGATTGCCGCGTTCATGCCGCCTCCTCGCGTCGCATCCAGTCTTTAAGGATCGCTGCCGCCTGTGCCTGATCGAGCCGGACGATCTGTTCCAACCGCTTCTGCGGCGTGCGCTGCATCTTGCCTTCGAGGTCCTCGACGAGGTTGAGCTCGGGGTCGCTGCTCTCGGCCAGAGCAAGGGCCGCAGCGGCTTCGAGCTCGGCGGCCTCGGCGGCCTCCACCTGTTCCTGCTCCGCGCGATGGGTCAGAATGCCGTTGACCGCCGGCCGCAAGCCGAACCAGACCAGCATCGAAGCAACCGCCAGGATCGTCACGGCGTTGATGACGCTGCCGAGCTGCTTGTTGATCATCTCGACGAAGCTGATCGGCGGCACCGGCGCCATCTCGCGCGAGCCTTCGATGAAGTCGACCGCCGTGACCTGGATCTGGTCGCCGCGCGTCTTGTCCAGTCCGCCGGCCGTGGCCGCGAGCTGGCTGATCTCGGCGAGCTTGCTGTCGACGATGGCCTGGTTGGTCTTGTCGCCGAGATCGGCGACCAGCCGCGCGCGATTGACCAGGACGGCGATGAAGAGCTTCTTCACCGAATAGCCGTCGCTCACCGTCGTGGTGGTCTTGGACGACACTTCGAAATTGGTGACGTCCTCGCGGCGGGTCTTGTCCTCGCTGGAATTCTTGCCGCCGCCGGCGTTCACCTGCTGATCGGGAAGGTTCTGCTGCACCGTGGTCGGGGTCGAACGGTCGGCGTTCTGCGACGATTCCTTCTCGCGCACGTTCCGCACCGAACGCTCGGCACGGCTCTCGGGATCGTACACGGTCTCGTTGATCTGCTTCTTGTCGGTGGAGAGCTGCGGGGCGACGCTGACCTCGAAATTGTCGAGGCCGAGATAGGGCGTCAGCGCCTTGCGGATGTTCTCCTGCACCATGCCGCCGACCGTCTTCTGCAGGCTCGCCATCTTGGTCGGGGCGGCGCTCGCCTCGTCCTCTTCGGCGAGCAGCATCGAACCGTCGGCATCCAGCACCGTCACCTTGTCGCGGCTCATGCCCGGAATCGCGGCGGCGACGAGATGGCGGATCGACTGCGCCGTGCGCGCTTCGATCGCGCCGTCGGTGCGCAGCACGACCGAAGCCGAAGGCGGCTGCTGCGTCGCGCGGAACGAGCCGCGCACCGGCAGCACGATATGCACGCGCGCCGCCTTGACGCCCTTCATCAACTGAACCGTGCGCGCGATTTCACCTTCCAGCGCGCGCAGCTTCGTCACTTCCTGCATGAACGAGGTCAGGCCAAGCGAACCGATCTTGTCGAACAGCTCGTAGCCGGAATTGGCACTGGTCGGCAGCCCCTTCTCGGCGAGCAGCATGCGCGCCTGCATGGTCTGGCTCGGACGCACCGAGAGCGCATCGCCCGCCGTATTGACGTCGAAGGTGATGTTCTGCTCGCGCAGCGCCGCGCCCATGCGCGTCACGTCTTCGCGGGTGAGGCCGGTATAGAGAGTCTCGAATTCGGGACGGCTCAAATAATACGCGCCGCCGACGACGGTGACGAGAACGGCGAAGCCGATCAGTCCCAAGGCCATCAGGCGTCGCGGCCCAAGCTCCAGCAGATTGTTGAGCAGTTGCTGTATCTGCGCACGACTGAACAGCATATGACCTCGTACCAATGCGAACGTAGAGGACACTCCGCTGCCAACCTTGTCTGAAGGTTGCGCGAGGACGCGATTGTGTCAGTTCGCAGGCACGGCGTTGCAAATTTACAAGAGGCTTGGAGACGCAGTCGGCCGTTCGGCAACGCGCGGACGCCCCCGGGCGCATCGTGGTGCGGTCGGTCGCGGCGTACCGTATGAGATCTGGCGTTGAGGCCGATTACGGGCACGTCTTGTGCCGCTAGGTCCGCCGCTCGCGGCGGGGACCGTGCTCCCTTAAGGGAGCACGGTCGTTTTCGAAAGCGCCGCTTAGCCGCGGAACAGCGACAGGATGCTCTGGCTGTTCTGGTTGGCGATCGAGAGCGCCTGAACGCCGAGCTGCTGCTGGGTCTGCAACGCCTGGAGCCTGGTCGATTCCGCGTTCATGTCGGCGTCGACGAGCTGGCCGATACCACGATCCACCGAGTCCATCAGCGACTTCACGAATTCCGTGTTGTTCGAGATGCGGTTCTTGATGGCGCCGAGGTTGGCGGCCGACTGGCTGACCGTGTTGATCGCGGTGGTGACCTGCGCGATGTAGCCGTCGAGGATGGTCTGGTGAGCTGCCGAGTCGGTCAGCGCACCGATGCTGATGGTATCGATCGAAGCGGTGCCGCTCACCGTGTCGAGGATGCCGCTCGTGGACGACGTATAGAGCGAGTAGTTGGCAACCGTGACCGTGATGGTGTTGATCGTCGGCGTGCCGCCGACGCGCGAGAACGACGACACCAGGTTGACGGTGGTCGGCGTGGAGGCGTTGGTGCTGAGCCAGTTGACACCGTTGAAGGTCGCCGCGTTGGCGACGTTCTTCATGTCCTGCTGGATCTGGGTGATTTCAGCCTGGATCTTGGTGCGGTCGATGCCGGCGGTCTTGGCTTCGACCAGCAACGCCTGCAGCTTGGTCAGGCCGGAGTTCTGGTCGCCGATGACCTTGTTCAGGGCGGTGTATTCGGTGTCGACCGTCGCAGCCGACAGACCGAGCGAGTCGGAGACGGCGGAGAGCGCGGCGTTGTCGGCGCGCATCGAGGTCGCGATCGACCAATAGGCCGAGTTGTCCGACGCGGTCGAAACGCGCTGGCCGGTGGAGATGCGGTTTTCGGTGGTCTGCAGGCTGGCGCTGACATTCCGGAGGGTCTGCAGCGCAGTCATAGCGGCGGAGTTGGTAAGCAGGCTGGAAGCCATTTTTGATGTCCCTTTGGAAACAGATTGAATGGGGACATACCGGGCTTGCACCGGTACGACAGGGCGGCATCATGCCTTTGGGCTGCGGAAATGCGCGTGAACCCAACCCGTCGTAACGGCCAGACTAGCGAGCGAAGCTTGTGCGGGGCTTGTGGCGCTGTGATCCTTTCGCAACAGCTGCCGAGAACATCGCGCGCCAAACGAAAGGGCCGCGCTTCGCGAGAAGCGCGGCCCTCCGCAGAGAGTCTACGACTTAGCGGAACAGCGACAGGATGCTCTGGCTGTTGTTGTTGGCGATCGAGAGCGCCTGAACGCCGAGCTGCTGCTGCACCTGGAGAGCCGCCAGGCGGGTGGACTCCTGGTTCATGTCGGCGTCGACGAGCTGGCCGATACCGCGATCAACCGAGTCCATCAGCGACTTCACGAACTCGGAGTTGTTCGAGATACGGTTCTTGATGGCGCCGAGGTTGGCGGCGCCCGAAGACACCGTGCCGATCGCCGCGGTGACCTTCGAGATGTAGCCGTCGAGAATCGTCTGGTCGGCGGCCGAGTCGGTCAGCGCACCGATGTTGAGGCTGTCGACCGAGGCGCTGCCGCTCACCGTGTCGAGGATGCCGTTCGTCGACGAGGTGTAGAGCGAGTAGTTGGCGACGGTCACGGTGATCGAGCTGGTGGTCGGCGTCGAGCCGACGCGCGAGAACGACGACACCAGGTTGACGGTCGTCGGCGTGGAGGCGTTCGTGCTCAGCCAGTTGACGCCGTTGAAGGTCGCTGCGCTGGCGACGTTCTTCATGTCCTGCTGGATCTGGGTGATTTCCGACTGGATCTTGGTGCGATCGATACCGGCGGTCTTGGCTTCGACCAGCAGCGACTGCAGCTTGGTCAGGCCCGAGTTGCTGTCGCCGAGCACCTTGTTCAGGGCGGTGTATTCGGTGTCGACGGTCGCGGCCGACAGACCGAGCGAGTCGGAGACGGCGGAGAGCGCGGCGTTATCGGCGCGCATCGAGGTCGCGATCGACCAGTAGGCGGCGTTGTCCGCCGCCGTGGCCACGCGCTGACCGGTGGAGATCCGGCTCTGCGTGGTGGAGAGTTGCGAGCTGACAGACCGCAGGGTCTGGAGCGCGGTCATGGCGGACGAGTTCGTGAGCAGGCTTGACATTGCGAATGTCCCTTTATGTACGCGTTACATTTTCATCAGGGGACATACCGGACTTGCACCGGTACGGAGGGGCGGCATCATGCCTTTGGACTGCTGTGGGTGGGGTCCAACCCGCCGTGCCGCATTGCTAACACGCCGAATCTTGCTTCCGGATTAAGATCGGCTTGAATTCTTCAGCGATATCAGATGGTTAATATTACCCACCGCTAACCATAGCGCGGTACTTTTCGCTAACCATGACGGGGTGCCAGGCACCCCCCGCCCATTACGAGAACGAGCGCACCAGCCCCGAGGCGAGCAGATTCCAGCCGTCGATCAGCACGAAGAACAGCATCTTGAACGGCAGCGCGAGGATGGTCGGCGGCATCATCATCATGCCCATCGACATCGTCAGCGTTGCCACGATCATGTCGATGACGAGGAACGGCAGGATGATGAGGAATCCGATCTCGAACGAGCGCCTCAGCTCGGAGATCATGAAGGCCGGGATGATGACGCGCAGATCGACGCGCTTGTCGTCGAACTTCTTGCGGAAGCTCTCCGCGGCGAGCGACTCGAAGGTCTGCAGATCCTTGTCGCGGACATGGGCCAGCATGAACTCGCGGAACGGATCGGTGATCTTCAGATAGGCCTGCTCTTCCGAGATCTCGTTCTTCATCAGCGGCTGAACGCCGGTCTCCCAGGCGCGATCAAAGGTCGGCGCCATCACGTAGAAGGTCATGAACAGCGCCAGGCTGATCAGCACCAGATTGGCCGGTGTGGTCTGCAGGCCGAGCCCCGCGCGCAGGAACGACAGCGCCACCGCAAACCGCGTGAAGCTCGTCACCATGATGAGCAGCCCCGGCGCCACCGACAGCACCGTGATCAGGGCCATCAGCTGGATGATGCGGCCGCTGGTCGAACCGTTTCCGGGCGGCAGCAGCGAGTTGAGATCCGGGATCTGGGCGAGCGCCACTTCGGGCAGCACCACCAGGACCAACGCGAGCAGCAGGACTCTCACTCTCACTGGATCACCAGGGTCTCAATGATCAATTCACGGATCTTGCCCGACGAGCGGATATTGGCGCGCTCGGTGAGGTCGTCGCGCAGATGCTGGAGCCCGCGCGATCCCTCGAACTGCGCGACTGACGCCGACCTCAGGTAAGTGACGATGTCCTCGCTGATATGAGCGGCCAGGATGCCGGCCTCCTCGTCGTTCATGCTCTCGGTCACCATGGAGGCTTCGATGCGGGCCCAATTGTTGGCGGGCGCGCCGAGATTGGTCACGATCGGAGACAGTTTCCGCAAGCGCGCGCTGCCGGCGTAGCTCGACGCGATCGGCGGCGGGGTCGCGCTCTTCTTCGCGTCGGCAACGCGCTCGGCGGTCGCAAACAGATGCAGGCCGGCCAGCGCGCCCGCACCGATCGCGACAAGGGTCAGCACCACGATGGCGGCGATCAGGCGCATGACGTCCCCTGCCCTCGCCCGGCCCGGCCGGCGCGAACTTCAGAATGGTGCAACGGCGTCATAGATCCGATGTCCCCATCCAGGCTGCTGCACGTCAGACAGATTTCCGCGACCGCCGTAAGACACGCGCGCCTCTGCGATCTTCTCGTAGGAGATCGTGTTGGTGCGCGAGATATCGCGTGGACGCACGATGCCGCCGACGTTGAGCACGCGCATCTCCGTGTTGACGCGAAATTCCTGCGAGCCGCTGATCATCATATTGCCGTTCGGCAACACGTCGGTGACGATAGCGGCGATCGAGAGCTTGATGTCCTCGGTGCGGTCGATCTGGCCGTTACCCTTGATCTGGGTGTTGGTGCTGAGATTGGCGTTGGTCGAGCCCTTGTCCTGCCATCCGGCGACGTCCATCAGCCAGTCGAGCCCGAACTTGACCTGCGAGTCGCGCGAGCGGCCGGTCTTGTTGTCGAGCTTGGCTTTGTCCTGCATCGAGATGATCACCGTCACGACGTCGCCGGTGCGCCGGGCGCGCGGATCGCGGTAGAGATCGGTGCCGTCGTCCCAGGTCGAGCGATAGCTGACGGGCGTACGCATGCGCGGCGTAACCGGGATCGGTTCGGCCTGGGTCCGGAGGCCGCTGCCGACCGGCGACATTTGCGGGCCGGTCAGGATCTCGGCCGGATCATGCAAGCATCCGGCCAGCAGCACGGATGTCAGGACGAGCGGGAGGATGAGGATCGGCTTCTTCATCTATTTGGTCTTTCCGTCGTCCACGCGACGCATCCCGCCGAGCAAATCGGCGAGGTGTGCCGCGCGTGCCGTATCCATCTCGTTGAAGATCGCGCTCGAGCTCCTCGGGCTGAGCTTGGCGAGCACGGCGGCGGCCGTCTCGTCCGCCATGCCGGCAATCTGGGTCGCCGCAGCGTCGGGCTTCATGCGCGAATAGATCTCGACGACGCTCGCTTCGGCCTTCTTCAGGAAGTCGTCGCGCAGCGCCATCCACTGCTCGTATTCGGCGCGCTTGGCTTCCACCTCGGCGATCCGCTCGCGCAGCAGGTTCTCGGCCTTTTGCAGCTCCTTGAGCTGCCAGGCCAGCCGCGCATCGGCAGCGGGATCGGCGACGTTGCTGCAGAACAGCGCGACCTCGTTTTCGGTGGACGCTGCCGCCTGCGGCGGTGCCGGCTTCGACGGCGCCGTGACGCTGCCGGGCTTGGCCGGACGGACAGGTGCTGGTGCTGGCGTCTCGGAAGCAGGCACCGCGCCAGTGACCGCCGGGCCGGAGTCCTCGGCGGCCCACGCGGTCGCCTGGACCGACGCGCTGCCGCTTGGCGCCGCCGGGGCCGGCTGCGGCTTCTGCGGTCCGGCTGCGCGGGCGCGCGCGAAAGAGAGCAAATTGAGCGGCTTCGACGGCTTGGCCTCGTCCAGGGCGAGCACGATCGACGTGCTCGCGAGCAGGGATGCCGCGACCAGCAGGAGGAGTTTGGCTTTGTGATCCAGCTTCAGCATCGGGCCGCGTGCGATTCTCGGTCGAGACCTGAGCATTGAGCGACCAAGCTTGCACGACGCTTGTGCATCATTGCACGATGACGTCGGCCTGGAGCGCGCCAGCCGTCTTGATCGCCTGGAGGATGGCGATGATGCCCGACGGCTTGAGGCCGATCTGGTTCAGCCCGCGCACCAGCCGCTGCAGATCGACCCCGCTGAGGATCGCCACCTGCGATCCGGCCTCGTTGGCCTCGACCACGGTCTGGGGCACGACGACCGTCTGTCCCCGCGAGAACGGCGCCGGCTGCGAAACCACGGGCATCTCGGTGACACGAACCGTCAGATTGCCGTGCGTGACCGCAACGGTCGATATCCGCACGTCGCGCCCGATCACCACCGTGCCGGTGCGTTCGTTGATCACCACCCGTGCCGGCGTGTCCGGCTCGACCGTCAGCTCGCCGATCTCGGCGAGGAATCGCACCGGGCCGATGTGACGCGGCTTCGACAGCACGATGGTGCGGTAGTCGCGCTCGAAAGCGATCTGCGCGCGGTAACGTCCGCCGGCAAAGCGGTTGATGGCGTCGAGGATGCGCGTTGCAGTGACGAAGTCCGGATTCTTGAGCTGCAGCACCAGGAACTCCATCTCATGGAGACTTCCATGCACCTCGCGCTCGACCAGCGCGCCGTTCGGAATGCGCCCGGCCGTCGGCGTGCCCTGGCTGACATTCTGCGCCTGGCCGCCGACGCTGTAACCGGCGACCACGATCGCGCCCTGCGCCACCGCATAGACGGCGCCGTCCGCCGCGCGCAGCGAGGTCATCACCAGCGTGCCGCCGAGCAGCGAAGTTGCGTCGCCAAGCGAGGACACGGTGACGTCCATGCGCTCGCCGGGCCCGATCGAGGGCGTCAGGTCCGCGGTCACCATCACGGCCGCGACGTTGCGGGTACGCAGCGTGGTCGGTCGCGGCGGATTGGTTGTGCTCGTGGTCTCGTTCCTGACATTGATGCCCATGTTCTCGAGCATCGATTGCAGGGACTGCTCCGTGAAGGGAGCGTTGCGAAGCGTATCGCCGGTGCCGTTGAGGCCGATGACGAGGCCGTAGCCGACGATCTGGTTCTCGCGCAGGCCCTTGATGTCCGCGATGTCCTTGATGCGGACGGCGGCGTGGGCGCTGGCGGCCGACAGCAGCAGGATGAGCGCAAGGAGGATCCTGGTCATGACCCGTCCATGACCTTGACGGTGCCGTCCGGCTGGACGACGGCCCTGATGATCACGCCGGTGTCGGTATTGCGCACCGGGATGAGCGCCCCGGCCGCGCCGGACTGCATCGCCGCGCCGTAGGTGACGATGGACAGACCGCTGTCTTCCACCACGACCTTGACCATGGCGCCGCGGGCAACGGTCCAGGGATCCTCCACCGCATTGCTGGGAATGGGCTGACCCGGCAACAGCGCGCGCCGCGCCATGCGGCCGACCAGGACCTGGCGACCTTCGATGAACATGGCAACGCCGAGCAGGCTCGGGGCGAAGGCACGCTCGGTGATCATGTCGTCCCGGATCAGCTCGCCGGCGCGGATCGAAACCGCCGGCACCGGAAGCCGCTTCTCCTCGGCCACGGCGCTGCGCACCGAGGCCAGAATCAGCAGCACGGCGGCCAACCCGCGCACGATCAAGCCCACCCTGTTCAACATCGAGACACCGGAACTAGCGCAAGCCCTTCGAGACGGTCTGGGCCATTTCATCCGAGGCCTGGATGACCTTGGCATTCATTTCGTAGGCGCGCTGCGCCGAGATCAACTCGGTGATTTCCTTGACCGGATCGACGTTCGAGGCTTCGAGATATTTCTGGTTGATCTTGCCGTAGCCGGAATCGCCGGGCAGGCCGACGACCGGCGTGCCCGACGCCGTGGTCTCCTTGTAGAGATTGCCGCCCAGCGGCTCCAGGCCCGCCTCGTTGGCGAAATTGGCGAGGTTGAGCTGGCCGATCTGCCGCGGGTTCACTTCCGTGTCGAGCTTGGCAAACACCTGGCCGGTGGCGTTGACCGTGACCTCGACCGTTCCCTGCGGCACCGTGATCGCGGGGTCCAGCAGGTAGCCGTCGATCGTGACGAGCTGGCCGTTGGCATTGGTGTTGAACGAGCCCGCACGGGTGTACTGCACCTCGTTGTTGGGGCCGAGCACCTGAAACCAGCCGCGGCCGTTGATCGCCATGTCGTAGGGATTGCCGGTCTGCGTCAGCGCGCCCTGGATGTGCAGCTTGCGGATCGCCGCCGACTTGACGCCGAGGCCGAGATTGGCGCCCTCCGGTATAGGCGAGGAGCCGTTGACGTTGGCGACGCCCTGCATGCGGTCCATCTGATAGAACAGGTCGGTGAACTCCGCGCGCGCACGCTTGTACGACGTCGAGTTGATGTTCGCGATGTTGTTCGCGATCACTTCGATGTTGGTCTGCTGGGCGTTCATGCCCGTGGCCGCAATGGCAAGCGATTTCACTTAACCCACTCCTTCAGATCAAATCGACATCCGGACGACTTCTTGATAGGCCTGCACGACCTTGTCGCGGACCGCGACCGCCGTCTGCAGGGCCTGCTCGGCCGACATCAGCGCCTCCACGACCTTGCGGGTCGATTCCTTGCCTTGCATCGCCGAGATCGACGCCGCTTCGCCCGCCTTCAGCGTTCCGATCGCGTCGGTCGTCACCTGCTTCATGACCGATTCGAAGCCGACATCGTCGCCGGCCTGGATCGGAGCTGTCACCGCGGGCGAGATGGCCTGCGTCTCGGTCGCGCGCGTCGCGACCTGCCCTGCGGAGATCGCCGTGGATGAAATCGCCTCAAGCATTGTCAGCTCCTTAGCAGGTCGATGGTCATACCGAGCATCGACCTCACCTGTTTCACGACCTGGAGGTTGGCCTCATAGGACCGGTTGACTTCCCGCATGTCGGCCATCTCGATCATCATGTTGACGTTCGGCAGCTTGACGTAGCCGGCCTTGTCGGCGGCGGGATGCCCGGGATCGTACTCGACGCGGTACGGCGTGGTGTCGACGCCGATCTCCTTGACCTTCGCAAGCTGCGAGCCCGACGCACGGTCCATCGCGGCGTCGAAGGTGATCGTCTTGCGCTGATAGGGATCGGCGCCCGCGGTGCGCCCGGTCGAGGTCGCGTTCGCGAGGTTCTCCGAGACGATGCGCATGCGCGTCGACTGCGCTTCGAGCCCGGAGCTTGCAACAGTCAGAGAGGCGCTCAGTGAGTCCAGCATGTCAATTCACCTCAGGCTTTCGCGCCGGCCAGGACCATGCGGTGGAACGACCGCACGATCGCCGAATTCATCGAATAATCGCGATTGACGTCGCTGCCCTTGATCATTTCCTGCTCAAGGCTGACGGAGTTGCCGGAGTGAACCACTTCCCAGCTGTCCTTCTTCGCGGTCGCGCGCGTGTCGGTCTCGGCCGGAGACAGCTGCATGTGCGACGGCGACGTCGTGGCGAGCCTCACCGGCATGCCGTCGAGGATCTTGTTGAAGGGCTCGACGTCGCGCGCCCTGAAGCCCGGCGTGTTGGCGTTGGCGACGTTGGTGGCGATGGTCGACTGGCGGAGCTCGAGGTAGCGCGCCTGCGACGATGCGAGTTCGAAGAGATAAAGCGGTCCCACGACAGCCCCGTTATTGTCCGTTGGGGGAAGCCTAGGGCGTTAAGCTTTCGTCAAGCTGTTGGGCCGGACGCCGTCCTCGGAATTCTACTGAACTTTCTCGGTTCGCGGCGCCTGCTTCGACTGCAGGAAGTAGATGATCTCGGCGACGGGGCGGAAGAATTCCGCCGGGATCACCTGATCGACCTGCACCGCCTCGTAGAGTGCGCGCGCCAGCGCCTTGTTCTCGATGACGGGGATCCGGTTCTGCTCGGCGACCTCGCGGATCTTCAGCGCGATCACGTCCATGCCCTTGGCCACGACGAGCGGCGCGGGGTTCTCCTCGCGCTGGTAGCGCAGCGCGATCGCGAAGTGCGTCGGGTTCGCAATCACCAGCGTCGCGCGCGCAGCGGAGGCGATCATGCGTTGCCGCGAGCGGTCGCGCGCCAGCGAGCGCAGGCGCGCCTTGACCAGCGGGTCGCCCTCGGCCTGCTTGTGCTCGTCTTTGATTTCCTGCTTGGTCATGCGCAGCTCGCGCCGCCAGTGGAAGCGCGCCCAGGCGAGATCGATCGCGACCAGCACGATGGTGGCGATACAGATCGCCGAGACGATCCGCATCGCGATGTTGAGGATCATCTCCGGCAGCGCGACCGGATCGGTGTACATCGCCTCGAATGCCTTCGCCTCCGACGCGCGCAGCACGAAGACGACCACGGAGGTCACCGCAGCCAGCTTGAACAGCGACTTGGCGAACTCGACGAGGCCCCGCGTTCCGAACAGCCGGCTCCAGCCGCCGATCGGAGAGATCCGCGACAATTCCGGCTTGATGCGCTCCAGCACGAAGCGCGGCGCGTTTTGCAGCAGTGAGGAGGCGAGTCCGAAAACCATGAGGATGACGACCAGCGGCACCAGGAAACGCAGTGCCTGCAGGCCGACCACGGTGAGCAGGTTCTGCGCGTCCGCGCCGGTGGAGAGCGGGAAGCCTTCCGGATCGTCGAGCAGGCTCGTCAAGGTCGGCGTCAATTGCTGCACGCCCTGACCGATCAGGAACGCCATGATGACCAGCAGCGCGGCCATCGAGGCGAACATGGAAGCCTCCCGAGAGACCGGGATTTTGCCCTGTTCGAGCGCATCACGGACTTTCTTCTCGGTCGGCTCTTCTGTTTTGCTCTCCTGATCGGATGATTCTGCCATGCACGTTCAGCGGTCAGCGGAAGACCAGCTCATCCTCCTGCTCGGGGTTGAGCTCGATTTCACCCTTCTCCGCGAGGTCGAGCGCGAGATCGGTGATCACGCGCCGGGCCTCCAGCACGTCGCGCTGGTTCGAGGGCTCGCCGATGGCGAGCTCGTGCTCGACGACGCGGCGGACGCGCGATGCGACCGAGGACAGGATCAGCTCCCGGAAGTGCTTGTCGGTGCCCTTCAGTGCGATGACGATGCGATCGGTCGGCACCTGGTCGAAGATCATGGTGCGCGCCTTCGGCGTCAAATTGGTCACGTCGTCGAAGGTGAACAGCAGCTCCTTCAATACTTCGGCCGACTTCGGCCGCTTCTCCGACAGGCTCTTGAGCATGTCCTCGATATGGCCACGCTCCATCTTGTTGATGATGTCGGCGACACGGGCGTAGGTGTCGGCGCCGAGATTGCGGGCGAAATTGAGCGTCAGGTCCTCGTGCAGCGTCTTCTCGAGCACCTTCATCGCGTCGTCGACGATCGGCTTGAGGCTGAGCACGCGCCGCATCAATTCGTTGCGCAGGCTCGAGGGCAACTGGCTCATCACCTTGGCGGCACAGGACGGCTTGACCTTGGACAGGATCAGCGCCGCGGTCTGCGGATGCTCCTTGGAGAGGTAGGTCGCCAGCGAGTTTTCCGACACCGACGAGACGCGATCCCACACCGACCGGCTGGAATTGCCGAGCAGGTCGGTCATGATCGCCGAGACCTGGTCGGCCGGAAGCACGTCGCCGAGCACGGCCTCCAGGCCGCCGATGGTGCCGAGAATGTTGGCGCCCATCGAGAACTGCTGGGCGAATTCCTCGACGATTCCCTCTAGCTCCTGCGCCGTGATCGGCCGCAGCTCCGCCGCAGCCTTGGTGACGACGCGGATTTCCTGCGGCTCGAACTGCGAGAGCACGCTCGCGGCCGCCTGCCGGCCCATGGCCAGCAGGAGCGCGGCGACCTTTTCCGTTCCGCCCAGCGTGGCAACGCCTCGCTGCTTGACGGGAGCGATGCCGACCTGTGCAGCCATGGTCAGCTATCGCCCTGCCCCAGCGGTCCGACAATCTCCGTGAGCGAGACGCCGAAGCGGGAATTGTCCTCTTCGACGACGACCACCTCGCCGCGCGCGACGATGCGGCCGTTGACGACGACGTCGACGGGCTCGCCGACCCGGTGGTCGAGCGGAACCACGGCGCCGCGACCGAGCTTCATGAGGTTGGCGACCGGGATGGTCGCCGATCCCAGCACCACCTGCATGGTGACGGGAATGCGCAGGATCGCATCGACGTTGGCGAACTTGCCGCTCTCTTCCGCCGTGCGCGCGGCGATTTCCGCGAGCCGCTCCAGCGGGGTCGTGTCGCCATGCCCCTCGTCGGCGGCAGCTCGCGTGGCAGAGTCATAGTCGAAGGATTGCGCCATCTGGTATCGCCTCTTGGTATTTTCGCTCCCGGAGCGCGCTCGCGTTCCGCTCGTATTGGTTCTGCCGGCTTCGGCTTCAGTGCTTGTTCACCTCGGCGCCGCCGGCGGTCGCAGCCGGCGCGAGCCCGCTGCGGGCATCGAGCGCCGCGATCGCCTCATGGGCCTGGTCGATCTTGGTGCTCAGCACGTTGGCGAGCCGCCCGAGATTGGCGGTGGAATCATGCGCCGCGGTGATGACCGTGTCGAAAGCGCCCGCCGTCTCGTGGACGATGGTGGAGAATTCGCCCTGGTAGCTGCGCAGACGCGCCAGCTCGCGGTGCATCTTGGTCACCCGCATGCTGGTGAAGGCAAGTGCGATCAGCAGCACGGCATCAACGAGATAGGATATCATCGACGAACTCCCGTTTCTGGTCGACGGGATCGGCCACCTGCATGGCGTAATAGCCATCAAGCTGGCCGATCTGACACCAGAACAGCACCTGATTGTTGCTCTCGAGGCGGGCCAGCGTGCGCGGCGTGGCCTCCAGCTCCAGCACCTGCCCGACCTTGAATTTCACGACGTCCTCGAGCGAGATCATCTTCTCGTCCAGCACGGCGCTCAGTGTCACCTCGGTACGGTTGACCTCGCTCTCCATCTGCTCGCGCCAACGCGGATCGGTGGTGCGGCCGTCGCTGGCGGTGACGGTTGCAAGCTTCTGCCTCAGCGGGTTGAGCGCGGAATGCGGAATGATCAGGAACATCTGGCCGCCGCGGTAGAGCGCCTGCACCATCATGTTCGCGCAGATCGACATGTTGCTGGCGCGACCGATCGCCAGCGACGCCATCGCCGTCTCGACCCGCTCCACGCGGAAGGTGACGTTGGAGGTGCCGGCAAACGCGGATTGCAGCGCCTTGGCGAACCGCTCGAACAGCGCCTGGACCAGCCGGATCTCGATGTTCGAGAAGGTGCGTTCGACATCGAGCGGCGGTTCCGCGCCGTCGGATCCGAACATCGCCTCGACCATCGTGAACACGAAGTCGCGGTCCAGCATGATGATGACGCGCGAATCCCACTGCTCGGCATAGAGCACCGCGGCGACCGCGTTGCCCTCGTAGTCCTTGATGATGTCGCCTAGCGGATCGTTGGTGATGCCGTTGACCGAGAAATAGCACGGCGTTCCGGCCATCGGCTGCAGGCTGTCGGTGCACGATGCCGCCATGCGATCGAAGATCACATTGAGCATCGGCATGCGTTCGATCGAGATGCCGGCAGCGTCCAGCAGGTAGTTGGGGAGCTGCTTCTTCTGATCGACGCCGACGTCGTCTTCCATCATCATGCGCGGGCCGCCTTCGGTTCAGCATCGGACACGACGGCCTTGGGACCCGCGATCGTCTCGTTCTCGACGACGTCGATCGAGGGCCGCTCGCTGCTCGCGATCATCTTGCGGCCGTGCTCGACGGCGATCTGCGGCATGGCACCGTTCATGAAGGCCAGCAGCGTCTGCTTGACGATGATGTAGGGGCGGCACTTCTTCTCGCGCGTCATCTTGATCTTGATCGCGAAGGGCGAAAGCACGCCATAGGACAGGAAGATGCCGGCGAAGGTGCCGACCAGGGCCGCGCCGATGAAGCCGCCCAGCAGCTTCGGGGACTGGTCGAGCGCGCCCATCGCCTTGATGACGCCGAGCACGGCGGCGACGATGCCGAGCGCCGGCAGCGCCTCGGAGACCGTGACCAGCGCATGATAGGGCGCCAGCTTGCCCTTCACGATGGTGTGGATCTCCTCGTCCATCAGCGCCTCGATCTCGTGGGTGCGCGCATTGCCCATGATGATGAGGCGGACATAGTCGCAGATGAACTGGAGCAGCGAGGGATCTCCGAGCACGCTCGGAAACGCCTTGAAGATCTCGGAGGAGGCGGGATCGTCGATATGCGCCTCGACCTCGTTGCGGCCCTTGCCGCGCAGCTCGCGCATCAGGGCGTGGAGCGCCCCGAGCAGATCAAGGTAGTAACGCTGGCCCGGCACCGCGCCGGTGATGGCCTGCATGCAGGCGACGCCGGTGTCCACGACCGTCTTCCACGGATTGGCCACGATGAAGGTGCCGACCGCGGTTCCCATGATGATCACGAATTCCCACGGCTGCATCAGCACGCCCAGGTGGCCGCCCATGGCGGCAAATCCACCGAGCAGCGCCGCTACCGTGATGAAAACCCCCACGAAACTGCCCAACGCGCCGCTCCATCGCCGATCCCATCGGGAATATCTAGTCGGCGAGCCTTGCGCGAAGCTGGCTTCCTGCCTCGCCAGCCCCGCGCAAGCAATCGGCGGCAGTTTGGGGCGGCGTCGCAACAGCGGCCAGAGGGGCGCGTGTCATGCTATCCACCATCGCGGACTACACCAGGCTGACCAAGGACACGGGCAAGTCGCTGACGCAGGTCGCGACGCAGCCGGACGTCAGCCGCGAGACCGATTACTTCCTCAGCCATATCGGCAACGTCAAGACGATCGACGACTTCCTGAAGGACTATCGCCTCTATTCCTACGCGATGAAGGCCTACGGCCTCAGCGACATGACCTACGCCAAGGCGTTCATGCGCAAGGTCCTGACCGAGGGGGTCGCGAGCAAGGACGCCTTCGCCAACAAGCTGACCGACACGCGTTACCGCGAATTCGCCACTGCCTTCAATTTCGCCGCGCTCGGCGCCAACGCGACCAAGACCACGCTGGCTACGACCGGAACGGCAACCCACTATGTCACGCAGACGATGGAGCAGAAGGCCGGCGACCAGAACGAGGGTCTGCGGCTGGCGCTGTATTTCACCCGCAAGGCCTCCACGATCACGACCGCCTACCAGGTCCTCGCGGACAAGGCGCTGACGCAGGTGGTTCAGACCGCGCTGGGCCTGCCCTCGACGATCAGCGCGGCCAACATCGACGCCCAGGCCAAGATGATCACCAACAGGGTCAAGCTCACCGACTTCCAGGACCCGGCCAAGGTCACCAAATTCGTGCAGCGCTTTGCGGCGATGTGGGACGCGACCCAGGCCCAGAGCGACAGCTCGACCAATTCGGCCCTGGTCCTGATCGGCGGTGCATCCTCGGCCAGCATGGATAGCAACATGCTCGCGACTCTTCAGAACATCAGGTTCAACAGGTAAGCCATGCAATCGGCCCTCTATGTGGGTCTGTCGGCCCAGGTCGCCCTCGAAAAGCGCCTCCAGACGATCGCCAACAACGTCGCCAACGTCAACACGGCGGCGTTCCGCACCGACGTGGTGAAATTCGAGACCGTGCTGTCCAAGGCCGGTCCGAACCCGGTTGCCTTCTCCTCGCCGGGCGACAACATCATCTCGCGCGAGCAGGGCAACATCACCGAGAGCGGCAACCCGCTCGACGTCGCCGTGGTCGGCCAGGGCTGGATCGCCTTCGCCGGCCCAAACGGCACGGTCTATACCCGGGACGGCCGGCTCCAGATCGCCGCCAACGGCGATCTTCAGACCGTGACCGGCTTCCCGGTCGTCGATTCCGGCGGCGCGCAGATCACGCTCGATCCCAACGGCGGACCTATCTCGATCGCGCGCAGCGGTGCGATCACCCAGGACAACAACGAGATCGGCACCCTGGGCCTGTTCAACATCCCGGCCGATGCCAATCTCGAGCGCTACGGCAATTCCGGCGTCACGCCGGACCGACCCGCCACAGCCATCGCCGATTTCTCGCGCGACGGCTTCAAGCAGGGCTATGTCGAGGGCTCCGGGGCCAATCCGATGATGGAATTGACCAAGCTGATCGCCGCCTCGCGCGCCTTCGACGGCACCAACTCGATGATCGAGGGCACCGAGGGCTCGCTTCAGAACGCTATTCGGACGCTGGGCGAACCCGGCAAGTAAGGCGCCTCGCGCGCACTCGGATTGAGGTTGGACTGATACCTTGAACGCTCTTCGGCAACTCGAGTGGGCGCTGCTGGAGCTTCAGCAGAACACTCCCCTGGCAAGCGTCAGCGGCGCGATCTCCGAGATCGCACCGACGCATTTTCGTGTCTCCGGCCTGTCGCGCTTCGTCAGGCTCGGCGAGCTGATCGGCGTCAATTCGGGCGGCAAGGCCCAGATCGGCGAAGTGGTGCGGATCGACAGCGACGGCATCGTTGCCAAGCCGTTCGACCGGCAATTCGCCGGCGGCCTCGGCTCGGTCGCGTACCGGATGCCGCCTCTGTCCTTTGCGCCCGATCCGAGCTGGAAGGGCCGCGTCATCAACGCCCTCGGTGCGCCGCTCGACGGCCTCGGCCCCCTCACCCCGGGATCCCAGGCAGTCTCCGCGGAGGCCGAGGCGCCGTCGGCCATGAAGCGCGCACGCGTGCACAAGCCGCTGCGCACCGGCGTGCGCGTCATCGACCTGTTCGCACCGATCTGCGCCGGCCAGCGCGTCGGCATCTTTGCCGGCTCCGGCGTCGGCAAATCGACGCTGCTCGCGATGCTCGCCCGCAGCCAGGGTTTCGACACCGTGGTGCTGGCCCTGGTCGGCGAGCGCGGCCGCGAGGTGCGCGAGTTCATCGAGGACGTGCTGGGTAACGATCGTCAGCGCGCCGTCACCATCGTGTCGACGGGAGACGAGAGCCCGATGATGCGGCGGCTGGCGCCGAAGACGGCCATGGCGGTCGCCGAATATTTCCGCGACCGCGGCGAATCGGTCCTGCTCATGGTCGATTCGATCACCCGTTTCGCCCACGCCGCCCGCGAGGTCGCGCTCGCCGCCGGCGAGCCGGCGGTGGCGCGCGGCTATGCACCGACGGTCTTCACCGATCTGCCGCGCCTTCTGGAGCGCGCCGGCCCCGGTGAGGAAGGCTCCGGCACGATCACAGGGATCTTCTCCGTGCTGGTCGACGGCGACGATCACAACGAGCCGATCGCCGACACCATCCGCAGCACGCTTGATGGACACATCGTGCTCTCCCGGCACATCGCCGACCAGGCGCGCTATCCGGCCGTCGACGTTCTGGCCTCGGTGTCCCGTCTCGCCCACAACGTCTGGGACCCCGAGGAGCGCGAATTGGTGAGCAAGCTGCGCTCCATGATCGCCAAATACGAGGACACCCGCGATCTTCGTCTGATGGGCGGCTATCAGCCGGGGCGTGATTCGGGGCTCGATCAGGCGGTCGACATGGTCCCGAGAATCTACAGCGCGATGCGGCAGGACGCTTCGGCTCCGCCGAGCGCCGACCCGTTCCGCGAGCTCCGGGACATGCTGCGGGGCGACTAGCAGCTCGCCGGGCCGCAAGCGTGCGACGTCCGCCCGCTTTGCGGGTGCCCGCAGGTTTCCGCCGTGACCCCTCCACCATTCGGGGAGAGACGGAAGGTTGCGTCCGGAGCGCAGGAATCAGCGATTGCGGGAGCGTGGCGATCGACAACCGGCGCGTGCAATTCCTGCGAGTTCCCTCAGCGATTCTCCGACACCCCGCACAAGTTGTGGATGACGTGGCGATCCACATCGTCGGTCTGCACAAGCTTCGATCAATTTGCGTCGGAACACAGACAGCAAGATGAGGTGCAATCAAAGTGGCGCAGAACCGAGTGCATGTCGTTCGCCGCACAACGTATTGCATTCACTATCATGTGTCCCGACGAGCAAGATTGTCTTGAACGTTACATTCGCATGCAACGACATCTGGGGCTCGCGAGGGTCTCTACTTGATTTTGTTGAGAAGCTCATTCATCGTTTCGGCGGAATATAAGAAACGTCTGCGTGTGACTTGAACTCAGGGGCTTCGGTTGAACTATTCCGATCCATCGTCTGCTGGCGACGGCGAACCGGGCTCCCGTGTGACGACGCCGTTGGCATGCCAACGCCGCAGTGTCTCACTTCGCAGCACGCGAACCCCATCGCTTCCGATCGGGCGCGCCGCAATTCGTTCCTTCGAAGGAGAGCTCGACACGATTTGCGCGCCGAACGGCTGCAACCGTTCGATGTCTTTCGGAGGATTCGCGGGGCACAACGCAAAGCGGCTTCGGGACGCCGCCGACGAAGTTCCGGGGACGAGGTAGGTTCATGCCATTGGCACGAGAAGCCGTCGAGCTGCTGGTTCAGGCGGCGAGGGCTTGGTATTTCGAAGGCAACCAGCATGGATTGCGCGATCGGGAATGGATGGCGCTGCGCTTTCTCGGCCGCGCCAACAGGTTTTCGCGCACGCCCTCCGCGCTCGCCGGCTTCATCGGCGCCACAAGAGCGACTGCATCGCAAATCGTGAAGACGCTGGAGAGCAAGTCCTTTCTGGTGCGCAAGCCGTCGCAGGAGGACAAGCGTTCCGTCGTCCTGCACGTCACCGCCCAGGGCGAGAAGTGCCTGAGCCAGCACGACCCGATCAATCACGTGGTGAACGCCGTCAGAGGGCTCGGCAACGACGAATGCGTCAAGCTGCGCGACTCGCTGCGCGAGGTCCTCAACCACCTCGACGCAGCACATCAACGACTCGATGCCAGTGTTTGCCGCGATTGCATGTTTCTCGCCGAACGCGGCCCGGGCACGGGCAAGGGACGTGCGAGCGCCGAGTTCATGTGCCGGCTCTATCGCGCTCCGATCTCGCTCGAGGAAACCGAGCTGCTGTGCACCAGCTTCGAGCGCACGCGTGACCGCCCGAAGATCGAGGAGCATCTCGATCGCGCACGAATGGCAAGCCAGGGCTAGCCGCGCGCATTCCCGAGCGAGTCTTATGGGCTGAGCCTGCGGATCGCTTCGCGGTCGTGCGTTTCTTCGGAAGACCCGCGCGATCCCCTCATTAATTTCCCGGCACCATTGCGCGCGCAGCGAAGCTTCCGCTGAGAGATTTCGAGTGCTTCGCTGCGTCCGCAATCACGGGGCCAGCCTTGCCGGCGTTTGTCCAGCGCCGACGCAGCCGGGGACTCGATGTCCGGAAATCGACCTCCATGGAAGGTTCCGGCCCGGACACCAGAGCTTCGCAATCGTGCGAGCGCTCCCTTGTATGCATTATCCCAGTTGCCATCCCCCCGGACTTCGCTTTACATGCCGGCAACTCGCTCGCGGATAACGCCCGGAGCACCAACAATCACAGACATTTCAGGGGACGGAGCATGGCGCGTAACATATTGATTCTCGGAGCTTCTTACGGATCTCTGCTGGGCACAAAGCTGCTGATGGCCGGGCACAATGTGACCCTGGTCTGCCGCGCCAAGACCGCGGAGCTGATCAACCGCGAAGGTACCGAGGTGCGCATCAAGCTGCGCGACGAGGCGGTGCACCGGGCGATCTTCTCGCGCGACCTGCCCGGCAAGCTCGACGCCGTGACGCCGCAGAATGTCGACCTCTCGCGCTACGATCTGGTCGGCCTTGCGATGCAGGAGCCGCAATACACCAACCACACCGTCCGCATGCTCATGGTCAAGATCGCCGCGGCAAAGCTGCCGTGCCTGTCGATCATGAACATGCCGCCGCTGCCTTACCTCAAGCGCATTCCGGCGCTCGCGGACATGGATCTGGAAGAGGCCTACACCAATGCGCAGGTTTGGGAGCGGTTCGAGCCCGGCCTGGTGACGCTGTGCTCGCCCGATCCGCAGGCATTCCGCCCGCCGGAAGAAGCCGCCAACGTGCTGCATGTCGGCCTGCCCACCAACTTCAAGGCGTCGGTGTTCGCCGACGAGAAGCACAACAAGGTGCTGCGCGAGCTGGAGGCCGACATCGACGCGGTGACGCTCGACGGCCACGACGTGCCGGTGAAGCTGAAAGTGTTCGACTCGCTGTTCGTGCCGCTGGCCAAATGGTCGATGCTGCTGACCGGAAATTACCGCTGCATCACGCCGAACGAGCCGCAGTCGATCCGCGACGCCGTGCATGGCGATCTGAAGCGCTCGCAGACGATCTACGATCATGTCGACGCGATCGCGCGCAAGCTCGGCGCCGATCAGCAGGATCAGGTGCCGTTCGGCAAATACGCCAAGGCCGCCGAGAGCCTGCTCAAGCCGTCATCGGCCGCACGCGCGGTCGCGGGCGGCGCGCCCTTCATCGAGCGTGTCGACCTCTTGGTGAAGCTGATCTCGCACCAGCTCGGCGTGCCCAATCCCGAGATCGACCGCACGGTCGACACCGTGGACCAGAAGCTGAACGAGAAGATCGTGCAGGGCGGATCCGGCGCGCAGTAAAGCGCCGCTTCCGCTGCCAACGCGCAGCGCTTCACGCCGCCGGGAAGAAGCGAAGCCAGATCACGCCGGTCACGCGACGAGCATAACCGCTTTCAGCAAGCTCGCCGAATGGTCGCTGAATGGCATCAGGCGGATTGGAAACCGGGGCTATGCCACCCTCGTCGTCTCCGGCCCCGATCGTTTCCTGCTGCTCGGACGCACCGCCGTTCCCGAGCCGACGCTGTTCGGCACGGCCTTCGTGCCGCTCACCGCGGACACGTTCCGGTTCTGGCGGGCGACATCGCCGGAACATCTGCAACGATTGCACGAGCGCATCGCCGAGATGGAGCGGATCAGGCAGGAATTCGGCTCCTGCGCGATCCCCGCCAACGAGGATGACGATCCGCAAGCCCCCTATCGGCCCGCACTGCTACAATTGTCGGGACACCCGGGGGCCGTATCCGGAGGCTGACGCCGATCGCGCGAAGCCATCGTCGCCGCGCGGCGCCGGGCCATTCATGCATTAATGCGCGTGTCCGCCCTCGCCGGCATCGCCGACATGGTCGCTGCCGCCGTGATCGGCGCTGCCGCCATGGCCGCCTGATCCGGATTCGCCAGCAAAGAAGCCCCAACGTTCGGCATCCAGGACCATCGACGTGTAAAGTGCCCTCACCGCACCGTATTCAGGGTCGGAGGGCTCGAGCTCATCGAGCTTCGCCCTCATCTCGGCGATATCCCTCAACCGTGCCCGCTTGTTGAAGAGCCAATAAATGCCCCCGCCAAGCGTAACGAGAGCCGCAACGCCAAACACCGTGACCGTAATCGTGGCGGGGCTGGTTAGCATGCTCATCATGACCCGTGTTTCCTGGCGCTCTGCCGGCCGACAGCATAGCCAACGCGTAGTGCAACCCCGTAAAGACATCGACAATTTTTGGGTGAAATTCTGATCGAAGCAGCCTGAAAGCGACTCCTCCGCAATGTTCCCAGGGAGCACCGTAAACGCCGCCGTGGGCAACGCGGCATGATTCGCGCTCTTGTGCTCGACGCGCCGCGACGGGGTTGATAAGCCCCTGTCCGCGAATGACGGGGACTTGAGTCGGGCATGACGGTTGCAATCGAGATGGGGCAGACCACGGCAGGCGCCGCGGCCGCCATGGACCTCGAGGAACTGCTGGCGACCCGCCTCCTGGTGCAGGGCAATTCGGGCTCCGGCAAATCGCATCTGCTGCGGCGGCTCCTGGAACAGAGCGCGCCATGGGTACAGCAGGCCATCATCGATCCTGAAGGCGACTTCGTCACGCTGGCCGAGCGCTTCGGCCATCTCGTGATCGAGGCCGAGGACCACACCGAGCGCGGCCTTCAGGTCGCCGGCGAGCGCGCGCGGCTGCATCGCGTCTCCACCGTGCTCAATCTCGAAGGCCTCGACGCCGAGAACCAGATGCGCCGTGCCGCGGCGTTTCTCGGCGGAATGTTCGACGTCGACCGCGACCATTGGTATCCGATGCTCGTGATCGTCGACGAGGCGCAGCTGTTCGCGCCGGCGGTGGCGGGCGAGGTCTCGGACGAAGCGCGCAAGCTGTCGCTCGGCGCCATGACCAACCTGATGTGCCGCGGCCGCAAGCGCGGCCTTGCCGGCATCATCGCGACCCAGCGCCTCGCAAAGCTCGCCAAGAACGTCGCGGCGGAGGCCTCCAACTTCCTGATGGGCCGCACCTTCCTCGACATCGACATGGCGCGCGCCGCCGATCTGCTCGGAATGGAGCGGCGGCAGGCCGAAGCCTTTCGCGATCTCGAGCGCGGTCAATTCATGGCGCTGGGCCCCGCGCTGTCGCGCCGTCCGCTGCGTCTCAACATCGGCCCAACCGACACCTCTCCGCGCAACTCGACGCCGCGGCTGATGCCGCTGCCGGAGGCTGCGACGGAAGACATGCGCGCCGTGATCCTGGCCGCGCCGCCGCCCGATGCCAACCGGCCGCAGCGACGGCCGGCGCCGGATCTGCTGGAGCAGCTTCGCGCCGCGAAGGCGGCCGCCGCGCCGGTGATCCAGCCTGAGGTGGTCGAGGTGCCGGTCAGTGCCGAGGAGCTGGCGGAGCGGCGCGAGCGCGTCAATCGCACGCTGCGCGCCGTGCTCGCCGAGCCCGACGCGGGTTTTCGCGCGGTCGGCGTGCTCTATCAGGAGTTCATGGTCCGCTGCCGCATCGAGGGCCTCGGCGCAGCCGTGCCGGATCTCAACGAATTCCGCCGCATGTTGACGCATGCGCGCGCCGGCCTCGGCACGGATCTCGCAGAGGACGATGCCTGGCAGGACGTGTCGCTGCGCGCCTCCATCCTGCCCGACGACATGCAGGGCGTGTTCATGATGATCGCGCGCGCGGCCAAGGAAGGCTGGCCTTGTCCGGGCGATGCGGCGATCGCGCGCGCCTATGGCTCGCATTCGCTGCGCCGCGCGCAGCGGCTGCTCGGCTACATGGAGGAGCAGGGCCTGATCGTGGTCCAGCTCGACGGCGGCGGCCGCCGGATCGTGACGCTGGTCGAGCTGGCCTGGGCCACCGCGCCGGGCGATCCCAATGGCGACGATCTGCCGGCGGAGCAGGTCGCGAGCGCGGCATCGGCCTGAGGCGAGATCAACGCCGTCATGCCCGGGCTTGTCCCGGGCATCCACGTTCTTCGTGCGGGAGGCAAGACGTGGATGGCCGGGTCATAGGCGAGCGCGAGCGACGCCGTCCTTCGGACGGCTATGCCCGGCCATGACGTGGAGAGATCAGCGCACTGCGTCAGGCCGCCTCGGAGCCGCCGAGATAGGCGTCACGCACGCGGGGATCGTCCTTCAATGCGCGTGCCGGGCCCGACAGCACGATCTTGCCGGTCTGCAGCACATAGGCTTCGTGCGCGATCTCCAGCGCAAGGCTGGCATTCTGCTCGACCATGAACACCGAGACGCCTTCCTGGTTGATGGCGCGGATCAGCTCCAGCACGCGGTCGACATAGAGCGGCGACAGGCCCATGGTCGGCTCGTCCATCACGATCATCCGGGGACGGCTCATCAGCGCACGCGCCATCGCGACCATCTGCTGCTCGCCGCCGGAGAGCGAGCCGGCGCGTTGCGACAGCCGCTGGCCGAGCTTTGGAAACAGCGTCAGCATCTTGTCGAGATCCTGTGCGACGGCCTCGCGGTCGTTGCGCACGAAGGCGCCCATCAGGATGTTTTCCCGCACGCTCATGTCCGCAAACAGCCGCCGCGCCTCCGGCACCGAGGCAATGCCGCGGCGGACGATCTGCGGCGTGGTCAGCCCAATCAGCGAGGCGCCGTCGAAGGTCACATTGCCCGAGCGGGGCTTCACGAGGCCAAGAATGATCTTCATCGTCGTCGACTTGCCGCTGGCATTGCCGCCGAGCAGGCAGACGATGTGACCACGCGCAACCGTGATCGACAGATCGAAATGCACCTGGGCCTGGCCGTAGAACGTATTGACGTTCGACAGCGCCAGCAGCGGCTCGGAGGCGCCCGTCGTCATGCCGCGCTCTCCTGCTCTGACGTCCCCGATAGCCCGTGACCGAGATAGGCCTCGATCACCTTGGGATCGCTGCGCACCTGTTCGCCCGACCCTTCCGCGATCTTCCTGCCCTCGTCCATCACGATGACGCGGTCGGAGAGGCGCATCACCATCTCCAGCTTGTGCTCGATCAGCAGGATGGTCAGGCCTTCCGCCTTCAGCTCGGCGACCAGCGCCTGCATCTCCGCGGTCTCGGTCGGGTTCATGCCCGCGGTCGGCTCGTCGAGCAGCAGCAGGCGCGGCTTCAGTGCCAGCGCACGCGCGATCTCGACGCGGCGGCGATTGGCGTAGGACAGGCTGTAGGCGGGCTGATCGATCCGCGGCAGCAGCCGCTCGCCGAACCGGGCGAGGATGGCCTTTATTTCCTCGCGCAGCCGCTCTTCCTCGTCCCTGACGCTGGCGGGGCGCAGCAGCGCGAGGCCCAATTCCAGCAGCGGACCGATCACCGGCACGACCGGCTTCACCGCACGCAGCCGCGTGTGCGCGCCGATCAGGACGTTGTCCATGACGCTGAGATTGCCGAAGACGCGACCGAGCTGGAAGGTGCGCGCGATGCCCTCGCCTGCGAGCCGCTCCGGCGACAGGCCGGTGATGTCCTGGCCTTCGAACCGAACGGTGCCGGCATCGGGCCGGTCGAGACCGGTGACGAGATTGAACAGCGTTGTCTTGCCGGCGCCGTTGGGGCCGATGATGCTGACGAGCTCGCCCTTGGCGAGGTCGAGATCAATCGCATCGACGGCAGTGAGACCGCCGAAGCGGCGCGTCAGCCCGCGCAGGGACAGCATGGGAGACTGCTCCGCCATCACATCGTCCCCAACAGGCCCTGCGGCCTGAACCGCACCAGCAGCAGCAGCACGATGCCGTAGATCAGAATGCGATACTCCGCCGCGATCCGGAACACTTCCGGCAGCCCGACCAGCGCCACAGCTCCGAGCATTGCACCGACGACATTGCCGAGGCCGCCGAGGATGACGACGGTCAGCGCCAGGATCGATTGCTGCGTGTTGAAGGTCTCGTGGTTGATATAGGAGTACAGATGCGCCGCAATGCCGCCGCTGATGCCGGCCGCAAAGCCGCCGAAGATGAAGGCGAGCGATTTGTAGCGGTTCAGGCTGAGCCCATAGGCGCGCGCGGCGATGTCGTCGTCTCGGATGGCGCGGAAGCTGCGGCCGAGATGCGAGGTCAGCAAGCGGCCCTGCAGCAGCGCCAGCACCACCATCACGGCAAAGCTGAACCAGTAGATCGAGGTCGGGCTGATCAGATCGTAGCCGAACACCGACAGCGGCGGGATGCCGGAAATGCCGATCGGCCCGCGCGTCACGCTCTCCCAGTTCAGGATCACCAGCGACACGATCTCGCCAATGGCGAGGGTGGCGATCGACACATAATGTCCGCGCAGGCGGAAGGACGGCGAGATCAACAGCGTGCCGAGCGCAGCGCTCATCAACCCGCCGCCGATCACGGCGAGGCCGACCGGGACATTGAGGGTCAGCGACAACAGCGCAGACGTATAGGCGCCAATCGCCAGCAGCGCGGCATGTCCGAGCGAGACCTGCCCCATCGTGCCCGCAACCAGCGTCAGGCTCAGCGCGAGCATGCCGAGCAGCCAGGCGTTGATCAGGGTCTGCAGCACGTAGAACGAGACCGGGAACAACGGCAGGACCGCAAAGCCGGCAGCAGCGACAGCCAAAGCCCACCACGGAATGCGCACAGGGCGGCTCGGCGCGATGAAGGTGCCGGTAAGCGGCTCGGGCGGCGCCTGCCGCGCGCTGGCGAACAGACCGTTCGGCCGCAACACCAGCACGACGACCAGCAGCAGGAAGGCGAACAGATTGCGATAGCTGGTGCCGAACACCGCAACGCCATAGCTCTCGACGAGGCCCAGCAGCAGGCTGCCGATCACAGCGCCCGGAACGTTGCCGGCGCCGCCGACGACTTCGGCAACGACGCCCTTCAGCGTCGCCTGCAGGCTCATCGCGGTGTCGATCTGGTTGTAGTACATGCCGACCAGCATGCCGGAGACGCCGCCGAGCGCGGCGGCAATGCCGAACACGGCCTGATTGACGCGGTTGACGTCGACGCCCATCTGCATCGCGGCGTCGCGGTCCTGCGATGCCGCGCGCACGGCCCAGCCGAGCTTGGAGTAGCGCAGGAACACGAACAGCAGCAACGCGCTGGTGAGGCCGACGCCGGCGATGAGCAGATCAAGAGGCCCAATGGTGCCGCCGCCGACCTGGAAGCGAACATCCGGCAACTGGCTCGGCAACGCCCGCGGATTGGGCGAGAAGGTCAGCATCACCAGCTGATCGAGCACGAAGCTGATGCCGATGGTCGCGAGCAGCGGCGCGATGCGCACCGAGTTCTGCAGCGGCCGCAGACCGAACCGCTCGATGATCAGCCCGACGATCGCTGCCGCCGCCGCGACCACGATGATGGTGAGCGGCAGCGGCGTATGCAGCTGAACCACCGCGACCCAGCCGATATAGGCGCCGACCAGATAGATCGAGCCCTGCGCGAAGTTGATCAGCCGGCTGACGCCGAAGATCAGCGCGAGCCCGACCGCAACGAGGGCGTAGACATTGCCGACGATCAGCCCGTTGATCGTATAGTCGAGCCAGGAAGACACGCTGGTATCACCGCGTCGAGAGGGAAGCGGCCGGAGCCCCCGCTCCGGCCATCAGGTTAAGTCGGCTTGCCGTCCCAGAGCGCGAACTGGCCCTTGCGCACGACGAGCTCGGCGTTCATGGCGCCCTTGACGCGGCGGGTGGCGATGTCGAACGTCGCCGTGCCGAAGATTACGCTCGGAACATCCTTGACCTTGGTGAAGGCGTCGCGGATCGCCTTGCGATCGGTACCGCCGATCTTCACGACGGCGGCAGCCATGTTCATCGCGTCATAGGCGTAGGCGTTGAAGGCGTCCGGCTCCTGGCCGTTGTATTTCTTCTTGAAGCCCGCGATGAATTTCTGCACCTCGGGCCGCGTATCCTCGGGGAAGTAGCGCGTGCCGACGTGGACGTCCTCGACCGCCTCGCCGCCAAGCTCGATGAATTTGGGCGAGTAGACCGAGCTCGCAGCGCACATCACCTGCTTCAACCCGACCTGACGCGCCTGACGGGCGATCAGCGCGCCGTCGGAATAATAGGAGATCAGGATCAGTCCGTCCGGATTGGCGTCGCGCACGCGCACCAGCGTCGAGCGGAAGTCGCGTTCCTCCGCGATGTAGCCCTCGGTGACCGCGATTTCGGCGCCATATTCCTTCGCCGCCTTGACGAAATAGTCGCGGCTGGTTCGGCCCCAATCGGTGTTGAGGTGCAGCACCGCGAGCTTCTTCAGTCCGAGGCGCTTGACCGCATAGGCCGCCAGCAGCGGCTGCTCGTCGGCCTGGCTCACGGACGTGCTCCACATGAAGTCGCCGCCCTTGGTGAAGTCAGGATGCGAGTTGGTGAAGCCGAACTGCACGAGGCCGCCGCGCTGGTAGATCGGCGATGCCGCCATCGAGGCGGGGCTGGAGAAATCGCCGAGCTCCAGCACGATGGCGGGATTGGAGACGAACTTCTGGGCGATCGCGACAGACTGGCGCGGATCGCTCTGGCTGTCCTCGAATTGGTAGGCGAGCTTGCGGCCGTTGATGCCGCCCGCCGCCATGATCTCGTCGAGCGCGAGATCAAAGCCCTGCTTCCACTGCGTGCCATATTGCGCGTTCGGTCCCGTGAGGGGACCGCTGACGCCGAGCAGGATCGGCTCGGAGGTGTCAGCGAAGGCACCGCGCGAGACGGCCGCTCCCGCCATCATGGCGGCCAGCGAGCCCTTCACCAGGGTACGACGATCGATGTTGCTCATTTAACGGCTCCATCCACTCAATGTTGAAACAAGCAGCAATTCCTGTGCCGGCGAGATTGCCTATTTCGAGGGCTCGCCGAGTGACAGCATCAGCCGGTTCGCCCAGTTGAAGAACGAGGCGCCGTTGATGACGTCGACGATCTCGGCATCGTCGAGGCCGGCGCGGCGCAATTCTTCGATATTGTCAGGACCGAACGCGATCGGCGTTGCGGCCAGCGCGACCGAGGCCTTGACCACCGCATTCCAGCGCTCGCCGAGATCGGCCTTGACGCCTTCGTCGAGCAGGCGCTGCACGTCGTCGCGGCGCTTGGAATAGGTGCTGGCAAAGCGCGCATGGACGGAGGCGCAATAGATGCAGCCGTTGTAGCGCGAGGTCGCGGCCGCCGCGAGCTCACGCTCGGCGCGCGGCAGACCATCGGCGACGTTGTAGAAGATGTCCTTGTCGGTCTTGGTGCGGGCTTCCAGCACCTCGGGGTCGCGCACCAGCAGGCGGAAATATTCCGACTTGGCGCGGGCGCGGTCGACCAGGCCATTGAAGTGCCGCTCGGTCAGCTCGGCCTCGGGCAGCGGATCGATCCAGGAAACCCAGCCGAGCTCGTCCTGGGTAAAGGCGACGGGTGGATTGACGGTGCTCATGATTGCAGCCCTACGCGCTTGCCGCGGCGAGCGTGCGCAGGCCGCTGACGACGCGCACCTGGAACGACAGGAACGCGACGAGTTGGGAGAAGGTGACGATGCCGGTGGTGGACCAGCCGGCGGCAAGCAATGCCTTCATGTCGGCGTCCGCGGCGTCGCGGGGGCGGAACACCAGCAGATGCGCCTGCTCGAACGCGGCTGCGAGCCTTGCGCCGAGCGCCGGCTTGCTTGCCGCACTGACGCGATAAATCAGGCCGGCCGTGTTTTCGACCGACAGCGGACCGGCGGGATACGAGCCGTACGGGCCCGAAGTCATGCCCCGCGCGATTTCGGCATCGATCGCCGCGATCAGGCGCGCGCCATCGGCATTCGCGGCAAGCTTCTCGCGATAGAACGAGGCAACCGGGGATTCGCCATGCAGGCCGGTGACGAGGGCCGCGACCGCGGCGCGCTCGACAAGCGAGAAATCGCCGGCGTCGATCGGCTCGAACAGTGACAGATAGCTCTTCTGCGCATTCTCGCGCGCCTGCAGGCGCCGTGCCCGGATCGCATCCAGAGCCGACCCGGGTGCGATCCCCGCGAGCGTGTCGATGATATCCTGTGTTGCCATCATTCAGCCTCGCACACATTCATTCCGGTCAACCCGCCAGCGCCACGTCGGGCGCGGTCCGGGTCCAGCCCAGCGCCGGCGCCACCTTCTCCGCGACCAGATCGATCGAGCGCAGGACATGGGGATGCGGTGCATCGACCGAATGCACCTGGAAGACGAGGTCCGTCACCCGCTCCAGCGTCGCGTCGGCCCGCAGCGAGGCGATGACGTGGTCGGCGTCGCCGACATGGGTGTCGAACGCCGTGATCATCTCTTCCAGCGTCTCGCCCGGCGGAAGGTGCCCGCCCTTCATGAATTGCGGCAGCGCGCGGCGCAGGCCGATATCGGCAAGGCGCAGGGCCTCGGCATGGTCATCGGCGACGAAGACGCTGCGCGAGGCCATGATGCGCGGCTCCGCCCCTTTGGGCAGCGCCTCCATATAGGCGTCGATCACCGGGTTCTGGATCTCGGCGAGCGTCGCCTTCGGCGCCTCCTTGGTCCGCGGCTGGGTACGCGAGAGCAACAGGCCATCGCCCGCCTTGCCGGCGCGCGCGCCGCCGGCGACGGAGAATGTCGCCTGCCAGATCCGCCTGTCCAGTTGCGGCCGCTGCGGATAGATGGTGTCGCCGCCGTCGAGCGGCTTGCCGACCAGGGCGGTGCGGACGACTTCGAGATTGCGGGCAAAGATGTCGTTGCGCTGGGCGCTGTCGAGGCCGAAGGCGGCAAAGGCCGACGGGTTGCCGCCGGTGCCGACGCCGAGCTCGAAGCGGCCGTCGCAGAGCAGATCGAGCACGGCGGCGTCTTCCGCCACCCGCACCGCATTCTCCAGCGGCAGCGTGACGATGCCGGTGCCGAGGCGGATGCGGGAGGTTTGCGCTGCGACGTAGCCCAGAAAGGTGAAGGGCGACGGCAGGCCGCCTTCGCGTTCGTGGAAGTGATGCTGCGCGATCCACGCGGAATCGAGCCCCGCTTGCTCGGCGCGCACGATCTGCTCGGCCGCGAAGCGATAGCGGTCCGCCGGCGGCGCCTCGTCCAGCAGCCGCGTGAAGAATCCCAGGCGTTTCAGATTGGCAAAGCGTTTCATGCGACCCCTGTCGGGCGAGGATGGCCAGGCGCCTGATGATGTCGGGTCGTGCGGCTCCAGACAAGCGGGCATTGCGCAAGGCTCATGCGCAGCTCTCATGCGCAAAACCGCCCGCCGGGATCGTCCCTGCGCTGGAGCTGGGCAGACTGCCTACCAGCTCGGCAGCACCGCGCCCTTGAACTTGGTCAGGACGAACTCCTTGACCTCCGGCGTGTGGTAGCTGTCGACGAGGATCTTGACCCAGGGCTTGTCCTTGTCGGCCGTGCGCACGGCGATCAGGTTGACGTAGGGCCCCTTCGGGTCCTCGCGCAGGATCGGATCCTTGACCGGATCGAGGCCCGCCTGGGTTGCGTAATTGGTGTTGATCGCGGCGGCATCGACGTCGTCGAGCGCGCGCGGTGCCTGCGCCGCGTCGACCTCGATGAATTTCAGCTTCTTCGGGTTCTCGCTGATGTCGAGCACCGTCGGCTTGAAGCCGGTGCCGTCCTTCAGCTTGATCACGCCCTTGTCGCGCAGCAGCAGCAGCACGCGGCCGCCATTGGTGGGATCGTTGGGGATCGAGACCTTGCCGCCTTCGGGGATGTCGGCGAAAGCCTTGTGCTTCTTCGAGTAGACGCCGATCGGAAAATTCACGGTCAGCGCGACCGACTCGATCTTGTAGCCGCGGTCGGCTTTCTGGTTGTCGAGGTAAGGCTGGTTCTGGAACGAATTGGCCTGGATCTCGCCGGCGTCGAGCGCGGCGTTCGGCACGACGTAGTCGGAAAATTCGAGCAGCTGGATGTCGAGGCCGTTCTTCGCCGCGATCGGCTTCACCGCCTCCAGGATCTGCGCATGCGGCCCCGGCGTCACGCCGATCTTGATGGTCTCGGCGGAGCTTGCTGCCGACCATGCGGCGAGCACGGTGGCGAGGATCAGGGGGAAGCGAAACGACATCTTGGTCTCCATGGAACGGCACGAATGATTGGAACCGTATTCGCTTCTCCGCAAGGGGAAATCAATGAAATGGAAATCCAAATTGAGTGCCGGGAGCGGGCTGCGCCTTCTGCGTTCGGCAGCAAACGCGGAACGAATTCACGGCGACGGCGGGGCCTTCCGCAAAGCGTGAGGCGCATCACGGCAATGCGGCGCCGCGTGCGCAAGATTTGCGGCACGGCAATCGCAACTCAGGGAGACATCGACCATGACCACTCTTGCTGCGCCAAAGCTCACCGGCCGCAAATGGCTCGAATGCTTTGCACTCTATTTCGTGCTTCAGGGCGTGCCGATCTATTCCGGCGTCGCGCTGGCGATCAAGCTGATCGACGCGTCCGAATTCGTCGGCGAGCCGTTCGGCGCCGCCATCTTCGTGGCCATGCTGTCGACCTTCCACGCCATGCTGACCTCGGGGCTCGGCGCCAGATTCCCGCATGTCTTCAGGCACAGCTTTCAGCCGCTGTTCGCCGATACGGCGTTGTCCTTCTCCGAGAGGATCACGCGCTGGCTGGCGCAGCCGAACACGGCGCTGCAGCTTTTGAGCCAGGCCCTGCTGCTGTCGGCGCTCGCGATCGGCGTGCTCGGCATCAGGTAGCTGCCGGGACGTCAGGGGTTCGATCGCCGATGGCTGATATGTGGCGATTTCCCGGCGGCTGCAATGAATCTCCGGCCGCGGCAACATCACGAAACTTGATGCGCCTGTTGCGGCCGGGCTAACGTTCCCTCGCGGCCTTCGAACTTCCCCAAGTTCAGCCAAGTTCGCACTGGATCGCCGCCCGGGCTCCTCGGGCGGCGATCCGGGTCTTGATCCAGGTCACGATCCGGTTCCTGGCCCGCAGAAGCTCTCCCATCGTCATTTCGTCGCATGGCCCGACGGCCACGCCGGCATTGCCGCCTCGTGCATGATGCAACATGATGCCGGCGACTGATGTCTTCGAGGTGGAGGGTTATCCGATGAACGAGAACGAAATCCGGCGTCTGGTCGGGCAGGTGAAGCAAGGCACGCTGTCGCGGCGCTCGTTCATCCAGAGGGTGGCCGCGGTCGGGATCGCGGCCCCGATCGCAAGCCAGATCCTGGTCTGGCACGACGTCGCCATGGCGGACGCCAGGCTGCCCTACAAGCCGACCAAGGCCGGCGGCGGCGGCCCGCTCAAGCTGCTGTTCTGGCAGGCCCCGACCCTGCTCAATCCGCATTTTGCGATCGGCACCAAGGACCAGATGGCCTCGCGCGTGTTCTTCGAGCCGCTCGCCGGCTGGGACAAGGAGGGCAATCTGATCCCCTGCCTCGCCGCCGAGGTTCCGACCAAGGCGAATGGCGGCCTTTCCGCCGACGGCATGAGCGTGATCTGGAAGCTGAAGCAGGGCGTCAATTGGCATGACGGCAAGCCCTTCACCGCCGACGACGTCGTCTTCACCTGGACCTATGCCGCCGATCTCGCCACGGCCGCCTACAGCACGGGATCCTACAAGGACATCAAGGTCGAGAAGATCGACGACCATACGGTCAAGGTGATCTTCAAGGCGCCGACGCCGTTCTGGGCCGATCCCTTCGTCGGCTCGGTCGGCCAGATCCTGCCGAAGCATCATTTCGGCGACTATGCCGGCGCCAAGTCGCGCGAGGCGCCGGGCAATCTGAAGCCGGTCGGCACCGGCCCGTACAAATTCGTCGAGTTCAAGCCCGGCGACCTGATCCGCGCCGAACGCAATCCCGACTATCACGTCAAGAACCAGCCGTATTTCGACACGCTCGAGATCAAGGGCGGCGGCGATGCGGTGTCGGCGGCGCGCGCCGTGCTGCAGACCGGCGAATACGACTTCGCCTGGAACATGCAGGTGGAGGAGGAGGTGCTCAAGCGCATGGAGGCGAGCGGCAAGGGCAAGCTCGATATCACGCCCTCCGGCAATGTCGAGTTCATCATCCTCAACACCACCGATCCCTGGACCGAGGTCGACGGCGAGCGCTCGAGCGCCAAGACCAAGCACCCCTCGCTGTCCGATCCCGCGGTGCGCCGGGCGCTCAACCTGCTGATCGACCGCGACTCGATTCAGAAATTCATCTACGGCCGCGGCGGCATCGCCACCGCGAGCTTCGTCAACGCGCCCAAGCAGTTCAAGTCGCCCAAGCTCAAATACGAGTTCAGCATCGACAAGGCCAACAAGATTCTCGACGAGGCCGGCTGGAAGAAGGGCGCGGACGGCATCCGCGAGAAGGGCGGCAAGAAGCTCAAATACGTGTTCCAGACCTCGACCAACGCCCCGCGGCAGAAGACTCAGGCCATCATCAAGCAGGCCTGCGAGAAGGCCGGCATCGACATCGAGATCAAGGCGGTCACCGCCTCGGTGTTCTTCTCCTCCGACGTCGGCAATCCCGACACCTATTCGAAGTTCTACGCCGACATGGAGATGTACAACACCACGCAGCCGCAGCCCGATCCGGAGCGCTTCCTGAACCAGTGCGTCTCCTGGGAGGTCGCCTCCAAGGACAACAAATGGCTCGGCCGCAACATCTCGCGCTGGTCCGATCCCGAAGCCGACAAGGCCTACAAGGCCGCGCAGAACGAGCTCGACCCCGCCAAGCGCGCCGCGCTGCTGATCAAGGTCGACGAGACCTTCTGCGAGGCCAACGTCTTCCTGCCCCTGCTCTCCCGCAACGTCGTCAACGCCAACGTCAACAACCTCATGGTCGACATGTCCGGCTGGGACGTCACGACGTGGAATCTGGCGGGGTGGTATCGGGTCTGAGTGGGCTTGGAGAGCGCGGCGAATGCCGTGGTGACATCGTCGCGCTCGTCACAGGCGCATCAGCTGCGGGCGTCGAGCTGGCTGCTGCGGCCGGACGCGGCACCCTGCTGTGCGGCATAGGCGGACGCCGCGCTCGATGCCGGTGAGTATTGCCCGAGCGACTCGGCGAGCTCTTCGGCGGCGTCGGTGAGCTGCTTCATGATCGCGGCGCTGTCCGTCGACGTCTTGCCTGCGGAGTGCAGGACCTCGAACGAGATTCCGTTCGGAAGATCGACATGAATCTTGTCGATCCCGACCGCGTTTGGCGTGTCGTCATTGGCGGCCGGATCGGCACTCGCCGCCGACTGCCCAGGCGTCTGATTGTCGGCGAGCCCCCGCACGAAATCCTCGATGGACTTGAGGGCCTGACTATCGAAGCCGCCGCCGCCGAAGTGGAAGATGCCGACCGACATGCCGTTCGGCAGGTCGACCTTGATCTCGTCGTAGGGGGTGCCTTCCTGCAACAGGGACGAGAAGGTCGAGACGCCGGTCTTCGAGTCATCGGCTGACTTCGATGCGCCGGCCGGGAATGGCGACCCCGCCGCGCTGCCACCACCGATGCTGCTCAAGCTGCCGACACTCATATCCGAAACTCCCACTGTTCATTTGCGAACGCAGCTCCTGCGTGCAACGTGCATGCCAGCTCGCGGATTCATGTTCATCAAGGACTTATCGCCGATTGCGGATAGCAGCTCCGTCACAGCGGCAAATCCGTCCCGGCAGAATCTGCCGATCCGCGATGGACGAGACCTGCCACCTGTGCGCCGTAGTGCCGTAGGGTGGACAAAGGCGCATAGCGCCGTGCCCACGATCTCTCTCCATCAGCAACAGGGCGTGGGCACGCTTGCGCTTTGCCCACCCTACGAGATCGAGCTTGTGGCACGCAGCTCATTTTGCAGGCACGCTGGATTGCTTCCGCCTTCGCCAAGGCTTCGGCGGACAAGTCGCTGCGCTCGCAATGACGCCGTGGCGTCAGTGCGCGCCAAAAACAAAAAGCTGCAGCTTCGGTCCCGATCGGAACCGAAGCTGCAGCGGCCGTCCGTTGCAGGCTTACTGCTTGATCTTCCCGTCCTTGTCGAACTGGGAGACATAGGCCCAGAGATTGTTGACCTCGGTCTCGTTCTTGATGCCGGCGAACGCCATCTTGGTGCCGGGGATCTTGGCCTTGGGGTCCTTGATGTATTCCTTGAACACGGCCTCGTTCCAGGTGATGCCGGAATTCTTGTTGGCGTCCGAGTAGCTATAGCCCTCGACCGTGCCCGACTTGCGGCCGTTGAGGCCGTTGAGCTCAGGGCCGACCTTGTTTTTGGCGCCTTCGCCGATGGCGTGGCAGGCCAGGCATTTGTTGAACGACGTCTTGCCGGCCGCGGCATCCTGCGCCATCGCGGCGGGTGCGGTGGCAATCGCGGTGAGGATCGTCAGTGCGCCAAAAATAAGTTTTGTCATCGGGTGCTCTTCGTCTCTTCCCTGGTGGGTCTGGGCTGGTCAGTCCATTGCCGGATCGGCAATCGCCGGACCTGCCGGTTTTGGCAGGCCTGCGCGGCTTGGACAAGCCACCAAACCATGACAGGTTTCATGATTCCCGACTTGTCCCAGAGCGAACTGGCGGAAGATGGGCGATCCGACTTTCGGATGGCCTACCCAAAGGGCTGCGGACGTGATTGATTTGGCGAGACAAATTGATCGTGCGGCGCGAGCCGGAAAGATATGCCATGAGGGATTTGATATGGCCATCATGATGCCTGCGAGCGACCAGGCGGTGCTGGCGCGCCGCGCTGAGATCGTTGCTGCATTGCGCGCAATCGTATCAGGCGAGGGCGTGATAGATACGCCTGCGGAGATGCGGGCCTATGAGTCCGACGGGCTGACGGCCTATCGGCAGCCGCCGATGGTCGTGGTGCTGCCCGATACGACCGAGCAGGTCTCGCTGATCCTGAAATATTGTGCAGAGCAGAACATCAAGGTGGTGCCGCGCGGTTCCGGCACCTCGCTATCAGGCGGCGCACTGCCGCTCGAAGACGGCGTGCTGCTGGGCCTCGGCAAGTTCAAGCGCATCCGCGTGATCGATTTCGACAACCGTGTCGTCGTCACCGAGCCCGGCGTCACCAATCTTGCGCTCAGCCAGGCGGTCGCCCATGCCGGCTTCTATTACGCGCCCGATCCGTCCTCGCAGATCGCCTGCTCGATCGGCGGCAATGTCGCGGAAAATTCCGGCGGCGTGCATTGCCTGAAATACGGCATGACCACCAACAACGTGCTCGGCTGCGAGATCGTGCTGATGAGCGGCGAGATCCTGCGCATCGGCGGCAAAGGGTGCGAGAACCCGGGCTACGACCTGATGGGTGTCATCACCGGCTCGGAAGGCCTGCTCGGTGTCATCACCGAGGTCACGGTGCGCATCCTGCAGAAGCCGGAGACGGCGCGCGCGCTGATGGTTGGATTTGCCGAGGTCGAGGCGGCCGGCGAATGCGTGGCGCGCATCATCGGTGCCGGCATCATCCCCGGCGGCATGGAGATGATGGACAAGCCGGCGATCCACGCAGCCGAAGCCTTCGTCCATGCCGGCTACCCGCTTGATGTCGAGGCGCTGCTCATCATCGAGCTCGACGGTCCCAAGATCGAGGTCGACGAGCTGATCACGCGCGTCGAGACCATCGCACGAGGCTGCGGTTCGGTGACGCTGCAGATCTCCAATTCGGAAGCCGAGCGCAATCTGTTCTGGGCCGGCCGCAAGGCCGCGTTCCCGGCGGTCGGGCGGATCTCACCCGACTATCTCTGCATGGACGGCACGATTCCGCGCGGGGCGCTGCCGAAGGCGCTGGCGCGCATCCGCGAGCTCGGCGAAAAGTACCAGCTCGGCTGCGCCAACGTGTTCCACGCCGGCGACGGCAATCTGCACCCGCTGATCCTCTACGATGCCAACAAGCCCGGCGAGATCGAGCGCGCCGAGGCCTTCGGCGCCGACATCCTGCGCGCCTGCGTCGAGTTCGGCGGCGTGCTCACCGGCGAGCACGGCGTCGGCATCGAGAAGCGTGACCTCATGCCCGACATGTTCAGCGAGATCGATCTCAAGCAGCAACAGCGGCTGAAATGCGCGTTCGACTCGCAAGGTCTGCTCAACCCCGGAAAGGTGTTTCCGACCCTGCACCGCTGCGCCGAGCTCGGCCGGATGCACGTGCATGCGGGCCAGCTGGCGTTTCCGGACATTCCGCGGTTCTAGCGCCGGGCCCTCCCGTTGCCATGTGCCAGATTTGCTTTCCGTTCTAAACTTGGATACCGGCTCACTCGTGGATACGCTGAAAGTCAGAGACGCCAAAGACGTCGAAGAAGTGGTGCGCGCGGCGATTGCCAACGAGCAGCCGCTCGAGATCATCGGGCATGGCAGCAAGCGCAGCATTGGCCATGCCATGGCGACCAATGCCGTGCTCGACCTCTCAGCGCTCAATGCCGTCACCTCCTACGAGCCGAACGAGCTGATCGTCACGCTGCAGGCCGGCGCGCCGCTGGCCGACGTACTGTCGCTGATCGACGCCAAGAACCAGCAATTCGCTTTCGAGCCGATGAATACCGCGCCGCTGCTCGGCACGCCCCCAGGGGGCACCATCGGCGGCATGATCGCCGCCGGGCTCGCCGGCCCGCGGCGGATCAGGGCGGGCGGAGCGCGCGACCATCTGCTCGGGGCGCACGCCGTCTCAGGCTTCGGCGACAGCTTCAAGACCGGCGGCAAGGTGGTGAAGAACGTCACCGGCTACGACCTCTGCAAGCTGCTGGCGGGATCCTGGGGCACGCTGTCGGTCATGACCGAGGTCACGCTGAAGGTGATGCCGAAGCCCGAGGCCGAGCGGACACTGCTGCTGCGCGGGCTCGATGATGCCGCCGCCAACAAGGCGATGACCGCGGCGCTCGGCTCGCCCTACGACGTCTCAGGTGCTGCACATCTGCCGTATCAGGCGTTCCGGGCCAATCCCGAGGGGCTTGGCGATCTTGCGGGCGAGGGCGAGGCGCTGACCGTGTTGCGGCTCGAGGGCATCACGGCCTCGGCCGCCCATCGCGCCGGCTCGTTGCGCGAATTGCTGGCTCCGTTCGGAAATGCGACATTGATCGAGGACGCGGCCTCTAGCGCACTGTGGGCCACGATCCGCGACGTGCTGCCGTTCGCGGCCGGCGGCGCGCGCGGCCCCTGGCCGGTCTGGCGCATCGTCTGTCCGCCGGCCTCGGGCGCGGCGCTCGGCACGCAATTGGCGCGCGAGACCGGTGGCGACGTGCTCTATGATTGGGGCGGCGGATTGATCTGGGCCGCAGTGCCGCCGAAGGGCGATGCGCATGAACCGGTCGTGCGGGCGTGCGCGAATTCGGTTGGGGGACACGCCACGCTGATCCGGGCGGCCGAGGAGGTCAGGCGCGAGGTCGACGTGTTCCATCCGCAGGCGCCGGGCGTTGCCGCCCTGAGCGAGCGGGTCCGCGCCAGCTTCGATCCGAAGACCGTTCTCAACCGGGGACGCCTCAGCCGGGGCACTGCTGCATGAAGACCGAGTTCTCGCTCACCCAGCTGGCCGATCCCGATATCGCGGAAGCCGACAAGATCCTGCGCGCCTGCGTCCATTGCGGCTTCTGCACCGCAACCTGTCCGACCTATGTGCTGCTCGGCGACGAGCTCGATAGCCCGCGCGGCCGTATCTATCTGATCAAGGAGATGCTGGAGAAGGACCAGACCCCGACAGCCGACGTGGTCAAGCACGTCGACCGCTGCCTGTCGTGCCTGTCCTGCATGACGACCTGCCCCTCAGGGGTGAACTACATGCATCTCGTCGACCAGGCCCGGGTCAGGATCGAGCAGCGCTATCAGCGTCCCCTGGCCGAGCGGCTGCTGCGCCAGGTGCTGGCTTACGTGCTGCCGGACCCGCAGCGTTTTCGCATCAGCATGGTGCTGGCGCGGCTGGCCCGCCCGCTTGCCGTGTTCCTGCCGACGCCGCGGCCGTCGGCGACGCCCGGCCTGATCCAGCGCGTCAAGGCGATGCTGGCGCTGGCGCCGGCGCGGCTGCCGTCACCGGGGCCGCTCCCGGGCAGTGTGTTTGCAGCGCTCGGCAAGAAGCGCGGCCGGGTCGCGCTGCTCCAGGGCTGCGCCCAGCAGGTGCTGGCGCCGCGCATCAACCAGGCCGCCATCAGTCTTCTCACCCGCCACGGCGTCGAGGTTGTCTTGGTTCGGGACGAGCAGTGCTGCGGCGCGCTGACCCATCATCTCGGCAACGACGGCGATGCCTTGGCGCGGGCGCGGGCCAACGTCGCGGCGTGGGGTGCGGAAGCGGCTGGCGAGGGGCTCGACGCCATCCTCGTGACCACGTCCGGCTGCGGCACGGTGATCAAGGATTACGGCTATCTCCTGCGCGAGGATGCGGCTTTCGCCGCCGACGCGGCGAAGGTGTCCGCACTCGCCAAGGACATCACCGAATATATCGCGGGCCTCGGACTCGAACCGACCGCGCGACAAGACAACAACATCGTCGTCGCCTATCATTCCGCATGTTCGTTGCAGCACGGGCAGAAAATCACGGGCCTTCCGAAAGAATTGCTTTCCAAGAATGGATTCGTGGTGAAAGATGTCCCCGAGAGCCATTTGTGTTGCGGCTCGGCGGGGACCTACAACATTCTCCAGCCCGAGCTTGCGGGCCGGTTGCGCGATCGCAAGGTCGCCAACATCGCAAGCGTCAAGCCGGACATGATTGCCGCGGGCAATATCGGCTGCATGGTGCAGATTGCCAGTGGCACGTCAGTTCCGGTCGTACACACGATTGAGCTTCTCGATTGGGCTACGGGCGGGTCGCGGCCGGCACTGAACACGTAAGGTTGAGCTTTCAGAGCCTGAACTGTCCTCCCCGGGGTGACGACTGAAGACGCCCGATCGACCATTGTTCGGCGGCAACAGGAGGACCACGATGGCGAAAGCGAAGAAGAAGAAAAGCAAGAAGGCCAAAAAGGCCAAGAAGGTTGTAGCGGCGAAGAAGACCGCGAAGAAGGCAGCCAAGAAGTCCGCGAAGAAGTCTGCCAAAAAATCGAAGAAGGCTGCCCCGAAGAAGGCCGCCAAGAAGGCTGCGAAGAAGTCGGCCAAGAAGACCGTGAAGAAGACCGTGAAGAAGGCCGCACCGAAGAAGGCCGCGAAGAAAGCGGCACCGAAGAAGGCGAAGGCAGCTCCCGCGCCGAAGCCGTCAGCGCCGGCGGCAGCTCCAGCTCCCGAACCGGCGGCCGAGACGAGTTGGGCGATGCCTTCGTCTTCTGCGGAAGCGCCGCCGGCCGAGGGGCAAGGCTAGGCCCCGTCCAGCGCCCGTGATCGCCAACAGCAAGGCCGCGGCGGTGACGCTGCGGCCTTTTTGCATCGCCGGAAGGACCTTCAGGAGCGGCCCTGTCCCGCGCGGGTCTGATTCGTAGCGCGGCTGCCACGCTGCCTGGCATCCCCGTACTTGCACGGTCCCGCTGTGCACTTTGCAAGGCAGATTATGTGATCGAGAAGACACACAGCCGGACAACCTTTCGTGGAATCGTCAAAACGCCCAAAAAGGCGGCAGTTGCCCGCGATTTTTGCTTCACGGTCTCCGTCCCTCAATCCAGATTGTCGCAGTAACGCAATTTTGCACGCAGGTCGTTTGCCGGGGGGCTTCCGGGAATCCGACCGGGTTAGTTCTGACGATGGGGATCGAAATGAAAAAAGTGGCTTTGTTGGCAACGGCGCTGGCAATGGTGACGACGGGTTCGGCTTTCGCGGCAGATATGCCCCTGAAGGCGTTGAAGGCCCCGCCGCCCCCGGCCTTCGACCCCTGGGATATCGCCTTCGGCGGCGCGATCATGAGCAACTACGTGTTCCGCGGTATCACCCAGTCGAACAACAAGCCGTCGGTCGCCGCCTATTTCGAGCCGCGCTTCAACGTCAACAAAGACCTCCAGCTCTATGTCGGCGTGGCCGGTGAGAGCATCTCCTTCCCGAACCGCGCCGCGGCCGAGATCGACATCTACGGCGGTATCCGCCCGACCTTCGGTGCGTTCGCCTTCGACATCGGCGTCTGGGGTTACCTGTATCCGGGCGGGACCTGTTACTACGGCGGCACCGGCGTCGACTTCGCGGGCAACTTCCAGGGCGCCGATTGCGCCGCGAATGCCCTGCCGAATGGCAACGTGATGAAGAAGGACGTCAGCTTCTTCGAAGTCTACGGCAAGATGACCTACACGGTGAACGACAACTGGGCGTTCGGCATCAACGAGTTCTATTCGCCGAACTTCCTCAACACCGGCGCCTGGGGCAACTACGCCTCGATCACGGGCAAGTGGACGGCGCCGAGCACGACCTTCGGTTCGAGCGGCGTCGGCATGTATGTGTCGGGCGAATTCGGCCGTCAGTGGTTCGGCACTTCCGACTCCTTCTACGGCACGGGCCCCGCAGCAGCGGGTCCGGGCTATGTCGGCCCGTTCTTCCCGAACGGCATCAAATATGCCGACTATAACACCTGGAACATCGGCGTCGGCTTCACCTACAAGGTCATGACGCTGGACCTGCGTTACTCCGACACCGATCTTTCCAAGGCGGACTGCAACGCTTTCACCAGCGACTACACCTCCACCTTCAACGGCAGCTACAGCAGCATCAATCCCTCGGGCGTCGGCTCGAAGTGGTGCGGCGCGACCGGTATCGCCAAGCTCTCGTTCGACCTGACGGCGATGACCAACCTGAAGTAATTTTCTTCTCAAGACCATCCAGGAGGGCGGCAGAGCGATCTGCCGCCCTTTTGCTTTGGCTCCGCGCTCAGCGCGCCGCGCTCGGCTCCGGGGCCGGCTCGCCGGCTTTGCCGAGGACGTGGATCTCGTCGTCCTTCACCAGCGACACCTTGCGGGTATGGAAGGTGTCGAGCGTCGAGCGGTGGCCGATCGAGACGATGGTGGCCTGGGGCAGCTTCTCCGTCAGCAGCCGATAGAGCCGGTCCTCGGACGGCTCGTCCAGCGAAGCCGTCGCCTCATCGAGGAACAGATAGTCCGGCACGTGCAGCAGCGCGCGGGCCAGCCCAAGGCGCTGCTGCTCACCGAGCGACAAAGTACGGTTCCAGTGACCGTCCTCGTCGAGCCGCTCGGCCAGGCGCGGCATGCCGACCGCAACCAGGGCGTCGCGGATCTTCTCCGGCGGGATGGAGCCGTGCTCGGCCGGGTAGATGACGGCATCGCCGAGCGGGCCGATCGGGAAATACGGCCGCTGCGGCAGCATCATCAGCTTCGACGTCGCAGGGATGGCGACCGTGCCGGTGCCGAACGGCCAGACGCCGGCAATGGCCCGGAACAGGGTCGACTTGCCGGAGCCCGAGGGGCCGGTCACCAGCACCCGCTCCGACGGCTGGATCGTGAAGGCATTGGCTGCGACCAGAGGTGCCCCGTTCGGCAGTTTGACCAGCAACTGCTCGAGCGCGATGGCCTTGCCCTTCGATGGGGTCACGTCGATGGTCGGCTCGAGTGCCGCGCCTGGAGCGGCGGCGCTGACCGACATCTCGAAGCCGTCGAGACGGGCGATCACGGAACGCCATTCGGCGAGCGAGCGATAGGCGGTGACGAAGAAGGACAGCGCGTCCTGCACGCTGCCGAACGCCGAGCCGGTCTGCATCATGTCGCCGAGCTGGATGCGCTTGGCGAAATAGGCGGGCGCCACCATGACATAGGGAAAGATCGTCGCCGCCTGGCCGTAGCTTGCCGTGAACGCGGTGAGGCGCTTGGTCCGGCTCATGATCGCGTACCAATTGCCGATGACGAAACCGAAGCGCTGCAGCAGGCGCCCGCGCTCGGCGCCCTCGCCCTTCAGAAGGGCGATCTGCTCGGAATTCTCGCGCACGCGGATCAGGTTGAAGCGGAAATCGGCCTCATAGCGTTGCTGCTCGAAATTGAGGTTGATGAGCGGGGCGCCGATCCAGTGCGTCAGCGCGGTACCGGCGATCGCGTAAGCCACTGCGGCCCAGACCAGGAAGCCGGGGACGACGATATCGGTGCCGTAAATGTACAAGGGGGCCTTGTAGGACAAACCCCAGAGGATGACGACGAACGAGGCCAGCGTCACGACCGAGGACAAAAGGCCAAGGCCGATGGTCAGCGTCTGCTCGACGAAGGTTTTGACGTCCTCGGTGATGCGCTGATCCGGATTGTCGGCGGCATCGCCCTTGAGTTGCATGCGGTAATGCGTGGCGCCGTCGAGCCATTCGCCGAGGTAATGTTGCGTCAGCCATTGTCGCCAGCGGATCTGGAGCCACTGGTTCAGATAGAGCTTGTAGACGGCCAGTGCGACGAAGGTGAAGGCAAGGCCCAGGAAGACCCAGACCTCCTTGATGAACTCGGGCAGGTCGTAGGCCTGCAGCGCGCTGTAGAACCGGTTCTGCCACTGATTGAGGAGCACGTTGATCGCGACCAGCACCAGCTCCATCGCGACGACCACGGCGAGCAGGCCGCGGCCGACCCATTTGTCCTCGGACCGGAAATAGGGAGCGGCGATTCGCCAGACGATCGCGAGCGTGGCGCTGATGTTCTTCACAGAGCGGAGTCTCCTCGGGAATGTGGACAACTGCCCGGAGCCAAGGACTTGATGCCATGGCGGAAAGCGGCGCGCTTAGACTAAAGTCGCAAGGTCTGCAATTTGCGTTGTCTTGTCGCACCTCGCAACCCTAGCATGGCGTGCGATGGCGCGGAGTAGGGGTGCTCCGGGATTTCGCGACCTTGTGAGCGGGACGGGAACCGCTGCACTCGCGAGGAATTCGCGCCCAGCTCGGGGGTTATCGCTTCAGCGTCAAGCAGGAACGGCTCTCCACGCGGGCCGCCTGCCGCAAACATGCGTGGGGGAGGAAGACCATGTGGAATCAAATCTATGATCCCTTGCACAGCCCCGCGCTGTCGACGATCGCGGCGGCGGTCCCCGTCGTCACGCTGCTGGTCCTGATCGCGAGCGGTCGCGTCCAGGCCCATATCGCGGCCGTCATCGCCGTGATCGTGACCAACCTGATCACGATCTTCGTCTTCACCATGCCGGCGAACATGTCGATCCGCGCCTCGGTGCTCGGCATCGTCACCGGCTTCTTCCCCATCGGCTGGATCGTCCTCAACGTCATCTTCCTCTACCAGGTGACGGTGAGCACGGGACGGTTCGAATTGCTCAAGCGCGCCGTCGGCGGCGTCACCGAGGACCGGCGGCTGCAATTGCTGCTGATCGCGTTCTCCTTCGGCGCGTTCTTCGAGGGCGCCTCCGGCTTTGGCACGCCGGTCGCCATCACCGGCGCCGTGCTGATCGGGCTCGGCTTCTCGCCGCTCGCCGCGTCCGGCCTGTCGCTGATCGCCAACACCGCGCCGGTCGCCTATGGCGCGCTCGGCACGCCGATCCAGGGCCTTGCCTCGGTCACCGGCCTCGATCCCTACATCCTCGGCGCCATGGTCGGCCGGCAATTGCCGTTCTTCTCGCTGATCGTGCCGTTCTGGGTGGTGTGGGCGTTCGCGGGCTGGAAGGGCATGAAGGATATCTGGCCGGCGATCCTCGTCACCGGCGTCTCGTTCGCGGTCCCGCAATATGTGATCTCGAACCACATCAATCCCTGGATCGTCGACATCGGCGCGTCGCTGATCTCGATGGGCGCACTGATCCTGTTCCTGAAGGTCTGGCAGCCGAAGCAGCTCTGGCTGTCGCCGGCGTTGCGCGGCCGCGATGAATCGGCGGCGACCATGGCGGCGGCGAAACCGCTGGACAAGACGCCGCTGACGCAGAGCGAGCTGTTCAGCGCGCTGCTGCCGTGGATCATCGTCTGCATCGTGATGCTGATCTGGGGCAACGGCGGCTTCAAGGCCTGGGCGAACTCGATCTTCGTCTGGAACTATCCGGTGCCGGAGCTGCACCAGATGATCAACAAGATGCCGCCGGTCGCGCCAGGGCCGACCAAAGAGGCTGCGGTGTTCAGCTTCACCTACCTGTCGTTCACCGGCTCGGGCATGCTGATCGCGGCGATCATCTCCGGCTTCCTGATGGGCGTCGGTCCCGGCCGGCTTTTGGTCGAGTACGGCCGCACCATCCGGCTGTGCGCGATCTCGCTGATCACGATCTCGGCGATGCTCGCGATCGGCACCTTGACGCGCCTGTCCGGCGTCGACGCGACGCTCGGTCTCGCCTTCGCCGCCACCGGCGTGCTCTATCCCTTCTTCGGCACGCTGCTCGGCTGGCTCGGCGTCGCGCTGACGGGATCGGACACCGCCTCCAACGTGCTGTTCGGAAACCTGCAGAAGATCACCTCCGAGCAGCTCGGCCTGTCGCCGGTGCTGATGGCGGCAGCGAACTCGTCCGGCGGCGTGATGGGCAAGATGATCGACGCGCAGTCGATCGTCGTCGCCTCGACCGCCACCAACTGGTACGGCCACGAGGGGACCATCCTGCGCTTCGTGTTCTGGCACTCGATCGTGCTGGCCTGTCTCGTCGGTGTGCTCGTGACGCTGCAGGCCTATGTCTACCCGTTCACGGCGCTGGTCCTGAAGTAACGCGCCACGTCCGCTTCGATGCAGATCCCCGCGGGGTTCGCCCCCGCGGGGATCTTTGCGCCGACGTTGTGCGAACCTTCTCAATGGCGCCGGCGTCTTATAGAAGGTGCCGCAAATCACGTCGGACGAGAGGTCTCATGGTTTCGATCAAGCGGTTGGTGTGTGCGGCGGTTGCAATGCTCGCGATGTCCAGTGTCGCGCGTGCCGAGGACGGGTTTCCGTTCGGCAGCGAGATGACGCTGGAGGCATTGCCGCAAGCAGGCTCCAAGCGGATTCCGAACATCGAGATCGGCGACCACGGCGAAGTGTTGCTGGAGCTCTGGTGCAAGGGCGGCAAGGGCCAGTTCTCGGTCGCCGGCAACACCGTGATCTTCGTCCCCGGCCAGATCCAGGACCGCAACTGCCCGCCGGCGAGAGCTCAGGCCGACGACGATCTCCTCGCAGCGCTCTCCAGTGTCGAGACCTGGAAGCGTCAGGGCGATGTGCTGACGCTGATCGGCCCGAAGTCGCTGCGATTCAGGACGACGGGGAATTAAGTCTCGCGTGTCCCGGACAAGGCGCGTCGCGCAAGCGATGCGCCGCAGAGCCGGGACCCAGTTCTATCGTCGATCTCGCTTGTGGCTTCTGGGCCCCGGCTCTGCAGCGCATCACTGACGTGCTCCGCTGCGTCCGGGGCACGAGATAGCTGCGCCTACTTCCACACCGACTTGTCGGCATCCCAGCGCTGACCCCTGAGCTCCTTGGCGAGGGCCTCGATCGAACCGTTGTCGTCGGGCTGGTCGCCTTCCTCGTCGATCGAGGCGTCGTCGGAGAGATTGAGCTGGGCACCGCTGCTCTCGTCGGCAGTCGTCGTCGCGGGGCTGCCGATCCAGAGCATGAGCTTGTCGGTCGCGCCCGGCTTGTCGGGTGAGACAAGGCCTGCAACCTCGATCGTATCGGTGAGATCAAGCGCCGGGAAATCCTGGTTCGGTCGCTTCATGGTCACCTTAAGCTTGCCGGTATTGGGGTTCCAGCTCGATGTGCCGGACTTCCCGCCCAGCGTCTGCATCAGCACTTTCAGAACCGCATTCCCGAGCTTGTCCTTGTCGATTTTGTCGCCGGTGCGCCAGTCGGCGGCGGCAAAGCGGATGGTGCGGTCCATCTCGGTCATGCCCGCGGTCCAGCCGGCGGCGGTGACGCCGGGCGTCGCCTTGAATTTGGCCAGCAGCGCACCGGCGCGCTCGGGATCGACCGACATGTTGATGGTCTGCTCGCCTGCGCGCAGCGCATCGCATCCGACGGTGAGGCTCGCCAACGTCACCTCGACCGCCTGGCCCCTCAGGCTCTTCAGGAAGTCGGTGGCCGCATCGAGCTTGACCTTGACCGCAATCGCCTCCGGCGAGACGTCGGTGAAATCCTTCGGCTGCGGCGTGATGCCGTCGTCGGAGGTCTGGTTGTCCTGGAATTCCCTCTCGCTGAGATCGGAATTGTCGGGCGAGGTCACCTCGGTCACCACCTGGCCGATGCTGATCTGGCCGCGAAACTCGAAAGTGTCGCCGCTCTGCTTGCGCAGCAGCTTGACGCTGACGGGCGCCTTCTCGCCGATGCTCTGCGTGGTGCCCGTCAGGTTCTGGCCCGCGACCTGGAGGTTGACGACGAAGCGGTCCTTGCGGTCGGAATTCTTGGCGACGGGATAGCAGACGTCGAGCGTCGCGGCGGTGACCGTCTTGCCCTGGCGCGTCTCCTTCAGGATCACGTCGGCATTGCCGTCCATCAGCCCGTCGATCGAGGTAAAATAGCGCGTCTCGACGCCACCGGGCGCCGCGGCCTTCGGCGAGAGCTTCATCTGGGCGGAGGCGACCTCCGGCGCAACCGCAAGCAGAGCCGCCAATAAAGCTGTCGGGCAAACCAGAAGCACGCGCATCGACGAAATCCCCAGGCAATCAGAATCGGCGCCACCGTAATGGGTTTTGGCCGTCGGTTGAATCGGAAAGCGGAGCCCATCGTCGGCAAAAAAGAAGGCCGCCCGGAGGCGGTCTTCGCGAAGCGTGTCGGTCGAGGATGGGCCTCAGAAGCCGCCCATGCCGCCGCCGGCGGGCATGGCGGGCGGGGCTTCCTTCTTCGGCATCTCGGCGACCATGGCTTCGGTGGTCACCAGCAGGCCGGCCACGGAGGAGGCGTCCTGCAGCGCGGTGCGCACCACCTTGGCGGGGTCGATGATGCCCTTCTCGACCATGTCGACATAGTCCTCGTTCTGGGCGTCGAAGCCGAAGGTCTCGGACTTGTTCTCCAGGATCTTGCCGACCACGATCGAGCCTTCCACGCCGGCGTTCTCGGAGATCTGGCGGATCGGGGCTTCCAGCGCCTTCAGCACGATGTTGATGCCGGCCTGGACGTCGGCATTGGCGTTGGTGAGACGGCCCACCGCCTTCTTGGCGCGGAGCAATGCGACGCCGCCGCCGGGGACGATGCCTTCCTGCACCGCGGCGCGGGTGGCGTTGAGCGCGTCCTCGACGCGGTCCTTCTTCTCCTTGACCTCGATCTCGGTGGCGCCGCCGACGCGGATCACCGCAACGCCGCCGGCCAGCTTGGCGAGGCGCTCCTGGAGCTTCTCACGGTCGTAGTCCGAGGTGGTTTCCTCGATCTGGGCCTTGATCTGACCGACGCGGGCCTCGATGTCCGGCTTCTTGCCGGCGCCGTTGACGATCGTGGTGTTCTCCTTGTCGATCACCACCTTCTTGGCGCGGCCGAGCATCTTCACCGTGACGTTCTCCAGCTTCATGCCGAGGTCTTCGGAAATGAGCTGGCCGCCGGTGAGGATCGCGAGGTCCTCGAGCATGGCCTTGCGGCGGTCACCGAAGCCCGGCGCCTTCACCGCGGCCACCTTCAGGCCGCCACGGAGACGGTTGACGACCAGGGTGGCCAGCGCCTCGCCCTCGACGTCCTCGGCGATGATAACGAGCGGCTTGCCCGACTGCACCACGGCTTCGAGCACCGGCAGCATGGCCTGCAGGCCCGAGAGCTTCTTCTCGTGCAGGAGGATGTAGGCGTCCTCGAGCTCGGCGGTCATCTTCTCGGGGTTGGTGACGAAGTAGGGGCTGAGATAGCCGCGGTCGAACTTCATGCCCTCGACGATGTCGACTTCGGTGTCGAGCGACTTGTTCTCCTCGACGGTGATGACGCCCTCGTTGCCGACCTTCTGCATCGCCTGGGCGATCATCTTGCCGATGGCGGCATCGCCGTTGGCCGAGATGGTGCCGACCTGGGCGACCTCGGAGGAGGCGGCGACCGGCTTGGCGCGCTTCTCGATGTCCTTGATGACGGCCGCAACCGCGCTGTCGATGCCGCGCTTGAGGTCCATCGGGTTCATGCCGGCGGCAACCGCCTTGGCGCCTTCGCGCACGATGGCCTGGGCCAGTACGGTCGCGGTGGTGGTGCCGTCGCCGGCGAGGTCGTTGGTCTTGGAGGCGACCTCACGCACCATCTGGGCGCCCATGTTCTCGAACTTGTCCTCGAGCTCGATCTCCTTGGCGACGGTGACGCCGTCCTTGGTGATGCGGGGCGCGCCGAACGACTTCTCGATGACGACGTTGCGGCCCTTCGGGCCGAGCGTCACCTTGACGGCGTTGGCGAGAATGTCGACGCCGCGCAGCATGCGATCGCGCGCGTCTCCGGAAAACTTGACGTCCTTGGCAGCCATGGTCTGCAATCCCTCGTGTTTCGTGCTGTGTGTTGTTTCGCGCTCTCTTCGTCATTGCCGGGCTTGACCCGGCAATCCATCATTTTGCGAAGAAGATGGATGCCCGGGTCGTCTAGCGCGAAGACGCGCTTCGCGCTTTAGCCCGGGCATGACAGTGGAGCATTCAGCGGCCGTTCAGGCGGACAGCCTTAGGCCAGAACGCCCATGATGTCCGACTCCTTCATGATCAGGAGATCTTCGTTGTCGATCTTGACTTCGGTGCCCGACCACTTGCCGAACAGCACGCGGTCGCCGACCTTGAGGTCGATCGGGACCAGCTTGCCGGCCTCGTCGCGGCCGCCGGGGCCGACGGCGACGATTTCGCCCTGGGACGGCTTTTCCTTGGCGGTGTCCGGAATGATGATGCCGCCCTTGGTCTTTTCCTCGGCGTCGATACGTTTGACCACGACACGGTCATGCAGCGGACGAAATTTGGATTTAGCCATGACGTTTCCCTTTGGAGGCTCGCTTCGGAAGTAGTGGAAAGTGGGTGGGGCGGCGCTTCCGTCCACCCCCTGTCCAGAGGATCGAACGGCGCGCTTAGCAATCGGGCTTTCCGAGTGCTAGAGTGGGCTCGGAAATATGGCTTGGCCGCGATCCTGTCAAGCAAAGGTGGTTAAGCGATTGGTGAGGCGGATATAGGATGGTGGCATTGGAAACTTGTTCGGGGCGCCGACGTATTAAAGGACGTCATTGCTCCGGCAGCGGTTTTGCGCTTGGCTGCGGGAGGGGTGCGGCCATGGTCTTGCTCGGGGGAATGCCATGATCAGTTCAGCTCACGCGCGCACGGTTGCCAATCTGGCGGCCGCTTCTTGTCTGGCGCTGTTGCTGGGCGCCTGCGGCGGCGGCATGAGCCTGCCGTCCTTCTCGTCGTCCTCGCCGCCGCCCGAAGCCGAGCCGGGCGTTGCCCCGGAAATGCCTGCGACCATTCGCGCCGACGAGATCGTGGGACGCTGGGGCCTGGCCTCGTTCCAGAACCCGGCCGATCGCGCCCGCACCGAGGCGGCTGCCCGGGCTCAGTGCAAGAATCCCTACGTGATCACCGCCGGCTCCTCCGGCGGCGTGATCATGCATCTGGCCGACCAGGCAACGCCCCAGGAGCTGCGGCTGAAGGGCTCGCCGAGCGGCAAGAACTATATCGGGCCCGCGGGTCCGACCCCCGGCGAGCAGGACCGCGAGATCGTCTCCTTCGACGGCCGCGTGCTGATCACCCGCTTCATCGACAAGGACGCCGCCACCCGCTACGGCAACATGGTCTACGTCCGCTGCGCGCCGAGGGCGTGATTGTCCTTGCCCTCTCCCCTTGCGGGAGAGGGTGGCTTCGCGGAGCGAAGCCGGGTGAGGGGTTTCCATCCTCACGAGCGGTATGGCGAGCGGATAGAAACCCCTCATCCGTCGCGCTACGCGCGCCACCTTCTCCCGCAAGGGGAGAAGGGAAGAGAGCTCTGGATCTGCACGCCACCACAAACAAAAACGCCGGCCCGAGGGCCGACGTTTTGATTTTCCGTCTGTCGCGTCCGTTCAGTCGAACAGCGCGTCGATGTCGTCCTGCGAGGCGTGGCCGACGTCGCCGTTGAGTTTCGGACCGTTGAGAAGCTTTTCGTCCTCGCTGCGATTGTCGGCCTGCGGAACGACGTGGGCCTTGATCGCGTCGACGCCGCCCCAGATGTCCATCATCGAGTTGATATGCTGCTCGATGAACTTCATCGTGGCCATGACCTTGCTGATGCGCTGGCCGGTCAGGTCCTGGAAGTTGCAGGCTTCGAAGATCGAGATGACGCGTTCCTGGATGTCGTCGGCGAGGCGCTTCTGCTGATCGACCGAGTCGACCTTGGACATTGCGCTGGCGGCCTGGTCGATCGATTCCGCGGCTTCGAGGATCTGCTGGGTCGCCTGCTCGGTGCCGCCGACCACCGCGCCGAGCTCGCCATTGACCTTGGCCATCTCGCCGCCGTCGAAGCTCTTGCCGTGCAGGGTTGCGATCTCGCGCTTGGTGCGGTCGATGGCGTCGTGGATGAGGTCGAGCTCGACCTTGAGCTTTTCGCACTGCTCGATCTGCGCCCGGTACGTCTCGAGCATGTTCCGCGCTTCGGCGAGCTCATGGGCCGTCGAGGCGTCGATCGCCGCCATGGCCGCGCTGCCGGACAGCGGAGCCGCCACGACGCCCTTCGCCATCTGGGCACGGATCGCGCGCAACTCGGCCATGATCTCGCTATGCATCGGGCCGGCCTCTTCGGTTACGTCGATAATCGGCATCTCGCCACTGACGATATCCTCAACGCGAAAACGTTTGCGGTGAACAGCCATCAGGATACTCCCCCCACCTCACTCACGCGTCTTTTTAGGCAGAAGCGATTTAACACGAAGTTCACAGCCGGAACTGTTGTGCGGCGTCGCGCGACGGCACGCAAAGAAGCGATTAACCATGGCCGCGTCGCGTTCATCGAAAATAAACGCTGATCGCCAAATTGCCGCTGCGTTCGCGACGTGGTGAATCCAAACGCCCGATCCGTTTACCAAACAAAACGGCTTTTGCTTTTTATTGACCACGTCGAAGGGCGCGGATCAGCCACCAGCTCTCCACGACGCATGTGATCTAGACGAAACAGTACAGAGTACGTCGATGTTCAAGAAAATGTCTGTCGCGCTGCTGGGCAGCGCTTGCACCTTCATTGCCGGCACGAGCGGTGCTGGTGCCTTCGACAATTCGGTGCCGAATGATCCGCCTGCGGTGCTCTACCAGCCGCAGGTGCCGCCGGCGCCGGTGCGCGTCGCCTCCAATTCGAACATGGGCGGCGGCTTCATCGAGTTCCTGTTCGGCGACGGGCCCGGCCGCGGTCCGGCCTACGCGCCCGAGCGGCCGGTGTATCAGCAGCAGCCCGGCTATTACGACCAGCGCCGCCTGCCGCCGATGGGCGAGCCGCAGATGCAGGGTGGATATCAGGGCGCAGGCCTCCAGCAGGAGGCTGACGATCCGCGGCAGCGGCCGTTCGATCCGAGATTCGAGAAACAATCTGTTGACTATAGCGGCAAGGAAAGCGCCGGGACGATCGTGGTCGATACGCCGAACAAGTTCCTCTATCTCGTCGAGGGCAACGGCCGGGCGATGCGCTACGGCATCGGCGTCGGGCGTCCCGGGTTCACCTGGTCCGGCGTGAAGTCGATCACGGCCAAACGCGAATGGCCGGACTGGACGCCGCCGGCGGAAATGCTGGCGCGCCGGCCCGATCTGCCCCGGCACATGGAAGGCGGCCCGGAAAATCCGCTCGGCGCCCGCGCGATGTATCTGGGATCGACGCTCTACCGCATCCACGGCTCCAACGAGCCCTGGACCATCGGCACCAACGTCTCCTCCGGCTGCATCCGCATGCGCAACGAGGACGTCATCGACCTCTACGGCCGCGTCAATGTCGGCACCAAGGTCGTGGTGATGTGAGGTCTGCTTCGCCTCTCCCCGCTTGCGGGGAGATGGAGAAGGTTACGCGTAATCGCTGCCGCCATCATCGTCGCCGCCGAAATCGCTGTCGTCGGCCATGTCCACGTTATCGTCGCGATCGTCGCCGTAGTCCTGATCGTTGTTGTCGCGGTCGTTCGACGCCTGGTCGAAGAAGCCCTGGCGGGAATCGCGATTCGAGCCGATGTCGTCCAGGCCGGCATCGCGCGCGAGCGAGCCGCCGGACTGGTCGTTGCCGCCCCAAGGACTAGCACTACGATCGCCGAGGGAATTGGTGTCGCCGAAAGCCTGCTGGTGCGATCCGCCCATCATGCCGCGGATGCTCGAGAGCAGCAGCGAGCCGCCGACGACGCCGGCCGCAGCGGCCGCGGCCGTGCCGAGGAACGAGCCGCCGCCACCGCCGACCGGCGGAGCGCCATAGCCCTGGCCTTGACCGTAAGCCTGTCCGTAAGGCGGCGCGCCATAGCCCGGCTGGGCCTGCGGCATCGCCTGACCGGTGTTCCAGACCGGCCGTTGATCACGGGGCGGCACGTTCGGAACCGAGCCGCGCGAGGGGCCTCCGCCGAATAGCGTGTCGCGCATGGTGTCGAGGAAGCCGCCGGACTGCGCCTGCTCGGGCGCGTGCGCCGCCTCCAGCTCCTGGATGCGGGCATGGGCGCGTTTGAGCGCTTCGTCCTGAAGCAGCGTGGTCTGCACCAGCGCATAGACCGCGCCGGGCGCCTTGCGCAGGCCGTCGGAGATCGCGGCGACCGCATCCGGATCGCGGGTTGCGTTTTCCAGCTTCGAAAGCCGGTCGAAAAGGTCGTCGACGAGCTGGCGTTCCTGCGGCGTCATGATCAGTCTCCTTCGCGCAAAACCAAGCGCGCAGCAGATGTAGGGTTCCATTGTGGCCCCAACAGTGCCGGCCGGATTAAATTTCTGTATGCGACAAGCTGCCCCGCGGCTTGTTGTCCGCCGGTTTCATCCCAGCGTCACGCGGCTGTCCGCGAGCAGGCGCGCGAAGGCTTCGCCCGAGAGATAGGCGTGCTCGCGCTCGCGGACATCCGTCATCGGGTCGAGGCCTTTGAGGACATCGTCGACGAAGCCGGGGTGGCACATCACGAGGCCGCCGTCGGGGAGGCTTTCGAGGAAGTGCTGCATCAGCTCGCCGAAATCGCCTGCGCGCGTGAAGTCATAGGCGCCGGCAAAGGCGGGATTGAAGCTCAGGCCGGCACGGCCGGCGCGGCGGCGGAATTGCGCGCTGAGACTGTCGAGCACCAGAGCCTTTGGTGAGGCCAGTCGCCGCCCCAGCGGCAGATCGCGGCCGCCCTGACGGACCCAGGCACTCGGCGCGGCCTCGACGATCGCATCGACAAAGCCGTCGCGCACCTGCGGATAGAGCTGCACATGCTGATGGCCGTCGACGAAGTCGGGCGCGCGGCCGAACGCGTCCATGAAGGCCGCGAGCTGTGCCTTCACCTCGTTGCGGAAGAACTCGCGGTCGAGCCGGCGCATCAATCCGGCGCGCAGCAGTTTCGGAAACGGCATGAACATGTCGCCGTCGAGCGGGCGGAAATGCATGGTGAGGGGGCGGAACGGTGCCGACAGCGTCGCATGCAATCCGACCGCGCAGCGCGGGCTTTGCTTTGCCGACGCCTCGAGCGCCTCGACGTCGCTGCGCGCGATCGCAGGTCCCACCATCATCACCGAGGTGGCGTTGAGGCGGCCGCGTTCGATCAGGTCGCGGATGGCGCGGTTGACGCCCGGGCTGATGCCGTAATCGTCGGCGCAGAGCCAGATCCGCCGCAGGTCCGCGGCCGGGCTCATTCGGCCGCCGTCCGCTTCGCGGCGTCCTGGTTCGAAGCGTCGGCCTCGTAGTGCTTTTCGCTGTGCTCGGCGACGAAGTAGATCGGGCGCGCCTTCAGCTCGGAAAGGATCTTGCCGATATATTCGCCGACGATGCCGATCATGATGAGCTGCACGCCGCCGATCGTCATCAGGCCGATCACGAGCGAGGGATAGCCGGGCACCTGCTTGCCGGTGGTGAACACTTCCCACAGGATCGAAAGGCCGAACAGGAAGGCGCCGCCGGCGAGGATGACGCCGAGCAGGCTGGCGAAGCGCAGGGGCGCCACCGAAAACGAGGTCAGGCCCTCGATCGACAGGCCGAGCAGGCTTGCGGCGTTGAAGGTGGTGACGCCATGGGCGCGCGCCGCGGGCTCGTAGTCGACGCGGATCTGGCGGAAGCCGATCCAGCTGGCGAGGCCCTTGAAGAAGCGGTTGCGCTCCGGCAGCTGCCGAAGTGCCGAGACCGCGCGCGGCGACAGCAGGCGGAAGTCGCCGGCGTCTTCCGGAATCTTCTGGCGGGCGCCCCAGTTGATCAGCGCGTAGAAGCCGTGCACCGACAGCCGGCGCAGGAAGCTCTCGTTGTCGCGATGCGCCTTGGCGGTGTAGACGACGTCATAGCCGTCATCGATCCAGTGCCGCACCAGCTGCTCGATCAGAGCAGGCGGATGCTGGCCGTCGCCGTCCATGAACATGACGGCGCCGAGCCTGGCGTGGTCGAGGCCGGCCATCAGCGCCGCCTCCTTGCCGAAATTGCGCGACAGCGACACCACCTGGACGTCGATCGCGTCGGCGGGCAGGCTGCGTGCGATCGACAGCGTCGCGTCCTTGCTGCCGTCGTCGACATAGACGACCTCGCAAGCGAGGCGATAGCGCTCCCGCACGGTCTTGGCGAGATCGCAGATGCGCTGATGCAGGCCGGCGAGGCCCGCCGCCTCGTTGTAGACGGGGACGACTATCGACAATCCCTTCGCGGCGGCGGTCCCCGCGGTGGTCGTCATGCCGGAAACGTCAGAGCCCAGCGTCATCGATCAAGGTCCCAGAGGCGTTCAAAAGTCATCTCAACAGCATATGGTAGCTGCCGTTTGCTGTCGCAAAGCTGAACGGAAAAGCTGAACCGGCCTGGGGCTCACCGCCGCAGGAACGCCTCGAGCTTGGCGAACAGCGGGTTCTCCCGGTCGAACACGTAGTCGAGCGACACCACCGAAACGGTCTCGGCGCCATGCTCGCGCAGGAAGCTCGCCAACGCATAGAGCTGTCCCGGCGGGCAGTGCAACGTCAGCATGCCTGACGAGGTCGGTCCGCCGAACGGGGCCTCGACGCCGAACCGGCTGTGCGCTTCGCCGAGCAGGGCGGCGTCGCATTGCCGGAAGCGGGTGCGGACCTCGCGGTATTTGTTGGCCCGCGCCCGTGCCGCGATGTGGTCGAGGATGACGCGTGCGGTCTCCCGCGCCTGCGGCGACCAGTCGGCCTCCTTCGACGCCACCAGATTGGCCTGGCTGCGCAGCATCACGCCGTCGTCGAGCACCCGCAGGCCGTTGGCGGCAAGCGTCGCGCCGGTCGTGGTGATGTCGACGATCAGCTCGGCACTGCCGGCCGCAGGTGCGCCCTCGGTCGCGCCCGCGCTTTCGACGATGCGGTAATCGCTGATGCCGTGGCTCTGGAAGAACGAGCGGGTGAGATTGACGAACTTGGTCGCGACCCGCATCCGCATGTGATGCTGCTCGCGGAAGCCGGTGGTGACGTCGTCGAGATCGGCCATGGTGCGGACGTCGATCCAGGCTTGCGGCACCGCGACGACGACGTCGGCATAGCCGAAGCCGAGGCCTTCGATCAGCGACACGCGCTTGTCGGCATCGGCGATGTTCTCGCGCACGAGATCCTCGCCGGTGACGCCGAGATGCGCAAAGCCGCGCGACAGCTGCGAGGCGATCTCGCTTGCCGAGAGATAGGCGACCTCGACATTGTCGAGGCCTGCAAGCGTGCCGCGATAGTCGCGGGCGCCGCCGGCCTTCGACAGCTTGAGGCCGGCGCGGGCGAAGAAGGCTTCGGTGTTTTCCTGCAGGCGGCCCTTGGAGGGAACGGCCAGAACGAATGGCGCGCTCATGATGACGCTCCCACCTTGCGGCCGATCTTCGTCAGCGCATCCACCCACACCGAGAAGCCCACCGCGGCGATCGGCTCGCTCGATCCGAGCTGGGTCATCAACCCGTCATAGCGGCCGCCGGCAACCAGCGGCTCGGCGCCGTTGCCGCGGTGATGCAGCTCGAATTCGAAGCCGGTGTAATAGTCGAGGCCGCGCCCGAAGGCGGTCGAGAAGCGCGTCTGCTTCACGTCGATGCCGCGCGCGGCCATGAAGCCGACCCGGCTTTCGAACTGGTCGATCGCCGCGGCGAGATCGAGCTTCGCGTCGGTCGTGAGTGCGCGCAGCTGGGCGACGGCGTCGTCGGGATTGCCTGATATCGACAGGAAGCGCTTGAGCACGGTGATCGCCTCGCGCGACAGCGCGCCGCCCTTGAGCGTGGATTGCTCGAGGAAGCGGTCGGCGATCTCGGCGGTGGTGCGTCCCCCGACATTGGTGGTGCCGGCGATCGACATCAGGTCGGTGACGAAAGCGAGCGCGGCCTTGCGGTCGGAGCCGGCGAGCGCGGCGAGCACGCCCTCATATTCGCTGCGCGTTGCGGTGGTCGCCGCCGCCAGCCGTTCCAGATCCTGCTCCAGGCTGATCTTGCGGTTGAAATCCTTGACCAGCCGGCGGCGCCAGACCGGATAGAGGTTGAGCGCGTCGAGCAGCGCGTTGAACAGCGCGACGTCGCCGGTGCGGATCTCGACGTCGCGGACGCCGAAGGCGCTGGTCGCTTCCAGCGCCAGCGCCAGCATCTCGGCGTCAGCCGCGGCGCGGTCCTGACGGCCGAAGGATTCGATGCCGGCCTGCAGGAATTCGCTGGCTCGGCCGCTGCGGTAACGAAACACCGGACCGAGATAGCTGAACCCGGCCGGCTGGCCGGCACGGGTCGAGGCGAGATAATCGCGCGCGACGGGGATGGTCAGGTCCGGGCGCAGGCAGAGCTCCTCGCCCGTGAGGTCCGTGGTCAGGTACAGGCTCTTGCGGATGTCCTCGCCGGAAAGGTCGAGGAACGGCTCGGCCGGCTGCAGGATCGCCGGCTCGGCCCTGACGTAGCCGGCCTGCGCGAACGACAAGAGCAGCGTATCCGCCCAGGCGGCGGAGCCGGCAGCATTTGAGGTGGCAGTCGCGGTCATGACGGGGGTCCATCGTCCCGGCGGAGCCGGGCAGGGCAAGGGTAAGGACAGGAATTGCGCAGCCCCTTAGCATGGCCGATGCGCGGTTTCGACCTCCAAAGGATCAATCGCTTAACGAGTTCGCCGCGAAGGCGGCCCGTCTGTCAGGTCTGCAGCGGTCATTTCCAATGAGGTAATAAAATACCCTGCCGCGTGCCGCTCCGGAAGAGGGAGCAACCCCTCATTCGGTCGGGCCAGCGCAGTCCCCGATCGGTTTCGGGGCCGGTGCGTCGGCCGCGACGAAGGCCGGCGCGGTCGAAGCGAATTCGGCGTCTTCTGCGAGGCGCTCCACCAGGTCGAGTATCCTCTGCCTGTTGGGGGCGGTGAGACGGATAAATGCCCTGATCAGCTGCAGCTCTTGGTATCGCCTTGGATCCGGCGCGCCACCGTCGCTGACCGTCATGCCTTCCATCGCGATCGTCCCCTCGAGTGGCCGTCATCGCCTTCGCGAACGCAGCGGCGCGCGATGTCGCGGTGCGGCCGAATGCCTGAAGTCACAATGATAAATTGAGAACCGCCGGCAAGTCGCCGCATACTCATTTTGGGTATGGCGGATGATCCGCTCGCCATAGCCATCGTTTACAAGATGGATGTTGGTTTTCGATTCATGCGCAATGCTTCAGATATCATCCGGACGGTCTCGCGACATACGCTCGCCTACATGCTGTTCTCGATGAGCGAGATGTTCCGGCACTATGAGGAATTCGATCCACTGGATCTTCTGATCGTCCATGCCGTGCTGAACGCCAACGTCATTCACGTGATGAACGATCCGGTGTTGGACGAGAAGTTCTCCAGCATTCATGCCGTTGAGCCGGATGTGATCAAGCAGGGGGTCTCTCGTGCGGCACTCTCCCGCTTCCTCAGCCTGCCGCTCGAGACGGTCCGCCGCCGCGTGACGGGACTGAAGAGGCGGAAGATCCTCGAAGAGACCAAGGCCGGACTGATCGTGACCGAGCAGAACGCATTCAGGTTCGGAAACAACCACGAACTGCAGAAGACCAACATGCTGCTGCTGACCAAGCTGCTTCGCGATCTCAAGCGTGCCGGCATCAACGGGCCGGACGATCTGCGCGCCTCCAAGGTGGCCGCGTCCGCAAAAAAGGCAAAGTAAGCGCACGACATGGATCAGGGCCATCTCGATATCGGGCGCGACGGCGCGCAAAAGCTGGCGACGGACCGCTTGATGTCCTTCCAGGGGCTCAAGCCGTCGCCGGCCCTCGAGCTCAGGGCCTATGACATCGACCATTTCGGCGAGACGGAAAGATATGCCGGCGCATCCAGCATGCCCCTGTCGGCGGGAGCGATGGCCATCATGCGGGCGCGGCTCAGCCTGCCGAGCCTGACGCTGTCGCTGGTGAAGACCTTTCCGCGGATCATTCGCGGCTATCAATTGACGAATGCCGCCGCCTTCGTGGTGCCGATGGACCACGTGACCTCGGCCCGCATCAACGGGCAATCGATGGGCCGTTCCATCGTCATCCTGAGAGGCGGCTCCGATTGCCTGGTCCACGAGCCCGAGGGCCGGCTGATCGCCGTCGTGTATTTCACGCCGCCCCAACGCGAGCCCTGGTCGCAACTCGGTGACGGCTATCATCTGGTCAATCCAACGTCGGACGTCCTGGCCTCGTTGCGCCGTCTGGTCTCCGTCACGTTGGAAACCGCGGCACATGACCCGGGCTTCCTGAACGCGCCGATGTCATTGATGGCCGTCGAGCAATCGCTGCTCGGCACGATGGAAGCTGCGCTGCGCACCAGCACGATGGCCGGCCCCGTGTCGCCCAAGATGAATGGCTATCGGCGGATTGTCGCGGACATGGAACGCCTGATCCAGCAGGATCTGACGATCTGGCTCAAGACGCCCGAGCTTGCGGAGCAGGTGGGCGTGTCCGTTCGCACGCTCCAGAGCGCGACCCAGGCGATCTGCGGCATCAGCCCGCATCGGTACAGCCGGGTCCTGAGGCTCTGGTCGGTGCGCAAGCAGCTGCGCAGCGGCGCGGGGCGGCGCAGCGTGAAGGCCTGCGCGATCGCGCACGGCTTCTGGCATCTCGGCGAGTTCGCGGCGAGTTACAGGGCGGCCTTCGGAGAGCTGCCGTCCGAGACCTTGCAGCGCGCGACGCAGGAAACGATCTAGTTCGTTCCGCCGTCCCAATCGCCCAGCACGGCCTGGACCAGCGCCAGCGCCGCCACCGCGGCCGTGTCGGCCCGCATGATCCGGGGACCGAGGGCGAGGCGCAGGATTTTGGGCTGGCGCAGCAGCAGGGCCCGCTCTTCCTCGGCGAACCCGCCTTCGGGGCCGACCAGGACGTCGATACCCTGTCCGGCGGCGTGTGCGGCCTGCAGGGCCTGAACCGGGTTTTCGACCTCCGCGGCCTCATCGCAGAAGATCAGCAGCCGGTCGGCCGGGCGCTGGCTGAGGAAGCGCTCCAGGGCGACTGGTTCGGCGACGGTGGCGATGCTCAGAATGCCGCATTGCTCGGCGGCCTCGACGACATTGGCCCGCATGCGCTCGGTGTTGACCCGGGAGGCCTGGGTGAAGCGGGTCAGGACAGGTTGCAGCGCGGCGGCGCCCATTTCGATGGCCTTCTGAACCATATAGTCCAGCCGGGCATGCTTGAGCGGGGCAAAGACGTAAGTGAGGTCGGCGAGCCGGTCTTGCGGCCGGGTCTGCTGCAGGATGACGAGGCCGTCCGGCCGCTTGCGGCCCTCAATGGCGGCCTGCCACTCGCCGTCGCGGCCGTTGAACGCCAAAACCTCGGCTCCGGCGGCCAGCCGCAGCACATTGCCAAGATAATTGCTCTGGTCGCGATCGAGCGTGACTTTGGCATCCTGGGCCAGGGGGGCATCGACGAACAGGCGGGGCGCGCGAAAATCGTGGGAGGGCATCGGTCAAAAGTCCAATTTGGCGCCGTTATTAACCGAAACCAGCCGTTTCGGGGGTAAATATTGCCATACCGCTGTGTCGGCGCGCCGCGCTCTTGCCCTATTCGGTGGGTTGTTAAGGGCCGGCGGGAATCGTAAAATCGCGAGCACGCTGGTTGCGCTTCAATTGGGAAGGCGCTGGACCCCGTAAGCTCCTGCCGGAGAGATTTTCTTGATGATCCGTCATTTGATGGTTCCGATCACTGCCGCCATGGTCGCGCTGGGCGCCACGGGCGTTCATGCGCAGAGCGCCTTTCCTGCACCGCTGCCCAATCAGGCCCCATCCAGTTCCGCGTTTCCCCCGGTGAACGGTTCGGCGCCGGTCGCTTCGGTCGGTGCGGCCCCGCAATCGTCCTTTCCCGTGAACGGCGCTGCGCCGATCGGCGGCGCCGGCGCTTTCAGTGCGGCTCCGCCGACGCAAGCCGGCCCGGGCGAAGACTGCATGAAGGCGTTCATGCCCCTGCGCGAAGAAGCCGAGAAGCGCGGCAAGCTGATCAAGGCCGCGAGCGACCGTCACGCACCGCCGGACGAGGCCTGCAAGCTGATCCGCAATTTCGGCCAGGCTGAAGCCAAGATGATCAAGTACATCGATACCCATGCCGCCAAATGCGGAATCCCGGCGCAGGTCGGCGCGCAGATGAAGGACGGCCACAAGAACACCGAGGCCATGGCGGCGAAGGTCTGCAATGTTGCCCAGCAGATGCAGCAGCAGCAGGCGCGTCCCGCCGGTCCGTCGCTGAGCGAAGTGCTGGGTTCGGGCTCGGCACCTGAGGCCAATGCCGGCAAGAAGGGCGGCAGCACCTTCGATACGCTCAACGGCAACGTCCTCACCCGATGAGCGAGACATCCGCCCGCGTTGCCGATTCCACCGGCAACTGGGTCGATACGCTCGCGCCGCACTGGGCGCGGCCTTATCTGCGCGTGTCCCGCTTCGATCGTCCGATCGGCTCCTGGCTGTTGCTGATGCCGTGCTGGTGGTCGGCCGCGCTCGCGAGCGGCATGGCGCATGACGTCCGCACACTGCCGCTCACCATCGTGCTGTTCTTCATCGGCGCCTTCGTGATGCGCGGGGCGGGCTGCACCTGGAACGACATCACCGACCGCGACCTCGACGACAAGGTCGAGCGCACGCGCTCGCGGCCGCTGCCTGCGGGGCAGATCACCGTGAAGCAGGCGCTGGCCTTCATGGTCGCGCAGGCGCTAGTTGGCCTCGTCGTGCTGCTCCAGTTCAACCGCTTCGCAGTTGCGACCGGCATCGCTTCGCTCGTGGTCGTCGCCATCTATCCCTTCATGAAGCGGATCACCTGGTGGCCGCAGGTGTTCCTCGGGCTCGCCTTCTCCTGGGGGGCGCTGATGGGCTTTGCCGTCACCTTCGGACGCATCGACCTCACCGCACTGGTGCTCTATGCCGGCGCGATTTCCTGGGTGATCGGCTATGACACCGTCTACGCGCATCAGGATTCCGAGGACGACGCGCTGATCGGCGTCAAGTCGACTGCGCGCCTGTTCGGCGCGCATACGCATCAGGCGCTGATCCTGTTCTACGGGCTTGCGGTGATGCTGATCGGCGTCGCGCTGGCGTCGGGCGACGTGCGCTGGCCTGCCTGGCTCGGGCTCGCCGCATTCGCCGCGCATCTGGTATGGCAGATCATGCGGCTTCGGATCGATGATCCCGAGCTGTGCCTGCGCCTGTTCAAGTCGAACAAATATGCGGGCTTGCTGCTGTTCGCGGGATTGCTCGCCGACGCCGTGATGCGGGCGGCGTAGCGCCAATGCGTAGGGCGGATTAGTCGTACTGCGTCATGGGTTTCTTCGCGTGCGTGAAGCTGCGATTGCCCCGCAGCA
>NZ_CAKZJO010000055.1 GCF_936943645.1 uncultured Bradyrhizobium sp. | reverse complement strand
TGGAGGGGGAGGGTCGATCGCGCGCAGCGCGAGCGGGGTGGGGTGATCTCTCCACACGGGCAGTGTTGGGTGTGGAGAGACCGTCACCCCACCCCGTCACGCGATCTCGCTTCGCTCAATCGCATGCCGACCCTCCCCCTCCAGGGGAGGGTAAGCAAGAGATCGCGCCACCTTCGCAGCGAGCAACCTTCCCTTGCCGAAGCCGCATTCGGTGTCTACGTCTCGCTGGTCGTCTACCTCAGAGGGTCCCCCATGCTGGATGCCGCCATCAAGGCGCTGTCGCAAATGATCTCGCCGCCGATGCGCTCGATCCTGTGGCGATCGATCGGGCTGGCGCTGGTGCTGATCACCGCGCTGGCGATCGGCCTGCAGCGGCTGCTCAGCTGGTTTGCGACCTCTGGCGAGGTCTGGCTGGAGGGCCTGCTGGGACCGGGCTGGCATTCCTCGCTCGAGGTCTTGTCCTGGATCGTCTCGATCGCGGCCGGCCTCGGCGTCGTATTCGGCGGCATCTTCCTGATGCCGGCGATCACTTCGCTGGTGGCGAGCCTGTTCGTCGACGACGTCGCCGACATCGTCGAGCGCGAGCATTATCCTGCCGAACAGCCGGGCCTCGCGCTGCCGTTCAGCCAGGCGATCCTCGAAGGCGTCAAGACCGCGCTGCTGACGATTTTGGTGTACCTCGCCGCGCTGCCGCTGGTGTTGTTCGCCGGCGCCGGCTTCCTGATCTTCTTCATCGCCGCCGCCTGGCTGCTGGGCCGCGAATATTTCGAGCTTGCCGCGATGCGCTTCCGCTCGCCGGAGGAGGCCAAGGCGATGCGGCGCGACAATGCCGCGATCATCTTCACCGCCGGCCTGTTCATCGCCGCCTTCGTCTCGATCCCGGTCGTCAATCTGGCGACGCCGATCTTCGGCATGGCCTTCATGGTCCACATGCACAAGCGGCTGTCGGGCCCGCGGCCGGAGCTGATCGAGCCGGCACGGCAGGTACGTTGAGCCCTCGCCTCAGATCGTCTTCTCCGGCCACCGGCAGAGATCGTTGATCAGGCAGACCTCGCAGCGTGGCTTGCGCGCGAGGCAGGTATAGCGGCCGTGCAGGATCAGCCAATGATGGGCATGCAGCATGAACTCGGCCGGGATCACCCTTTCGAGGCCGAGCTCGACTTCCAGCGGCGTCTTGCCGGGCGCAAGGCCCGTGCGGTTGCCGACGCGGAACACATGCGTGTCGACCGCCATGGTATGCTCCCCGAAGGCCATGTTGAGCACGACATTGGCGGTCTTGCGTCCGGCACCGGGCAAGGACTCGATCTCCGCGCGGGTGCGCGGCACCTCGCCGCCGAACTCGCTGAGCACCTTGGCCGACAGCGCGATCACGTTCTTCGCCTTGGTGCGGTAGAGGCCGATGGTCTTGATGTAGTCGCGCAGACGCTCCTCGCCGAGGTCGAGCATCTTCTGCGGCGTGTCGGCGATCTCGAACAGGGCGCGTGTCGCCTTGTTGACGCCGGCATCGGTGGCCTGCGCCGACAGCACCACGGCGACCAGCAGCGTGAACGGATTGACGTGCTCGAGCTCGCCCTTCGGCTCCGGATTGGCCTTGCGGAAACGGCTGAAGACCTCGTGAACCTCGGCCGGCGTCCAAGGCTTTAAGAAATTGGGTTTCATGGCCTTGAGCGATCTTTTTGCCGGCGCCGATTTCTTCGCGGGCCTGGGCTTCGCGACGGCGGCCTTCGCCTTCGTCACGGGTGCCTTGCGCGGAGCCGGCTTGCGGGTGATTTTCGCCATGATCGGGATATACTGAGGGACGATGAGCCCAGGCAACGAAATTGAGCACGAGCATTTCGAAGATCTGCGCGAGCAGCAGGTCTTCTCCGCGCTGCTGACGCCGCACCGCTCGCTCAACCGCACCGGCTTCCTCGCGGTGATGCTGTTCCTCAGCGTCGTCAGCTTCGCCACCGGTCTCGTCTTCCTGATGAAGGGCGCCTGGCCGGTGCTCGGCTTCTTCGGCCTCGACGTGCTCGTGGTCTGGTGGGCCTTCAGGGCCAATTTCCGCACCGCGCGGGCGCGCGAGGAGATCACCGTCACGACGAGCGAATTGCGGGTGCGGCGCGTCAGCCACCGCGGCCAGGTCGTCGAATGGACCTTCAACCCGCTCTGGGTCCGCCTCGACATGGAGGTCGACGAGGACTTCGGCATCGAGCATCTCTATTTGATCTCGCGCGGTCACCAGATCCGGATCGCGCGATTTCTCGGACCAGAAGAAAAGGCAAGCTTTTACAAAGGCTTGGCCGAGGCGCTGAATGCCGCCAAGCGCGGCCCGACCTACAATCCGATCACCTGACCGCCGGGTCGGAAATCGGGTGGTTTCGCACCCGTCTGACGCCTACATTTCCGCCCATGATGACACTCGCCATACATGACCAGCGCCTGGCCAAGCCGGGCCCCCAGAACGCCGCGCTACGCGACTATGATTCGGTCCGCCGGGCGATCGCGTTCATCTCGGAGAACTGGCGCGCGCAGCCGACCATCGAGGCGATGGCAGATGCGGCCGGCGTCACGCCGGATGAGCTGCACCATCTGTTTCGCCGCTGGGCCTCGATCACGCCGAAGGCCTTTATGCAGGCGCTCACGCTCGACCATGCAAAGGGACTGCTGCGGGACTCCGCGAGCATCCTCGACGCTGCACTCGACTCAGGTCTCTCGGGGCCGGGCCGGCTGCACGATCTTTTCGTCACGCACGAAGCGATGTCACCGGGTGAGTGGAAGAACGGCGGCGCCGGCCTCACCCTGCGCTACGGCTTCCACCCCTCGCCGTTCGGCACCGCGATCGTGATCGCGACCGATCGGGGCCTGTCGGGGCTCGCCTTCGCCGATCACGGCGAGGAGAAGGTCGCGCTCGCCGACATGACGCGGCGCTGGCCGAACGCCACCTATGTCGAAGATCACGAAGGCACCGCGCCGCTCGCCGCGCGCATCTTCGACACGAAGCTGTGGCGGCCGGACCAGCCGCTGCGCGTGGTGATGATCGGCACCGATTTCGAGGTGCGGGTCTGGGAGACGCTTCTGAAGATCCCGATGGGCCGCGCGGTGTCGTATTCGGACATCGCCTGCAACATCAACAGCCCGAAGGCCTCACGCGCCGTCGGCGCGGCGGTCGGCAAGAACCCGGTCTCGTTCGTGGTGCCGTGTCATCGCGCGCTCGGCAAGAGCGGCACGCTCACCGGCTACCACTGGGGCATCACCCGCAAGCAGGCGATGCTGGGCTGGGAAGCCGGACAGCTGGGGATGCAGTAACGCCGCTGCCGCCGTGTGCGGCGAAATCCTAACCCGCCAGATCCAGCTTCGAGGCCACCGTCGAATCCGCATTGAGCCGGTAGATGATCGGCACGCCGGTGGCGAGCTCACGCTTCAGGATGCCTTCGGGCGACAGCTTCTCCAGCACCATGATCAGCGCGCGCAGCGAGTTGCCGTGGGCGGCGACCAGGGTGCGCTTGCCGTTGAGCACGCCGGGCAGGATTTCCTGCACGTAGTATGGCAACGCGCGCGCGAGCGTGTCCTTCAGGCTTTCGCCGCCGGGCGGCGGCACGTCGTAGGAGCGGCGCCAGATCAGCACCTGGTCCTCGCCCCATTTCTTGCGCGCATCGTCCTTGTTGAGGCCGGAGAGGTCTCCATAATCGCGTTCGTTGAGCGCGAGGTTCTTCGAGGTCGGAAGACCGGTCTGACCGAGCTCGCCGAGGATGATGTCGAGCGTGTGCTGCGCGCGCGTCAGCACGGAGGTAAAGGCGACGTCGAATTGAAGCCCCTGCGCCTTCAACTTGCGGCCGGCTTCCGTGGCTTCCTTGACGCCGAGCTCGGTGAGGTCAGGGTCCTTCCATCCCGTGAACAGGTTCTTCAGATTCCATTCGCTCTGGCCGTGGCGCACGAGCACGAGAAGACGTTCGCTCATTGACTGCTTTCCGTTGGTTTCGATCAGATATCGGCGAGGCCGAGCACGTCGGCCATGGAATAGTGCCCCGGCTTCTTGCCATGCGCCCACAGCGCCGCCTTCAGCGCGCCGTGGGCAAACAGCATGCGGTCTTCGGCCTGATGCGACAGCGTCAGGCGCTCGAACCGGCCGAGGAAGGTGACGCTGTGATCGCCGGCCACGGTGCCGCCGCGCAAGGAGGCGAAACCGATATTGCCCGGCCTGCGCGCGCCGGTGATCCCGTCGCGGCCACGCTCCGAATGATCATCGAGCGTGACGTCGCGGCCGCTGGCCGCAGCCTGGCCCAGCATGAGCGCGGTGCCGGAGGGCGCATCGACCTTCATGCGATGATGGGTCTCGACGATCTCGATATCGAAGCTCTGGTCGAGTGCCTTGGCGACGCGCTTGACCACGGCGGCGAGCAGGTTGACGCCGAGGCTCATATTGCCCGACTGCACGACGACGGCGCGATTGGTGACGCTCTTGATCACGGCATTGTCGGAGCCCGACAATCCGGTGGTGCCGACGACATGGACGATGCCCCGCTCGGCGGCGATCGCGACATTGGCGATGGTCGCGGCCGGGACGGTAAAATCGAGGATGCCGTCGGCCTCCTTCGACATCGCCCAGAGATCGGCCGAGAGCTTGATGCCGTTGGCGGGAAGCCCTGCGAGCACGCCGGCATCCTTGCCGAGCAGCTCCGAGCCCGGTGCCTCCAGCGCGCCTGCCAGCACGGCGCCCTTGGTGTCGGCAATCGCCCGCACCAGCGCGCGGCCCATCCGGCCGCCGGCTCCTGCAACAATCAAGCGCATGTCGGACATCGTGTGATCCTCTTCGGGGCCGTTGTAGCGGGGGGACGCAGTTCCGGCAACCGAAGGGGATCAGGGGCCGCGGCGCCTCTTAAACCTCCCCTGGAGGGGGAGGGTCGCTGAGCATGCAGCGAAGCGGAATGCGCAGCGGGGTGGGGTGACGGTCTCTCCTCCACGCACAGTGTCCGTGTTGAGAGATCACCCCACCCCGCTCGCGCTTCGCGCGATCGACCCTCCCCCTCCAGGGGAGGGTAAGAGAGAACCTCAACCGTCCGCCGGCTGCGGGCCGTCATAGCCCTCGATGATGATGAGGTCGGCGATCGAGTGCGGTTGGCGCACCTTGATGTTGGCCTGATATTCCGGCGAGTTGTAGCAGGCGATCGCGGTCTCGTAGTCCGGGAATTCGATCACGACGTTGCGGGTACGGCTGGCACCTTCGACGGTGGTGAACTTGCCGCCGCGGACGACGAAGCGGCCGCCCCATTTCTTGAAGATCGGACCGTTGGCGACAGCGTAGGGCTTGTAGCCCTCGTCACTGTTCACGTCGACGCGCCCGACCCAGTAGCCCTTTGCCATTGTTCTTCTCCCTGCTTCTTTGTTGCTCTAGCCGAGCGCTTGCGCGATCTCGGCCTGGATTGCATCGGCCGCAGCCTTGGGGTTGGCGGCTTCAAGGATCGGCCGCCCAACGACGAGATAGTCGGCACCTGCGGCAATCGCACGCCCCGGCGTCATGATGCGCTTCTGGTCGCCGCTCGGTGCGCCCGCCGGACGAATGCCCGGCGTCACCAGGCTCATCTGATGACCGACGATCTTGCGCAAGGCGCCCACTTCTTCCGGCGAGCAGACGAGACCGTCGATGCCGAGCACCTGCGCCTGCTGCGCGCGCGCCTCGACCAGCTCGGAGACGCCGAGCCGATATCCGGCCGCGTGCAGATCGTCGTCGTTGTAGGAGGTCAGCACGGTGACCGCGAGAATCTTCAAGCCCGAGCCGCCGCGTCCCTCGACCGCAGCCTTCATGGTCTGCGGATAGGCGTGTACGGTGAGGAAGGTCGCGCCCAGCTTGGCGACGCTTTCCACGCCACGCGCAACCGTGTTGCCGATGTCGTGCATCTTGAGATCGGCAAACACCTTCTTGCCCCTGTCGGCGAGCTTGCCGATCAACGGCAGGCCGCCGGCATAAGCGAGCTGATAGCCGATCTTGTAGAAGGTGACGCTGTCGCCGAGCCCAGCGATCATCGCCTCCGCAGCTTCAACGCTCGGCAGGTCGAGCGGCACGATCAGGCGGTCCTTCGGGGCGATCTCGGCTGGCGTCATGTCACCTCACATCATGCGTTGGGAAATGTCGATCAATTGCGCGACCAGCTGCTTCAGCGCGGCGATATCGCCCTCGTTCTTGAGCTTGTCCATATCGTCATAGGCCTGGTCGGCAAAGGCGAGCGTAAGCTGGCTCGCAATCACATTGGCGTGGCAGGAGGTCAGGATCAGCCTCAGCGCCTGTAGCGCACGCGCTGCACCTAACCTACTCTGCGAGGCGCCGGCGAGCGCGAAGGCACGGTTGCGGAACACCTCGCCGCGTGCCTCGTGCGGATCCTGCACGCGGCTGACCCAGTCGATCGCGTTCTTGAGCAGCGGCGGCACCGAGGCGTTGTATTCGGGCGAGACGAACAGCACGCCGTGATGCGTGCCGATCATGCGCTTGAGATTGACGGCGTGCTTGGGAACGCCGGACTTGGCCTGGAGATCGCCGTCATAGATCGGCAGCGGAAAATCGGCGAGCGAGATGCGGGTGACGTCAACGCCGGCCTGGGCAAATTCATAGGCGACCACCGCCGCCAGCTTCGCGTTGTGCGAACCGGTGCGCAGCGAGCCGGGAATGACCAGGATTTTGGGTGCGGACATCCACTTCCATGCGTTCGGCGAAACGAGCCCGCCGCGCAAAGGAAAACGCCGGCGGAATTAGTCCTTGCGATACACCCAGACGCGGGCCGGCGGAAGGTTCATCCAGATCCGTTCCGAGGCCTCTGTGGACACGCCGGGCAGCGATTTCGGGATCGGCGGCACCACCGCATAGGTGAACTGGACGAAGGGTGCGCCGGGCGCGAGCGCGGTGAAGGCGTCGCGGATCAGCCGCAGCCGCGTCAGCATCGGTTTCGTCACGAGCGGCAGGCCGGAGACGACCGCGCTCGCCGGCGCGCTCAGCACGTTCCAAAGCGTGTCACGCAGGCGATAGGCATCGCCCTGCACCACCTTGGCCTGCGGATAGCGGTCGCGCAGCAGCGCGCAGAAGCCGGGATTGTATTCGACGAGGACGAGACGCTTCTGATCGACACCGCGCTCGACCAGCGCGGAGGTAATGGCGCCGGTGCCAGGCCCGAGCTCGACCACGGGCGCGTCCGAATCGACATCGACGTAATGGGCCATGGTCCGCGCCAGCAGCTTGCCCGACGGCATCACTGCGCCCATATGCAGCGGCTTTTCGATCCACGATCTGAGAAAGCGCACCTCGTCATCGAGACGAGGCTTCTTCAACGCACGCGCGGACGATGGCAATGGCATGTCAGGACCGGACGGGACCGCGGGACCGCGGCGTGTCAGAAAATGGTCATAAAGACGTATAGGCCGAAGTCGATACGGTCAAGCCGAGTCAACTCGCCCGATTACCGAAGAAATCCTTGACCTTGGCGAAGAAGCCCTCGGATTCCGGCTGGGTGTTGCCGCTTGACAGCTTTTCGAACTCGGCCAGCAATTCCTGCTGCTTCTTGGTGAGATTCTGCGGGGTCTCGACCACGACCTGAACGTACATGTCGCCCATCTGGCGCGACCGCAGCACCGGCATGCCTTTTGATGCAATGCGGAATCGGCGATTGGACTGGGTTCCGGGCGGCACCTTCACCTTGGCCTTGCCCTTTTCGATGGTCGGCACCTCGAATTCGCCGCCGAGGGCGGCCGTCACCATCGAGATCGGCACACGGCAATGCAGATCGGCGCCGTCGCGCTGGAAGAACTGGTGCTGGGCCAGTGACAGGAAGATGTAGAGGTCACCGGGCGGACCGCCGCGGACCCCGGCCTCGCCCTCGCCGGCGAGCCTGATCCTCGTGCCGTCCTCGACGCCCTGCGGAATGTTGACGGACAGCGTGCGCTCGCGGGTGACGCGGCCCTGTCCCGAGCAGGACGGGCAGGCATCCTCGATCATCTGGCCGCGGCCCTGGCAGCCCGGGCAGGTGCGCTCCAGCGTGAAGAAGCCCTGCGACTGCCGCACGCGGCCGGCGCCGCCGCAGGTCGAACAGGTCTTCGGCTTGGTGCCGGCCTTGGCGCCGATGCCCGAGCAGGCCTCGCAGGTGACCGAGACCGGAATCTCGATCTGTGCGGTCTTGCCGCCAAAGGCTTCCTCGAGCGTGATTTCCATGTTGTAGCGCAGGTCGGCCCCGCGCTCGCGGCCGCCGCGGCCACGCTGCCCGGCCATGCCGAACAGGTCTTCGAAAATGTCGGAGAAGGAGGAGGCGAAGCCCGCGCCGAAGCCGGCGCCGCCGCCGCCCTGCTCGAAAGCCGCATGACCGTAGCGGTCATAGGCCGCGCGCTTGTCCTTGTCCTTGAGGACCTCGTAGGCCTCGTTGATTTCCTTGAACTTGACTTCGCTGCTGTCGTCCCCGGGATTGCGGTCGGGGTGAAACTTCATCGCCAGCTTGCGGAACGACGATTTCAGCTTGCCTTCGTCGGCATCGCGTTCGACTTCGAGGGTCTCGTAGTAGCAGCGCTTGGTGGACGTGGACATGTTGAGCTCGGTCTATCCAATCGCGATTCAAGTCGGAGCGAAACGACGTCGCGACGCGACGATATGGGCAGCCTTCCGCCTCACGGCGGAGGACGGCATGGCGGCGTTCAGCATAACGGCTGGAAATTGATCGATCGTAACGGGCACCCGTCCCGTTCGTCCCGACACGTCGGCCTCCCCCGAAGGGGAGGAGGCCGGTCGCGCGTGTGGGGTCCAAGCCGTCCGCATGTCACCCTCTCGGGGCTCAGGCGGACTTCTTGTTGTTCTTGTCGTCGTCGACCTCGGTGAACTCCGCGTCGACGACGTCGTCCTTGGCCGCGTCCTTCTTGGCGTCGGCCTCGGCCTGCTGCTTGTACATGGCCTCGCCGAGCTTCATCGAAGCCTGGGCCAGCGTCTGGGTCTTGGCCTTGATGGCCTCGGCATCGTCGCCCTTCAGCGCTTCCTTGAGGTCGCTGACGGCATCCTCGATGGCGCGGCGCTCGGTCTCGGCAACCTTCGAGCCATGCTCGGCCAGGGCCTTCTCGGTCGAATGCACCAGGCCATCCGCCTCGTTCTTGGCGGTGACGGCCTCGCGGCGCTTCTTGTCCGCCTCGGCATTGGCCTCGGCGTCCTTGACCATTTTCTCGATGTCGGCTTCCGACAGACCGCCGGAGGCCTGGATGCGGATCTGCTGCTCCTTGCCCGTGGCCTTGTCCTTGGCCGACACGTTGACGATACCGTTCGCGTCGATGTCGAAGGTCACCTCGATCTGCGGCATGCCGCGCGGGGCCGGCGGAATGCCCATCAGGTCGAACTGGCCGAGCATCTTGTTGTCGGCCGCCATTTCACGTTCGCCCTGGAAGACGCGGATGGTGACGGCATTCTGATTGTCTTCAGCCGTCGAGAACACCTGGCTCTTCTTGGTCGGGATCGTGGTGTTGCGGTCGATGATGCGGGTGAACACACCGCCCAGCGTCTCGATGCCCAGCGACAGCGGGGTCACGTCGAGCAGCAGCACGTCCTTGACGTCGCCCTGGAGCACGCCGGCCTGGATCGCGGCACCGATCGCGACGACTTCGTCCGGGTTGACGCCCTTGTGCGGCTCCTTGCCGAACAGCTGCTTGACGACTTCCTGGACCTTCGGCATGCGCGACATGCCGCCGACCAGAACGACTTCACCGATCTCACCGGCGGTGACGCCGGCATCCTTCAGCGCCTTGCGGCAGGGCTCGACGGTCTTCTGCACGAGGTCGTCGACCAGCGCCTCGAACTTGGCGCGGGTTAGCTTCATCGTCAGGTGCTTCGGGCCGGTCTGGTCCGCGGTGATGAAGGGCAGGTTGATCTCGGTCTGCGTCGTCGACGACAGCTCGATCTTGGCCTTTTCAGCGGCTTCCTTCAGGCGCTGCAACGCGAGCTTGTCGTTGCGCAGGTTGATGCCCTGCTCCTTCTGGAATTCATCGGCGAGGTAGCCGACGAGACGCATGTCGAAATCTTCGCCGCCGAGGAAGGTGTCGCCGTTGGTCGACTTCACCTCGAACACGCCGTCGCCGATTTCGAGAATGGAGATATCGAAGGTGCCGCCGCCGAGGTCATACACGGCGATCGTGCCGGTCTTGGTCTTGTCGAGGCCATAGGCGAGCGCAGCCGCGGTCGGCTCGTTGATGATGCGCAGCACTTCGAGGCCCGCGATCTTGCCGGCGTCCTTGGTCGCCTGGCGCTGGGCGTCGTTGAAGTAGGCGGGAACGGTGATGACGGCCTGGTCGACCTTCTGGCCGAGATGGGCTTCCGCGGTTTCCTTCATCTTCTGAAGGATGAAAGCCGAGACCTGCGAGGGCGAGTAGGTCTGGCCGTCGGCCTCGACCCAGGCGTCGCCGTTGGAAGCCTTCACGATCTTGTAGGGAACGAGCTTCTTGTCCTTCTCGACCATGGGGTCGTCGTAGCGGCGGCCGATCAGGCGCTTCACTGCGAAGAAGGTGCGCTCGGGATTGGTGACGGCCTGGCGCTTGGCCGGCTGGCCGACGAGGCGCTCACCGTCGTCCGTGACGGCGACGATCGAAGGCGTCGTGCGCATGCCTTCGGAATTCTCGATGACTTTGGCGTTCTTGCCATCCATCACGGCAACGCACGAATTCGTGGTGCCGAGGTCGATCCCAATGACCTTTCCCATGGTCCTGATATCCTTGTTTTTGCGGCAGGCTGGCTGGGCCCAGAAGGCACCCGAACCGAAACCCCCTAAGATCAAACATCCGCGATATTGCGATGATTGAGGCTCATATAGGAGGGGGGGAGGGGCCCGCAAGGACCGAAGCTAGGTTTCTGCCGCGAAAACATCGGGTTTTGGAAGACGATATCCGGGCTTCACCGCACTTGCGGGTGAGGAATTATTAACAGGTTCAGGCATCAGCAAGCCCCCGCTACCGCGGGGCCCGCCCACCCTGTTGCCGCCGGCCCAAACCCGGTAAAAGGCGGACCCGGCCGGGCAGCCACCAGAGCTGCTACGCGCGACAAAGCGGCCCGGTGGACCACCATCGAACGGCCTCAATGTGAACCAATCAGAGTGCCCATGAAGCTGATCCGTCCCCTCGCCGCGCTCGCCCTTCTCGTTAGCTCCGCGCTTCCGGCTCTCGCCGCCGACGCCGTGTTTCCGCCCGGCTTGCGCCTCGGCATGGTGCCGCTGGTCGGCCTCAACACGGCCAAGACCTTTCCGGGCTTCGAAAGCGAAGACGGCAGCGTCAAGGTGCTGATCACCGAGCTGCCGCCGGCGGCCTATGGCGAGGTCGTGAGCGCCTTCAACTCCAATCCCGCAGGCGCCAATGGCGTCAAGCAGGACAAGATCGAGACCCCAGCGGGCCTTGCCTATTTCACCACCGAAAGCGGCAAGGCCGGCGAGACGGCGGTGAAGCGCTATTCGATGATCGTGCCGGGCGCGGGCTTCTCCGGCTATGTCGCGGTGCAGATCCCGGAGAATGCGACCAAGATCTACACGGATGAGGCGGTGCGGCAGATGTTTGCAAGCGCCTCCACCCGCAAACAGGTCTCGGCCGAAGAGCAGATCGGGCTGATGCCGTTCAAGATCACCGATCTCGCCGATTTCAAGGACATCCGCACGCTGGCGCCGGGCTCCAGCATCATCCTGGCGGACGGCAACGAGAGCGCGGGCTATGAGTCGAAGCCGTTCATGATCCTCGGCCTGATCGGCGCCACCCCGCAAGCCGCCGACGACCGCGCCCGCTTCGCCCAGGAGGCCGCGCTGCAAATCCCGGGCGTGCGGGAATCGCGCGTCACCATGTCCGAGCCGATCCGTATCAACGGACAGCAAGGCTTCGAGACCCGGATCGACGGCGTCAGCGGCAAGGAAAAGACCCCGGTCACCGTGGTGCAGTGGATCCGCTTCTCGACCGGCGGCGCCTCGCTGCGCATCATCGCCAGCGCGCCGCGTGACCAGTGGCAGGCCGCCTTCACCCGCTTCCGCGCGGTGCGCGACGGGATTCAGCCGAAGGGGTAGGCACGAAGAAGGCGCTAGGCGCTCCAGCACACCCAGTGTCGTCCCTGCGAACGCAGGGACCCATACCGCGTGATATCACGGCTGCGGGTGGTCGCTGTCCCACTCAGAGTCTTCGCCAAACATCTCCCTGGGGTATGGGTCCCGGATCGGCACGCGCCTCAAGGGCGCGCTTGTCCGGGACGACAGTGAGTTGGGGTCGCCAGCCCAACCCCTCACCAAGACCGGCCGCATTTTCGGGCTTCTGTTCGTGTACGAACGGAACTAGGCTTCGTTCCCGTTGGATCATCCCAAGGGGAGGCGAACGATGCTTGATCGACGACAAATCCTCGCGGCGCTCGGAACGACGGCGCTCGTGACTCTCGCGCCGACAGCACTCTTTGCAGCAGCTTCGATCAAGCCGGATGCGAGCTCCGCGCTGCTCGTGATCGACGTGCAGAACTGCTTCCTGCCCGGCGGCAGCCTCGCCGTGAAGGAAGGCGAGCAGGTGGTGCCGGTCATCAACAAGATCTCGAAGGCATTCGCGAATGTGGTGATGACGCAGGACTGGCACACGCCCGGCCACGTTTCGTTTGCCTCGACCCACTCCGGCAAGAAACCGTTCGAGACCGTCGATCTCCCCTACGGCAAGCAGGTGCTCTGGCCTGATCATTGCGTGCAGGGTACCGACGGCGCGGCGCTGTCGAAGGACCTTGCGATCCCCCACGCCGAGCTCATCATCCGCAAGGGCTTTCACAAGGACGTCGATAGCTACTCGGCCTTCCTCGAAGCCGACGGCAAGACCTCGACGGGCCTCGCGGGCTATCTGAAGGGCCGCAAGATCAAGCGCGTCTTCGTCGCCGGGCTCGCGACAGACTTCTGCGTCGCCTGGACCGCGCTGGACGCGCGCAAGGCGGGCTTCGAGGTCTATGTGGTGGAAGACGCCTGCCGCGGCATCGACACCCAGGGCTCACTGGCAAAGGCCTGGGCCGACATGGCCAAGGCCGGCGTGAAGCGGATTCAGTCGGGTGATATCGCCGTGAGCGCGTAGGATTTTCGAGCTGCATGCCGGGACGGCTCGAAGAGCCGAACCCGGAATGACGCCAAAACTCAATTCGGCGCGCCGCTCGACTCGTTGCTGTTCGCGGCCGGAGCAGCCTTCGCGCCGCCCTTGGCGACGCCGACGAGAGCCGGGCGCAGCACGCGCTCGCCGATGGTATAGCCGGCCTGCATGATCTGCACGACCGTGCCCGACGGCACCGACGCATCGGGCACTTCGTACATGGCCTGGTGGAAGTTCGGGTCGAACTTCTGGCCCTGCGGATCGAGCTTCTTCACGCCGTGCTTCTCCAGCGCGCTGAGCAGCGCGCGTTCGGTGAGCTCGACGCCCTCGATCAGCGAGGTCAGGCCGGGATCGGCCGCGGCACGCGCCTCGGCCGGAACGGCATCGAGCGCACGCTGGAGATTGTCGGCGATGTCGAGCACGTCGCGGGCAAAGCCGGTGATGCCGTAGAGACGGGCGTCGGCGACTTCCTTGGTGGTGCGCTTGCGCAGATTCTCCATCTCGGCCAGCGTCCGCAGCATGCGGTCGCGCGCCTCGGCGACTTCCTTCTGCAGGGTTTCGACCGAGCCGGGCTCGGGATCGTCGGGCATGATGTAGGGCTTTGACACCACGGGCTCGCCAGTCGGCGCAGCCGCGTCTTCGGGTTGCCGGTCTCGATCGGTCATCGGCTCTGTTCTCAAACTTGTTTCGAGGGATTTTTCTGGCCCGGATATCGTGCTTCGGGCGCCGAAAATCAAGCGCCCGTGATCGGATCAAACGCCGGTCAGCCCCCCAAGAGGCGACTGACGATGCGGGCGGCATAATCCACGGTCGGGATCACGCGGGCATAATTCAGCCGCGTCGGCCCGATCACGCCGAGAACGCCGACAATATGGCCGGCGGCATCCCGATAGGGCGAGATGATCGTGGAGGAGCCGGACAGGGAAAACAGCTTGTTCTCCGAACCGATAAAGATGCGCACACCCTCGGCGGTCTCGGCGCGGCCGAGCAGGTCGATCACGCCGCGCTTGGTCTCGAGATCGTCGAACAACAGGCGGACCCGCTCCAGATCCTCCAGCGCGTGCAGATCTTCCAGCAGATTGGCGTGGCCGCGGACGATCAGCTGGCGGTCCTCGTTCTCGCCACCGGACCAGCTGGCGATGCCGGCCGAGATCACCTTCTGCGTCAGTTGATCGAGCTCGGCGCGGGCTTCGCCCAGCGCCGTCTCGAGCTCGAGCCGCGCCTCGGCCAGGGTCCGGCCGCGAATGCGCGCATTGAGGAAATTGCCGGCTTCGGTGATCGCCGAGGAGGGAACCCCAGGGGGCAGCGTCAGCACGCGGTTCTCGACCTGGCCATCCTCGCCGACCAGGATCACCAGCGCCTTTTCCGGTTCCAGGCGGACGAATTCGATGTGCTTCAGCCGCGCATTGGATTTTGGCGTCAACACCACCGCGGCGGCCCGGGTCAGTCCGGACAGCCGCGTCAGCGCCTGGTCCAGCGCGGCCTCCACCGAATGCGCCTGGCCGACGGATGTGAGCTGGCTCTGGATCGACTGCCGTTCGGCCTCGTTGAGGTCGCCGACCTGCATCAAGGCATCGACGAAGAAGCGCAGGCCGAGTTCCGTCGGCAGCCGGCCGGCAGAGGTGTGCGGGGCGTAGATCAGGCCGAGCTGTTCCAGATCGGCCATGACGTTGCGGACCGAGGCCGGCGACAACGGCATGGCGATCAGGCGGGAAATGTTGCGCGAGCCCACCGGCTCACCGGTCGCGAGATAACTTTCGACAATTTGACGAAAGATGTCGCGGGAACGCTCGTTGAGCTGGGCAAGGCCTGCGCGCGGCGCGATCAGATGGATCGGATCGTGATGGGCCACAGACGGTAACTCCTCTCAGATGCTCATAATTTGTCCATCCCCGAGGGTTCTGACAAGCGTGGCGTTTGCAGATCGGAAATCCAGGGTGAATTCGGCGCCGATGTTCCCCCTTGCCGCCCACCCTCGCCCCACCTACAAGCACCGCCGACAGCTTTTTCCGTGAGTTTTGGAGGATTTCCCATGCGGCCAAGCCGCCGTGCGCCCGACGAATTGCGCCCCGTGACGCTGGAGCGTGGCGTGGTCAAATATGCGGAAGGCTCGTGCCTGGTGAAATTCGGCGACACCCATGTGCTGGTCACCGCCACGCTGGAAGACCGTCTGCCGCCGTGGCTGAAGGGCCAGGGCCGCGGCTGGGTCACCGCCGAATATGGCATGCTGCCGCGCGCGACCTCCGAACGCACCCGCCGCGAGGCCGCCGCCGGCAAGCAGAGCGGCCGCACCGTCGAGATCCAGCGCCTGATCGGCCGCTCGCTTCGCACCATCGTCGACCTCGAAGCGCTCGGCGAGCGCCAGATCACGGTCGATTGCGACGTGCTCCAGGCCGACGGCGGCACCCGCACGGCCTCGATCACCGGCGCCTGGGTCGCGCTCGCCGATTGCATCAACTGGATGAAGGCGCGCAACATGGTGAAAGCCAATGTGCTGCGCGACAACGTCGCCGCGATCTCCTGCGGCATCTACAATGGAACGACCGTGCTCGACCTCGACTATGCCGAGGATTCCGAAGCCGAAACCGACGCCAATTTCGTCATGACGGGCGATGGCCGCATCATCGAGGTGCAGGGCACTGCGGAACGCGAGCCGTTCACGCAGGACGAGTTCCTGAAGCTGATCGCCCTGGCGCAAAAGGGCATTGCGCGGCTGGTGGACTTGCAGAAACTGGCCGTCGCGTAGTCAATAAGCCATGCACCGCCGAATCACCGGAAAGCTCGTCATCGCCACCCACAATCCCGGCAAGCTCGCCGAGATGAAGGAGCTGCTCGCGCCGTACGGGATCGAAGCGGTATCCGCCGGCGAGCTCGGCCTCGCAGAACCCGACGAGACCGGCAACGATTTCCGCAGCAATGCCGCGATCAAGGCGATCGCGGCGGCACAGGCGACCAAGCTTCCGTCCTTCGCCGACGATTCCGGCATCGTGGTCGACGCGCTCGACGGCGCGCCCGGAATCTACAGCGCGCGCTGGGCCGGTCCGTCCAAGGATTTCAACGCGGCGATGGCGCAGATCGAGCGCCTGCTGCAGGAACGCGGTGCCACCACGCCCGCAAAGCGGACCGCGCATTTCGTCTCCGCGCTCTGCGTCGCCTGGCCCGACGATCATCTCGAAGAGGTCGAGGCCCGCGTCGACGGCACGCTGGTGTGGCCGCCGCGCGGGAATGCCGGTTTTGGTTACGACCCGATGTTCTTGCCGAACGGTCATGCGCGCACGTTCGGCGAGATGACCAGCATCGAGAAGCACGGCCTGCCGCCGCTCGGCCTCGGCCTGTCGCACCGCGCGCGCGCCTTCCGGAAACTGGCGGAGATCTGCCTTGAGCCGCGCTGACAAGGACGCTTTCGGCGTCTATGTGCACTGGCCGTTCTGCCTGTCGAAGTGCCCGTATTGCGACTTCAACAGCCATGTCCGCCACGCCGCGATCGACGAGGCGCGCTACGCCAACGCCTTCGCGCGCGAAATCGCGACGACCGCCGCCCGCGCGCCCGGCCGCGAGGTCACCTCGATCTTCCTCGGCGGCGGCACACCGTCGCTGATGCAGCCCGCAACCGTCGGCGCGGTGCTTGACGCCATCGGCAAGCACTGGACCGTTGCGAAGGACGTCGAAGTCACGCTGGAGGCGAATCCGACCAGCGTCGAAGCCACGCGCTTCGCCGGCTATCGCGCGGCCGGCGTCAACCGCGTCTCGCTCGGCGTGCAGGCACTCGACGACGTCTCGCTCAAGGCGCTGGGCCGTCTGCACAGCGCGCGCGAAGCGCTCGATGCGGTTGCGATCGCGCGCCGCTCGTTCGAGCGCTATTCGTTCGATTTGATCTATGCCCGTCCCGACCAGACGCCGGCGATGTGGTCCGACGAACTTCGGCTCGCGGTGAGTGAGGCCGCCGAGCACCTGTCGCTCTATCAATTGACGATCGAGGAAGGCACGCCGTTCTTCGGCCTGCACCAGGCCGGCAAATTGAAGACACCGGACGAGGCGGTCGCCCGCGCACTCTACGACGTCACGCAGGAGACCTGCGACAGGCTCGGCCTGCCCGCCTACGAGATCTCCAATCACGCGCGGCGCGGCGCCGAGTGCCGGCATAATCTGGTGTACTGGCGCGGCGAGGAATATGCTGGCATCGGTCCGGGCGCCCACGGCCGTCTCGACATCGACGGCGTACGCCATGCTACGGCCACCGAGAAGCGTCCCGAAGCCTGGCTGATGCGGGTGGAGACCAACGGCCACGGCGTCGTCACCGACGATCTCCTCAACAGCGAAGAGCGCGCCGACGAATTTCTGTTGATGGGATTGCGCCTCGCCGAAGGCATCGACCCCGAGCGCTACAAGGCTCTCTCCGGCCGCCCGCTCGATCCCAAGCGCATCGCGCTTCTGCGCGAGGAAGGCGCGATCACGGTCGATGCGACGGGACGATTGCGCGTGACGAGCAGCGGATTTCCGGTGCTGGATGCGGTGGTCGCGGATCTCGCGGCGTAGCGAGATCTCGTAGGGTGGGCAAAGGCGCTCTTGCGCCGTGCCCACGTTCACTCAATGATTGATAGAAGACGTGGGCACGCTTCGCTTTGCCCACCCTACGGCACCGTCGGCTGAGCTACGCCCCAAAACTCTTCGGCGAGCCCGCAACCGCGACACCGCCGCCGGTCGTCACCTTCATCACCGCGAGCCCGCGTTCATTCGTGCCGTCGGCGCGGAAGCGGAACAGGCCGTCGATGCCGGCAAAGCCGGAAGGGTTGGTCAGCACATCGGGCGAGAAGCGCGTCTGGCCTTGCGTGCGCGCGAGCGCGGCAACGAGTGCGACCGCATCATAAGCGAGCGTCGCGGTGCGGATCGGCTCCGCACCGTATTTGGTGCGATAGCGGCCGGAGAACGCGCGAAAGCCGGCCGGATCGGGCGCGGCGTAGAGACCGCCTTGCAGGCTTTGGTTGGCATAAACGCGGGGATTGTCCCACAGACCGGTGCCGAGCAGCTGGATGTTGCGCAAATTCGCGCCCGCGGCCGTCATCGCGTCCGCCACCGACACGACGGCATCGCCGTCATCGGCGATGAACAGCGCATCCGCACTGCCGAGCTGCTGCGCCACCGTGCGTGCCGGCGTGGCACGATCGGCGCCGTATTTCTCGAAGGCGACGATGCGCCCGCCACGGCGCGGCACCGCCGCCTTCACCGCGGCCTCGACCACATTGCCATAGGCGTTGTCGGGCACCAGCACGGCGACCGATCGCTTTCCGATGCTGGCGGAATATTCGACGATGCGATTGACGTCGGACTCCGGCAGGAACGACAGCAGATAGACGCCGCGTCCCGCGATGCTGGAGTCGGTCGAGAACGCGATGACGGAAATGCCGCGCGTGCGCGCAACTTGCGCGACCGCAGGCACCGACTGCGCGAACAACGGTCCCAGAATGATCTCGGCGCCCTCGTCGACGGCCTGCTGCGCGCCGGCTTGCGCGCCCTGCGGGCTGCCATTGTCGTCCTTGATCAGGAGCTGGATGTTCGGATTCTGGAACTCAGCCAGCGCCATCTCGGCGGCGTTGCGCATGGATTGCGCGGCAAGGCCGGCATTGCCCGCAGCCGAGAGCGGCAGGATGACGGCGACCTTGACCCCGCCGGTGCCGGCGGTCGTCGCCTGTTGCGGCGGACCCGCCGGCTGGGCCGGAGGCGGTGAGCTCGAGAACGGGTTGGAGAACTGGTTGAGGCTCTGCTGCACACCGGCGCAGGCCGACAGCAGGGGTGCGCCAAGCAGCAGGCCGAGTGCACTCCGTCGGGTCGCCCCTGACATAAGGGGCCCCTGAACGGGAGACTTCATATCGCGCGGGCCCACCATGGCAGCTTCTCTTCTGACCAGCGATCGCCAGCCGGTCACAACATTCGTCCCGCGACACAAGCCGCGGATTCAGGCATATTGTCGGCAAATAGTTAACTAAAACAAAAGGATAATAACCGCTTAACGCGGCCGCACCTCAAATCCTGGCTAGCTGTCCGCCGTCCGTAGCCAGCATCAAGGCGGCCTTTCCGCCGTGAATATGACGCTGGTGCTTCATTCCCTCGGGAATGTGATGCCTGTCGGATCACATTCCAGTCTGTCCTCACCCCTTGCCTCGGCACGATCTTTTTCGAGGAGCCGGTTCCCAGCCCTCGGGATCGTGCCTAAGTTGACTTCATTATGCGCGCAAAGCCGGCTCCGATAAATACGCCTGAAGCCCAAGACACCGCCTCGCGCGGTTTCTCCATCGATGCCCATCGGCTTGCGGCACCGAAGGCCGCACCGGGCCTCCATCTGGTCGCAACCCCGATCGGCAATCTCGGCGATATCACGCTACGTGCACTCCAGACGCTGGCCGGCGTCGATGTCATCTTCTGCGAAGACACCCGCATCACGCGGCGCCTCACCGAGCGCTACGCCATCACCGCGCAGCTCAAGCAATATCACGAGCACAACGCCGAGGCCGCCCGTCCGAAAATCCTGGAAGCGCTGGCGGCAGGTGGCTCGGTCGCGCTGGTCTCGGACGCCGGCACGCCGCTGATCTCCGATCCCGGCTTCAAGCTGGTGCGCGAGGTCTGCGCCGCCGGCCATGCGGTCCATGCGCTGCCCGGCCCATCCTCGGTCCTGGCGGCCTTGTCGGTGGCGGCACTGCCGACCGACCGCTTCTTCTTCGAAGGTTTCCTGCCGGCGAAATCTGCGGCGCGCCGCGCGCGGCTGGCCGAGCTTGCGCGGATCGACGCGACATTGGTGATGTTCGAATCCGGCAACCGGATGCAGGCCGCCATGACCGATCTGGCCGAGATCATGGGGGAACGCGAGGCCGCGGTCTGCCGCGAGCTCACGAAATTGCACGAGGAGGTCAGGCGCGCACCGGTCGCCGAGCTCGCGCGACAAGCCGACGCGCCGGAAACGCGCGGTGAATTCGTTCTGGTGATCGCTCCGCCAGCGGCCGACGCCAATGTGCTCGCATCGGATGCGCTCGACGACCTCCTGCGCGAGCAACTCGCCGCGCACAGCGTCAAGGATGCCGTCGCGCATGCCGTCGCGCTCTCTGGCAGGCCCCGCCGCGAGGTCTATGCCCGCGCGCTCGAGCTCGCAAAGGATCTGCGGGGCGACGATGGCGAAGGCTGACAATCCTGCGGAACCCAGGGTCGCCTCGCCCGAGCGCGTCGCCGCGTTCCGCACCGGCATCTCGGCCGAGAGCCGCGCCGCCGCCTATCTCATGGCCAAGGGCTATCGCATCCTCGCCAAGCGTTTCCGCACCCCGCATGGCGAGATCGACCTCGTGGCGCGCCGGCGCAACCTGATCGCCTTCGTCGAGGTCAAGGCCCGCGCCAGCCTCGATGACGCCGCCTATGCGGTGACCCCGCGCCAGCAGCAGCGCATCATCAACGCCGCGCAAGGCTGGCTCGTAGCGCATCCCGAGCATGCCGAATTCGAATTGCGATTCGACGCCATGCTGATTGCGCCGCGCTCACTTCCGCGCCATGTGTTGGCGGCATTCGACGCCTCGACCTGAAAGGCAGACCATGAAACTGAACGTCGCCGTCCAGATGGACCCCATCGCCCGCATCAACATCAAGGGCGATTCCACCTTCGCGCTGCTGCTGGAGGCGCAGAAGCGCGGCCATGGCCTGTCCTATTACACGCCCGACAAGCTCTCGATGGTCGGTGAGGAGATCGTCGCCCCGGTTCAGCTGCTGACCGTGCGCGACGAACCGGGCAACCATTTCACGCTCGGCGAGCCGAAGCGCGAGGCGCTGAACGGCTTTGACGTGGTGCTGCTGCGCCAGGACCCGCCGTTCGATCTCGCCTACATCACCTCGACGCACTTCCTGGAGCGCATCCATCCGAAGACGCTGGTGGTCAACGATCCGGCCTCGGTGCGCAATGCGCCGGAAAAGCTGTTCGTGATGAATTTTCCGCAGCTGATGCCGCCGACGCTGATCTCGCGCGATCTCGACGAGATCAACGCGTTCCGCGACAAGCACGGCGCCGTCGTGATGAAGCCGCTGCACGGCCATGGCGGCGCGGCGGTGTTCCGCGTGATGCCGCAGGACATGAATTTCGGCTCGCTCTACGACATGTTCTCGGTGACGTTCAGGGAGCCCTGGGTGATCCAGCAGTTCATCCCCGAGGTGAAGCACGGCGACAAGCGCATCATCCTCGTCAACGGCGAGTTTGCCGGCGCGGTGAACCGCGTGCCGGCCGCCGACGACCTCCGCTCCAACATGGTGCGCGGCGGCGCGGCGCAGGAGACCGAGCTCACCCCGCGCGAGCGCGAGATCTGCGCCACCGTCGGCCCGGCACTGCGTGAGCGTGGCCTGTTGTTCGTCGGCATCGACGTCATCAACGGCAACCTCACCGAGATCAACGTGACCTCGCCGACCGGCATCCGCGCCATCGCCCGGCTCGGCGGCCCCGATGTCGCGGCAAAGATCTGGGACGTGATCGAACAGAAGCGGAAGAAATAGCGATCGGCGACTGCGTGGGAGAGACCGCGATCTCTCCCCATCGTCGTCCCCGCGAACGCGGGGACCCATACCGCGGAATCCATCAGTTGCGGACGGTCGAAGTACCGACCGACCAGTCTTCGCCAAAGTTCTCCCGGGGTTATGGGTCCCTGCGTTCGCAGGGACGACAGCAATGTTGTGCGCGCGCTGTACGGTCTCACGCGCATCGTCATGGGACCATCACTAACCACTCGTTCACCATGACGCTCCGCGTCTCGTCCGAACGCATGAGCGCGCTTACGTGAATCTACGGGGCCGCTGGCCGACCGAATAACGCGGCGTTCACCATCTGTCGAGAACCATCAACGCCGCCGACGATCGCGTTCGGCCTCGCAACACCCCTTATACTTTTACTCCCTACTCATCGACACGGGGGAACCCGCCACGTGCGGTTCGAGTGCCCCGCGTATGAGTAAAAGCGTATGAACACCGCACGCATTGTCGTCCTCGTCATCGCGCTGGCCGCCGGAGGCGTCGCTGCGTATCTGGCGAGCGGCTATCAGAATGCCCCCGCGCCCGTTGCGCCCGTTGCCGAGAAGCTGCCGACGGTCGAAGTCCTCATCGCCAAGAACGACATCCAGCTCGGCCAGGCGCTCAAGCCCGACGATCTGCAATGGCAGACCTGGCCCGCGGCGACGGCGAGCAACGCCTTCATCCGCCGTGACAGCAGACCCGAGGCCCAGACCCAGATCGCCGGCTCGATCGCACGCGTCCCCCTGATGCAGGGCGAGCCGATCCGCGAGCAGAAGCTGGTCAGGGCCGAGGGCTCCGGCTTCATGGCCGCGATCCTGCCCTCGGGCATGCGCGCCGTTTCCACCGAGATTTCAGCCGAGACCGGCGCGGGCGGCTTCATCCTGCCGAACGACCGCGTCGACATCGTCCTGACCCGCCGCCTGAAGAATCCCGACGCCAATGGCGCGCTGGCCGGCAACGACCTCATTCTATCCGAGGTGATCCTGACCAATATCCGCGTGCTCGCGATCGACCAGGCGCCGAAGGAAAAGGACGGCCAGACCGCCGTCGTCGGCAAGACCGTCACGCTCGAGCTCAAGCCCGACCAGGTCGCGACGCTGTCGGCCGCGCGCCAGGGCGGCACGCTCCAGCTCGCGCTGCGCAGCATCGTCGATGCCAACGCGGTGGAAGGCTCGATTCAGGACAAGGCGGCCAAGGTCACCGATGGCATCAACGTCATTCGCTTCGGCGTGCCGGCGCGGCAGCTAACGTCACAGAAGTGATGGGGACATCATGAACTACGGGGATGATCGGACGGGGCTGCGCATTCGGGGGAAGCGCGCAGGCTCGTTCTTTGTGGGGACGCTGCTGATGCTGGGGCTGCTCGCAGCCCCCGACTGCCTCCGTGCTGCGGACGCGCCGGTCGGCGATCAGGCGCCGATGCAGGCGCCCGATCTCGGTGTGTCGCCGGTTGCGACGATCGCGTCGGCGAGGACGCGCTCTCTGTCGCTCGGCGTCGGCAAATCCGTCGTCATCGATCTTCCGCGCGAGGTCAAGGACGTGCTGGTGGCCGATCCCAAGATCGCCAATGCCGTCATCCGCTCGGCCCAGCGCGCCTATATCATCGGCGGCCAGGTCGGCCAGACCAATGTCGTGTTCTTCACCGCCGACGGCCAGCAGGTCGCCTCCTATGACATCGCGGTGAAGCGCGACCTCAACGGCATGCGTACGGCCCTGCGCCAGTCGCTGCCGGGCGTGCAGATCGAAGGCGTCGGCGACAGCGTGATGCTGACCGGCTCGGTGTCGAGCCCGGTCGAGGCCCAGCAGGCCGGCGACGTCGCCGCCAAGCTCGTCGGCGGCTCCGACAAGGTCGTCAACAACATCGTCGTGCGCGGCCGCGACCAGGTGATGCTCAAGGTCGTGGTCGGCGAAGTGCGCCGCGACATCGTCAAGCAGCTCGGTGTCGATCTCAGCGCCAGCCTCAACGCCGGCACGGCGGTGGTGAACTTCAACAACTCCAACCCGTTCTCGGTCTCGGGTGGCCCGCTCGTCAGCAGCAACGGGCTCGGTGTGACCGGACTTGCAAAAGGCGTGGCCACCGTCAACGCCACGATGCGGGCGATGGAAAGCGCCGGCGTGATGCGGACGCTGGCCGAGCCGAGCCTGACGGCGATCTCCGGCGAGTCCGCCACTTTCATCGCGGGCGGCGAATTCCCGATTCCTGCGGGCTATTCCTGCGATCCGGTCACCCACGTCTGTACCACCCAGATCACCTACAAGAAGTTCGGCATCTCCCTGAACTTCACACCGGTCGTGCTCAGCGAGGGACGTATCAGCCTGCGCGTGATGACCGAAGTCTCGGAGCTGTCGAATCAGAACGCCATCTCCGTGACGCAGGCGGTGTCCGCGGGCCAGACCAGCTCGATCACCATCCCCTCCATCCAGACCCGCCGCGCTGAGACCACGCTCGAAATTCCCTCGGGCGGCTCGATGGCGATGGCCGGCCTGATCCAGCAGCAGACCAAGCAGGCGATCAACGGCCTGCCCGGTGTCGACCAGGTGCCGATCATCGGCGCGCTGTTCCGCAGCCAGGACTTCGTCAACAACGAGACCGAGCTGATGGTGATCGTGACGCCCTATGTGGTGCGCGCGGTCGCCCAGAAGGAATTGTCGCGGCCCGACGACGGCTTCGCGCCGGCATCGGACGCGCAAACGGCGCTGCTCGGCCGCATGAACCGCCTCTATGGCGTCGCGCGCCGCGTCGATCCGATCAACGGCGCGCCGGGCGATTTCGGCTTCATCATCGACTGATGACGGACGGTTTGGGGACCGCGCAAGGCACGGGACAAGAGGGGACCAGGCGATGACGACAACATCAGCCGATCGACGTCGCAGCGTGAGGATCGCGCTGGCACTGACGGGCCTCTCCGTCATGCTGGGCGCCTGCAACACCACCGGCGAGATCACCACCCAGACGGTGCCGACCGACTATCGCCAGCGCCACCCGATCGCCGTGCAGGAAGGCAAGAAGTCGATCGTCATCTTCGTCGGCAAGGCGCGCGGCGGCCTCTCGGCCGCGCAGTATTCCGACGTTGCCGGCATCGCGCGGGACTGGATGCGGGAAGGCACCGGCTCCGTCGTCGTCGATGTCCCCGTCGACACCGCGAATTCGCGCGCGGCGGCCGCGACCTATCGGGAAATCCGCTCCGTGCTCGCATCCGGCGGCGTGCCGTCCCGCGCCATCGTGCAGCATCCCTACCGCCCCGAGGATCCCGGACTGCTGCCCACCATCCGCTTGAGCTATTCCAGGATTGCCGCGGTGGCCGGCCCCTGCGGGCTGTGGCCGGAAGACATCGGGCCCAACATCCTCGATCCCGGCTACAACGAGAACCGGCCCTATTTCAATCTGGGCTGTGCCAGTCAGCGTAATCTCGCGGCGATGATCGACAACCCCGCCGACCTCGAGCAGCCGCGATCCGAGGCGCCGGCTTATACCGCCCGACGCGACATCGCCTTCGAGCGTTACCGCAAGGGCACGGCGATCTCGACTCCCTCACCCGAGACCGACAAGGCCAAACTCAGCGATATCGGCAAATGACAGCGCTTCACGAAGACGACGCGGACGATCCGCGGCACCCCGAGGAACATATTGCGCCGGTCCCCCGCATCTCGGTGCAGGCCTTTTGCGAGACCGAGAAAACGCTCGCCGCGGTGACCGCGGCGGGGCAGGACCGCCGGCTTGCCAAAGCGCACCTCACCGCCAAGGACGGCGGCCTTGCCGCGGCGATCGAAGTCTACGAATCGATGCCGACGCCGAACGTGATCGTGATCGAATCCGACGGCACCCGCGACATCCTCGAAGGGCTCGACGACCTCGCGGGCGTCTGCGATCCCGGCACTCGTGTTGTCGTGATCGGCAATCCCAACGACACCGCGCCCTATCGTGAGCTGGTGCGCCGCGGCGTCAACGACTACGTCGTCGGCCCGGTCGAAACCCTCGACGTCGTCCGCTCGATCTGCAGCCTGTTCTCCGCCTCCGAGGCCATTATCACCGGTCGCGTCATCGCGGTGGTCGGCGCCAAGGGCGGCGTCGGCGCGTCGACGGTCGCGCACAACGTGGCCTGGACCATCGCCCGCGATCTTTCGCTCGATTCGGTCGTGATCGATCTCGACCTTGCCTTCGGCACCGCGAGCCTCGACTACAACCAGGACCCGGTGCAGGGCATCGCCAACGCGGTGCTGTCGCAGGACCGCCCGGACACGGCGCTGATGGAACGCCTGCTCGCCAAATGCACCGAGCGCCTCAGCCTGCTCGCGGCACCTGCCACGCTCGACCGCGTCTACGATTTCGGCGCCGAAGCCTTCGACGCCGTGTTCGACACGCTGCGCATGACCACGCCCTGCATCGTGCTCGACGTTCCCCACCAATGGTCCGGCTGGACACGTCGCGCGCTGGTGAACGCCGACGATATCGTGATCGTCGCCGAGCCCGATCTCGCGAATTTGCGCAACACCAAGAACATGCTGAGCGTGCTGAAGGCGGCACGGCCGAACGACCGGCCGCCGCTGTACTGCATCAACCAGGTCGGCATGCACAAGCGCGCCGAGATCGAGGTCAAGGCGTTCGCCAAGACCATGGAGAGCCAGCCGATCGCGGTGATCCCGTTCGATTCGAAACTGTTCTCGACCGCGGCCAATAACGGCCAGATGATCGCAGAGGTCTCCAAGAACCACCGCACCACCGAGCTGTTCCAGAACATGGCGAACCGCCTCGCCGGCCGCGGCGAGGTGAAGAAGCCGAAGCGCTCGCTGCTCGAGCCGCTGCTGAGGAAGCTGAAGGGCCGGTCGGGACGTGGATCCGCCCCGCATCGCAAGGCGTCGTAGGCATAAACCAAAAGCGGCGGACTATTTGTCCGCCCGCTGCTGCTTCTTCGCCAGCAATTGCCGCAGCGCCGTGACCTTGGCCGCGGCCTGGTCCGGCGGCAAATCTGCCTTCACGAGGATTTCCGCCTCGGCCTCGCGGCCCTGCAGTCCCAGCACGAGTGCCAGGTTGGCGCGGACCCGCACATCGTTCTGATTGCGCTGATAAGCGCGGCCCAGCACCTGTTCGGCCCTCGGCAGATTGTTCTGCAGCATGTAGGACAGGCCGAGATTGGACAGCACGGTCGGCTCGTCCGGCACGATCTTCAACGCCGCAGCGTAATATTGCTGCGCTTCCTCGTTGCGGCCGAGCTGATCGAGCGCGGCGCCCTGCGCCGACAGGATCCGCCAATCGGGATCCTCAGGCGAATGCGCACGGCCGAGGACGTCGAAGGCCTGCTGGAAATTTCCGTTGTCGGCGAGGGCGCGGCCGTAGCCGGCGAGCAGCGCCTTGTTGCCGGGATGGGCGAGCACGGCCTGCTCGAGCACCGCGACCGCCTGAGCGCGCTGGCCGCCGTCACGCAGCGCCTTGCCGTATTCGATGGCAATTGCGGGATCGCTGGGCTTGGCCCGGTAACGCTCGCGCAAGGCGTTCATGTCCGGCCTGCCGTTGGCCTTGTTATCGGCCTTGGCGGCGGATTCCTGCTTGCCGCCGAGCGCGCCGGTGACGTCCTCGATGCCGGTGGTCTGACAGCCGCCGAGGGCAAGGATCAGAACGGCGGAACACAGATATCTCGCCGGGGGAAAGGCGAGGGACAAACGCTTGGACATACTCTGATCACTCGGCAACTGATCAGAGATGCTTGCCGATTAACGCTAAAGTCCCGTTAAGGACGGACGTCCTCGCGTCTCAATCGGTGAATTCGGCACCGAATTCGCAGCCGATGCGCCAGCGCAGGCGGCATTGGCGGGAATAGTCCGGCGCGAAGATGATGGTGAATTGCGGCGGCACTTCCAGAAATTCCGCAACGACCTTCACGCCGCCATCCGAGATATCGGTGATCGTGCAGTCCCGCGGCAGCGACCCCGCGCCAAAATGGATCTTGGCGAGCCGGCTGCACACCCGACGTTCGCTTCTCCGGCGATTTGCAAGCATTTGAACTGTTCACCCGTTAGACCACGGCCCATCCCGCAGGCTTAGGAGTAGCGGACATTCGTTGGAATGTGCTGAGGACGGAGGGTGGCATTCGAGGCGTAGTGTCTCGGCCTTGTTAACGACTGGTTAGGACTTGCAGCCCCTCCCAAGTTGTTCCCGTATTGTTCTTGCAGACTGCGCCGGGCTCTGCTACCCCTAATTGTGCGAAAGGGCAGGCTGGTTTGAGCATGGTTCAGCGGGTTTCCACCGTCGCCTTTGAGGGGATCGAGGCCCGCGCGGTCGACGTGCAGGTGCAGGTCGCCCCGGGCCTGCCCGCCTTCGCCATCGTCGGCCTTCCGGACAAGGCGGTGTCGGAGGCGCGCGAACGGGTGCGCTCGGCGCTGATCGCCTCGGGGCTGGCGCTGCCGGCGCGCCGGATCATCGTCAACCTGGCGCCGGCCGACTTGCCGAAGGAGGGCAGCCATTACGACCTGCCGATCGCGCTCGGGCTGATGGCAGCGATCGGAGCGATCCCGCCGGACGCGCTGACGGGCTTTACCGTGCTCGGCGAACTCGGCCTCGACGGCTCCATCGCGCCCGTGGCCGGCGTTCTTCCCGCCGCGATCGGCGCCAATATGCGCGAGGAGGGACTGATCTGCCCGGCCGCGTGCGGCTCGGAAGCCGCCTGGGCCAGCCCGGACATCCAGATCATCGCCGCACAGTCGCTGATCCAGATCGCCAACCATTTCAAGGGCACGCAGGTGCTGTCGCGGCCCTCGCCGAAGGTGCACGAAGCAGCAAGCTCCACGCTCGACCTGCGCGACATCAAGGGGCAGGAAAGCGCCAAGCGGGCGCTGGAGATCGCGGCTGCCGGCGGGCATCACCTCCTCATGATCGGCGCACCCGGCGCCGGCAAGTCGATGCTGGCGGCGCGGCTGCCCTCGATCCTGCCGCCGCTCTCGCCGGGCGAGCTGCTGGAAGTTTCGATGATCGCCTCCGTCGCCGGCGAGATCGAAGGCGGCGCGCTGACGGCGCGGCGGCCGTTCCGCTCGCCGCATCATTCCGCAAGCATGGCCGCGCTCACCGGCGGCGGCATGCGCGCCAAGCCCGGCGAGATTTCGCTGGCACATCAGGGCGTGCTGTTCCTCGACGAGCTGCCGGAGTTCGATCCGCGCGTGCTGGATTCGCTGCGCCAGCCGCTGGAGAACGGCGAGGTCGCGGTGTCGCGCGCCAATCACCGCGTCACCTACCCTGCCCGCTTCATGCTGGTCGCGGCGATGAATCCGTGCCGCTGCGGCAATGCGTTCGAGCCCGGCTATGCCTGCAAGCGCGGCCGCATCGACCGCTGCACCGGCGATTACCAGGCGCGCATCTCGGGCCCGCTGATGGACCGCATCGACCTGCGCATCGAGGTGCCGGCCGTGACCGCGGCCGACCTGATCCTGCCGCCGCCGGCGGAAGGATCGGCCGAGGTCGCCGCGCGCGTGGCGGCGGCGCGCGACATTCAGCTCACGCGCTACGCCGATGCCGGCCTGCCGAAAGTTCGCACCAATGCCGAGGCGCCCGCTTCCGTGCTTGAGGAGATCGCAAAGCCCGATGCGCAGGGCCAGAAGCTGCTGCGCGACGCCGCCGAGACCATGCGGCTGTCGGCACGCGGCTATCACCGCGTGCTGCGGGTGGCGCGCACGCTGGCCGACCTCGATTCCGCCGACAAGATCGGCCGGCTGCATTTGGCTGAAGCGCTGTCCTACCGCGCACTCGCGGAGGATGTGCGGCAGCTGGCTTGATCATTCCGCGCATCAACCCGGCGGTAACGAGTTTCCTTTACGCTCTGCAAACCATAAGGCCCGCTCATCTCAGTCACGAGTTCCCGAGGGCCCGGCGAGTAGAGTGTCATGTTGCGTTTCAAGATCCTGGCCTCGGTGGTTCCCCTGTTGGCAGCTGCGGTCTTCGCCCGCGCGGAGATCGGATCGGTCTCGCATCCCTGCATCGCCCTGGGCGACACCTCGGTCGAGCTCACGTCGCTGTTCTGGACCGCCGGCGTGCATGTCGCGTTTACCGAAGATCCCTCCCGGGCCACGGTGCGGGTCCAGATCACCGACGATGCGGACGCGGCAGACTTCGCCGTGGTCGATGACGGCCTCGGCTCCGAACCGGACTCCTGCCAGGCCAGCCCCTCGACGCGCCTCGTCTCGATTGCCGCTCAGCCTATCGACGGCGGCCAGGTGATCTATCTCTCCACCGAAGGGCCGGCGGATTACCGCATCTATGTGCGCTCGAAGTCGTTCTCGCAGCGCGAGGCGGCGGCGCTGATCGTCGGCGCTCACGGCGGCCCTCGACATCTCCAGGCCGCCTCGCTCTGACGCATTAACACCTCGTCAACCCTGTTTGGAGGCAACCCCAACGCCTCAAACTGTTCGCAAGGTCGACGGGCCATCGTCGCACGCGGCAGTGGTGGGGTTTCGGACAACAATCGGGGTGGCGATGGGTCGGACGTTCCGGATCAAGGTGCGCATGCGCCGCTTCAGGCGAAAGCACCCCCGCATCGCCTTTGCGATCCGCTCCTTCGTGATCTTCTCGGCGACGTTCGGCGGCGCCTATGGTTTCGTCACGGGCAGCCGGTCCGAGACCTCCGGCTACAATCCCCACGCCTTTGCAATCGGCGCGAGCTTCCTGTTTGCGCTCGCCTGTCTCGGCCTTGCGACGCTGAGCATGCGTCTGCGTTTCGTCAACAAGCGGATGCGCACGCTCGCCGCCCATAACGAGGCGCTGATCGATCGCAATTGGGAGCTGAAGGAAGCCGAGGAACGCGCCCGCAGCCTGTTCGAGCAGCAGGGCGACCTCATCGTGCTGCGCGCTACCGATGGCCGCATCACCTTCGCCAACGAGGCCTATTGCGCGCTGGCAGGGCAGGCGCGTAGCGCTTTGGTCGGCACGCGTTTCGACTTCGACGTGCTGGAGCAGGGCGACAGCGCGCGCGAGAGCAACGGCACGCGCGTCCACGACCAGAAAATCGCAACCCCGCTCGGCGCGCGCTGGATCGCCTGGCGCGAGGGCTATGTCCGCCTCGATGCCGGGCAACCCGCCGAATTGCAGAGCGTCGGACGCGACGTCACCGACCGCACCGAGACCGAACGTGCTTTGTCCGACGCGCGCGACCAGGCCGACGCCGCCAACCGCGCCAAATCGCGCTTCCTGGCGATGGCCTCGCACGAGATCCGCACGCCGCTCAACGGCATCATCGGCATGGGCGGGCTGTTGCTCGACACCCATCTGACGCCGGAGCAGGCGACCTATGCCAAGGCAGTGAAGACCTCGGGTGAAGCCTTGATGGCGCTCATCGAGGAATTGCTCGACTATTCCAAGATCGAGGCCGGCAAGCTCGACCTCGAGCAGCGCCCCTTCGCGCTCTCGACCCTGGTCGAGGAGATCACCGAGCTGCTGGCGCCGCGCGCGCAGGCCAAAGCGCTCGAGATCGCGGCCTATGTCGACGAGCGCCTGCCGCTCGAGGTCGTCGGCGACGCCGCGCGGCTGCGCCAGGTGCTGCTCAATCTCGCCGGCAACGCCATCAAGTTCACCGGCAAAGGCGGCGTGGCGCTGATCGTCGAGCCCGGCATCTGGCCGAACGAGATCAGCTTCCTGGTCCGCGACACCGGCATCGGCATCGCAGCCGAAGCCCAGCAACGCATCTTCCGCGAATTCGAGCAGGCCGACGAACGCGTCGCCCGCACCTATGGCGGCACGGGACTCGGCCTCGCCATCAGCGAGCGCATCGTCAAGCGCATGGGCGGCCGGATCACGCTCACGAGCGAGCCGGGGAAGGGCTCGACCTTCGAGATCGCGGTGCCGCTTCCGCCGTCGCAAGCGAGCGCAGGGCAGACCGCATTTCCGAGTCCCGATCTCGCCGGCAAATCCATCCTTCTCGTCGCCGACGGTATCGAGGCTTCGTTGATCGCGCGGCGCCTGGAGCGCTGGGGTGGCCAGATCTGCCTCGTGGCGGACGCGGCGGTCGCCGAAGCGTTGCTGCCGGAACGCTCCTGGCACGCGGTGCTGGTCGACCGTGCGATCGGCCCTGGCATCACCGACCAGCTGGGCGAAATGGCCCGCGCACATGCGCTGCAGCGCCTGGTGCTGCTGACGTCGAGCTCGCGCCATGAGAAGCTGTCGCCGGCCTTCACAGGCTTTCTGGTGAAGCCGCTGCGGGCGGCCTCGCTCGCTGCGCGGCTCGCGCTGACGCCGGAGGTCGCCTCGCCCGATCTCGCGCCGGAGCCGACCGCCGAAGCTGCCGGCACGACAGCCGCAAAGGGCCTGTCGATCCTCGTCGCCGAGGACAACGAGATCAACGCGCTGCTGATGCGCTCGCTGCTGACGAAACTCGGCCATCGCGTCGTCATCGCTGTCCACGGCGAGGCCGCGCTGGAATCCTGGCTCGCGGCCTCATCGGCCGGCACCCCCTACGATCTCGTGCTGATGGATATCCAGATGCCGCAGCTCGACGGCATCGAGGCGACCAAGCGTATCCGTGCGCATGAGGCCACCACAGGCGGCCACCACACGCCGATCCTCGCGCTCACCGCCAATACGCTGGTGGAGGATCGCTATGCCTGCTTTGAGGCAGGCATGAACGGATTCCTGATCAAGCCGCTCGATCGCGACAAGCTCGACGAAGCGTTGGCAGGGCTGGCGGCGTCGCGGCGGCTGGCCGTCTGATCCAGAGTCGGGGAACCGGCGCGAGAGGGGCGGGCATGACTTTTCGTCCCGCCGCGGTCCTGTGCTACCAACGTCCCTTCAGTAGCGACCGAAGGGCCAACGGCAGGTGAAAACATCGGAAGACCGCTCATTCCTGGTCTGGCTTGCCGTCATCACGCTCGCATTCGGCTGGCTGCTTTGGCCATTCTCCGGCGCATTGTTGTGGGCCACGCTGCTGGCGATCATCTTCGCGCCCTTCTATCGGCGCTGCCTGGGAAAGCTTCCGGGATGGCGCAACCTTGTCGCACTTCTTACCGTGGTCGTCGTGGTCGTCATCGTCCTGATCCCCGTCGGGGTGGTGATCGCTTCGCTGGTCGACCAGGGAGGCGAGCTGTATCAGCGTTTTCAGAACGGCGAGATCAATTTGGCTCATCCGCTGCAGCAGCTGAAAGCCGCGCTGCCGGACTGGGCTGGGTCCATGTCAGATCGCCTGGCCGCCATCGATCTGTCTGCCCTGAAAGAACGCCTGTCGAGCCTGCTCGTCCCGGCCGGCCAGCAGCTGGCGGGACACGCAATCAACATCGGTCAGCTGACGCTGGAGTTCGTCGCAAGCCTGCTCGTGATGCTCTACTTGCTGTTCTTTTTCCTGCGCGACGGTGACGAACTGAACCTGCGCATCCGCGGCGCGCTGCCGCTGCGCCCGAGCCACACCGCCGAGATCCTGGATGCATTCACCCTGGCGGTCCGCGGGACGATCAAGGGAATCATTCTGGTCGCCCTGATCCAGGGCGCGCTCGGCGGGGCGATCTTCTGGTTGCTCGGCCTGACCGCGCCGCTGCTGGCGGGCGCCATCATGGCGCTGCTTTCGCTTCTGCCAGTGCTCGGCTCCGCCCTGGTCTGGGGTCCGGCCGCCCTCTATCTGCTCGTGGCGGGCGCCGTGACGAAGGGAATCATCCTGCTCGCTTTCGGGACGTTCGTGATCGGTCTCGCCGACAATTTTCTCCGGCCGATCCTGGTCGGCCAGTCAATCCAGATGCCGAGCTATGTTGTGCTGCTTGCCACCCTGGGCGGACTTGCCGTCTTCGGAGCGAACGGTTTCGTCATCGGCCCCCTCGTCGCTGCGATGTTCCTGACGGCTTGGCACATCTTCGTCGGCTCGAAAGGGCGACACGAGGTCCGCAAATAGCCTGTTACGCGGCCTGAGCGATGAAACGCGGTGCTGAGAGCTTCTCGGGCGGCGCCGAAGTGTCCCTGAATATGGTGTCGGTCTTTGTCGCGCGCTTGCAATGTGGGCAGACGAAGAGATGCGCGATCACCGGAACCGGCTCGTCCGCCAGCAGCTCCGAGCGGAACCATCTCATTTCGACATGGCAGCCCGGGCAGGTCGGCGCCTCCAACTGCTCTGCGGCGCTTCTGAGACGATCAACCATGGAGCCCTCGCGTTTCGAAGCTCATAGCTGAATACCTTTTCACGGTCTGCAACAAAAGACACGTTGTCCGAACAAACCGGGGCCTCATCTGCCGGCGCGATCAAAGCCTGCGCAGCGCCACGCTCTCCACCGCGTGGTCGGCACCCTTCTTCAGGATCAGGGTCGCGCGAGGGCGGGTCGGCAGGATGTTGTCCTCGAGATTGGCGAGGTTGGTGCGCTCCCAGATTGCGGTCGCGGTCGCGGTCGCCTCCTCGTCCGATAGCAGGGCGTAGCGGTTGAAGTAGGATTTCGGATTGGTGAACGCAGTGTCGCGCAGCGCCAGAAAGCGCTTGATGTACCAGCGCCGCAGCGCCGCCTCGTCGGCGTCGATGTAGACCGAGAAGTCGAAGAAGTCGGAAACCACCGGCACCGCTTTGCCGTCGCGCGGCAGCTTGCCGGTCTGCAGCACGTTGACGCCCTCGACGATCAGGATGTCCGGCTGGTCGATCTCGGCCCATTCGTTCGGCACGATGTCGTAGGTCAGATGCGAATAGACCGGCGAGCGCACATGACGGCGGCCGGACTTGATATCGGAGAGGAAGCTCAGCAGCAGCGGCAGGTCGTAGCTCTCCGGAAATCCCTTTTTCTGGAGGATGCCCTGCTGTTCGAGCAGGGCCTTCGGGTAGAGAAACCCGTCGGTGGTGATCAGTTCGACCTTCGGGCGCGGCGACCAGCGCGCCAGCAAGGCCTGGAGCACGCGGGCCGTGGTGGATTTTCCGACTGCCACCGAACCGGCGACCCCGATGATGTAGGGCACCTTGCGGTCGCGGATGTTGAGAAACTGGCGCTCCGCATAGTACAGGCGCTGCATCGCATCGACATAGATCGAGAGCAGGCGCGACAGAGGAAGATAGATATCCTCGACCTCCTTGAGATCGAGGCGGTCGTGCAGCGAGCGCAGCCGGTCGAACTCGCCCGGCTCCAGCGTCATCGGCGTATCGTCGCGCAGCCGCGCCCACTCTTCGCGCGTGTAAATGCGGTACGGATTATACTGCTGCTCGGGTGCGCGGATATCCATGACGCGACCTTTCCGTTAAGCGCTCGATTAGCTGCCGCTCTTGCGAGACGCTTTCTCTTCCAACCCTGACATATTCGTCCGCTTGTCCAGCGCCGCCTCGACCTCTTCCAGCTTTACGCCGCGGGCCTTGAGCAGGACAAGGAAATGATAGAGCAGGTCCGCACTTTCAGCGATCAGATGCGCGCGGTCGTTTTCGACTGCTGCGATTACGGTTTCGACTGCCTCCTCACCGAACTTCTTGGCGCAATGCTCGGCGCCCTTGTCGAGAAGCTTGCGGGTATAGGAGGCTTCGCCGCCCGCGGCTGCCCGGGCGTCGATGGTCTCGGCGAGATCGTGGATCGTGAAACGCGGCATCGGACTTACTCAGAAACACATGAGGCCACGGAGGCCATTTCCTAGCGGCCTTTGTAGCATTTTCGCAGGCAGGAGTCGTCAGGCATCGAGGCGCATCGCCAGTCCGCGCCGGGCCATGTGCTCCTTGGCCTCGCGGATGGTGAATTCGCCAAAATGGAAAATCGAGGCCGCCAGCACAGCCGTGGCGTGGCCGTCACGGATGCCGTCGACGAGATGATCGAGATTGCCGACGCCGCCCGAGGCGATCACCGGGACGGACACGCTGTCAGCGATCGCGCGGGTCAGTGGGATGTCAAAACCCTGCCGGGTGCCGTCGCGGTCCATCGAGGTGAGCAGGATTTCGCCGGCGCCGAGCGAGACGACCTCCTGGGCGTATTCGATCGCGTCGATGCCGGTCGAGTTGCGGCCGCCATGGGTGAAGATCTCCCAGCGCTCGCCGCCCGGGCGCTTGACGCGCTTGGCGTCGATCGCAACCACGACGCACTGCTCGCCGAATTTCTCGGCCGCTTCCTTGACGAACTCGCGCCGCGACACGGCCGCGCTGTTGATCGAGACCTTGTCGGCGCCAGCGCGCAGCAGCGTCTTGATGTCGTTGACCTCACGCACGCCGCCACCGACAGTGACAGGCATGAAGCAGGCCTCCGCGGTGCGGCGGACCACGTCCAGCATGATGCCGCGGTTCTCATGGGTCGCGGTGATGTCGAGGAAGGTGAGCTCGTCGGCGCCGGCGGCGTCATAGGCGATCGCGGCTTCGACGGGATCGCCGGCGTCCCTGAGATCGACGAAGTTGACGCCCTTGACGACACGGCCGTCCTTGACGTCGAGGCAGGGGATCACGCGCACCTTGAACATGTGTCAGCTCCCAGGCGCGCGCGCGTGGCGGATCAAGGTGAGGGCGGCGGCGGGATCGAGCCGGCCGTCGTAGAGCGCGCGGCCGGCGATCGCGCCGGCGAGCTTCTTGGCGCGCGGCGTCAGCATCGCCTTGACGTCCTCGATCGAGGCGAGGCCGCCGGAGGCGATCACCGGAATGGAGATCGCATCTGCCAGCGCAATGGTCGCGTCCAGGTTCAGGCCTTTTAGCAGGCCGTCGCGCGCGATGTCGGTGAAGATGATGGCGGCAACACCGGCATCTTCAAAACGCTTTGCGATCTCGAGCACCGTGACCTGCGAGGTCTCGGCCCAGCCTTCGACCGCAACCTTGCCGTCGCGCGCATCCAGCCCGACCGCGACGCGGCCGGGGAATTTCTTCGCGGCAGCCTTCACCAGTTCAGGATCGCGCACCGCAGCGGTGCCGATGATGACGCGGGTGATGCCCTTGTCGAGCCAGGCTTCGACCGTCTTGAGATCGCGAATGCCGCCGCCGAGCTGCACCGGGATCTTGATCGTCGTCAGCATCGCCTCGACGGCTTGCGCATTCACCGGCTTGCCGGCAAAGGCGCCGTCGAGGTCGACGACGTGGAGGTACTCAAAACCCTGCGCGACAAAGCTTTGCGCCTGCGCGGCCGGGTTGAGGTTGAACACGGTCGCGCGCGCCATGTCGCCCTGCTCGAGGCGCACGCACTGGCCGTTCTTGAGGTCGATGGCAGGAAAGAGGATCACGGTTTCCATCGCAAAAAGTTCGAGATCAAAGCGAGGCCGAAGCGCTGGCTCTTCTCGGGGTGAAACTGCGTGCCGATGGCGGTGTCCTTGCCGACGATCGCGGTGACGGGACCGCCGTAATCGGCGCGCGCGAGCACGTCCGCCTCGTTGGCGGCGTTGAGGTGGTAGGAGTGCACGAAATAAGCGTGCTGGCCCTTGGGACCGAGCGGCAGCTTGTTCAGCACCGGATGCTCCTGCAACAGGTCCAGTGTGTTCCAGCCCATGTGCGGGATCTTCAGGCTCTCGTCGCGCGGCGTGATCTTCTCGACGTCGCCGCCGATCCAGTTCAGGCCTTCGGTGATGACATGCTCCTTGCCGCGGCTCGCCATCAGCTGCATGCCGACGCAGATGCCGAAGAACGGCCGCGCCTTGACCCGCACCGCTTCGGTGATCGCCTCGACCATGCCGTTGACGGCGTCGAGCCCGCGCCGGCAATCGGCGAACGCGCCGACGCCCGGCAGCACCAGGCGATCGGCCTCGTAAGCCTGATCGGGATCGCTGGTGACGAACACCTTTTGCGGATTTTCGAGGCTGCGCGCGGCGCGCTCGAACGCCTTCGCGGCGGAATGCAGATTGCCGGAACCGTAATCGATGATGGCGACGCTCATCTTGACCCTCCCGGTTCTGGAAACAATCCAATGATGCCGCCGGCCGGAATCGGCGGCGGGTTCGAGAACTGCTGACCCGGAGTTGAGCGGGTCGGCGGCGGGCCGCCGCGATCGACGGCCCATTGATCGTTGACGATGCCGTGCTGCTTCTGGCTCCAGCGCTCGAAGAAGCGGCGCTCAGCGGTGTCCTCGTCGTCGGCAACCACCACGTCGAGCTGCCGCCACTTGCCGCGCGACAGCGTCCAGCGACGCAGGCTGGAGGCCTCGAGACCCATCAGCAAGGCAACGACGAGATCGGCGACGAAGATCGAAGAGCGCCCGACACCGAGGCTGGACAAGCCGGCGTTGAACGCGGCCACGAAGATCAGATAGCCGATCAGGGCCAGCCACAGCCGATTCCACAGCAGCCAGAACGGTCCGAAGATCATCGCCCAGAAATGAAAACCGTCGCGCACGAACACGAACTTGTCGGTCGCGCGCAGATCGGCTCCGGCAGGCGAGGGAGCATGAACTGTGTAGACAGGCATGGTGATGCCCCGTTCCTAGGGATTCAGTGATACCGCAAGCGGCGAGTGCCGCCGCCGGCCGGAAACGTCAGCCGCCGAGCGAGCCCTTGGTCGACGGGATCTCGCCCGCTGCCTTCGGATCGATCGCGACGGCGGTGCGCAGCGCCCGCGCCAGACCCTTGAAGCAGGACTCGGCGATATGGTGGCTGTTATCGCCATATAGGGTCTCGACGTGCAGAGTCACGCCGGCGTTCATGGCAAAGGCCTGGAACCATTCGCGCACCAGCTCGGTGTCGAACTCACCGATCTTGTCGCGGGGGAAGTCGGCCTTGAACACCAGGAACGGGCGGCCCGAGATGTCGATGACCACGCGCGACAGCGTCTCGTCCATTGGCATGTGCACGCCGGCATAGCGGGTGATGCCCGCCATGTTGCCGAGCGCCTGCTTGACCGCCTGGCCGAGCGCGATGCCGGTGTCTTCGGTGGTATGGTGATAGTCAATGTGCAGGTCGCCCACCGCCTTGACCGTGAGGTCCATGCGGGAATGGCGGGCGAGGAGATCGAGCATATGGTCGAAAAAGCCGATGCCGGTCGCGATATTGGCCACGCCGGTGCCATCGAGGTTCACGGAGACCTCGATGTCGGTTTCCTTGGTCTTGCGCTTGATCGTCGCGGTGCGCATTGAAACTGGCTCTCATCCTGGCTCGGGGCCGAAAACGCCGGTCTTTTAACAGCCAAATGACGCCTTCGCTACCGCGGGATCGCCTTGGCTGGGCGGCACTTCCACCTATGGTGACCGAAATTGGGGCCGGAGCGGCCCGTTGTGCCCTTGGCTCCGACCGCCTAAATCAGGCCGGACAGTGAGGTACTTCATGCAGGATTCCCAGAACAGCTCGCCGGGCTGGCACGGCACGACGATTTTGACGGTCCGCAAGGGCGGCAAGGTGGTGGTCGGCGGCGACGGCCAGGTCTCGATCGGCCAGACCGTGATCAAGTCCAACGCCAAGAAGGTCCGGAAACTGGGCAAGGGCGACGTGATCGGCGGCTTTGCCGGTGCGACCGCCGACGCCTTCACCCTGTTCGAGCGGCTGGAGGCCAAGCTCGAGCAATATCCGGGGCAGCTGACCCGGGCCGCGGTCGAGCTCGCCAAGGATTGGCGTACCGACCGCTATTTGCGGCGGCTGGAGGCCATGATGATCGTGGCCGACAAGGACGTCTCCCTGGTGCTGACAGGCACCGGCGACGTCCTGGAGCCCGAGGCCGGCGTGATGGCGATCGGCTCCGGCGGCAATTACGCGCTGGCGGCGGCCCGGGCCCTGCTCGACACCGACAAGGACGCCGAGACCATCGTCCGACGGTCCATGGACATCGCCGCGGATATTTGCGTCTACACCAACCGGAATTTGACGATTGAGAGCCTGGCGACCGGGTAGGGCGGAGGGTGATTTGTCGGGACAACCATCCGCACGGTCGGTCCAACCTCTCCCGCTTGCGGGGGAGGTCGGCGCGAAGCGCCGGGTGGGGGCTTTTTCCACTGGGGGATTGTCCCATTGCGGAGACACCCTCTCCCCGCCCCTCTCCCGCAAGCGGGAGAGGGGGCGCACCGTCGTCGCCGTGAGATGACCACCTACACCTTCCGCGCGATGACCCCGGCCGACATGCCGCTGATCCGACGCTGGCTGGATGCGCCTCATGTCGCAGAATGGTGGCATGATCCGGAGACGCTCGAATTCGTCGGAGGCGACCTCGATCATCCTGATCTGGCGCAGTTCATCGTCAGCCTGGACGGTCGGCCCTTCGCCTATCTGCAGTGCTACCAGCTCGGCGACTGGCACGTCAGCTTCGGTCCGCAGCCGGAAGGCGCGCGCGGCCTCGATCAGTTCATCGGCGAGTCCGATATGCTCGGACGCGGCCACGGCTCCGCTTTCATCCGCGCCTTCATCGACAGGCTGTTCGCGCGCGGCGTGCCGCGTATCGTGATCGATCCGAGCCCTGCCAATACCCGCGCCATTCGTGCCTATGAGAAGGCTGGCTTTGTGCCGCAGCATGTTATCGTCACGCCCGATGGTCCCGCCCTCCTGATGACCCGAGACGCATGACAGTCGCTGCGACCTCCACCGCCAAGACCGCCTTTCCGCCGCTCGGCTGGGCCGGCCTCGCGCTGCTATTGCTGGCGCTGCAAGCCGCGATCCTGTTCGCAATGGGCCGCGTGCCGATCTGCACCTGCGGCACCGTCAAGCTGTGGCACGGCGTGGTGAACAGCTCGGAGAACTCGCAGCACATCGCCGACTGGTACACCTTCTCGCACATCCTGCACGGCTTCCTGTTCTACGGCCTGACCTGGCTTCTGTTCGTGCGCCTGCCGTTCCTGTCCTTGTCGTGGCCGGCGCGGTTGATCATCGCCATGCTGATCGAGGGCGCATGGGAGATCGTGGAGAACTCGCCGTTCATCATCGAGCGCTACCGCGCCGGCACGATCTCGCTGGATTATTTCGGCGACAGCATCATCAACTCGGTCTCCGACAATGTGGCCATGGTGCTCGGGTTCCTCGTCGCGCGCGTGCTGCCGGTATCAGCGACCATCCTGATCGGCCTCGCCTTCGAGATCATGCTGGCGCTGCACATTCGCGACAATCTGACGCTCAACATCCTGATGCTGATCCATCCGATCGAAGCCGTGAAGCAATGGCAGTCGGGTCCGCCCATCATCTGACCGAAAAAGCGACTTGTCCTCGACCGCCTCCCGCCCTAGCTAGACAGACATGACAGACTTCTCTCCCCGCGAAATCGTTTCCGAACTCGACCGTTTCATCGTCGGCCAGGCCGATGCCAAGCGCGCCGTCTCGATCGCGCTGCGCAACCGCTGGCGGCGGCAGCAGCTCACCGGCTCCCTGCGCGAAGAGGTGCTGCCGAAGAACATCCTGATGATCGGCCCGACTGGAGTCGGCAAGACCGAGATCGCGCGGCGGCTCGCCAAGCTGGCGAATGCGCCGTTCCTGAAGGTGGAGGCGACCAAGTTCACCGAGGTCGGCTATGTCGGCCGCGACGTCGAGCAGATCGTGCGTGATCTCGTCGAGGTCGCGATCGCCCAGGTGCGCGAAAGGAAGCGCAAGGACGTGCAGGCCCGCGCCCAGCTCGCCGCCGAGGAGCGCGTGCTCGACGCACTGGTCGGCGCCAATGCTTCGTCCACGACGCGTGAATCGTTCCGCAAGAAGCTGCGCGCCGGCGAATTGAACGACAAGGAAATCGAGATCGAGACGCAAGGCGGCGGCAGCGGCATGCCGATGTTCGAGATCCCGGGCATGCCGGGCGCGCAGATGGGCGCGATCTCGATCGGCGACATCTTCGGCAAGCTGGGCGGCCGCAGCAAGACGCGACGCCTGACGGTCGAGGGCTCGCACGAGATCCTCGTCAACGAGGAATCCGACAAGTTGCTGGACACCGATCAGCTGACGCTGGAGGCGATCAGCGCGGTCGAGAACAACGGCATCGTGTTCCTCGACGAGATCGACAAGATCTGCGCGCGCGACGGCCGCGTCGGCGGTGACGTCTCCCGCGAGGGCGTGCAGCGTGATCTCTTGCCCTTGATCGAGGGCACCACGGTCTCGACCAAGCATGGCGCGGTGAAGACCGACCACATCCTGTTCATCGCCTCCGGCGCCTTCCACGTCGCCAAGCCCTCCGACCTGTTGCCGGAATTGCAGGGCCGGCTGCCGATCCGGGTCGAATTGCAGGCGCTGACCCGCGACGACATGCGCCGCATCCTGACCGAGCCCGAAGCTTCGCTGATCAAGCAATATGTCGCCCTGATGCAGACCGAGGGCGTGACGCTCGACATCACCGACAGCGCCATCGATGCGCTCGCCGACGTCGCGGTCGCCGTCAACTCCACCGTCGAGAACATCGGTGCGCGGCGGCTCCAGACGGTGATGGAGCGGGTGCTCGACGAGATCTCCTTCACCGCCCCCGACCGCAACGGCGAGACCGTCATGGTCGATGCGGATTTCGTGCAGAAGCATGTCGGCGACCTCGCCAAGAACGCGGATCTGAGCCGGTTTATTTTGTAAATCGGCCGCAGTCGGCTATCTATCCGCTGTCGTCCCCGCGAACGCGCGCGAACGCGGGGACCCATAACCACCAGCGGTCCTTGTTGAAACAGATGGCGGCCCCGATCCCGGCTCAAATGACGTCCCGTGGTTATGGGTCCCGGATCTGCGCTCGCTATGCTCGCTTGTCCGGGACGACGGCGGTGATAGATGTCGCCACCTCAGGTGCGGCGTGACCGTAGCCATCCGACAAAACCCCTGGCGGCTCCTGCTCGCGATCAACGCGGCGGTGATTGTCGGCGTGTTCGTTCACAAGATCCAGCTGCCGCCTTACGTCCCCTACATCCACCTTCTGGTCGACTACCATTTCGGCTTCATCAAGCGCGCGCTGATCGGCGCGATGGTGGCGCTGTTCACCGACAAGGTGCCGGTCTGGCTCGTGTTCGCGATTGGCGGGGCAACCTGGCTGGTAACGCTTGGCCTTTACGCAAGACTCTTCCAGAGAACGTTCGGCTTCACCGCGAAGACGCTGCCGCTCTTCGTCTTCATCGCGGGCTCGCCGTTCTTCCTGAAGAATTTCATGCACACGCTCGGCCATTTCGACATCTACGGCTGCGCACTGGCGATCGTCCTGCTGCTGATGCCGGCAAGCTCATTGCTGTTCGTGGCCATGGCCGCGCTGTTCTCGGTCATTCTCGTGCTGATTCACCACATTCATCTGCTGATGTATGTGCCGACGATCGTCACCATCGTCGTGGTCAGGCATTATCTCGCTTACGGATGCAGACGCGGCAATGTCGCCTTCGGCATCGTCGCCCTCGGCCTTGTCTCCGTGCTGTTCTTCGCCGCGCAATTCTTGGGAACGATGCCGATCCCGGAGGCGGATTTCGTCGCATATCTGAAGACGCGGATGGCCGATCCTTCCCGCACCGACCTGCTGCAATTCGCCTATATCTGGTACCAGCCGCTGGCGAAGGAGGTCTCGGACACCTGGGGCCGGCTGCCGCACAACAGCCTCGGCATACCCGTATTCGCGTTGCTGATCTGGCTGCACACGCCGCTGTGGCGCTTCTTCGCGAATCTGATCGGCGCGCTCGCAAGCGATCTGCACAAGCGGCTCATCATCGCAGCGCTGGTCGGCGTCAGCCTCGCCTATGTCGTGATGTTCGCGATGGTGTTCGACTATTCGCGCTGGATCTCGAACTGGGCGGTCTGCATGTTCCTGATCCTGCACGCGGTGAAGATGCTGCCGCCCGCGCGGGACACCGCGCTGATTCCGGCGGAGGATCAGACGACGAATATCTTCGGCCTGATCCTCACCCTGATCCCGCGCGTCGGAATCGTCCGGCCGTTCTAGAATCTCGCCCGTCTGATCCGGACATACAGCGCGCCCTCGCCGCCATGGCCGATATGCGCCGTCTCGAAGCCGACCACGAAGGCGCGGAATTCCGGCAGGCTCAGCCATTCCGGCACCTGGCGGCGCAGCACGCCGCTTTCGCCGCCGGTCCTTCCCTTGCCGGTGATGACGAGCACGAAGGTGAGGCCGTCATGATGGGCGCGGTGCAGGAAGCCGGTCAGTGCGCGATGGGCGCGCATCTGGGTCATGCCGTGCAGATCGAGCCGCGCCTCGATCTCGCTGCGGCCACGCGAGAGTTTTGTCCGCTCGCGCTTGCCGAGGGGAGCCAATGGCGGGACAGCCGGCTTCGCAACGCGCGGCGCGGGCACAGCCGTCACCGGCCTTGCCGGTGCCGAAGGCCGGCTCGCCGGAGCAGCAGGTGATGGGCCAGCGGGCGGCGCCGCATGCGCCTTGGCCGCGCGATGCTTCTTGAGCGGCTTGACCTGTTTTGCGACCGTCTCCCACAGCGCGCGCTCCTCCTCGCTCAGCGCACGGCGGCGCGGCAAGGGGCGGGGCTCCAGCACGGGAGGACGTGACGATCGCTTCATTGCTGCCGATGGGGACGATTCTTCACCGGTCGACGCGGCTCAGGGGCAGGGTCGATCGCGGGGCGCGGCACCGGTAGCGGAACGGGGCCGGCGGTGGCAACCGTTTCGTTCTTGTCTTGCGCCGCGGCCGGAGCAGGTGTGGCCGTCTTTGCCGGGAGGGTCTGTGGAAACAGCTTTGCGATCTTCTCGGACGGTCGCGGGTCCGGCACAGGCAGCCGCGCTGCGCGCACGGAGGGATCGAGGCCCTTCGGCACCAGCATCACGAAATGCATGGGATGGCGCAGCCGCCCGGAGATGCGGCCGGCTTCCTGGCCTGCGCCGAAGAACAGATCGGCGCGTGCGGGGCCGATGATGGCCGAGCCGGTGTCCTGCGCGATCATCAGCCGGTGGAACGGTGTCTTGGCGCGATCGGACTCGATCGGCAGCTCGCCCTCGATGAAGAACGGCGTGCCGTAGACATGCAGCGATTTGTCGACCGCGATCGAGCGTCCCGCCGTCAGCGGGATGCCCTGCGCGCCCACCGCCTCGTCCTTGTCGGAGAGGTTGACCTCGCGGAAGAAGATGTAGGCGCGGTTCTGGCGGCGCAGCTCCTTGGCGCCATCGGGATTCTGCGCCATCCATTCCCGGATCCTCTGCATCGACATCTCTTCCTTCGGGATGATGCCGCGCTCGATCAGGATGCGCCCGACGGCCGTGTAGGGATAGCCGTTATAGGCGTCGTAGTTGAGCCGAACCGACGTGCCGTCGTCGAACTTGATCCGCGCCGAACCCTGGATCTGCGCGAACAACAGATCGGTCGGATCTTTCAGCCAGGCGATCTCCAGCCCGCGGCCGGCGATCTTGCCGTCCTCGATCTCGCCGCGATCGTAATAGGGCACCAGCTTGCGGCGGCCGATCTTGCGATAGACCGGCCCCTTGTTGGGCAGGCTTACCGAATCCTGCTTGTAGCCGCGCACGAAAAGGTTCGAGGGGCGCCGATAGACCGGAACGTTGTAGACGTCGGTCTGGGTCCGCGATCCCTCCAGCACCGGCTCGTAATAGCCGGTGACGAAACCGTCGGGCTCGCCGAGACGCGAGATCCGCAATGGCGCGAAATTTTCCTCAAAGAAGGTTTTGGCTTTGGCGTCGTCGGTCAGCTCGAGCGATTTTGCCGCCCGGCAAGGTTCGTTCAGCGAACCTGCCAGCGCCTTGGGTTCGGCCGCGCCGGTTTGTGCGTTGATCGTCTTGCAGCTGGCGCGAAACGTCTTGAACGCCGCGAGATGATCGTCATCGCCCCAGCCTTTCACGTCCGCCCAGGCCAACGGCAGATATTGCGCGCCGGATATTTCGAACGGCAGCGGTAGCTGCGGATAGGGCAAGGCCCGCGGCGGAGCAGCGGGCAGCGCGGGAGCATGATGATGATGGCTGCGATAGTGGCGCCGCGCCGCCTCGGCGCCGAGCGAAAACGACGACAGCACGACGACGCCTGCGCAAAGCGCCGTCGCGCTGTTCTTCAGGAAGACTTTAATTCGCGCTTCCGGTGCCAACCAGCTTCCAGTTCGGATCGCGAGAGGTGATGTCGCGGGCGAAAGTCCAGATGTCGGTGATGTCGGCGACCGTATCGGCACTGCCGTCGACGATGTTGCCGGCCTTGTCGCGGGTGGCCGAAATCATCTGCGAGACGAAACGGATCGTGAGCTGGGCGGTACGGTCGCGCAGCTCGGCACCGACGAGTTCGGCCTTGTCGATCGAGACGAAGCGGGTCTCGGTCTTCTGATCGTTCTTCTCGCGTTCCTTGATCGCGGCGTCGAAGCTGTCATAGACCTCCGACGACAGCAGGTCGCGCAGCGCGCGGCGGTCGCCATTGGCAAAGGCCAGCACGATCATCTCGTAGGCACCGCGGGCGCCCGAGATGAAATGGCGCGGGTCGAACGTGGAATCCTTGTCGACGATGGCGTCCAAGCCCTGCGCCAGCGCGGTGCCGGGTTCGGTGAGACCCTTCCAGCGGTCGGAGGGCGGGGTCGGCTCGGCCGTCGGCGCCAACGGGGCCTGGTCGATCACCTTGCCCGGCATGGTCACGACGTTGTTGTCCTGGGCACCCCCCAACGCATTGCGGGCGGCAGTCCGGTCGAACGGCGGCCGTTCGTTGCCGGTCCGCTGACCGAGCACGCTGCGCAGCCGCAGAAAGATGAAGACCGCCAGCGCCAGGAAGATGATGGTGTAGATGTCCACGTCGTATTCGCTTTCTGGTCTTCTCGAGAAATGGCCGACTAGAAGGGGCTCGTTGCCGGGAAAATCAATCCGGCCAGTAGACCGTTCCATACGGGAACGGCAAGTCTACATCACCATTTTAGGTCCGCGTCAGGTCCGTGGGATGTAGGCACGAAATCTTGCCCGGCCAATGGCGCCTTTTGGCACAGCACCGAGTGTAGCGCGTTTTATGCTTAAGGGGAAACCCGATCCTGCCCGGAAATCGCGCATCTTCAATCGTTTAAGGCGCCATTTGGCTGAAAAGGCAGGATAAGCGTCACAGTTGTGAGCGTGGGCCGAATCTCCCTTCCGGGACCGTTCGTCCTTGTGGAACGAGGCGGCCCTATGTTAGCCAACCGCCGCGAAATTCAGCCCAAATCGGGTAAGGAGAGACTCTCATGACCAACGGTAACGGCACCCCTCCCGAGGCGGCCCAGGCGCCCCAGCTCAACGTGCTGGCGCAATATACCAAGGACCTCTCGTTCGAAAATCCGAACGCGCCCAGCTCGCTCCAGCAGCAGAGCCAGCCGCCCCAGATCAACATCCAGATCAATGTCAGCGCCAACAACCTCAGCGAACAGGAGTTCGAGGTGACGCTGTCGGTCGAGGGCAAGGCCGAGACCGCGGGTAAAATCATGTTCTCGTTCGAGCTCGCTTATGCCGGCGTGTTCCGGATCGCGAACGTGCCGAAGGAAAATCTGCACCCGCTGGTCATGATCGAGTGCCCGCGCCTCTTGTTCCCGTTCGCGCGCGAGATCATCGCCACCGCGGTGCGCGATGGCGGGTTCCCGCCCCTGATGCTGGATCCGGTCGACTTCGTCGGTCTCTATCGCCAGAACATGGAGCGGCAAATGGCCGCTCAGGGCGGTCAAGCCGGTCAGGCTTAACCAGCCGGTGGGGCGACTGGGGCGGCGAGATACTCGTTCCAGATCGCCTTTTCACCCATCGTTGCGATGAAGGCCCGATGGGCCTCTCGCTCGACATCTGAAACCCGCGGCGCGAGCGGCACCAAGCGCTGCCGCCGCGGTGCATCGCCGGCCGCATTGACGCGAATCTCCTGAGCTTCCGAAGCCAGGAGCAGCTGCGACTGCCGCGCCCCCACCAGATCGACATAGACCTCGGCCAGCAGCTCGGCGTCGAGCAGCGCGCCGTGCTTGGTGCGGTGTGAATTGTCGATCGAATAGCGCGAGCAGAGATCGTCGAGCCGGTTCGACACGCCGGGATGCTTGCGGCGCGCCAGCAGCAGCGTATCGACCAGCCGCTCGCGGGGGACCGCCGCGCGCTTGATCCGATCGAGCTCGGCATTGATGAAGCCGATATCGAACGAGGCGTTGTGGATCACCAGCGGCGCATCGCCGATGAACTCCAGAAACGCATCGGCGACTTCGTGGAACAGAGGCTTGGTCGAGAGGAACTCGGCCGAGAGCCCGTGCACCGCGAAGGCCTCCGCCGGCATGTCCCGCTCGGGGTTGATATAGACGTGATAGGTCTGTCCCGTCGGCATGCGGTTGAAGATCTCGACGCAGCCGATTTCGACCAGACGATCGCCGCGGAGCGGATCGAGGCCGGTGGTTTCGGTATCGAGAACGATTTCGCGCATGATTTTGGGACGCCGTATGAGGGCAGCGAATCAGGCTCGCCGCTGCGGCATCTTAACGACCTCGGCCAGGATGTGCGCGATTTGGGCACGTACCGGCTCAAGCCCGTGTGACGTATCCACCACGAAATCGGCGCGCTTGCGCTTTTCCGCGTCGGGCATCTGCTTGGCGATGATGGCGTCGAGCTTCGCCTCGTCCATCGTGCCGCGGGCCAGCACCCGTTCGCGCTGCAGTTCCGGCGAGGTCGAGACCACGACCACGGCATCCATTCGCTTCTCGCCGCCGGTCTCGAACAGCAAAGGGATGTCCAGAACCACGACCGGTGCACCGGCCGCGTCCGCATCGGCGAAGAATTTTCGCCTGGACTCGCCGAGCATCGGATGGACGATCTGCTCGAGCTGCTTGATGGCAGCGGGATCATGCACGACACGCGCCGACAGTCTGGGACGATCGACCCTGCCGTTCACGGTGGTGCCGGGAAAGGCGGCCTCGATCGCGGGCGCCGCTTCGCCTTCGTAGAGCTGATGCACGGCGGCATCGGCGTCATAGACGGGCACGCCGGCCTCCGCGAACAATTTCGCGGTGGTGGATTTTCCCATCCCGATCGAGCCGGTCAGTCCCAGGATCCACATCAGCCTATAACCATCTCTGTCACTCACACGGCAACTAGCCGTTCGCACCGCAGAAACGCAAGCAGCGGCAGCAACGGCAGGCCGAGGATGGTGAAGTGGTCGCCCTCGATGCGTTCGAACAGATGGATGCCGAGGCCTTCGAGCTGATAGGCGCCGACGCTGGTGGTGACGATATCGCCGGCGGCGTCGAGATAGGCCGACAGCTCCGCTTCGGTCATCTTCCGCATCGTCATGCGGGCCACCGAGACGTCCTCAAAAACGATCTTGCCGTCACGTGCCACGGCCACCGCGGAATTCAGCTCGTGGCTGTTGCCGGCGAGGTCGCGCAACTGCGCCATCGCCTGATCACGGCCGGCAGGCTTGTTGAAGAGACGATCGCCAAGGGCCAGGGTCTGGTCGGCGCCGATCACGTAGCTCCCGGGATAATCGGCGCAGACCGCTTTGGCTTTTTCGCGCGCCAGCAACAGGCCGATCTCGCGCGGGCTCGATAGCTTCGACGCAGCCTGAATGCCGCGCTCGTCGATGTCGGCAGTCACAGCCTTGAATTCCAGCCCGGCATTCGCGAGCAGCATCTTTCGCGCGCTGCTTTGCGAAGCCAGGATCAACGGAGATTTGCCGCGCCACAGACCCATTGCGAAAAACTATTCCGTGGGCCGGTTGCGCTGGCGATCGCTGTAGAGCTTCATGATCGCCGCGGCGGTTTCCTCGATCGAGCGACGCGTGACGTCGAGCAGCGGCCAATCATGCTTGGCACTCAGCTTGCGCGCGAACGCGACCTCCTCGGTCACCGACTGCTTGTCGGTATAGGTGTCGCTGCCGGATTCGGCGCCCATGGAGAGCAGCCGGTTCTGGCGGATCTGGATCAGCCGTTCCGGCGTCGCATGCAGGCTAACGACCAATGGCCGGGTCAGCGTTTCCAGCTGCGATGGCACCGGAATGCCCGGAACCAGCGGCACGTTGGCGGTGCGGATGCCGCGATTGGCGAGATAAATCGACGTCGGCGTCTTGGACGTGCGGGACACACCGACCAGGACGACGTCGGCCTCGTTGAGGCCGTCGACATGCTGGCCGTCGTCATGGATCATCGTGTAGTTCAGCGCGTCGATCCGCTTGAAATATTCCGCGTTGAGGACGTGCTGGGCGCCGACGCGCCCCGTCGTCGCAGCGCCGAGATAGGCCTCGAACAGCTGCATCACGGGCCCGATGATCGACAGGCTCGGAACATTGATCTCCTTGCACTTGTCCTCGAGCCTGGAGACCAGATCCTTCTCCAGCAGCGTGAACAGCACGATCCCCGGCGCTTCCTCGATCTCGTCGAGCACACGGTCGAGCTGCTTCTGGCTACGGACCAGCGGATAGACGTGCTCCACGGGGGTCACGTTCGCATATTGCGCGGCGACCGCGCGCGCCACGGTGATCAGCGTCTCGCCGGTGGAGTCGGAGACCAGGTGCAGATGGAAATAATTGTTCGAGGTCGGCACAAAAACCCTTTGGATTGAGTTGGGGTGGTTTGTGGATTTCTGTGGAGCTTAACCCCTCGGAAAGGGATGTGCGACACCAGGGGCGGGACAAGTGCCGATTTTCTTCACACCACTGCCCTTCAGAACAAGTCCGACGGACCCTCGCGACGGAAGCGGGATTGCGCGGACAACCCCCTTGATAAGCTGCCGATCAAAACGCGCAAGCCTTTGACGCCGGCTGACTTATCGGAAGTCGGCAGGCGTGTCCGGGAAATGTGGATGGATGTGAACAAGCGCACGTGAACGCGCGGATGGAATTGCATGAGTCCAATCCACGGTCACTCAGACTCAAACCTTAAGAATCTAAGATTCTAGATTTGAGGAAGGCGCTACGGACGGATATGTGTGCAGGCTAGACCTTAACGAGTTCTTACTATCCCCAGCGTTCCCTGCGCTGGCAGAAATCCGGACCCGAGAAAATGTTCGAAGACGTCTATCTCTGGATCAAGGCGCTGCATGTGATCGCGGTCATCGCCTGGATGGCGGGCATGCTCTATCTGCCGCGGCTGTTCGTCTATCATTCCGAGGCCGAGATCGGCTCGAAGCAGTCGGAAACGTTCAAGGTGATGGAACGCCGGCTGCTCAAGGCCATCATCAACCCCGCCATGATCGTCACCTGGCTCGCCGGGCTTTATCTTGCCTGGTCCGGCCACTGGTTCTCGTTCGGCTGGCTGCACGTAAAACTGGCACTGGTCCTGGCGATGTCGGCGGTCCACGGCTTTTTTTCCCGCTGGCTGAAGGATTTCGCTGCCGATCGGCGCCCGCGGACACAAAAATTCTATCGTATTATCAATGAGGTGCCGACCGTTTTGATGATTTTCATCGTCATCATGGTGATCGTGAAGCCGTTCTAGGCGGGACTTGCGACCAATCCGCCTAGCGCTTCGGCTTGCGGAGTGGGAAGCGATTTTCTATATTACCGACATCCCACCCAACGCAGGCGGATGTGGTTGTGTCTGAGCTTTCCAGAGGCCGGACACCGCATCAGGTTTGAAGCCTCATCGGCACTTAACCTTGCCAGACCTGCGGACCTTACCTTCTCACGTCCGCATTTCAGAGCCTCCTCGCACCCCCTCCCAAGGTTACCCCACAGGACCATCCCAATGCGGGAAATTAAACTCGAAGACCTCAAGTCCAAAACGCCGGCCGAGCTCGTCTCGTTCGCGGAGGAGAATGGGGTCGAGAATGCCAGCACCATGCGCAAGCAGGAGCTGCTGTTCGCCATCCTCAAGCAGCTCGCGCTCGCCGAGACCGATATTGTCGGTCAGGGCGTCGTCGAGGTTCTCTCCGACGGCTTCGGCTTCCTCCGCTCGCCCGATGCGAATTATCTGCCGGGCCCGGATGACATCTACGTTTCGCCCTCGCAGATCCGCCGTTTCGGCCTGCGCACCGGCGACACCATCGAAGGCCATATCCGCAGCCCGAAAGAGGGCGAACGCTATTTCGCGCTGCTGAAGGTCAACACGCTCAATTTCGAGGATCCGGAAAAGGCCAAGCACAAGGTCAATTTCGACAACCTCACGCCGCTGTTTCCGAATCAGCGTTTCCGCATGGAAATCGACGATCCGACGCGGAAAGACCTGTCTGCACGCGTTATCGACATCGTGGCTCCCATCGGAAAAGGCCAGCGCGCATTGATCGTGGCGCCGCCGCGCACGGGTAAAACCGTGCTGATGCAGAACATCGCGCATTCGATCACCCACAATCATCCCGAATGCTATCTGATCGTGCTGCTGATCGACGAGCGTCCGGAAGAAGTCACGGACATGCAGCGCTCGGTGAAGGGTGAGGTCGTGTCGTCGACCTTCGACGAGCCGGCGGTACGCCACGTCCAGGTCGCCGAGATGGTGATCGAGAAAGCCAAGCGCCTGGTCGAGCACGGCCGCGACGTCGTGATCCTGCTCGATTCGATCACGCGCCTGGGCCGTGCCTACAACACCGTGGTGCCGTCATCCGGCAAGGTGCTGACCGGCGGTGTCGACGCCAACGCCCTGCAGCGCCCGAAGCGCTTCTTCGGTGCCGCCCGCAATATCGAGGAGGGCGGCTCGCTGACCATCATCGCGACCGCGCTGGTCGATACCGGCAGCCGCATGGACGAAGTCATCTTCGAAGAGTTCAAGGGCACCGGTAACTCGGAACTGATCCTCGATCGCAAGGTCTCGGACAAGCGGACCTTCCCGGCGATCGACATCTCCCGCTCCGGCACCCGCAAGGAAGAGCTCATCACCGACCCGCAGGTGCTCAAGAAGATGTACGTGCTCCGCCGCATCCTCAATCCGATGGGGACGATGGACGCGATCGACTTCCTGCTCGACAAGCTGCGCTCGACCAAGAGCAATTCGGAGTTCTTCGACTCCATGAATACCTGAGTGCAATGCAGCAAAGGATCCAAGGGCGCCTTCGGGCGCCCTTTTTGTTTTGCAGGCTTGCTGCGGCGTAGATGCAGCATGACTGAATGCTGCGGGTCCGATCGTCTGATTTGAAGAAGATGTTGATATATCAAAATAATACTTGAATTCGGTCCGGCCGAACCGCTGCCGGAGGAGGCGCCGGCGCAGCAAAACGGTCCCGCTATATTGCGGTGCAATAAAGGAATTGCTGCGGGATTTGCTGCAGCAAAACTCGGCCGTCGGCCGGGCGGGAAAACGGACGTTTGCCTTTTCCCAGCCAGCCGCACAAATAGGCCATGCATCCACGGGATCAGACCATCTTTGCGTTGTCGTCCGGCCGCGCGCCCAGCGCCATCGCGGTGGTACGTGTCTCGGGCGCCCAAGCCGGCTTTGTGCTGACGACGCTCACGGGCAAGCAGCCGGCGCCGCGGCAGGCCAGCCGCCGGCTGCTTCGAGACAACGCAGGACAGCCGATCGACGACGCGGTCGTGCTCTGGTTTCCTGGTCCGGGCAGCGCGACCGGTGAGGACGTCGCCGAATTTCACGTCCATGGCGGCCGCGCCGTGCTGGCCGCGCTCCTCACCGAAATTTCGTTAATTCCGAATGCACGTGCGGCCGAGCCTGGCGAATTCACGCGGCGCGCGTTTGAGAACGGCAAGCTCGATCTCACCGAGGCCGAGGGCCTCGACGATCTCATTCATGCCGACACTGACCGCCAGCGCCGTCAGGCGCTGCGCCAGCTGCAAGGCCTGCTCGGCGACCGCGCGCGCGACTGGCGCGAGCGCATCATCGAAGCGTCGGCACTGATCGAGGCCGGCATCGATTTTTCCGATGAAGGCGATGTGCCCGCGGAGTTGAGGGCGCCCGCGATGAAGGCGATCAGAAGCCTCCATGAGGAAATTACAGATGCCCTTGCGGCACAGGGACATTCTGAACGGCTGCGCGAAGGCCTCGTGGTTGCTATCGCCGGCGAGCCGAACGTTGGCAAGTCGACGCTGATCAACCAGCTCGCGCGCCGCGACGTCGCGATCGTCTCGCCGCACGCGGGCACCACGCGCGACGTGATCGAGGTGCAGCTCGACCTCGACGGCTATCCCGTCACCGTCATCGACACCGCCGGCATCCGCGAGACTGACGATCCCGTTGAGCAGGAGGGCGTGCGCCGGGCGCGGGCGCGGGCCGAGGAAGCCGATCTCGTGCTGTGGCTGGTGGAGGGTGAGCAGGCGGTTGCGTCCGACGCGATGCGCTCCCTTCGGAAATCCGAAGGCGCGGGGCGGACGGAGGGACCGGTCTGGGTTGTGCGCAACAAGATCGATCTCGGCGGCGCCGGGCCGGGCGGCGAGTTCGGAATCTCGGCGAGCCGGGGTGACGGCATCCCCGAGCTGGTCGAGGCTCTCGTGAAATTCGCCGCCGAGTTTTTCGGAACCAGCGAGGTCGCCCTGGTGACCCGGGCCCGCCAGCGGGATCTGTTGAGCCAGGCATTAGACAGCTTGCGCCGGAGCCTGGAGCTTGTAGAAGACGGCGAAGAACTGGTCGCCGAAGAGCTGCGCGCCGCCGCCTATGCCCTGGGCCGGTTGCTCGGTCGGGTCGATGTCGAGGACGTCCTCGGGGCGATCTTCCAGAAATTTTGCATCGGAAAGTAGTGCTAGTTCTTCATTGTAGAACTAGTGCTTGTTCCACTTCTTGTGTTTCACGTGAAACAGACGGGCCGAGGTTTCCGTTTCACGTGAAACAACGGCGTGGGGGAGCCTTGTTTGCAGCCTGATGGGTGACCTTGTGGGTGGTCGCGCCCGAGCTTCTCTTAGCTTGCTGTTTCACGTGAAACACTTTCCGATTGGTCCAATCGCGATTCAAGACTGCCTTGCATCCGTGCGCTAGTCCCTCACCCTGGGCAGCAATTGTTCCCCATCGGCCTATCCTCGTCATTGCGAGGAGCCCTTGCGACGAAGCAATCCAGACTATCTCCACCGAGAGGGCTCTGAATTGCCGCGTTAAGCTCGCACTGACAGTGCCGTAGCAGTTCCCTGGAACACAGTCATAGGTGCGGACGTGCCATAGCAGCGCGTCTCCCGGTGGGAGTGTCCCATACACCCTCCGGCCCTGTTCGCTTCACGCAAAACAGCAATCCTTTCAACGCCCATTCTACTGTGCATGGGGTTGTTTTCTCAAAATTCGCCCGCCGCCTCTTGGTCCGCGTTTCACGTGAAACATCCGTCCTCTCAGTTTCCGCTTCCGGCTTTCTCGCCCCTGAGATAGAAGTCCCGCCATGCGAACAGAGCGAGAGAGCTTCGACGTTATCGTGATTGGCGGCGGTCACGCCGGCTGTGAGGCCGCGGCTGCCGCTGCCCGGATGGGCGCTGCGACGGCTCTCGTCACACATCGTTTTTCCACCGTAGGCGCGATGTCCTGCAATCCCGCCATTGGCGGTCTCGGTAAGGGCCATTTGGTCCGCGAGGTCGATGCGCTCGATGGTCTGATGGGTCGGGTCGGTGACGCTGGCGGCATCCAGTTTCGGGTGCTCAATCGCCGCAAGGGCCCGGCTGTGCGCGGTCCGCGGGCTCAGGCGGACCGGAAGCTCTATGCAGCGGCGATGCAGGCCGCGATCCGGGAGACCGACGGTCTTTCTGTCATCGAAGGCGAGGCCGATGAGCTGATCGTTGTCGATGGCCGGGTTACTGGACTACGGTTGGCTGATGGCCGGGAGCTTCGGGCAGGGGCTGTCGTCGTCACCACCGGCACCTTTCTCCGCGGTCTGATCCATCTCGGTGAGAAGAACTGGCCCGCCGGCCGGGTCGGAGAAGCCCCCGCAATAGGTCTTTCGGCCTCGTTCGAACGCGCCGGATTCACCCTCGGACGCCTCAAGACCGGGACGCCGCCGCGTCTGGACGGTTCGACGATCGATTGGTCCGCGGTCGAAATGCAGCCCGGAGACGAGCCTCCGGAGCCTTTCTCGGTGATGACCGAGCGGATCACGACCCAGCAGATCCAGTGTGGGATCACCAGGACTACGACCGCGACCCATGAGGTGATCCGCGCGAACGTCCATCGCTCCCCGATGTACTCCGGCCAGATCAAGAGCTCCGGTCCTCGCTATTGTCCCTCGATCGAGGACAAGATCGTCCGCTTCGGCGATCGCGACGGTCACCAGATCTTCCTGGAGCCGGAAGGGCTCGACGACAGCACGGTCTATCCCAACGGCATTTCGACCTCGCTCCCGGAGGAGATTCAGCTCGCGATCCTCGCCAGCATCCCCGGCCTGGAGCGGGTCAAGATGGTCCGTCCGGGCTATGCCATCGAATACGACCACATCGATCCCCGCGAACTCGATCCGACCCTGCAGACCAAGCGTCTGCGCGGTCTCTTCCTGGCCGGGCAGATCAACGGCACCACGGGATACGAGGAAGCCGCCGGGCAGGGCATCGTGGCCGGCCTGAACGCCGCGCTCTCGGCCAGCGGGGCCGCATTGACGGTTTTCGACCGTGCCGACGGCTATCTCGGCGTGATGATCGACGATCTCGTCAGCCGCGGGATCAGCGAGCCCTATCGGATGTTCACCTCGCGCGCCGAATACCGGCTGACGCTTCGGGCGGACAACGCCGATCAGCGTCTGACCGAGAAGGGGATCGCGCTCGGCTGCGTCGGAAATGCCCGAACGCAGCATCATCGCGCCAAGATGGATGCCCTGAACGCGGCGAGGGCGTTGTCGAAGTCGCTGACCATCACCCCGAACGAGGCGATCAAGCACGGCCTGTCCCTGAACCGCGACGGGCAGCGGCGGTCGGCCTTCGAGCTGATGGCCTATCCTGATATCGGCTGGAGCCAGGTTCGCGCGATCTGGCCGGAGCTGTCCGCGATCGACCCTATTATCGCCACCCATCTCGAGATCGACGCCAAATACGATGTCTATCTGGAGCGCCAGAGCGCCGACGTCGAAGCCTTCCGGCGTGACGAGGGCATGGTGTTGTCCGAGATCGACTACAGCCAGGTGCCGGGCCTCTCCAACGAGGTCCGCGCCAAGCTTGAGAAGGCGCGGCCGTTTACGGTCGGCCAGGCCGGCCGGATCGACGGCATGACACCGGCGGCGCTCGGCATCCTGGCGGCGTATCTCCGCCGCGAGGCGCGGAAGACCTCCAAGGCAATCGCATAAGCCAATCGCATAGGCGTTTCACGTGAAACAGCGCGGACCGGGCGGGGATAGACCGCTATCGCGACGACCCGGAGCGGGTGAGGACCCAGGACAGCGGTCCGAGCCGGCGCCGGCCAAACGGAAGATCGACAAGGCCAGCGCCAGCGATCAGGCACTCGACTCCGTCATTGCTGCCGACAAGCGCGCCGCGCTCAAGCTTGCGCCCGTTTCACATGAAACAGAGGCCCGGCTCGATCGCTACATCGCCCTGTTGCGGGAGTGGCAGGCCAAGACCAATCTGGTCGCGCCGTCGACGCTGCCTCATCTCTGGACCAGGCACATCGCCGACTCGCTCCAGCTTGTCGATCTCGCGCCCGACGCAAAGCGCTGGGCCGACCTTGGCAGCGGTGGCGGTTTTCCCGGCGTCGTGCTGGCCTGCGCCATGGCCGGGACGCCGGGTGCCAGCGTCCATCTCGTCGAACGAATCGCCAAGAAGGCTGCATTTTTGCGCGAAGCCGTCCGCGTCACCACATCTCCGGGAGTCGTACATCTGGCTGAGATCGGGGATAATGTGGATAGAATCACCGGCCGCGTCGATTGCGTCACCGCCCGCGCGCTGGCTCCGCTACATCAACTCATCGGCTTTGCGGAGCCGCTGATGCGCCAGGGCGCAAAAGCGTTATTTCTCAAGGGTCAAGATGTAGAGGCTGAATTGACCGAAGCCGCTAAATATTGGAATATTCAGCCGAAGCTGCACCGAAGCCGGACGGGCGATGGGTGGATCGTCGAGCTGACTTCAGTTGAACGGCGCGGGTGAGGCGTTCAGGGGTTGAGTGGGGAATTTCGATGACCGTGATTGACGAGCCGCAGCAAGATCAGACCCAGGATGAAGCTGGAGTGGTCCCGCATGGTCACCCGCGCATCCTGGCGCTGGCGAATCAGAAGGGCGGTGTGGGAAAAACAACCACAGCGATCAACCTGGGAACCGCGCTCGCGGCGATTGGCGAGCGCGTCCTGATCGTCGATCTCGATCCGCAGGGCAACGCCTCGACCGGGCTCGGCATCGACCGCCGCAATCGCTCCTGCTCGACCTATGACGTGCTGATCGGCGAAGCGCCGCTGCGTGAAGCCGTGGTCTCGACCGCCGTGCCCCGGCTGCACATTGCGCCGTCGACCATGGATCTTTCCGGCCTCGAGCTTGAGCTCGGCACCACGCCCGGCCGCGCGTTCAAGCTGCGCGATGCGATCGGTGCGCTGAACAACAACGTTTCGCCTGATGCCGATTACACCTATGTGCTGATCGACTGCCCGCCCTCGCTCAACCTGCTCACGGTGAATGCGATGGCGGCGTCGGACGCAATCCTCGTGCCGCTGCAGTGCGAGTTCTTCGCGCTCGAAGGTCTGTCGCAATTGCTGCAGACGGTGGAGCAGGTGCGATCGACGCTCAATCCGAACCTGTCGATCCACGGCATCGTGCTGACCATGTTCGACTCGCGCAACAACCTCTCCAACCAGGTCGTCGCCGACGTCCGCCAGTTCATGGGCGAGAAGGTCTACAAGACCATGATCCCGCGCAACGTGCGCATCTCCGAGGCGCCGTCCTACGGCAAGCCGGTGCTGGTCTACGATCTCAAATGCGTCGGCAGCGAAGCTTACTTGCGGCTGGCGACCGAGGTGATCCAGCGCGAGCGCGAGCTGCGCGTCACGCATTGACGGAGAGATGCGTAGGGCGGGTTAGCGCAGCGTAACCCGCCGTCTATCTCGCCTCGAACAAGCCTGTGGCGGATTACGCTACGCTAATCCGCCCTACGACCGACGATTCGAAATTCAGTTCTGGAGTACTCTAGCGTGAATCCAAGGGAGCTGGCGATGGCCGACGAAGCGCGTTCGCGACTGGGCCGGGGTCTTGCAAGTCTGATCGGTGATGTCGGCGGCGAGGCCCAGCACGTCGATCGGCCGCGCGCGCAGCGCAAGGTGCCGATCGAGTTCATCAAGGCAAACCCGCGCAACCCGCGTCGCACTTTTCTGGATGCGGAGCTGAAGGAGCTCTCCGAGTCCATCAAGCAGCACGGCGTGATCCAGCCGATCGTGGTGCGTCCGGTGAAGGGCACGCAGGACCGCTTCGAGATCATCGCCGGCGAGCGACGCTGGCGCGCCTCGCAGATGGCCGGCCTGCATGAAGTGCCGATCGTGCCCGTCGACATCAGCGACAGCGATGCGCTGGAATTCGCGATCGTCGAGAACGTGCAGCGCGAGGATCTCAATCCGATGGAAGAGGCGCAGGGCTATCATGCGCTCGCCAACGAGTTCAAACGCAGCCAGGAGGACATCGCGAAGGTCGTCGGCAAGAGCCGCAGCCATGTCGCCAACATGATGCGGCTGACCAAGCTGCCGGCCGAGGTGCAGGCCTTCATCGCGACCGGCGAGCTGACCGCCGGTCACGCCCGCGCGCTGATCGGCGTGCCGGATCCCCTCGCCGCCGCCAAGCGCATCGTCGAGGAAGGACTCAACGTCCGCCAGGCCGAAGCGCTCGCGCATGAAGAGGGCGTGCCGGAGCGCAAGCCGCAGAAGGCGCGCAGCACCGGGGCTAAGGAGAAGGACCCCGATACGATCGATCTCGAAAAGCGCGTCAGCGATGCGCTCGGTCTCAAGGTCACCGTCAATCACCGCGACCCCGGCGGCTCGGTGCAAATCAACTACCGCAACCTCGATCAGCTCGACGAGGTGATGAAGCGGCTGGCCAAGGGCGCGCTGTAGGCCAACGCTGTCGTCCCTGCGAACGCATGGACCCATACCGCGTGATCCATCGATTGGATCGGATAGCAGTCCGGACTGCAAGTCTTCGCCAAACCGCTCCCTGTGGTTATGGGCCCCCGCGTTCGCGGGGACGACAGCGGGCGTGTGGCGCTCGTCCGCTCCAACATCGTCATTGCGAGCGTAGCAAAGCAATCCAGAATCTCTCTGCGGAGGGAGTCTGGATTGCTTCGTCGCTTTCGCTCCTCGCAATGACGTGGAGAAAGTTGCGCCCGCTTGACGCTCGAGAGAGCGGGGGCCTAACCCCGCCGTCTCGCATTCGCGGCGATCGCCATCAGCGTGCGCTGGGCGATGGCGGCGGCAAGTGTCGATTGCTTGCGGGTGTCGAGGGCTGCGGTCGCGAGCTGCTCGATGATCGCCGCGAGTCGAGCCGGGCTGAAATTGCGCAGCGCCGTCTCCACCGCGGGCTTCCGTGAAAAATGCAGGCGCGGATAGCCGCCGTCGAGCACGGCGGAGGCAGGCTGGCCGTCGGCGATGGCCAGCGCGGATTTGTGCAGCCACGCCGCCTGGCGCTGCGCGGCGGAGATGATCACGCCGGGATAGGTGCCGGCGATCATGGCCTTCGCGAATTCGGTCTCGACGATATCGGGGCGGCCGGCAAAGGCGCCGTCGACGATCGGGTCGAGCTTCAGCTCGGAGGCATCGGCGACCACGGCCATCACATCATCCAGCGTGACCTCGCCCTTGCCGTGAGCGTAGAGCGTCAGCTTGCGCAGCTCGTTGCGCGAGGCCTGGCGGTCACCACCGAGGAACGACATCAGCGCCGCGCGGGCATCCTGCGCGATGCGCAAATTGGCGATTCGCAGTTCGTCGTCCATCAGCTTGGCGAGGTCGCGCTCGGTGTCGGGATAGCAGCCGATCGCCACTGCGGCCTTGGCCTTCTCGCAGGCCTTGCGCAGCGGCGATTCCGGGCGGAGCTCGCCGGCCTCGATCACGATGCGGCAATCCTTCACGTTCATTTCGGCCAGCGTGTCGACGCCGCTGGCGAAGCTGCGCGAGCCGGCGCGGATGCGGATGGCGCGGCGGCCGCCGAACAGCGGCACCGTCATGGCTTCGTCGACGAGGCGCGAGGGCTCGGCGGAGAGTTCGTCGCCATCGAGCTTGACCAGGGAGAAGGGATCGTTGGGATCATCGACAGCGGACGCGATCAGCGCATCGGCGCGCTCGCGGACGAGGCCGGCATCAGGGCCGTAGAGCAGGATGATCGGGCGGCCCGCATCGGGGCGGGCGAGGAAGGCGTCGATCTCTTTTCCACGCAGCGCGACCATCGGACCCAATTGTCATTCCGGGGCTCGCAAAACGAGGATCCGGAATCCAGAGATTATTTGATCGAGATTCTCAGATGCACAGTTGCGCAGCTGAGTTCACGCTGCGCGTGCCCCGGAATGACGGGTGTGAATTACGTGCCCGCAGTGAAGAACGAGGCCAGCCGGGTCGTGATGTTCTCCGCGATCTCGTTGGCGGCACGATCCTCGGCATCGCGCACGGCGCGGTTGCGGGAGAAGCGTTGATAAGAGCCCGGCATGTCGTAGGACACGCGCGAGAACGTCGAGCCGGACATGACGGACTTGCCGGTCGCAACCTCGACCAGATTGTACTGGGCGTCGATGCCGAGATTTTCGCTGGTCGGCAGTCCCGTCGTGGCGCTGACGATCAGCGACGAACGGCTGGTGGTGAAGCGGATGTCCAGCTTGTGGGTCGGCGGCATGCCTGTCGCGCTACCGTAAAGCTTGAAGGCCAGCGCGTTGCGGATTTCGACGCCGACGCGGGCCTCGCGGGAGGCGTTGGGCTTGCTGATCGGGGGCAGCTCGATGCCCATCAGCTTCTCGCGCAGGCCGGGAGTACCGTCGCTCCGCTCGGCATACATCGGCTGGAAGCAGCCGGCTGTCAGCGCGGCCAAGGCGGCGACCGCCAGCAAGCGGGCTGCGATGCGGATCCTAGCCGACAACATTTACGATCCTCTTGGGGACGATGATCACCTTGCGGACGGGCTTGCCGTCCAGGGCCAGCTTTACCGCATCGAGGGCCAAAACGGCAGCCTCGATTTCCGGATTTTGGGCCGCTGTTGCAACTGTGACCTCGCCCCGCTTCTTGCCGTTGACCTGGACCACCAGGGTCACGCTGTCTTCAACCAGCAAATCGCGTTCGATTTGGGGCCAATTGGCCTCGGAAACCAGCCCGCTCTGGCCCAAAGCCTGCCAGCACTCCTCGGCGAGGTGCGGCATCATCGGGGAGAACAGCTGGACCAGGATCTGACTGGCCTCCCGGATCGCCCAAGCCAGATCTGGGGCGGGCTGGCCGGGACGTTGCAGGATCTCCGAGAAGGCGTTGGCGAATTCGCGGATATGGGCAAGGCAGACGTTGAAATGCAGCCGCTCGATCCCGGTGGTGACCTTGTCCAGTGCACCATGCGCAGCCTTGCGCAGGGCAGTGGCATCCGGGCCGAAGCCGGCCGGCCGGCCCGCCGGTGCGTTCTTGGCGAGCTCGACGGCATCGTTCACCAGCCGCCATAGCCGCTGCACGAAGCGCGAGGCGCCCTGGACGCGCTCGTCGCTCCAGATCACGTCGCGGTCGGGCGGGGAGTCCGACAGCATGAACCAGCGGGCGACGTCGGCGCCGTAGGTCTCGATGATGTCGTCGGGGTCGACCGTGTTCTTCTTCGACTTCGACATCTTCTCGATCGGACCGATCTGGATGTCTTCGCCCGACGTCAGCAGCGTCGCGCGGCGTCCGTTGCCGGCAACCTCGACCTTCACCTCGGCCGGCTGCACATAGGTGCCGTCGGCCTTCTGGTAGGTCTCGTGCACCACCATGCCTTGCGTGAACATGCCGGCGAACGGCTCGTCCAGCGCGATGTGCCCGGTCGCCTTCATGGCGCGGGTGAAGAAGCGGCTGTAGAGCAGATGCAGGATCGCGTGCTCGACGCCGCCGATATACTGGTCGACCGGCAGCATCCGGTTGGCCACCGCAGGCGTGGTCGGCGCGGTCTCGTTCCAGGGATCGGTGAAGCGCGCAAAATACCAGGACGAATCCACGAAGGTGTCCATGGTGTCGGTTTCGCGGTTCGCCTTGCCGCCGCATTTCGGGCAGGTGACGTGCTTCCAGGTCGGGTGATGGTCGAGCGCATTGCCCGGCTTGTCGAAGCTCACATCCTCCGGCAGCACCACGGGCAAATCGGCATCGGGCACCGGCACGACGTCGCATTTCGGGCAATGGATCACCGGGATCGGGCAGCCCCAATAGCGCTGGCGCGAAATGCCCCAGTCGCGCAGGCGGAAATTGACCTGCCGCTCGCCGACCGCCGCATTGCCGCGCAGCTCGCCTTCCAGACGCTTTGCGACCTCATCCTTGGCCTGATCGATGGTCATGCCGTCGAGGAAGCGCGAATTGATCATGCGGCCGTCACCGTCATAGGCGGTGTCGGTGATGACGAAGGATTTCGGGTCCTGGCCCTCGGGGCACACGACGGGTGTGTTGCCGAGACCGTATTTGTTGACGAAGTCGAGGTCGCGCTGGTCGTGCGCCGGGCAGCCGAAGATCGCGCCGGTGCCGTATTCCATCAGCACGAAATTGGCGACATAGACCGGCAGCTTCCAGCTCGGATCGAACGGATGCACCGCGCGGATGCCGGTATCGAAACCCTGCTTCTCCGCGGTGTCGATGATCGACTGCGCGGTGCCGATCTTCTTGATGTCGGCAATAAACTCCGCAAGCTCAGGATTCTTTGCGGCAGCGGCCTGCGCCAGCGGATGATCCGCCGAGATCGCCATGAACTTCGCGCCGAACAGGGTGTCCGGGCGCGTCGTGAAAATCTTCAGCTCGTTCTCGCCAGCGGGCGTCGTCGCCGCATCCAGCGCGAAACGGATCAAGAGGCCCTCGGAGCGGCCGATCCAGTTGCGCTGCATCAGCCTGACCTTGTCGGGCCAGCGGTCGAGCCCATTCAGCGCGGACAGCAGCTCCTGCGAGTACTTCGTGATCTTGAAGACCCACTGGCTCATCTCGCGCTGCTCGACGACGGCACCCGAGCGCCAGCCGCGCCCGTCGATCACCTGCTCGTTGGCGAGCACGGTCATGTCGACCGGATCCCAGTTCAGCTTGCGCTTCTCACGCTCGGCGAGGCCCGCGGCGAGCATGTCCAGGAACATCTTCTGCTGATGCTTGTAGTAGCTGGGGTCGCAGGTCGCGAATTCGCGTGACCAATCCAGTGACAGCCCGATCGAGCGAAGCTGCTTCTTCATCGCGGCGATGTTGTCGTAGGTCCAGGCTTTCGGCGCGACCTTGCGCTCGATCGCGGCATTCTCGGCCGGCAGGCCGAAGGCGTCCCAGCCCATGGGGTGCAGCACGTTGAACCCCTTGGCGCGCATGAAGCGGGCCAGCACGTCGCCGAGCGTGTAATTCCGGACATGGCCGATATGGATGCGCCCGGACGGGTAGGGGAACATCTCGAGCACATAGTATTTCGGCCGCGAATCATTGTTTCGGGAGACGAAGATCGCCTGTTCGTCCCAGAGGCGTTGCCAGCGCGGTTCGGCGTCGCGGGCGTTGTAGCGTTCGGAGGTCATGGATTCGTTGGGGTTTTTGTGGGTTCGGCCGTCTCAAGACGGCGGACTAGGCCATAGAAGTCCTCAGGGGGTCAATGGGTTGCCGCGATTTGGAACTTTGACCGCGCCTCCGCATAACTACGAGGACCGGTGTTGGGGTGGGATTAAGGGCTCGATGCCAATTTGCGGTCCGACAGGACCGCATGACCGCGATGGATTCAAGCTTCGACGATCCCGACTATGACTACGCCGCCTCCATCGCTGGACGGGCGATGCGCAGCATGGCCGAACAGCGGATCGCGCCGACGCCGGCTAATTTTGCGGTCTGGTACCAATATTTCGCCGGAAGCCACGATGACCTGCGCAACGCGATCGATCTCCTGATCGATCACAATCGCCCCTTTGACGCCCGGACCAATCAGGAGCTGTTCGAGACCTATGTCGCCCCCCAGGTGAGTGCCATCGTGGTCGATACGTCCGAACGGCTGCAGTCCCTCATGGGGACGGCCAGGGATTTCCTGACGACCGCAATTGCCGACAATCATTCGCAGATGCAGGCCATCAGCGAGGTGGCGGACCAGGGCAAGGCCGGGGTCGATCCGAAGGCGCTGGTTGCCCAGCTGATGAACGAGCTGGCGCGGGCCGCCACCAGGGCGACGCGGCTGGAGGCGGGATTTGCGGAAAAGACCCGCGAGCTCGACGTGATCCGTGACTCGCTGTCGCGGTCCGAGGAACGCGCCCGGACCGACACGCTGACGGGCCTTGCCAACCGGCGGGCGCTCGACGAATTCCTGCGCAAGGCGCAGGCGACCGCGGCATGGGGCGAGCCGCTCAGCGTGCTGATGCTCGACATCGACCACTTCAAGACCTTCAACGACAATTTCGGCCACGGTGTCGGCGACCAGGTGCTGCGCCTGATGGCGAAGGTGCTGCGCGAAAAAGTCCGCGCGCAGGATCTGCCGGCCCGCTATGGCGGCGAGGAGCTGATTGCGGTGCTGCCGGACGCCGATCTCGCCGCCTGCACCGAGATCGCCGAACGCATCAGGCGTGCGCTCGCCGAATGCACGATCACCCGCCGTTCGACCGGCGAGATCCTCCCCAGCATCAGCGTGTCGATCGGCGTGGCCCAGTATCGGGCCGGCGAGGCGATCACCGATCTCATTGAGCGCTGCGACCGCGCGCTCTATCTCGCCAAGGGCAGTGGCCGTAACCGCGTGGTGACCGAAGCCGAGCTCGATCGCGACGGCGCTGCGGGGTAGCGCGGCCGGCCTGCGGTTGGGTCACCTATTCACAGATGGTTCGTTTTACCTTAGGTTGTGCGGCGTGATCCTCACACAGGCCGGCCTGCACAATGAACATTTTCGGTGCCGTTACCTTCGGAAGCCTGATCAAGACTTTCCTTCCCGGCCTGGTGTGGCTGTGCGCATTTGGCATCGTCGAGGCCGACATCGCTCAGTACAGAGGCTACGAATCCTATGTCTTGAAGATTCTCGGCAACAGCAGCCAGGCTTCGACGCTGCTGATCATCGCGTTTCCAGCTTCAATTTTTGTCGGCCTGTTGTCCAATATCATCGTCTTCATGGGGCTGAATGACTGGCTGGTGCGCACGCCTTTCAAAGAAAGCAACGGGGAGCTGTTCGCACTGCACGCCAAGCTCTCGCAAATGCTGCGCGACAAGAGCTGGGAGGCACTGGGACTGAACGACGATGGGCTGAAGCGGAGTTTCAATCTGTACACCGACCCCGAGATCATTCTCGTCGAGCGGATCGGGCCCGAGAAGCTTGCCTACGTCCGGGAGCAGTATTGGTATCATCTGGAGTTTCAGCTCAATCTCCTGATTTCGTTCTGCGCGGTTTTTCTCGCGCTCGTGGTGTCGGCATTTCTCAATGGTGCATTCGACTCGGCAGGCGGATTCGGACGCCTGGTCGTGATGATCGTCGGCTATGGCCTGATCAGCCTCTGGCTGCGGGGGGCCGCTCGAAAGAACTACGCGCGGCATGTCGCCAAGATGGCGAGCCTGCTGACGGCCGTCCTGACGAAACAGGAAGAAGCGGACGACGAGGACGCGTAGCCGAGCCATCAACAGCTCGCGGAGCCAAAGGCGAACAGGCCGGTTTCGGATCGGCGTTCGATGCCCTATATTGACGCGATGCAGGCCTATTTCTTTGACCTCGACGGCACCCTGACCGACTCGCGGGCGGGGCTGTATCCTGCGTTCCGGCGTGGTCTGGAGACGATCGGCGTCCCGGTGGTCTCCGATGCCCAGCTCAAGAAGTTTTTGGGAACGCCGCTTCCCCAGGTCTTTCGTGCGATGCGGCCCGACGTAAGTCAGATCGAGATCGACCATGGAATGGCTGCCTTCCGGGCCCTTTTTGAACGGACGGGAATTGTTGCCAACGAATTATATCCGGGTGTAATAGAGCTGCTCCGCGGCGTCCAGAAACGCGGTTCGGCCATTTGGATCGTGACCTCGAAGCCCCAAAACCAAGCGATTGAGGTGGTGCGCTATCTCAAGCTCGACAACTATGTAGCCGGAGTGATCGGTGCGGGCTTGGCCGAGACCGATACGAAGACCGACCTCGTCGGCCGCGCCCTCGTGGCCGCACAAGTCGACAGCGGTGAGGCGGTGATGGTCGGCGACCGCTCCTATGACGTCATCGGAGCGATCGAGAACGGTGTGCTGCCAATCGGTGCGCTGTGGGGTTATGGCTCCGAGGACGAACTCAAGAACGCCGGGTGCCAGCACTTTGCGAAATCGCCGGACGATTTTCGCATGGCCTATGTCGAGACGAGAGCAGGCTTTACCGATTTCAGTCTGACCGCTGCCGCAGCGCGATACTAAACTAGCCCGCCATCATCATGTCAGCCGCGCCGGTCTCGATCGCTTGCACGCCGTGCTCGACGACGTTGTTCCGGCCACGGTGCTTGGCGGCGTAGAGCGCGGCGTCGGCGGCTTCGATGAGATCGCCGGGGCGCAAGGCCTCGTTGGGCTTAGCCGCGGCAACGCCGATCGAGACCGTGACGATCATGTGCGCGGAGGTGATGTGCGGCAGGCACAGCTTCAGCACGGCCGCACGCACCAGCTCGCCGATTTCCACGGCGCGGTTCACATCGGTGTTCGGCAGCAGCAGGCAGAATTCCTCCCCGCCATAGCGTGCCGCAAAGCCCATCGTGTCGGCGGCGATGCCGGACAGCGACTCGCCGAGGCGGGTCAGGCAGGAATCGCCTTCGAGATGGCCATAGGTGTCGTTGAACAGCTTGAAATGATCGACGTCGATCATCAGCAGCGCGAGGTCGCTGCCATATTGCTGCGCGCGCATCCACTCGAAGTCGAGCCGGCTCTGGAAGCCGCGCCGATTGGCGAGGCCCGACAGCATGTCGATCGAGGCCATCACCGTCAGCCGGTCGTTGCTCGCGATCAGCTCGCGCTCGCGCTGGCTCAGCTGCGCGGCCATGGCGTTGAACGCACGAGCCAGCGGCACGAACTCGGCCGGCAGGCGATTGCGCGCCGCGCGCGCCGACAGATCACCCTCGCCGAGACGCTTGGCCATGTCGGCGAGCATCTCGATCGGCTTGATGACGAGCTTCTCGGCGGCGATCAGCGCGCCGAGCAGGACGAACACGACGACGAAGGCGAGCTGGAGATAGGCGGTGCGAATGTCGCGGCTGACCGCCGCGGACACCTTGTCCTCGTCGATGCTGGCGATCAGGCGGGCATTTGTGCCGGCGATGCGGATATAGCTGACCGCGCGGCGTGAGCCGTCTGCGGCGAGGAAGGACAGCGAGCCTTCGTCCTGGTCAGAGCGCAGCGCACGATCGGCGATCGCAGACATCAGCGGCATGTTGTCGAGCGGACGGCCGACCGCGCTGTGCTGATCCGCCGGAGCCGCCAGCACGGTGCCTGCGCTGTCGACCAGCACCGCGGTGATACCGGCGCGGCCGCCCAGATTGCTCATCACCTTCGACATCCAGTCGAGGTTGACGGTGGCGAGAACGACGGCGTCGGATGCGCCGCTGAAGGCGGACACCGGATAGACCGCCATCACGGTTGGCGTCGATACGGGTCGCGACAGGATGAAATCGCTCAGCACGAAACGGCCGGTTTCCTGCGCCTGCTGAAAATAGGGCCGGTCGCTGAGGTCGAGGCCGACATACATGTTGTTGGTGGAGCATTGGATGCGTCCGTCCTGGCCTGCGATCAACAGCGTACGGATCCAGGGCAGGTTCGACGGCAGGCTCGCGCGCAGCACGTCGCAGCTCTTGCTGACGCCACCGGCGGAGGCGCGGATGAAAGCTTCCGATTTCAGGATGGTCTCGACCGACGAGATGACTTCGCGCTGCGCGTCGGCGCTGTGCCTTGCGACGGTGGTGAATTCGACCGTGGCCTGGGCGATCTGCCGGGTGCGGGTGTCTTCGAGCGAACGGATGCGCTCCAGCATCAAGGGCGCCACCAGAATCACCGCGAGCAACGCAAGCCGCGCCCGGATTCCGAGAACCTGCTTGAGTTTCGCTCGCTTGCGGTTGAGACTGATGCTTGCCATCTTCGCTACCCACCCCATGGGCCAAGGTAAAGCGAAGGGTTCAAAAACTCTTTCTTGAACTCGGTAAAATTGGACTTACCTCGGTTACGACCTTAATCAATCGACGTCATGACAGATCAAAACGCCGCGCCGGTAACCAGCCATTCACCAAACGCACTCGCCGCGGTCGAAGCCGAAATCGCCCGCGCCTGCAAGGATGCGCGCCGCGATCGCGCCGCCGTGACGCTGATCGCTGTGTCCAAGACGTTCGCCGCGGATGCAATTATCCCGGTCATCGAAGCCGGACAGCGTGTATTCGGCGAGAATCGGGTGCAGGAGGCCAAGGGCAAGTGGCCGGCGTTAACGACCGTTTACCCCGGCATCGCGCTTCATCTGATCGGACCGTTGCAATCCAACAAGGCGAAAGAGGCGGTTGCTCTGTTCGATGCCATCCATTCGGTCGACCGTCCGAGCATTTGCCAAGCGTTAGCCAAGGAAATCGAATCCCAGAACAAGCATCCGCAGCTGTTCGTCCAGATCAACACCGGGGAGGAGCCGCAGAAGGCCGGCATCGCGCCCGGCGAGGCCGACGCCTTTATCGCGAGCTGCCGCGACACTTATGGGCTGACGATCTCCGGGCTGATGTGCATCCCGCCGGTCGACGAACCGCCCGCGGCGCATTTCGCGCTCACCGCTAAGATCGCCGCGCGCAATGGATTGACCAATCTCTCGATGGGCATGAGCGCGGATTTTGCGACGGCGATCATGCTGGGCGCCACCCATGTACGGGTAGGCAGCGCGATCTTCGGGCACAGGTAGGGGCCGTTAGCGAGGACCGTGCCCCGCAACCGCTATTGATTTCGTCATTGCGAGCGCAGCGAAGCAATCCAGAGTGTCTCCGCGGTGGGACTCTGGATTGCTTCGTCGCAAGGGCTCCTCGCAATGACGGAACAAGGTGCATCGTCGACACGCACTCTCGTGTCCCGGACAAGCTGCAACGCTAAAGCGTTGCAGCGCAGAGCCGGGACCCAGAGCAACACGGTACAGTGCGGCGAAATAGGCCCCGGCTCAGCAGCGCACCGCTAAGGGCGTTGCGCTACGTCCGGGGCACGAGCGGCGAAGCGCGGCGCTCACAACGACAGCGGAATATTGGGCCGCCTAAACGAACCCGACCGACACCTTGCCCAACACACCAAAGTCCGCCGCAAACTGATCCCCGGCCGCAATCGGCAGCGGCGGATGGCACGTGCCTGTCGTCACCACCTGCCCTGCCCGCAAGGTGATGCCGAGTCCGGAGAGCTCGTTGGCAAGCCAGGCGAGCGCAACGCGGGGATCGCCGAGCACGTTCTTGCCGTGGCCGATATAGCGCTCGCCACGCAGGGTGATCTGCGGCCGCTCCTCGACCAGATCCATCGCGCGCCAGTTCGCAGTCGTCGCCGCGCCCAGCACGAACAGATGCGCGCAAGCATTGTCGGCGATCAGCTGCGCCTCGCCGGCGCTTGCGAAATCGGCAAAGCGCGAATCGGGAATCTCGATCGCGGGATGAAAGCTCTCGACGGCGGCCAGAACCTCGTCGACGGGATACGACGTGGCGCGCGGCGGCAAGTCGCGCCCCATCCGGAAAGCGAATTCCGGCTCGCCGACGCGCATCTCGTTGCCCCTCATCGACGCGGTGCCGCCATCCGCGATCACGGTGTCGCTCATGATGCGTCCGGCCAAGGGTCCCGTGACGTTGATGTGCTTCTGTCCGGACGAGCTCGTGGCCGCGATCTTCCAGCCGAACAATTGTCCGCGCGACAATGTTTCGAGGCCGGCCTGAACGGCATAGCCCTCAGTGCGGCTCTGCGGCCGCAGGCGCCCTTCCAGAGCGTCGAGCTTGGAACCGTCGCGCCAATGTTGAAAGAGGATGCGCGATGCGGCGGCGGTCTGATCCTTGTCGAGCATGTGTCCTCACCCGATGATGATTCTTGTTTTTGGTCCCAGCCGTCGCAGCAATTGTAGCATCGCCGCCCTGGTCATCGAGACGCAGCCGGCTGTCGGGCCGAAATTGTCGCGGGCCAGGTGCAGGAACACCGCGCTACCGCGGCCGGCGACGCGCGGCCTCGTGTTGTGGTCGATTTCGATGATGAAGTCATAGAGATGGTCGGCGCGCTTGAGCCGGTCACCGCCCTGCCCCTCGCGAAGCCGGATTCCCTGGTTGTAATGTCGGTCCCTAGGATCCTCGCACCAGGCGTCCTCGCCGGTGATGGTCCGGGTCGGCAGGAAGCTCTGCGGGCGGCTGTGCCGGTCGCCCCGCCACCACAATTTCCTGGGACGGAAGCTGCCCCGGGGCGTGCCGCCGTCGCCCTCGCGCTTGTTGGCGAGGATGCCGCCCCTCCCCAGTGCGACCGGGATGGTCAGCGATCCCGCCGTCAGCCAGCCTCGGCGCGGATTCCCGGCTGCAGGCTTAACGCGGATCGCGGAGAGCGGTCTGGCACTTCGATTCATGGTGTAACCAACTGAAGCCGCTTTGTTTTTCATGTGAACGTGCAATGTCGAATTCATTACAGGACATTCATCGAAACGCCCTGCTATTCTGAGTTAGAGTGCTTCTGGCTTGTGAATCGGCGACAGCCCACTACTTCAACACGAACAACAATAACAACAGCGACCCCCTAAACTTCCCCTCACGGCTGGGTGCAGCATGGATGCGCGCCGAGTCGGACCCCAAAAGGATGACCCCCTATGGCCAATGCCCGCAAGATCCTGATCGTGGATGACGATACCGATCTGCGCGACACGTTGGTGGAGCAATTATCGCTACACGAAGAATTCGAAGCCTCCGCCGTCGATACCGGCGCCAAAGGTGCGAGCGCCGCCAAGGCCAATGCCCCCGATCTCGTTCTGATGGATGTCGGCCTGCCCGACACCGACGGTCGCGAGGTGGTCCGCTCCTTGCGCAAGGGCGGCTTCAAGGCCCCGATCATCATGCTGACCGGGCACGACACCGATTCCGACACGATTTTGGGGCTGGAATCCGGCGCCAACGACTATGTGGCGAAGCCCTTCCGCTTCGCGGTCCTGCTGGCCCGCATCCGCGCCCAGCTCCGCCAGCACGAGGCCAGCGAGGACGCGGTGTTCTCGGTCGGCCCCTACTCCTTCCGCCCCGGCTCCAAAATGCTTACCGCCGCCAATGCGCGCAAGGTGCGGCTGACGGAGAAGGAAACCGCCATCCTCCGCTTCCTTTACCGCGCCGGCCAGATGCCGGTGTCGCGCGAGACCCTGCTCCAGGAGGTCTGGGGCTATAATTCCGGCGTCACCACCCACACGCTGGAAACCCACATCTACCGTCTGCGCCAGAAGATCGAGAAGGATGCCGCCAACCCGGAAATCCTGGTCACCGAAGCCGGTGGCTACAAGCTGGTGCCGTGATACGCTCGAAGGGCGTGCGAATCGTTTTAGATCGCATGCCCTTGAGCCTCGGATCTGAATGTCAATCGACGACGACGTAGCGCTTCTCGAGCGAGTCCCGACACTGCGCCTGTTGGGCGACGCCTCGTTGCGCATGCTGGCGATCGGCTCCGAGCAGCGCGACTTCGTCCGCGGCGACACCCTGTTCAATCTGGGCGACGACGCCGATGCCGGCTTCGTGGTCCAGCGCGGCGCCTTCCGGGTCGAGGACGGCGCCGGTGCCGAAATGATCGCCGGTCCCGGCGCGTTGATCGGCGAGCTCGCCCTGGTGGTGCCGATGAAGCGGCCGTCGAGCGCGATCGCGCTGGAGCATTCCTCCGTCATCCGCGTCGCCCGCAGCCTGTTCCAGCGCGTGCTTGAAAGCGATCCCGCCGCCGCCGTGCGCCTGCGCGACGAATTCGCGGTGCGCTCAAGTCAGATTGCGAGCGATATCCTGATGGCCGGTGCGAAGCTGACGTCGTAGCTTTCTCTGCCCGTCATTCCGGGCTCGCGACTTCGTCGCGCCCCGGAATGACGACGGAGGCCTAAACCTCCAGCGTCACCGTCACGGGCACATGGTCCGACGGACGTTCCCAGCTCCGCGCATCGCGCAAAATCCTGAAATCGCTGACCGCGTCCTTCAACGCGCGCGAAACCCAGATGTGGTCGAGCCTGCGGCCACGATCGCCGACGGTCCAGTCGGCGGAGCGGTAGCTCCACCAGGTGTAGACCTTCTCCGACATCGGAATGCGGTCGCGCGCGACGTCGATCCACTCGCCGGCCTCGAGCGCAGCCTTCAGCTTCTCGGTTTCAACAGGCGTATGCGAGACCACCTTCAGAAGCTGCTTGTGCGACCACACGTCGTTCTCGTGCGGGGCGACGTTGAGGTCGCCGACCAGGATGTGCCTGTCATCGCCGCGCGGATGCAGCGGCTCGCACGCCTTCATCTCGTCGAGGAAGCGAAGCTTGTGGTCGAATTTCTCGTTCAGCGCGGGATCGGGAATGTCGCCGCCGGCGGGCACGTAGAAATTATGCAGCACCAGCGGTTTTGCGATGTTGGCCTTCGCGCCGAAGGACACGGAGATGTGGCGCGAATCCACCTTGTCGCAGAAAGTGCGGATGTCCGTGGACTCGAACGGAATCTTCGAGACGATGGCAACGCCGTGATAGCCCTTCTGCCCGTTCAGTGCGACGTGCTCATAGCCGAGCCGCTTGAAGCGCTTCAGCGGAAAGGCATCGTCGATGCACTTGGTCTCCTGAAGGCACAGCACGTCCGGCCGCGCGCTCTTGAGGAATTTCGCGACCAGGTCGATGCGCAGGCGCACCGAATTGATGTTCCAGGTTGTCAGGGAAAAACGCATGGGAAATGCGTCTTAGCAAGCTCTCGCAGGGCGGGCAAAGGTGCAAAGCGCCGTGCCCACTGTCTTTTAGGCATGCCAGAGCGAAGTCTCTCGTGACCCGGGCGCAGCGCAGCACGTCAGTGATGCGCTGCTGAACCGGGGCCCATCTCGCCGCACACTGGGTCCCGGCTCTGCGCTCCGCTTCGCTGCGCTCGTCCGGGACACGAGATCGCCTATCCCGGCGCCGGGCCGTAATTGGTGAAGTCGATCTTGAACATGCCGGGATCGAGCTTCTTGCTCGAATCCAGATTGTAGACCGCGATCGTGGTGTCGTAGCCCTGCGGGTCGGTGACGGTCCATTGCTTCAGCTGGCCGTCCTTGGCGCCGAACATCAGCAGCAGACGGCTGGTGCCGACCAGCGCCTGCTTCTCCTCGATGGTGACGCTGACGAAGACGTCGTCGGCGGAGACGCCAACCACGTTGGTGTCCTTCATCAGATCGATGCGGTCCGACAGCAGGAAGCGCAGCGGCGTCTGCGACAGCGGATAGACGTCCTGCGTCGCGAGCTTGCGGTCGCGCACGACCAGCGACGATCCGTCGGCGACGATGTCGATCGGGCTCGGCGCGTCATATTCGAACCGCACCTTGCCGGGCTTCTGGATGTAGAAATCGCCCTGCGTCTTGCTGCCGTCGGGACCGACCTGAACGAAATTTCCGACCAGCGTCTGCAGCGAGGACAGATAGGCGCTGACCTTGGCCGCTTGTGCCTTCTGGTTGGCATCGAAGGTCTGGAAGATGCTGCTCGGCACGTTGCGGCGCGGATCCGGGATCACCGGATTCGGCGGCGGTTGCGTCGCGCCGGTGACAGTGGGTCCGCCGCCTCCGGCTTGAGCACCATCGCGGCCCTTCGGTGCGGGCTTCGGCACCGGGACGTTCTGCGCGAAGGACGAGGCGGTCACCATCGCGGCGGTGACGAGCAGCACGCCCGCCACGCGCGCGCTTCGCGCAGCGATGGTGGCAGCGAATCGAATGTCCGGATGTCTGATCAACGCGTCGTCCTGTATGGCTAGGCGCCTTTTAGCGTGATTTCGGGCAAAAGCAGATATCGATTTTGCGTGAAATGATGTGTCGAGGTGACTGCCTCACATATGGCTGTCTTCTTCCTCGACCAGAATCTCGCGCTTGCCGGCGTGGTTGGCGGGTCCGACGATGCCTTCCAGTTCCATGCGTTCCATCAGCGATGCGGCGCGGTTGTAGCCGATCTGCAGGCGGCGCTGGATGTAGCTGGTCGAGGCCTTGCGGTCGCGTTTGACGATCGCAACGGCCTGCTGGAAGAGATCCCCGCCGCCGTCTGCGCCCATGCCGCTGGCGTCGAACACGGCGCCGCCGTCCTCGTCCTCGCTGGGCTCTTCGGCCGTGACCGCCTCGAGATATTCCGGCTGGCCCTGCGTCTTGAGGTGACGCACCACCTTCTCGACTTCCTCGTCGGAGGCAAAAGGTCCGTGCACGCGGCTGATGCGGCCACCGCCGGCCATATAGAGCATGTCGCCCTGGCCGAGCAGCTGCTCGGCGCCCATCTCGCCCAGGATCGTACGGCTGTCGATCTTGGACGTGACCTGGAAGGCGATGCGGGTCGGGAAGTTCGCCTTGATGGTGCCCGTGATGACGTCGACGGACGGGCGCTGCGTGGCGAGGATCACGTGCAGACCGGCGGCGCGCGCCATCTGGGCGAGGCGTTGCACCGCGCCTTCGATGTCCTTGCCGGCGACCATCATCAGGTCGGCCATTTCGTCGACGATGATGACGATGTAGGGCAGCGGATCGAGCGAGAGCTTCTCTTCCTCGTAGATCGCCTTGCCGGTTTCCTTGTCGAAGCCGGTGTGCACCGTGCGCGTCGGCTCTTCGCCCTTGGCCTTCAGCTCGAGCAGGCGCGTGTTGTAGCCGTCGATGTTGCGGACACCGAGCTTGGCCATGTTCTTGTAGCGCTCTTCCATCTCGCGCACGGCCCATTTCAGCGCGACCACCGCCTTCTTCGGGTCGGTCACGACGGGCGTCAGCAGATGCGGAATGCCGTCATAGACGGAGAGTTCGAGCATCTTGGGATCGACCATGATGAGGCGGCACTGGTCCGGACGCAGCCTATAGACCAGGCTGAGGATCATGGTGTTGATGGCGACCGATTTGCCGGAGCCGGTGGTGCCGGCGATCAGCATGTGCGGCGTGCGGGCGAGGTCGATGATGACGGGATCGCCGCCGATGGTCTTGCCGAGGCAGAGCGGCAGCTTCGCGACCGTGTCGGTCGCTTCCTTCGCGACCAGCAGCTCGCGCAGATAAACCTTCTCGCGATGCGCATTCGGCAATTCGATGCCGATGGCGTTGCGGCCGGGCACGACGGCGACGCGCGCCGACAGCGCACTCATCGATCGCGCGATGTCGTCGGCAAGCCCGATCACGCGCGAGGACTTGATGCCGGGCGCGGGCTCGAGCTCGTACAGCGTGACCACGGGGCCCGGATTGGCTTTCACGATCTCGCCGCGCACACCGAAATCCTGCAGCACACCTTCGAGCGAACGCGAATTGGTTTCCAGCTCGGCCTTGCTGAGCGGCTGGCGATCGCCGGCCTTCGGTGCGGCCAGCATGGAGACGGAGGGCAGATCGAACTTGTCGGAGGATTTCTTGGCAGGAGCCTTCGGCGCCGCCTTCTTGCGCGGAGCGCGCGCGACGGGCTCTTCCTCTTCCTCCGCCTCTTCGTCCTCTTCCTCGTGCTGATCCTCGTAGTCCTCGTCTTCGTCCTCGGCGTGCGGCGAGATCGAAGGCGCGGCGCGGCCGCCGCCGAGATTCGGCTCCTGGCGGCTGAAGCTGGCGGCCTTGGTCTTCGGTCCGCTCGAAACCAGCGAGCGGTAGGCGGCGCCACACAGCCAGATCAGCCGTGCCTTCGTGCTCATCAGCGCATGGAACAGCCAGCCCAGCGACACCGAGCCGCGATCACTCTCCTCGTCTTCGTCGAGCGGCTTGTCGTCCTCCTCGATATCAGGGAGTTCGTCATGCTCGCGCGCGCCGAGGCCGCAGGCCATCAGGAAGGTCGCCGTCATCGCGGCAAACAGGATCATGCCCAGCACGATGCGATAGATCGTGCCTGCGGGTCCGAAAATCACCGCGGGCGCGCGCACGAGGGCATCGCCGACCACGCCGCCGAGGCCGGTCGGCAGCGGCCATGCACCGCCATGCGGCCAGCAACTGACGAACCCCGCCGCGATCACCGTGCAGAGAATCCACGAACCGAGCCGCAGCGCTTCGCGATCGAACGGGCGATGCGTCATCATGCGCCAGCCCCAGACCGCGACGGTCAGGACCAGCATGATCGCGCCGAGTCCGAGGATCTGCATCGCGAGGTCGGCGCCGATCGCGCCAGCATAGCCGAGGATGTTGCGGATCGGCCGCGAGGTTGCATGGCTGAGGCTGGGGTCCTGCACCGACCAGGTCATCAGCGCGGCCGAGGCGACGCCTGCCAGCGCGATCAGGCCGAGGCCGCTGAGCTCACGCATGCGCCGCGCCAGACCCTCGCGGATCGACGGCGGCAGATGGCCGACCAGTGGAATGACACGTTCGATTGCCGACATGCTCACGGGCCCCGCCTAACCCAGAGTCTCGACCAGGCGATGCAGTGCCTGCGCCGTGGTCTCGCCATCCTGCACCAGCGCGAGGCGAATATAGCCCGCACCGGGATTGAATCCGTCAGGCTGCTGCCGCGCCAAAAAGCTGCCGGGCACCACGCGCACGCCTGCTTCCTTGAAGAGCTTCAGACACACCGACACGTCGTCGCCGATCTCGGACGTGTTGAGCCAGACGCAGAAGCCGGCATCGGGCCGGCGATAGCCGTAGCGATTGCCGATGATCTGGTCGGCGAGATCGAACTTGATCCGGTAGAGCCTGCGGTTCTCCTCGACATGCGCTTCGTCGCCATAGGCGAAGGTCGCGACATGCTGGAGCGGCACCGGCACCTGGGGCGCTGCGATGTTGCGCAGCTCGAGGAACATGCCGATGAATGTCTTGTCGCCGGCGGCGAAGCCGACGCGCAGGCCCGGCAGGTTCGAGCGCTTCGACAACGACTGGAACGCGGCCACGCGGGTGAAATCAGGGCCGGCACATTCGAGCGCGCTGCCCGGTGCCTCGCGCGTGTAGATCTCCGAATAGCATTCGTCGCTGAGGATCATGAAGCCGTAGTGGTCGGCAAGGCTCTTCAGGCGTGTGAAGTAATCGCGCGAGGCGACCGAGCCCTGCGGGTTGGCCGGCGAGGCCAGATAGAACGCCACGGTGCGCGCCAGCGTCGCCTCGTCGATCGCGTCGAGGTCGGGCAGGAAGCCGTTCTCGACCGTGGTCGGCAGATAGACCGGCTCGCACGCGGCGGCGAGGGCGCCGGCGCCGTACACCGGATAGAACGGGTTCGGCATCAGGATAGCGGGCTTGCCGGGGCGCGGGCCGACATAGCGCGCGGCTGCGATTGCGGCGAGGAAGAGCCCCTCCCGGCTGCCGTTGAGGACGAGAATCTCGCCTTTGGGGTCGATCGGCCGCGGCAGCTTGAAGCGCGACGACAGCCAGGTGCTTGCGGCCTGGCGGAACGGGTCGGTGCCCTGGTTCATCGGGTAGCGGCCGAAATCGGCGATGTGCTTGGCCAGCACCGGGCCGACGAAATCAGGCACAGGATGCTGCGGTTCGCCGACTGCAAGCGAAATCAAGGGCTTGCCAGGCTGATGCGGCGCCAGCAGCTCGTTCAGCCGGACGAAGGGGGAGCGTCCGCCATCGGAGCTTCCACGGACCTGCGGCGCACGGGATGAAGCGGTCATGACCATTCTGGGCGCCAGTACTCTTGGAACGGCCGGTCGCAGCACGGCGCCGGCGGGAAAGCGGTTCGGTTCACCATAGATAGGGCGAGGTTAAGACGCGATTAACCATCGACCGCCGCCTCCGTCCAGAGCAGGAATATTGAGCCCGAATAACAACGGGATGCGAGGCTATTGGGGTTAGACCTGGTTCCGCGGCCTCCCCCGCTTGCGGAGGAGGGAACGCACCGTCATGCGGCCTCAGTGCCCCGGCAGCTTCTCGAACGTCTTCATGCCGGCGGGGATCGCATGAAATTCCTGCATGTCGCAGGTGTAGATCGCCATCTGCGGATGGAACTGGGCCGGATCGTCCAGCGTGCCGACCTTCAGGACCACGGCGGGCAGGCCCGGAACCTTGGTCACCAGATGGGTGCCGCATTCGGCGCAGAATTCACGCGTGACCGCGCGTTCGAGGTCCTTGCGGGTGAACTGCTTGGGCTGACCCTTGGTGTAGCTGAAGCCGGCCACCGGCATCGCGATGAAGGTGTTGGGCGCGCCGCCCGAGATGTACTGGCACTCGCGGCAATGACACTGGGCCTGCATCATCGGGTCGCCCTCGGCCTTGTAGCGCACTTCGCCGCAATAGCATCCGCCTTCCAAACGCATGACGACCTCCCGATTGTTGTTCTTGAGGTCGATATTTCTGCGCTGCGGGCCCGGAATGGCAATCTTTTTCTTCTCCCGCATCCGGCAAAAAGAAAGGGGCTCCAGCTCGCGCTGGAGCCCCTCAACGGTCAGGGCATTGCCGGGTATGTGCCCGAACCGTAGTTCTGGGCGCGATCTCCGAGGAGACCGCGCCCGGGAGGAGTTACATGTTGTAGGCGCGCTCGGTGTGCTCGGTGATGTCGAGGCCTTCACGCTCGCTCTCGACATTGGTGCGCAGACCGACGATCACGTCGACGACCTTGTAGAGGATCGCCGAACCGATGCCCGACCACACCAGCGTGGTGCCGACGCCCCAGATCTGGGACATCATCTGCGCCGCGAAGTCGTAGTCGGCGACCTTCGGCGGGATCGCGGTGTAGTCGATGATGCCGGCGCCGCCGAGCGCGGGGTTGACGAGAATGCCGGTGCCGAGGGCGCCGACGATGCCGCCGACGCAGTGCACGCCGAACACGTCGAGGCTGTCATCGTAGCCGAGCGCGTTCTTCACGACGGTGCAGAAGAACAGGCAGACCACGCCGACGATGAGGCCGAGGACGATCGCGCCCATCACGCCGGAGAAGCCGGCGGCGGGGGTGACGGCCACGAGACCCGCGACAGCGCCGGAGATGACGCCGAGCACCGACGGATGACCCTTGATGATCCACTCCGCGAACATCCACGACAGCGCGGCGGCTGCGGTGGCGACGAAGGAGTTGGTCATGGCAAGCGCAGCGCCGCCATTGGCTTCGAGGTTGGAGCCGGCGTTGAAGCCGAACCAGCCGACCCAGAGCAGCGAGGCGCCGATCATCGACATCGTCAGCGAGTGCGGAGCCATCAGCTCCTTGCCGTAGCCGACGCGCTTGCCGATCAGCAGAGCGCCGACGAGGCCTGCGATGCCGGCGTTGATGTGCACCACGGTGCCGCCAGCGAAGTCGATCGCGCCCTTCTTGAAGATCCAGCCGGCGTCGGCGTTGATCTCGTCGAGCTTGGCCTGCGCCGCGGTCTTCGCCGCCGCATCAGTAGCCGCAGCCAGAGCCTTGGCAGCGTCCTGGATCATGTCCGGGCCGGGCCAGTACCAGACCATGTGCGCGATCGGGAAGTAGATCAGCGTGACCCAGAGCGGGATGAACAGGGCGATCGCCGAGAACTTCATGCGCTCGGCGAAGGCGCCGACGATGAGGGCGGGCGTGATCGCCGCGAAGGTCATCTGGAAGCACATGTAGATGAGCTCCGAGATGTTGGCGTCGACCGAGAAGGTCGCCGCCTTCGAGTCGGTGGTGACGCCCATCATGAAGGCCTTGGAGAAGCCGCCGATGAAGTCGGAGCCGCCGGTGAAGGCGAGACTGTAGCCGTACACGGCCCAGATCACGGTGACGACGCAGACGGTGTAGAACACCTGCATCAGCACCGAGAGCATGTTCTTGGAACGGACGAGGCCGCCATAGAACAGCGCGAGGCCGGGGATCGTCATCAACAGCACCAGCACTGTCGATGTCAGCATCCAGGCGTTGTCTCCCTTGTTGACCGTTGGCTCGGCGTAGGCTGCGGTCGCAGCGAACAGGCCGGCTGCGAGAGCCGCCAATCCCGCGCCATAGGGACGCTTGAACGTCATATTATTCACTCCTGATTGGATAAGGTTGAGCGCGAAATCAAAGGGCCGCGGCATCGGCCTCGCCGGTGCGGATGCGCACTGCGTGGTCGAGGTTGATGACGAAGATCTTGCCGTCGCCGATCTGTCCGGTTTTCGCAGCAGACGTGATGGCGTCGATGGTCTTGTCGACCTGGTCGGAGGCGACAGCGACCTCGATCTTGATCTTGGGCAGGAAGCTCACGGCATATTCGGCGCCGCGATAGATTTCCGTATGGCCTTTCTGGCGGCCATATCCCTTGACTTCCGTCACCGTGAGACCATGAACGCCGATGGCGGTCAGGGCGTCACGGACTTCTTCCAGCTTGAATGGCTTGATAATCGCCATAACAATTTTCATGGGTCCTATCCCCGCTTGGGCCCGGTCCGGACATGGCCGGGCGTTCTCGACTGGTTCGCCACGAGGGAGAAGTTCACTACGCGGGCACAGCCAGGACCCTTAGAATCAAATGCCGTGCCAGATCGGGCGCGTTGCCTAACGGACTATGAGAACGGGGGTTTTCGCGTTCGACGGCTATTGCGCTGCAGTGCGCTATTCCGTCGCGCTCAAAACGTGGTCAGGTCTGCTCAAAACACGGGCAGGACAGGCTGCCGACACAATGTTGCTCATGTGTCGGGCAGCGTTACGGTATCTTGATACAGGAGAAAGCTCTGGAAGGGCTTGGCCGCGCCGCGAAATATCAAGTCACTGGGGCCTGTGCCCACTGGATGCGCGTAAGTGCTGACCTGCCCGGCGAGACGAGCCGCTTGGGAGAGCACCCGGTTGGGACCGCCGCCGGATCGTCAGGCGGCCTCTCGTTCCGCGAAGACCCTGTCGACCAGGCCCCACTCGACCCCCTGCTGCGCGGTCATGAAGTGATCGCGGTCCAGGGTTCGCTCCACCTCCTCCTCGGTGCGTCCGCAATGCTGCGCATAGAGCCGGGTGATGCGCCGCTTGGTTTCCTGCATCTCGTTGGCATGGATCAGGATGTCGGACGCCTGGCCCTGGAAGCCGCCGAGCGGCTGATGCACGTGAAGGCTCGCATTGGGCAGCGCGGCGCGGTGACCGGGCTCGCCGGCCATCAGCAGAAACGAGCCCATGGAGCGCGCGGTGCCCATGCACAGCGTATGGACCGGCGCCTTGATGAACTGCATCGTGTCGTACATCGCAAGGCCAGAGGTGACCACGCCGCCATAGGAGTTGATGTAGAGGTTGATCGGCCTGTTCGGATTCTCCGCCTCCAGGAACAAGAGCTGTGCGCAGACCAGCCCGGACATCGCGTCATTGACCTCGCCGTTGAGGAAGATGATGCGTTCGCGCAAGAGGCGCGAGTAGATGTCGAAGGATCGCTCGCCGCGCGCGGATTGCTCGACGACCATAGGGACGAGCTGAAGCATGTCGCGCATCGGCGACCTCCATGTCTGCAGGTGATGAAGTCTTTGTTGGTGCTAGGCCGCTGCGCGCATCAGGCAGCAATTGCTGTTGGCCGGCTGCGGCAGCTTTGCGCTGATATCGCAGGCCTGCTGGATGATACGAAAGCGCGTGCCGCCATCCTCGTTCGGCTCGAGCCGGAAGATGACATGGCTTTCGCGAAACGGCGGTTCGGAATCGCGCAGCCGGTAGCGCACCTCTTCGTTTACGATCGTTGATTCCGGCTCGACGCCGGCAAGGTCGCAATCCGGCAGCCAGCGCTCACGCAAAGCCGGAATGGTCACCGCGCGCCACACCTTTGCCGGCGGCGCATCGAATTCAAATTCGAGCACGAGGTTTGCGTCGGGGCGATCAGGCTTCACGGCGTCGCTCATTGATCCAGATCCTTATTGATCCATGTCCTTCAGGAGGTCAGCGAGTGCTTCCATGCGCTTCGGCCAGTAGGCGCGATAACGCGCGAGCCATGCCCCGATGGCAGCGATTCCGTCCGGATCGACTTCGTAATTCACAAAGCGGCCCTGCCGCTCTTCGCGCACGAGGCCTGCCGCGCGCAGCACCGAAAGATGTTGCGACATTGCCGGCTGGCTGATCTCCAGGCCGTCGCGCAAGGCGCTCGCATTCAGGCTTCCGCCCGCGAGCTTCTCAAAGACCTTGCGGCGCGTCGGATCCGCCAGCGCCTTGAAGATATCGGCTTCGATCATGACAACACATAAGCATGTGCTTATGTGTCGTGCAAGCCCTTATTGCAAGGCTTCGCCGTGCTGCGAAATATCGAGACCTTCGAGCTCGTGCTCACGGGATACGCGCAAGGGCACGAACAGGCCGACCAGCTTGAGCAGGATGAAGCTCACGCCTGCCGACCAGACGAAGGTGACGGCGACGCCATAGAACTGGATCAGCAGCTGCTGCGGGTGGCCCTCGATCAGGCCGGCGGTGCCGCCGATGGCGCTGGTCGCGAATACGCCGGCGAGCAGGGTCCCGGTCAGGCCGCCGATGCCGTGGACGCCGAACACGTCGAGCGAATCGTCATAATTGAAGCGGTGCTTCAGCCAGGTGCAGGCCCAATAGCAGACAGCACCGGCGAGGATTCCGATGACGATGCCGTGCCAGGGCGCCACGAAGCCGGAGGCCGGCGTGATGGTGCCGAGCCCGGCGACCGCGCCGGAGATCATGCCGAGCACGGACGGCTTGCGCCGGGTCGACCATTCAATCGCGCCCCAGGTCAGCGCGCCCGAGCAGGCGGCGAGGTGGGTGGCGATGATCGCCATCACAGCGCGTGAATTGGCCGCGCCCGCCGAGCCGCCGTTGAAGCCGAACCAGCCGACCCACAACAGGCCGGTGCCCATCACCGCAAGCGACAGGTCGAACGGCGAGAGATTTTCGGTGCCGTAGCCGTGGCGCCGCCCCATCACCTTCGCCGCAACGAGACCGCCGGTGCCGGCCGACAGATGCACCACGAGACCGCCCGCGAAATCCAGCACGCCCATGCTGTTGAGGAAGCCGCCGCCCCAGACCCAATGCGCCAGCGGAATGTAGACGAAGATGAACCAGGCGACGGAGAACAGGAGATAGGCGGAGAACCGCATCCGGTCGGCGACCGAGCCCGCGACCAGCGCCACCGTGATGATGGCGAACGTCATCTGGTACAGCATGAACAGCGCTTCCGGGATGGTCTTCGCGGCCGGATTGACGCTGTCCATGGTCATGCCGGCGAGAAACCAGCGGTCGAGCGTGCCGATCCACGGGCCGTCGCCGACGAAGCACAGCGAGTAGCCGAACGCGACCCAGAGGATGGAGATCATGGTCACGGCGGCAAGGCTCTGTGCCATGGTGGCGAGCACGTTCTTCTTGCGCACCATGCCGGAATAGAACAGCGCAAGCCCCGGGATCGTCATCATCAGCACCAGCGCGGTGGCGACGATCATCCAGGCCGTGTCGGCCGTGTTGATCTCGGAATCCGCTGCATATGCAGGCGCGGCCATCAGCAGCGCAAATCCGATCGGCGCAGCCATCGAGGCTGCGCGTCGCAACATTCCCGCCATATCGTTCCCCCCGGCATCAATTGGCGTCGCACGATCCGGCGTCGTTGCCCGGTGCGATCGAAGAAGATCGAAGCGTCTTCAAGCGAGGTGGATAGCGGCTCGCGCGAAGAAAACGCGTCGAAACAAGAATCTAGAGCGCGTCGCTGTCGGTCTCGCCGGTGCGGATGCGTAGCGCGTGGTCGATCGGCGTGACGAAGATCTTGCCGTCGCCGATCTGCCCCGTGCGCGCGGTCGCGGTGATCACGTTGACCGCCTTGTCGGCGACGTCAGAGGCGACCGCGATCTCGATGCGCAGCTTCGGCAGGAAGTTCACGACATATTCGGCGCCGCGATAGATCTCGGTGTGGCCCTTCTGGCGGCCGTAGCCCTTCACCTCGGTCACGGTCATGCCGTGGACGCCGATCGATGTCAGGGCCTGGCGGACCTCATCGAGCTTGAAGGGTTTGATGATCGCGACGACGAGCTTCATGGTCAGGCCTATTCCCCGGGATGCGCCGCGCCGTATGTCCCCGGCGCTGCGTCAATCTGGCATCTTTCCGGGCAAATGGCACAAAAAAGTTGCAGATTGAAGCGGAAAAACGTTTGGCCAGGGGCGGTCATGTGAACGGCCGCCTCTGTACAGGGCAACCGTTCATCCTTCAGAATGCATTTTCGGCATGGATGCGGTGAACCCAAGCGTCCCGGCTGGTACAAAAGTATGTTTGAGGGGGACGTTTCATGGCGAGTTGGTTCTACGCATCCGAGGGCAAGCAGCAGGGGCCCTTTCCGGAAGGGCAATTCCGCGATCTCGTCGCCCAGGGCGTCGTGCGCCCGGATACGCTGGTGTGGACCGAAGGCATGGCGGGCTGGCAGAAGGCTGCCGAAATCCCCGGTCTGGTCGGCGGTGGCGGCGCGCCGCCGATGATTCCGTCGGGTGGCCCGCCGATGATGGGCGGTGGTGGCTATGCGGGCGGTGGCGCCGGCGGAGGATCGCTGTCGGTCGATTTCGGCATCCTCGACTTCACCTGGCGCACGCTCGTGCTGGCGATCGGCTCGTGCTTCGTCATCCCGGTGCCGTGGCTGTTCGTCTGGTACACCAAATGGATCGTGCCCTGCATCAAGGTTCCCGGACGGCCCAATCTCAGCTTCACCGGCAGTGCGATGACGCTGGTGCCCTGGTTCTTCGGCTTCATCGTCCTTGCGATCGCGATCGGCTTCATCGGCAGTTCGTTGCTGAGCAATCTGCTCTTCATTGTCCAGCTCGTGCTCTACTGGCTCCTGATCAAATGGATGGTCGCGAACCTCGCTTCGAACGGGCAACCGCTGGGCCTGAGCTTCACCGGCTCGATCTGGGCCTATATCGGCTGGAATCTGCTGTTTGCGATTTCCATCATCACCATCGTCGGCTGGGCCTGGGTCGCTGCAGCTCAGATGCGCTGGTTCTGCCGTAGCATCGAAGGCACGCGGCGCGAGATCGTGTTCAAGGGCTCGGGCCTCGACATCCTCTGGCGCGGCATCGTCGCTGCGATCCTGTGCAGCCTGATCATTCCTATTCCGTGGGTGTACCGCTGGATCATGAACTGGTTCGCCTCGCAGACCGAGCTCGCTCCGCGGGGCGCGCAGTCGCGCATGTAACGGCCGCTGGCTTTCGGTAGCGAGCAGACGAGATGTCGAATCGACTCTGGTTTCATGCATCCGAGGGCCAGCAGAAGGGGCCGTTCTCCGAGGCGCAGTTCCGCGATCTGATCGCCCGGGGAATCGTGCGATCAGACACGCTGGTCTGGACCGACGGGATGGCGGGCTGGCAAAAGGCCGGCGCGGTCCCCGGTCTGGTACCCGGCGGATCGCCGGTTTCGAGCGGCGACGGGCGGGGTCGGCTGTCGGTGGACTTGCCGCTGTGGTCGTTCCTGGGATGGTGCATCCTGCTGGTGATCGGCAACGCCGTTGTTGTGCCGGCTCCCTGGACCGCCACCGGCTATTACCGCTGGCTGTTCCCGCGCGTCCAAGTCCCGCAGCGGCCGAACATCAGCTTCACCGGGCAGGTCGGCGACATCTGGTACGTCTTCATCGCGCTGGCGCTGGTGGGCTACGCGGGACTTTTCGGCGACCTGTTTCAGCTTGTGGGAATCCCGATCCAGGCCTTCCTGTCCTGGATGGTCCTGCGCTGGGTCGTCGCCAATATCAGCTCGAACGGTCAGCCGATTCCGATGACGTTCAACGGCAGCCCCTGGGTCTTCATCGGCTGGCAGGTGCTGATGTTTCTCGCCGTGCTCACGATCGTCGGCTGGGCCTGGGTCATGGCCGCATGGATGCGCTGGATCTGTCTCAACATCGCGGGCACGCGGCGCGAGATGATCTTCGTCGGCACCGGACTGCAACTGCTGTGGCGAACCTGGGCATTCGCTTTCGGGTGTCTTCTGATCATCCCGATTCCGTGGCTGTTGCGCTGGTACTTCACGTGGACCATGACGCAATTCGAGCTCGTGGAGCGCGTAGCGCCTCAGGCGTGAATGGTAAGCTGCGGGGCGATCGTCTCCGCAACCGTGCGCATGTCGCGCGCGAGTGAGAGCGAGGTCGCGCGGTCGAGCTGGCTGCCGAGGCCGACGGCCGCGATGGTGTGCGAGATCGTTCCCTTTGCGTTGAGGACTGGGACGGCGACGATGGTCACGCCGGCGATGTAATTGCCGCGATCGATGCTGAAGCCCTGCTTGCGCACCTGATCGACTTCCTTGCGCCAGGCATCATAGGTCGGCGCGCTATTCCAGCGCAGCAGGCGAAAGCGCTTTTCGATCTCCTTCTCCGGCTGGCCGCTGAAGGCGGCGACACAGCGGCCCGTGGCACTGATCAGCGCCGGAAAGCGGCTGCCGATGTCGACATGAAGCCGCACCGGCGCCTGGCTGCGCGCCAGCGCGACCACGATCATGTTGTCGAGATCGGGCACCTCGACGCCAATCGCGGTGATGCCGTAGCGACTTGAAAGCTCCTCGAGCCTGGGCCGCAGAAGGCTGGGAAAATCGGCATGCTCGAGCACGGCGCGCGCCAGCGGCAGCATGCCGACGCCGAGGCTGTAGCGCTTGGTCTGCGGATCGACCTGCAGCAAATCCTCCGCCAGCAACGCGCGCACGATGTGCAGCGCGGTGCTCGGCACCAGTTCGAGACTCTCCGCAATCGCCTTCAGACTCTGCGGCGAGGGACTGCGGCTGAGCAGGCGGAGGATGGCGACGGCACGTGTCACTGCAGGCACGGCGCGAACGCGGGGTGATTTGGGATTCGGCATGATCGTATCGGTACAACAGCGGCCTGGGTGCAACAACAGCGTCTCGTCGCGGCAAAGCTCATCACCGCATCGATCTGCCTCGTCCGCAGCGCGCGCGGCAGCGCCGGCCGCGATCCCCATGAATTGTACATATACAATCTCATACGCTATTTGACAATTAACCTGTCCTCGGTATCTTGCCGGTCATGAGCAAGCTGACCGACTTCACGAGCTACGCCGCCGCGCAGACGATCTTCTCCCCGGAGAAGCTCTGGGATTTGTTCAACGGCAATCGCGCGCAGCTGAACATCGCCCATGAGTGCATCGACCGGCACGCCGGCCGTTCCAACCCGGCCGTGATCGTCGTTCGCGCCGATGGGCCGGACGAAGTGCTCAGCTTCGCCGAGCTCGCGGAAGCATCCTCGCGCTTCGCGCATGATCTGGTGAGCCGCGGCATCCAGGCCGGCGATCGCGTCGCGGTCATGCTCGAGCCCTCGCGTGCGTTCTATGTCGCGGTGTTCGGCGCCATGAAGGCCGGCGCCATCGCCGTGCCGCTGTTCACGCTGTTCGGGCCCGACGGCGTCAAGCTGCGCGTCGACGACTGCAAGCCACGGCTGATCGTGACGAACGCCGAGAAGGCGCAGCTCCTCGCCGCCACCGGCCCCGAAGTCGTCGTCGCCGACGATGCATTCCTGGACGGGCTGCAACGTTTCGCGCCGCACTTCACGCCCGACACGGCGGCCGACGCGATGGCGCTGTTTCAATATACGTCGGGCACGACGCGCGAATTGCCCGAAGCGGTCAAGCACACCCATCGCTCGATCGTCACGCTGATGGTCGCGGCGTTGTACGGCACCGGCCTGCGCCCGGGCGATCGCTTCATCTGCCCGTCATCGCCGGCCTGGGGGCATGGGCTCTGGCACGGCACGCTCGCGCCGCTGGCGCTCGGCATCACCGTCGGCGCCTATGCCGGCAAGTTCAATCCGGAGCGGCTGCTGGCTGCGCTCGAGCAGCACCGGTTCACCAATATCTCGGCCGCCGCGACGCATTACCGCATGATGCGCAATTCGGGCGCGGCGCCGCGCTACCGCTACGCGCTCGAGAAGATGTCGTTTACCGGCGAGCCGATCGACAGCGAGACCTCCGCCTTCATCAGCGACACGTTCGGCCATGAGGTGTGCAGCATGTACGGCACCACCGAGATCGGCGTGATCCTGGTGAGCTATCCCGGTGCACGCGATTTCGTCGTCAAGCCGGGATCCCTCGGCAAGCCGATTCCCGGCGGGCGCGTCGAGGTTCAGGACGCAGAAGGCAAGCCCTGCGCGACCAACGTCACCGGCGAGCTCAAGGTCTGGCGCCGTGGCGAGTGGATCGCGACCAAGGATCTCGGCCGCATCGACGAGGACGGCTATTTCTACCATGGCGGCCGCGCCGACGACGTCATCATCTCCGCCGGCTGGACCATGAGCGCCGTCGAGATCGAGGACGCGATCCTGAAGCATCCGCAGGTGCGCGAAGCCGCCGCCATCGGCGTTCCCGATGCCCTGCGCGGACAGGTGGTGAAGGCGTTCGTGGTCACGGAGCGGCCGGGCGACACGTCCTTCGAGCACGAGATCCAGGACGTCGTGCGCCAGCGCCTCAGCCATCACGAATATCCGCGTCTGGTCAGCTTCGTCACGGAGCTGCCGAAGACGCCGGCCGGCAAGGTCAACCGCAAGGTGCTGCGAGACCGTGAACAGGCCGCCAGGCAATCAGAAGCAACGAATTGAAGGAAAGGAACGTCAATGCTGGACAAGACCGAAACCAGGTTTCCGAAGATCACCGAAGAGGGCCTCGATGATCTGCGCAAGCGCATCGGCGTCACCATCGGCGTGACCGCCGAGCCCTGGTGCTACGAGGCGACGCGCGACAACATCCGTCACTACGCCCACGGCATCGGCGACGACAATCCGCTCTGGTGCGATCCCGACTACGCCGCCAAGACCAATCATGGCGGCATCATTGCGCTGCCGAGCTTCCTGTTCTCGACCAGCCGCATCGTGTCCGGCTATGTCGGTGGCATGCCCGGCGTCCACGCGATGTGGTCGGGCGCGGACTGGACCTGGCATAAGGCCGTCCGCCGCAACGACGTGATTTCCACCGAAGCCAAGCTGAAGGATCTGGTCGAGCACCAGACCCGCTTCGCCGGCCGTGCGATCCAGCAGACCTATCACGTCGATTTCTTCAACCAGCAGGGCGACCTCGTCGCCGAAGCGGACAGCTGGTGCTTCCGCACCGAGCGCGACCATGCGCGCGATCAGGGCACCAAATATCGTGAGGTCAAGGCCCGCGCGCCGCGTCGCTACAGCCAGGAGGAACTGGCCGCCGCCTACAAGCTCTATGCCGAGGAGCGGATTCAAGGCTCGCGTCCGCGTTATTGGCAGGACGTCTCCGAAGGCGAGGCGCTGCCGACGATGCTGAAGGGGCCGATGACGGTCACCGGCTTCATCGCTTATGCGCAAGGCTGGGGCGGTCTCTACATCCGCGCCAACAAGCTTGCCTGGAAGCTGCAGGACGCCCATCGCGGCCTCGGCATTCCCAACCGCTTCGGCATCCCCGACTGCCCCGAGCGCGTGCACTGGGAAGAGGAGTTCGCGCTCGAGGTCGGCGCGCCCGGTGCCTATGATTACGGTCCGGAGCGCTGCTCCTGGCTCACCCACCATCTCACCAACTGGATGGGCGATGACGGCTTCCTGCGCCGTGCGAGCTGCAAGATCCGCCGGCACAATCCCGAGGGCGACATCCTGTTCATCAAGGGCAAGGTGAAGCGCAAGTTCATCGAGAACGGGCGGCACCTGGTCGAGATCGAGCAGGAAGCGCACAACCAGGACAACGAAGTCTCGGTGCTCGGCACCGGCATCGTGCAACTGCCAAGCCGGACCTGACGGCAACCAACTGGGCGCATGAGCATGCCCGCAACCGACCTCACGCGCGGAGCGGTGACCGGCCTCAAGGTCGTCGATCTCTCGCGCGTGCTGGCGGGGCCGCTCTGCACGCAGATGTTGGCCGATCATGGCGCCGACGTGGTCAAGATCGAGCCGCCATCAGGAGATGAGACCCGCGGTCTCGGGCCGCCCTTCGATGCCGCGGGACAGGCGGCGTATTTCGGCGCCGTCAATCGCGGCAAGCGCGGCATGGCGCTCGACCTGTCGTGCCCGGAAGGGCGTGCGGTGCTCGAAGCGCTCTTGAACGATGCCGACGTGCTCGTGGAGAATTTTCTGCCCGGCACGATGGAACGCTGGGGGCTCGGCTATGAGGCCGATCTGTCCGAACGCTTTCCGCGCCTGATCTACTGCGCGATCTCCGGCTTCGGCGTCGACGGGCCGCTCGGCGGCCTGCCCGGCTACGATGCCGTGCTGCAGGCCATGTGCGGCCTGATGAGCATCAACGGCTCGCAGGATTCGGGCGCGACGCGCGTCGGCGTTCCCATCGTCGATTACGTCACCGGCTACAACGCGCTCGTCGGTGTCCTGCTCGCGCTTGCGGCGCGCGAACGGAGCGGCCGCGGGCAGCGCGTCGAAGCGACGTTGTTCGACACCGCGCTCGGCCTTCTGGTCCCGCACGCGGCGAACTGGATCTGCTCGGGCAACGTGCCCGGCCGTCTCGGCAGCGCCCATCCCAACATCGCGCCTTACGACAAATTCGCGGCGGCCGACGGCGAGATCTTTCTCGGCATCCTCAACGACGGCCAGTTCCGCCGCTTCTGCCAGAGGGTGAAGCGCGGCGACCTGCTGGATGACCCGCGCTTCCGGACCAACGCCGATCGGCTCCGTCACGTCGCCGCGCTTCGTGCCGAGCTGAAACGGACGCTGGCCGGCTTCAAGTCGGACGCGCTTTGCCGCGAACTGATGCAGGCCGGCGTTCCCGCCGGCGTCGTCAACACCGTGCCGCAAGCCTTCGCGCAAGCCCATGTCTCCCACCGTGACATGCTGGTCGAAAGCGAGGGCCATCGTGCGCCGGGCATTCCGGTGAAGCTGGCGCAGACGCCGGGTCGCGCCAGCCGCCGGCCACCGCGCTTCGGCGAGCATGCAAACGACATTCTGGCGGATGCCGGCTTCGATCAGCACGAGATCGACAGCCTGATCGAAACCGGCGTCGTCACGCCGCCAGGGAAGGACACCGCACGACGATAAGGACGGCCGACAACAAGAAGACGATCAAAACAATCATAAAGAGAGGAAACGAGCATGCTGAAATCCGCGAGATGGGCCGTGGGATGGCTGGCCCTGCTATGGAGTTGCGCAAGCCTGGCGCAGACCTATCCGACGAGGCCCGTCAGGATCATCGTTCCCTATCAGGCGGGCCAGGGCACCGACGTCGTCGCCCGCTACCTCGCCGACCATCTGTCGCGCACGCTGGGCCAGCGCTTCTATGTCGAGAACAAGCCGGGTGCCGGCGGCAATATCGGCGCCGAGCAGGCGGCGCATTCGGAGCCCGACGGCTACACGCTGCTGATGGGCACCAACGCCACCCAGACCATGAACGAGTTCATGTACCCCGCGATGGGGTTCGTGCCGGACAAGGATTTTGCGCCGATCATCCTGGTCGGCAAGCTGCCGCTGGTGATCACGGCCAGCCCGTCCTTCGCCGGCAACAGCGTGGTCGACCTGATCAGCGCCGCGAAGGCAAAGCCCGACAGGATCGACATCGCGCTGCCCAGCACGACGGCGCGCGTCATCTTCGAGTTTCTCAAGGAGGTGACGGGCGCACCGATGTTCGGTGTTCCCTACAAGGGATCGGCAACCGCGATGACCGACGTGCTCGGCGGGCAGGTGCCGCTGATCATCGATACCGTCACGGCGGTGCGCACCCAGATCGACGACGGCAAGCTGAAGGCGCTCGGCATCACCGTGCTGAAGCCGAGTGAGCTGCTGCCGGGCGTCAAACCCGTCGCCGAGCAGGGCGTGCCTGATTTCGAGATGGCAGGCTGGAATGCCTTCTACGCCCCGCGCGATACGCCGCAGGCGGTGATCGAGCTCCTGAACGGCGAGTTCGCCAAGGCGCTGGCCCTGCCCGAGACCCGGAAGCGGCTGCACGAGCTGGGCCTCGATCCAGCCGGCGGAACACCGGCAGACCTCGCCCGGTTCGAAACGCGGGAGCGTCTCAAATGGGGGCCGGTGATCAAGGCGACGGGCCTGCAGGGCGGTTGACGCCGGACAGGCTCGTTGCTCGAGCGTGATCTTGTCCGAGAAGCGGTGTCCACTTCTCGAGATCAGGCCTTGCGCTCGCGCACCGAGCCTTCCTGGGCGACGGACGCGACCAGCGTGCCGTCGGGCTTGAAGATGAGGCCGCGGGACAGGCCGCGGCCGCCACGCGCGTTCGGCGAATCCTGGGCGTAGAGCAGCCATTCGTCGGCGCGGAACGGGCGGTGAAACCACATCGCGTGATCGAGGCTCGCCGGCATCATGCGCTTGTCGAACAGCGTGCGGCCATAGCGCGCCATGATGGCGTCGAGCAGCGAGAAGTCCGAGGCGTAGGCGAGCGCGCACAGATGCAGCGCCGGATCGTCGGGCAGCTTTGCCGCGGTGCGGATCCAGATGTGGATGCGGCCGTCGTCGACCTTCTGGCCGAAATAGCGGCCGATCTCGACCGGACGCAATTCGATCGGCCGGTCCATCTCGTAATAGCGGCGGATGAACTCCGGCATCTCCTTGAACAGCGGCTGCTTCGAAACCTCCTCCGCGGTCAGCTTTTCCGGCGGCGGCACGTCGGGCATCCTGTCCTGGTGATCGAACGCGCTTTCCTCCTCGGCATGGAACGACACCATGATCGAGAAGATCGCGTTGCCGTGCTGGATCGCCGTGACGCGGCGGGTCGAATAGCTCTTGCCGTCGCGCAGGCGTTCGACCTGGTAGATGATCGGAACCTTGGGGTCTCCAGGCAGGATGAAATAGCAATGCAGCGAATGCGGCAGGCGCCCTTCGACGCCCTCGACGGTGCGGCAGGCCGCGACCATCGCCTGCCCGATCACCTGCCCGCCAAACACCCGCTGCCAGTCCGTGTTCGGGCTGCTGCCGCGGAACAGGTTCACCTCGAGCTGTTCGAGGTCGAGGATCGAAATGAGATCGAACAGGCTTTTGGACATGGAGTGAACTTTCTTGCCGTCCTTCCGGGGCCGGATGCTCCGGAATGGCACATTTGGGCCGTTCCGCCCTTGTTTCACCGCACTGTTTCGCCCAGCTCAAGTCTGCTAGCAAGACCGAGAATTGGCCGGGAATTCGGGTATGTCGGTACAGGGTAGCATTGTCATTGGCGGCGGCGCGTTTGCCGGCCTCGCATTGGCCTTGGCGTTGCGCCAGGGGCTCGGGCCCGAGATCGCCGTCATCGTCGCCGATCCTGCGCTCAGCACCCGGCCGAGCCGCGACCCCCGCGCCACCGCGATCGTGGCCGCCTGCCGCCGGCTGTTCGAGGCCATCGGCGCCTGGGACGACGTCAGGGCCGAAGCGCAGCCGATCCTCGACATGGTCGTCACCGACTCCAAGCTGGAAGACGCCACCCGTCCGGTCTTCCTCAATTTCGCCGGCGACGTCGCGCCGGGCGAGCCGTTTGCGCATATGGTCGAGAACCGCCGCCTGATCGACGCGCTGACGGCGCGCGCCGAGGCCGAAGGCATCGACCTGCGCGCCACCACCGTGGCCTCCTATGACGCGCGCCCCGAAGGCATCGATGTGACGCTCGGCGACGGCAGCGTGATCGCCGCAAGCCTTTTGGTCGCCGCCGATGGCGCGCGGTCGAAGCTGCGCGAGCGCGCCGGCATCGCGACCCATGGCTGGGAATATGACCAGTCCGGCATCGTCGTGACCGTCGGTCACGAGCGCGATCACGAGGGCCGCGCGGAAGAGCACTTCCTGCCCGCAGGTCCCTTCGCGATCCTGCCGCTCTCGGGCAAGCGCTCGTCGCTGGTGTGGACCGAGCGCCGCGCCGAGGCCGCGCGCATCATCGCGCTCAGCGACGAGGAATTCCACGCCGAGCTCGAGCAGCGCTTCGGCCTGCATCTCGGCGAGGTGAAGGCGCTCGACAAGCCGCGTGCGTTTCCGCTGTCCTATTTCGTCGCACGCTCCTTCATCGCCACGCGCCTCGCGCTGGTCGGCGATTCCGCACACGTCATCCACCCCATCGCCGGCCAGGGCCTCAATATGGGCTTGAAGGATGTCGCCGCGCTGGCCGAGGTCGTCGTCGATGCCGCGCGGCTCGGCATGGATCTCGGCGGGGCCGACGTGCTGGAGCGCTACCAGCGCTGGCGCCGCTTCGACACCATGGCGATGGGCGTTGCCACCAATTCGCTGAATTTCCTGTTCTCGAACCAGTCGACCTTGCTGCGCACCGTGCGCGACATCGGCCTCGGTCTCGTCGACCGCGCCCCGCCGCTGAAGAATTTGTTTATCCGGCAAGCCGCTGGACTGACGGGTGAAGTGCCGCGGCTGTTGAAGGGCGAGGCGTTGTAAGAGGGCGTTTAGTGAGCGCTCGTGCCTCACACTCCGCCGTCGTCCCGGACAAGCGAAGCGCAGATCCGGGACCCAAACGCCGCAGCAGGAGTTTGGCGAAGACTCGGAGTTAACACTTCGGACGACAGCCACGTCCTGTGGTTATGGGTCCCCGCCTGCGCGGGGACGACACCTCGTGTGTGGCCACGACATCGCTCGACGACGGTCGCCAGATTCTCAATCGATCTTCCTTGCCTCTTCCGGCAGCATGATCGGGATGCCGTCGCGGATCGGATAGGCGAGTTTTGCGGACCGCGAGACCAGCTCCTGCCTCGCGGAATCGAACTCCAGCGGGCCCTTGGTCAGCGGGCAGACCAGGATCTCCAGCAATTTCGGATCGACACTGGCTTCGGGGCGTTCGGTGGGCGCGTTCATTGGGCTCTCCGGCAATCGATTGCCTCTAGCACATAAAATCGAGATCTAGGCGGAAACCATCCGCATAATTTCGTCGAGCGGGCCCTCGAGCCTGGCAGCCGGGACCGGCGGCCCCGACAGGGCGAAGCCGAGAAACGTCCAATAGAGGATCTGGGCGCGGGCCTGCGCCGTCGCCGGAGCGAGGCCGCGCTTTGCCAGCAGCTGCTCGATGTAGTCGATGCGGCGGCGGTCGATCGCGCGCACGGCGGCCTGCGCCGCCGCGTCGAAGGCGGCCCAGTTGCGCACCGCCCGCTCGAGATCGAGCCGCGCGCCGAACGATCTGCGCAGCAACGCCTTCAGCGGCTCGTCGTCGGCGGCCTCGACATCGGCGATGATCTGCTCGGCGGCGATCTCGCGCCAGCGCTTCAGGACGGCGGCGTGGAATGCGGCGAGATCGGCGAAATGCCAATAGAAGCTGCCGCGCGAGACGCCCATGGCTTTGGCCAGCGGATCGGCCTTCAGCGCCGTGAAGCCGCTCCTGGCGAGCGCCTTCAGCCCCTGCTGGATCCAGTCGTCGGCGGTGAGCTGCTCGGTCATGTCGGTTCCCGGAATTCGACCATACACTAGTGTATTGACAGGCGGCGGACCAGCGCCTATTTGTCCATACACAACTGTATGGAGGCGTCGATGCGTAATCTCCTGCTTCAATCTGCCGGGGTCCTGGCGATTGCCGTGGCCCTGATCCACGGCATTCTCGGCGAGACCAGGGTGTTTGTCCGTGCCCGCATCGAGCCGGAGCGGCTGCGTACCCTGATCCGGGTCGTGTGGCAGGCTTCGACCGTCGCCTGGATCGGTTGCGGCGTGCTGCTGATTGCTGCGCCCTGGATGGGCTCGGAGCCGGCGCGCCACTGGATCGTCATCACCATGGCCGCAGTATTCGGCTTCTCCGCCTGCGCCAACGCCTTTGCAACGCGCGGCCGCCACTTCGGCTGGATGATGCTCAGCGCGGTCGTCGCGATGACGGTCGCGGGCTATTGAACGTCGAAACCTGGCACCACAAACAGAGCCGAGGTCGCATCATGGAAGATCGTGTTCGGCTAACGATCGAAGACGGCGTGGCTCATCTCCGGCTCAATCGTCCGGACAAAATGAACGCGCTCGATCCGGCAATGTTCGAGGCCCTTGCCGAGGCCGGCGCGGACCTTCGTGACAGCCCGGAAATTCGAGCCGTCGTGCTGTCCGGCGAAGGCCGCGCCTTCTGCGCCGGCCTCGATGTCGAACGCCTGCTCGCGGCCGCGAACGGCGAGCCGCTGCTTCCGTTTGCGGATCTGACGCGCCGGACCCACGGCATCGCAAACTTCGCGCAGCACATCGTCTGGCTGTGGCGCGAGCTGCCGATCCCCGTGATTGCAGCGGTCCACGGCGTCGCCTTCGGCGGCGGCTTCCAGCTCGCGCTCGGTGCCGACCTCCGTTACATCGCGCCGGATGCGAAGCTTGCGGTCATCGAGACCAAATGGGGTCTGGTGCCCGATATGTGCGGCACGCAGTTGATGCGCCATCTCGCGCGCGAGGATGTGGTGCGTGAGCTGACCTATAGCGGGCGTGTCTTTTCAGCCGAAGAGGCGCTGGCCGACGGCTTCGCGACCCGGCTTGTCGATGATCCCGTGGCCGCTGCATTGGCAACGGCGCGCGAGATCGCCGGCCGCAGCCCCAGCGCGATCCGTGCCGCCAAGCGATTGCTCAACCTGTCCGCAACTTGCGACGCTGCGACGGGTCTTGCTGCGGAGACCGCCGCGCAGGCCGCGCTGCTCGGCACGCCAAATCACATCGAAGCGGTCAGGAGCAATCTCGAGCGCCGCGCGCCGCGATGGAGCGACACATGAGCACGCCGCATGGATTCGACCTGCAGACGCTCGTCGCGGTCAACGCATCCGCCGCGTTCAACCGCGCCGCCGGCTTCGAGCTTGTTGCGGCCGGCAACGGCGAGGCGACCATCCGAATGAATTGGCATGACGACCTCACCCAGTATTCCGGACATCTTCACGCCGGCCTGATCGCGGCCTTGCTCGACACGGCCTGCGGGTTCGCCGCGGCGACGCTCGTGGGCCCGGTGACCGCGTCGCACTTCTCGATGAACTGCCTCAGGCCGGCTGTTGGTCGCTACTTCGTCTCCAGGGGAACGACGCTCCGCCCCGGGCGCAGACAAGTGTTCGCGCGCGCAGAACTACTTGCCGCGGACGAGCAGGATGAACTGAGCCTCGTAGCGACGGGCGAGACCGTGCTCGTCCCCACCGGCGAGCCGCCGCGCAACACCGGCCGGAGCTGAACCATGACACTGACGCTCGTCACCGGGGGCACGGGTCATCTTGGCCGGGATGTCGTCGATCGTCTGGTTCGCGACGGACGTCGCGTCCGGGTATTTGCACGATCACCGGGTATGCGATCGGATGTCGAATGGGCCGCAGGCGATCTCGCCACGGGTGCCGGGTTGCGCGAAGCACTGCAGGGCGTCGACACGGTCATCAATGCGGCGACCTGTTCGCCGATCGCGCGGCGTGGAGGCGTCCGCCCGATCGACTTCTTCAGATCGCCCTCCGCAGTGGACGTCGAGGGAACGGAGCGGCTGCTGTCGCTCTGCGGGGAGGCCGACATTCGGCATTTCCTGCACGTTTCGATCGTCGGGCTCGACCAGGCGACCCTGCCCTACGCGCGGGTCAAGCTCGCCGGCGAGCGGCTGGTGCGTGCCTCGGCTCTGTCCTGGTCCATCGTTCGCGCGATGCCGTTCTACTACCTGCTCGACAGGTTGCTCTCGGGCCTCACCTGGCTTCCGGTTTGGCCGGTGCCGACGACGCCGTTCGATCCCGTCGATACGTCGGATGTCGCCGATCACGTTCTGACTTGCGCGTTCGACGGGCAGCGCGGCGTGCGCGCGGAGATCGGCGGCCCCGAAGCGCTGAATCTCGTCACCCTCGCCCGCCAATACCAGGATGCACGGAGACTGCACCGAAAGATCCTGGCGGTCGGCCTTTCCGACGCGAAGGCGCGCGGCATGGGCTTTGTCGTCAGCCACGGCGTGCGCGGACGTCTGCGCTGGACGGACTGGCTGCGGCGCAATTATCTGGAAATGCAAACTGCGGCCTAGCGCAATCGGCGAGGTCGGCAGTCCATCCGACCCGTGAGGCTTAAGGCCGCAGCGGTCGGACAAATCCGCATTCTCCGCAGAGGGCGCTCACGTTTTCGCTCCGGTTAGAACTCGTCTAAACTCAACAATAGAACTTATCTAAAGCAGACCTCGCCCGTCACCGATTGACTTCATCACCCTCTTTGCTTCCTTCAGTCCAGCTTCGCAGCTCGCGTAGCGCGCACGGCAGAGGAGGAGATGTTCGTGAAGGTCATTCGTGTTGTTGCCATTGCACTGACGGTCGGGATCGGCATGGGGTCGGCGGCCATGGCCGACGGTTTCAAGGACTGCACCAAGCTCGACAAGGCGTCGTGGAAGCCGGCGAGTGAAGCCGAAGCCAAGGCCAAGGCGCTGGGTTACGAGGTGCGGCGCTCCAAGATCGAAGGTTCGTGCTACGAGGTTTACGGCGTCAAGGAAGGCAAGCTCTACGAGCTGTTCTACAGCCCCGAAGATCTCAGCCTGAAGCACACGATCGCCAAGTAGGCTGCCAGGAAGGCGCGAAGCAGGTCGTGACGTAGACGGCGCGGCCTGATCTGCGAAGCGGGGCTTGAGGGTGGTCTTTGCTTGATTGAAGACGCGATGCCAGAAGCGCGCGGGGTGTCCGACAGGACCCCCGCGGATCGAACGGCTTCACGGACGGTCGCAGTCTGGGACCTCCCGCTGCGCCTCTGGCACTGGATTCTCGCGGCGTGTGTTCTGGCCGCGTGGTTCACGCCGACGGTCTATGACCGGCTTCACCGCATCGTCGGCTATGCGGTGCTCGGGCTTCTCGCCTTCCGCCTCGTCTGGGGCTTTTGGGGAAGCCGCTATTCGCGCTTCCGCATGATCAGAGCCAGGCTTCGCGCGGCACCGCGCTATCTCTGGAATCTGCGCCGCGGCATCACCGGCCGCTATATCGGTCTCAACCCCGCCGGCACGTTGATGCTGGTGGCGCTGCTGGCCTCGCTCACCGTCTCGGCGATCACCGGCGCGATGTCGGTCACCGTCACCTTCTTCGGCGTATGGTGGGTCGAAGACACTCACCATTATTCATCGGATGCGGTCATCGTCCTGGTCGTGCTGCATGTGCTGGGCGTGGTGGTGATGGCCCTTCTCCAGCGCGAGAACCTGATCCGCGCGATGATCACCGGCCGCAAACGCATCCGCGGTCATTCCTAGGGTTTGAGGTGACTCTCTCCCCACGGGATGGCCGGGCTTGACCCGGCCATCCACGGCTTGCTTGCTGTCCAAGAGCGTGGATGCCCGGGCCTTCGCCGCGCCGAAGCGGCTTCGGCCGCGCAGGCGGGATAAGCCCGCGCATGACGGAGCTTCTGCCCTAGTCAACTACTGTAGCGGCGGATCGCCGCTGGTGCGCTTCTTGGCGAGGTCCATCTCGGTGACCGCGATCAAAATCTCGGCCCGGGTCTTCAGGTCGGGCGCTTCCAGCATGGCCTGCTTCTCTGCAGGGCCGTAGGGCGACATCATCGCCAGCGCGTTGACGAGGGCTTCATTGGGCGCGCTTTCGACGCCTTCCCAGTCGACCTTGAGATTGTTGGCCTTCAGGAAGTCCGCCAGCACGGCCAGCAGCGCCTCGCGGTCGACCTCGTCCTCGCCCATGCGCGCGGTGAAGTCGTTGGCGAAGGCGAAGAAGTCCACCTTGCACTGCCGGTAAGCGGTGAGCACCTCGAGCTCCTCGATGACCTTGAAGCGCGAAACGCCGGTGAGCTCGAGGATGTAGCGGCCGTCGCCGGATTCGGCGAGCTGGGTGATGCGGCCGACGCAGCCGACGCGAAACAGCGTCGGCTTGTCGGAATCCTTCGGCGAGTGCGCGACGTCGGGCTGGATCATGCCGATCAGGCGATGGCCGTCGCGAAAGCTGTCGTCGACCATCGACAGATAGCGCGGCTCGAAGATGTTGAGCGGCATCTGGCCGCGCGGCAGCAGCAGCGCGCCCGGCAGCGGAAACACCGGAATGATCTCCGGGAGGTCGGCGGGCCCGCGATATTCGATGTTGATCGGCATCTGCCCCGGTCCCCCCTGGCTTTGCTAGCGCATGATCCGGAGGACCGCGTCAGCGCAAGATGTGCAACGGTTTTCCGAATGGATCATGCTCAAAGAAGCCCCTACGAAAACAGGATCGTCGACAAACGCTTGCGTCCCTCGACGGTTGCATCATCCGCGCCGCCCCAGGCCTCGAAGAACTGCACCAGCTGCTTGCGGGCGCCGTCATCGTTCCATTTGCGGTCGCGCTTGACGATCTCGAGCAGCTGCGCGGTGGCAGCAGTGCGGTCGCCTTGCGCGTTCAGCGCGGTCGCCAGGTCGAATCGGGCCTGATGATCGAGCGGGTTTGCGGCGACTTTCTGTTCCAGCTCCGCGACCGGTCCAAGCGATTGGGCCTGCTCGGCAAGATCGATCGCGGTCTGCACGGCCTTCACCGCGGGGTCGTTGCGCTTGGACTCCGGCACCATGGCCAGCGTCTGCTTGGCCTGCTCCATCGCGCCGGAGACGGCGTAGCATTTTGCGAGGCCCGCGAGTGCGGCGATGTTGGTCGCATCGTACTGAAGCACCTCCGCATAGATCTGCGCGGCAGCCGCGGTGTCGCCCTCGGCGAGCACCGCCTCGGCCTCTTGCAGAATCTCGGCGATATTCGGCTCGCCCGGCGCGGTCACGCCCTTGGTCAGCTTTTCGATGAAGGCGTTGAGCTGGCTCTCGGGCACCGCGCCCATGAAGCCGTCGGCCGGCTGGCCGTTGACGAAGGCGATCACGGCCGGAATCGACTGGATGCCCATCTGGCCCGGGATCGCCGGGTGCTGGTCGATGTTCATCTTGACCAGCTTGACCTTGCCCTTGGCGGCCCTGACCGCCTTTTCCAGCACGGGGGTGAGCTGCTTGCAGGGGCCGCACCACTCCGCCCAGAAGTCGATCAGCACCGGCTGGCGCTTCGATTCCTCGATGACGTCCTTCACGAAGGTCTGGGTGGTGGTGTCCTTGATCAGATCGGCCGCAGCCGGGTTTGCGGCTCCGTTACCCTGGTCGATGATCGTCACGGCATCCCCTCGTCTGATGTCTGGAATGGCGGGTCTTTAGCACGTCGCCGCTCCCTATGCTTCGCTGTCGGCTCCTAAATTGGGCCGAATGGGCCGAATTTCAATCCATGGAGGCCGATTCGGCGGTTCCGGGGCGATTCCGGGCGATTTGGTCGCATTCGGGCTCCATATTGGGCCCCGGATTGCGCATCTATCCCGCCGGTAGCTGTTGCATTCCCTTCCCGCTTTTGGCATACGACAGCCGTTGCCGGCGCGTCACGCGACCGACACAGGATGCGGGTGTAGCTCAGTGGTAGAGCACGACCTTGCCAAGGTCGGGGTCGAGGGTTCGAGCCCCTTCGCCCGCTCCAATTTTTCCCAGAGCATCCAGCCTGACCGGACGGAACCGTGGTTCGCCACGCCGCTGGCGGCTGCATGGGGTTTGCAATGACAATCCTGGTCACGGGCAGCGCCGGTCACCTCGGAGAAGCCGTTCTCCGGACGCTTCAGGCGCGCAACGTGCCCGCGCGCGGGATCGATCTGAAGGCATCGCCCTTCACCGATGTCGTTGGTTCGATCGTCGATCCCGGCTTCGTGCGGCGCCAGATGGACCGCGTGAGCGCCGTGATCCACACCGCGACACTGCACAAGCCGCATGTGGCGACCCATTCGAAGCAGGATTTCGTCGACACCAACGTGTCAGGCACGCTCAACCTGCTCGAGGCAGCCGTCGCCGCCGGCGTGCGCCGCTTCGTCTTCACCAGCACCACCAGCGCGTTCGGCTCGCAGCTCCGCGCCGGAGCCGGAGAGGCGGCCGTGTGGGTCACCGAGGACCTGCCGGCGGTGCCGAAAAACATCTACGGCACCACCAAGCAGATGGCGGAAACTCTCTGCGAGCTGTTCTTCCGCGAGCGTGCCCTGCCGGTCGTGGTGTTGCGGACCTCGCGCTTCTTTCCCGAGGACGACGATGATCCGGCGATGCGGTCGGCCTACCCGCTTGAGAACGCGCAGGCCAACGAGTTGCTCTATCGCCGGCTGGACATCGCGGACGCCGTCAGCGCCCACCTGCTCGCCGTCGACCGCGCGCCAAAAATCGGCTTCGCTCGCTATATCGTCTCGGCCACCAGCCCGTTCGAGCAGCGTCACCTCGCAACGCTTGCGCGCGATGCGGCCGGTGTCGTGCGCGAGCTCTATCCGGAGTGCGCAGAGCTCTATGCGGCGCGCGGCTGGAAACTCTTCTCCGAGATCGACCGCGTCTACGTCAACGAACGCGCGCGGCGTGAGCTCGGCTGGCGACCCGAATTCGACTTCGCGCATGTGCTGAGCTGCCTTCGGGAGGGCCGCGATTTTCGCAGTGCGCTGGCGCGCGAGGTCGGCTCGAAGGGCTATCATGAGGTGGTGTTCGACGACGGGCCCTATCCGATCGCCCGATAAGCGCCGCGATTGATGTTTTGCTCGACGAGTCAAGTGCCTGTCGGGTCAGATCCCGACCAGCGCCCATGCGCCGTTCTACTGTGCATGGGGTTGTTTTCGCATTTTTTGCTGAACACCCTTGGCTGGCCCGATTCCGCGTTGCAGCGAGAGCGCCATCGCTGCGGCGGTCGTGCTCATTGACGTTCCGTCTCAATTTTTAATGAGCGCAACCGCAGCACATGCGATGCCCTTCTCAGCGCTCGCAGATGTGCTAGCCTTTTATGTCTGCCCCTCGGCAGATCCCAAACTTCGCCTCTCGACTAGCAAAACAAAATAAATCGCAGCCCTGACGGCTGCCTTAGGGGAGTGACGCGATGACATCGATGTTCCATCGATCCGTGTTGGCGCTTGCGGCCGTGGCCCTTCTTGCGGGGACCAGCGCCGGCAGCGCGCAACAGCAGGACAAGAACAGGGCACTGAAGAAATACGAATCCGGCACCAAGGAGTTCTGGACCCATCCGCCGGATGACTGGTTCCTGGGCGATGAGACCGAGGCGCAGAAGGGCCTCGCGCCGCCATCGGGTCCGCCGACCGGCGCCTCGGACGCCGAGCTCGCCAACATCATCAAGCAGGTCAAGCTGCCGCCGGGCTTCAAGATGGAGGTCTACGCTTCCGGCGTGCTGGCCGCGCGGCAGATGGCCTGGGGTGACAAGGGCACGCTGTTCGTCGGCTCGTTCGGCCTCGGCAATGTCTATGCCATCAAGGACAACAACGGAAAGAAAGAGGTCAAGACCGTCCTCAAGGGGCTGAACATGCCCACGGGTCTGGCCTTCAGGGACGGCGCGCTTTACGTCATCGCCGTCGACAAGCTGATCCGTTACGACAATGCGGAGGCCAATCTGGACAAGCTCGGTGACGGCAAGGTCGTGTACGACGACATGCCGTCCTATGCCGCGCATGGCTGGAAGTACATCGCGGTCGACAAGGAAGGCTGGTTCTATATTCCGTTCGGACCGCCCTTCAACATCGGCATTCCCCCGACCAGCGTCTCGCAGATCCGCCGCGTCGATCCCAAGACCGGCAACGCGGAAATCTGGGCGCTCGGCGTTCGCAACTCGGTCGGCGGCGACGTCGATCCGCGCACCGGAAAATACTGGTTCACCGAGAATGCGCGCGATTGGATCAGCGATGATCTGCCCAGCGACAAGCTGAACATGATCAACAAGATCGGCGAGCATTTCGGCTATCCCTACTGCCACCAGGGCAATCTGCCCGACGACAAGTTCGCGATGGGCCACAAATGCTCCGAGTTCACGCCGCCCGTGCTGAATCTCGGCGCTCACGTCGCTCCGCTCGGCATGAAGTTCTACACCGGCGACCAGTTCCCCGCCGAGTACAAGAACAACATCCTGATCGCCGAGCACGGCTCCTGGAATCGTCACAAGTACCAGGGCGGTCGCATCATGCGCGTGATCGTCGGGCCTGATGGCAAGAACGCCAAGCAGGAGGTCTTTGCCTCCGGCTGGATCGAGGGCGACCAGGGCTATCTCGGCCGTCCCGACGACATCATCCTCGCCAAGGATGGGTCGATCCTCGTTGCCGACGACTGGGCCGGCGCGATCTATCGCATCAGCTACAGCAAGAAGTAGCACGGGCACGAAAAAAGGGGCTGCGACCGGGTAACGGCCGCAGCCTCTTTGTTTGATGCTGCGAGCCCGCCGCGGAACAGGTTCGTCATGCCCGGACTTGATCCGGGCATCCATCATACGAGAACCTTCTGCAACAGGGATGGATTGCCGGGCCTACGCTGCGCCGGAGGGGCTTCGGCCCCGCAGGCGGGTCAAGCCCGGCAATGACAGCTGGAGAAGTCAGTCATGCGAGCCGTTGGGTTCGGAATTCTATATGCGACGCTACTGTTCATTCCGGCTCAGGCCGCCGACAATGCCGCGATCAAGGAAAAAGCCTCCGTCTGCTCCGGCTGTCATGGCGAGAACGGCATTTCGCAAACCGAGAACATTCCTTCGCTCGCGGGGCAGCCCGATCAATTCATCCAATGGCAGCTCGTGTTCTTCCGCGCCGGCTCGCGCAAGAACGATCAGATGAAGCCGATCGCCGAAGAGATCACCAACGAGGACATCCGCAGTTTCGGCGCCTACTTCTCGCAGATGACACCGCCGAAGGGAGCGGACGACGGGGATCCGGACCTGTCGAAAAAGGGCGCGCAAGTTGCGGCCGGTCGCCGCTGCGCCTCATGCCACACGGACAGCTTCGCCGGCACCAAGGCCGTGGCGCGGCTCGCCGGGCAGCGTGAGGAATATCTGGTCAAGGCGCTGCACGACTACAAGGCGGGCCAGCGCGTCGGCGGCGGCGTCGCCGCGATGGCCGATGTCGCCTATCGCATGAGCGATGAGGAAATCGCGGCGGTCTCGCACTATCTCGCGCATTTGAAATAGAGCGCGGCTGTTGCTGCAAACACTGCTGTCGTCCCGGACAAGCGAACCGCAGATCCGGGATCCATACCCACAGGGAGTAGTTTGGCGATGGCTCGGAGTGGGAGTTTGGCGTCAAACTACTCCCTGTGGTTATGGATCCCGGGCTCGCGCTTTGCGCGCCCCGGGATGACGGTCGGGCTATAACCTATCCCGCCCGCTGCTTCTCATACGCCTTCAAATGCGTGTAAGCGATGCGTAGCTTCGGCACCGGCACCTTGGCGGCGTCCGCGCGCGCGATCAGGTCGCCGATGACATGATCCGCCTCGACCGGCAGGCCGGCCTTGATGTCGCGGAACATCGAGGCCGTCATCGGCGATCCCTCGGTGGTGAGGTTGCCTTTGACGCGCTCGAAGAACGGGCCGCCCGGCGGGTAGCCGGACGCGGTGGCGATCGCGCTGGTCTCGTCCAGCATGCCGAGCAGGAAATCCCTTCCCCCTGGCGCTGCGAGAATGTTGCCGACGGAGGTGCGCATCAGGCTGGTGCTTGCCGCGAGCGAGGACAGGAACACCCACTTCTCCCACATGTCCTGCATGATGTTCTGGCTGGCGGCGGCGCCATTGATGCCGCCTTTGAAGGCCTCGTCGATCGCCTTGACGCGATCCGACAGCTTGCCGTTCCGCTCGCCATAGCTCAGCGACTGCATCGGCTGGAGCTGCACGACCTCGCGCTTCTCGTTCAAGGTTGCGGCGATGGCGCAGAGGCCGCCGAGCACGCGCTCCTTGCCGAATTTTGCGTCGAGGATGTCGAGATGCTTCATGCCGTTGAGCATCGGGATGATCGCCGTGCCGGGGCCGACCGCCGGCGCAAACGATTTGATGGCGTCGTCGAGGTCGAACGCCTTGCAGCTCAGGAGCACGACGTCGAACTTGTCCTTGAGCGCGTCGGCCTGGACGGTCGGCGGGTTCTTCAGGGTCACATCGCCGTTCGGGCTCTTGATGACGAGCCCGGCGCTTGCGAGCTCGCTGGCGCGTCTCGGGCGGACCAGGAAGGTGACGTCGCGGCTGGCCTGCAATAGCCTGCCACCAAAATAGCCGCCGATGGCGCCGGCGCCGACCACGAGGATACGCATGGGAGAGCTCCGTTGTTATTCTTGGCGAATGGCGAATAGGAGTAGCGAATAGGACAGGAAACGCTGAAATGCGAGTAACGTTTTCGACTACTCGCTATTCGCCATTCGCTACTCGCCCTTCCCCAGCACCATCTCCTCGACCTCGCGCAGCTGCTCCTTGCCGAAGAACATCTCATTGCCGACGAAGAAGGTCGGCGAGCCGAACGCGCCGCGGGCCACCGCGTCCTCGGTATTCTTGATGAGCCTGGCCTTCACCTCGGGGTCCTGAGCCCGGGCAAACAGTTTCTGGGCATCGAGGCCGGAAGACGCCAGCGCCTTCGCCGCGATCTCGGGGTCGTCCATCTTCTTCGGCTCGCGCCACATGTGGTGGAAGGCGGCCTCGACGTATTTTTCGAACACGCCCTCGAGCTGAGCTGCGATCGCCGTGCGCATCAGGTTCAGCGTGTTGACGGGGAAGTGCGGATTCCAGACATAGGGCTGGACCTTGAAGCGCTTGAGAAAGCGCTCGGTCTCGACTTGCTGGAATTCGCGCTTGTTCTTTACGCCGGCGAGTGTCTCGGCCGGCGATTTGTTGTTGGTTGATTTGAAGATGCCGCCGAGCAGGATCGGGACGTATTCGAACTTGACGCCGATGCGCTGCTCGATCGCGGGAATCGCGAGATGGCTGAGATAGGCGTTCGGGCTGCCGAAATCGAACAGGAACTGCGGGGCTGTGCGGGTCAAACTCGTTCTCCCTGACGTGCTTTGCACCATTGTGACGCAGCGTGCCCTGCAGGTCCACCGTTTAATGATGGTCATAATACTTTGAGCGTCAGACCAGGCGCTGGACCGCCCGCTTGCGCCACACCAGGAAGTAATAGCCCATCTGCAGAACGAACATGGCGCAGAACACGATGGGATAGGCGGCCCACACACCCTCCAGGCCAATCGAGCGGCTCAGGATCACTGCGGCCGGCAGCTCGATCGCGACAATCGCGAAGATCGAGAGCAGCATCGGCGTCAACGCGGCGCCGGCCGCACGCATCGCTCCCGAAAACACCGTGGCGAGGCCGAACGGCACCGAGCTCCAGAGGGCGATGAAGAGCAGGGCTTTCGCCAGATCGAGCACGGCGCTGTCGGTGATGAAGATGCCGAGCACGGCGCGCGGCACGAGGTAGATCAGCGCCACCAGCCCGCCGGTCAGCACGAGGTTGAAGGCGAGACCGGTGCGCACGATGCCGTCGAGCCGGGCTCTGTCGCCGCTGCCGACCGCCTGCGCACCGAGGATCGACACCGCGATCGAGATCGACATCGCCGTGAACTGCGTATAGCCCATCACCTGGTTGACGGCACCGTAGGCCGCCGTGGCCTCCGACCCAAAGCCGTTGACGAGGCCGAGCAGGACCAGCTCTGCGATGGCCATCACGACCATGCCGACGGCACTCGGCAATCCGATGGCGAGGATCTGTCCCAGCATCATGCCGTTGAGTCGGAGGTGACGCAGCAGCGCCGCGTCCGGTGCGAGCGCGTGCTTCTTCCGCAGCAGATAAAGGGCCAGCACGATCAGCGTGAGCGCGTTCGCGATCGCTGCCGCCCAGGCCGGACTAGTGATGCCGGCGGTCGGCAATCCGAACGATCCGCGGATCAGCATCGGCGTCAGGACCAGACCTATCGTGGTCGACAGGGCCAGCGCCAGCAATGGCGTGAGCGCGTCGCCGACGCCACGGATCATCGCCGTCATCAGCAGGAAGACGAAGCCGAGCGGCATGGTCAGCAGCATGATCCGCGCATAGGCGCTGGCGGGAGCGAGGATGTCCGCGGGGGTTGCAAGCGCCATCATCAGCTGACGGCTGAAGAGGCCGCCAATCAGCGCAACCGAGACGGACAGCAACAGGCCGATCGCAAGCGTCGTGCCCACGACGAGCTTGATCTTGTCGTGCTCGCGCGCGCCGAAGGCCTGGCCGATCAAGACGGTCGCGCCGGTGCTGAGGCCCATGACGAAGGCGAACAGAAAGAACATCACCGGGAAGAACACCGAGACGGCTGCCAGCGCGTTGACGCCGATCATCTGGCCGAGATAGACGTTGCTGACGGTGCCGAACAGCGATTGCAGCGCGTTGCTCAGCATGAGCGGCGCAAGGAAGCGCAAAAAAGTTCTCCAGAGCGGCTTGGCGGCGGACATGGATGGGCCTTTCATCGGGGCGTGCGACGCCGTTGCCGCGCGAAGTGCGCGGCTTGGGCCGTCGATGAGGTTGTGAAGGGCGCCGCGCGGTTTACGCGCGGTCGCTATAGGCGAGCTTGACGATGTGGTCGCGGATGTCGGTCGGCCAGTCCGCGATCAGTCCGGTGAAGCGTCGCCGGTCGTCCGCGAACAGGGCGCGCGAAGCTTCCTCGAACTGCGGCAGATTGCCCGCCATGGTCGACATGAAGTGGTAGGCCGCATCGCGCGCCTGCCGCTCGCGGTCCTTGTCGCCGCTGGCGCGCCTGGCCTCGTCGACGAGTTTTCGCAAAGCGACCGAGGCGCCGCCCGGCTGCGCGCCGAGCCACTCCCAGTGCCGCGGCAGCAGCGTCACCTCGCGCGCGACCACGCCGAGCTTCGGCCGGCCGCGTCCGCGCGGCTCGCTCGGCGGTGCGGTCTCCTCGACCGGGGGCGGGACAAGCTTCGCCAGCCGCGCCAGCACCTCGCGGTCCCCGCCGCGCAGATCGAAGTCGATCGAGCGGCCCGTGGCGTCCTCGAAGATGATGATGGGCGCGTCCGGCTGCGGCGCTACCCGCTTGACGACCAGCGCGACCTCGCCGGCCGGCCCGGATACCAGGCGCCGCTGGCCCTGGAAGGCGGTGAAAATCTTCTGCATTTGAAATCATTGCCATATTGACGACGTTGATGTCATTTAATACCCGGGTAAATTATGAGCGTCAATATACCCGGGTGAAAATAATCACGCTGACGGCTCGACATTGTGTCCTCGGGCTGGCACGAACGGCGCCGCCGATTGGCCACGCTAGCCCTGGGGACTTCGCCGATGCTGACCGTTCATCACCTCAACAATTCCCGCTCGCAGCGTGTGCTGTGGCTGCTCGAGGAGCTCGGCGTTCCCTACGAGATCGTGCGCTATCAGCGCCAGCCGGACATGCGCGCGCCGAAGGAGCTGCGGGCGATCCATCCGCTCGGCAAGTCGCCCGTCATCACCGATAACGGCAACACCATCGCCGAGTCGGGCGCGATCATCGAATATCTCGTGGCAACCTACGGCAACGGCCGGCTGGTCCCGCCGCCTGATACGCCGGAGCGGCTGCGCTTCACCTATTGGCTGCACTACGCCGAAGGGTCTGCGATGCAGCCGCTGCTGCTGAAGCTGCTGTTCACGCTGATGCCGAAGCGCGCGCCGGCGCTGCTGCGTCCGCTGGTGCGCAAGGTTTCGAACCAGGCGCTGACCACGCTGGTCAATCCGCAGCTCAAGCAGCACATGGATTATTGGGAAGGCGAGCTTGGCAAGAGCGAATGGTTCGCCGGCAACGAGTTCACCGCGGCCGACATCCAGATGAGCTTCCCGCTGGAAGCCGCGCAAGCGCGCGGCGGGCTCGAGCAAGGTCATCCCAAGGCGATGGCATTCCTCGAGCGCATCCACGCGCGCCCGGCCTATGCGAGAGCGTTGGAAAAGGGCGGGCCGTATCAGGTGGGACGGTAGTCAGTCTCTGTCAACTCGGGGCGGTGCTTCCGCATCGCCCCGGAACGACACCCGTCCGCTAGTGCGGATGCAACACGCGTCCGCGCGTCTCCGGCAGGGCGAAGGCGGCGATGAAGAACAGCGCGTAAGCGACCACCGCGAAGATCGCGATCGCATTTGCGAGCGACGTCGACGCCGATAGCGCGCCGACGAGGAACGGAAACAGCGCACCGATCCCGCGGCCGAAATTGTAGCAGAAGCCCTGGCCGGAGCCGCGCAGCCGCGTCGGATAGAGCTCGGTCAGGAACGCGCCGATGCCGGAGAAATAGCCGGAAGCGAAGAAGCCGAGCGGAAAACCGAGCACCCACAGGATCTCGTTCGTGAGCGGCAGCTGCGTATAAAGCAGCACCACCGCGATGGCGCCGATCGAGAAGATCAGGAACAGATTGCGTCGCCCGATCCGGTCGGCGAGCCAGGCTCCCGTGAGATACCCGATGAACGAGCCGATGATCAGCGTCGAGAGATAGCCGGTGGAGCCGACGATCGACAGATGCCGCTCCTTGGTCAGGAATTGCGGCACCCAGAACGTGACGGCGTAATAGCCGCCCTGGCAGCCCGTCGCCATCAGCGAGGCCAGGATCGTGGTCTTCAGGATCGGGCCGGAGAAGATTTCCCAGATCGCCGGGCGATCGCCGCTCGCGGCGTGCCTGGCGCGAGCCTCGGCTGCGATCTCCGGCTCGGTGACGGAGCGGCGGATGTAGAACACGAGAAGCGCCGGCAGCGCGCCGATCACGAACATCCAGCGCCACGCCGTCTCCGGCGGCAGGATCGAGAACAGGATCGCCTGCGACAGCACCGCGAGGCCCCAGCCGACCGCCCAGCCCGACTGCACCGAGCCGACCGCGCGGCCGCGATATTGCGGCCGGATCGCCTCACCCATCAGCACGGCGCCCGCCGCCCATTCGCCGCCGAAGCCGAGGCCGAGCACGGCGCGTGCAATCAGGAGCTGGTCGAAATTCTGCACGACAGCGCAGACCAGCGAGAAGAACGAGAACCAGATGATGGTGATCTGAAGCGTCCTCACCCGCCCGATATGGTCGGACAGATAGCCGCCGAGCCAGCCGCCGATCGCGGACGCGAGCAGCGTCACCGTGCCGGCAAGGCCAGCGGACGCCGCATCGACCTTCCACAGCGCGATGATGGTGCCGATCACCAGCGGATAGATCATGAAGTCCATGCCGTCGAGCGCCCAGCCCGCCGCGCAGGCCCAGAACGTGCGCCGCTCGGCGACGTTCATGTCGCGGTAGAAGGCAAGGAGGCTGGTGTCTTCGATCTCCGTGCGTTCGATGCGCTGGTTCGGATCGGTCGTGGTCATCTGCGTTTCCCCGGCAGTTTCTTGGCCGCGGTGGTAGCACGCGTCGTGATGTACGCAAGCCTTGATGTACGCAAGCCTTGGCGCTGTCTTGGCGCTATGCAGGGATAGCGCTACTGCCCCGCCGCTTCCGCGCCCCGTGTGCGGAGGTCGGGCGCGCCGAGCGGCCCGTTGGCCGTCACGAGAATTGAATTGGCCGATGTCTGGCCCATCGGCTCGACGATGAGATGGCCCATCGCCTTCAGCTCCTTCAGAACATCGCCGGGAAAGCCGTTCTCGACACGCACTTCGTCCGGCAGCCATTGGTGGTGCAGCCGGGGCGCCGCGACAGCTGCGGCGACGTCCATCTTGTAGTCGAGGACGTTCACGATCACCTGGAGCACCGTCGAGATGATGCGGCTGCCGCCGGGCGAGCCCGTCACCAGCACGGGCTTGCCGTCCTTCAGCACGATGGTCGGTGACATCGACGACAGCGGACGCTTGCCGGGCCCGGGCAGATTGGCCTCGAAGCCGACGAGGCCATAGGCATTGGAGGCGCCGACGGCGGCAGTGAAATCGTCAAGCTCGTTGTTGAGCAGCACGCCGGTGCCCTCGGCAACGAGGCCGACGCCGTAGCTGAAGTTCAGCGTATAGGTGTTGCTGACGGCATTGCCGCGGGAATCGACGACGGAGAAATGGGTGGTGTTGCTGCCCTCGCGGGGCGAGGGAGCGGCGGAGGCCAGCTCATTCGATGGTGTGGCGCGTTCGGCAGAGATGCCCGAGCGCAGCCTGGCGGCGTAGTCCTTCGCCGTCAACGTTTCGATCGGCGCGTTGACGAAGGCGGGGTCGCCGAGATAGCGGGCACGGTCCGCATAGGCGCGCTTCATGGCCTCGATCAGGAGATGCAGCGACGCCGGCGAACCCTGCTTCAGATCGGCGAGCTGAAAACCCTCGAGGATATTGAGTGTCTCCACCAGCACGACGCCGCCGGACGAGGGCAGCGGCATCGACACAATGTCGTAGCCGCGATAAGTGCCGCGCACCGGCGCACGCATCACGGGCTGATAGGCCTTCAAATCGGCTAAAGTCATGATGCCGCCGGCGTCAGCCACGGACTTGGCGAGCTTTTCCGCAACCGGCCCCTCATAGAAGCCGCGTGGCCCCTGTGTAGCGACAGCCGACAGCGTCTCGGCGAGATCGGCCTGCACCAGCCGGTCGCCTTCAATGATCGGCGTGCCATCGGGCCGCGAGAAGATTTTGGCCGAAGAAGGCCAGCGTGCCAGCCGCCGGTGCCAGCCCGGCAGCGTATCGGCCATGTCGTCGCTGACGACGAAGCCGTCGCGGGCGAGCGCGATCGCTGGCTCGAGCAACTGTGCCAGCGTGAACTGTCCCGAGCCGTATTTCTCCAGTGCCAGGGAAAGTCCGGCAACGGTGCCGGGCACGCCGATGCCCAGCGCGGAATCCCGCGACTTCGCCATATCAGGTTTGCCGTCGGCGCCGAGGAAGATCTGCGGCGTGGTCGCTGCCGGCGCCGTCTCGCGATAGTCGATCGTGATGTCTTCATTGCGATCGGCGGAATGGATCACCATGAAGCCGCCGCCGCCGATATTGCCGGCGCGTGGATAGCTCACGGCCATCGCAAAGCCGGTGGCGACCGCGGCATCGACCGCATTGCCGCCACGCCGCAGGACGTCGGCACCGACCTGCGCAGATATTCTCTCCTGCGCCACCACCATGCCATGTTCGGCCGCGACGGCACGCACGGTGTCGCGGGCGGGCGGAACATAGCCGCGCCGTGCATCCTGAGCGGCCGCAGGCGCGAGACCAAGCGCCAGAGTGGTGATGACGGCGAAAAATGTCCGCCGAGTCGGATATGACGACATTATCAAATTTCCGCGGCGGCTTCGGACCAGTTCACACGCCTCGCCGCAATGCTATACGGTTTGCCCCGAGAGAGACAAAACTGTTCGTGATGAGGACTGCGTGATGACGACGATCGCCCCCGATGCGCGCATGGCCGGCGCGCCGCGGATTTATCCGCCGCGCGCCGCCGTCGTCAGCTGGATCTTCTTCGATTGGGCGGCGCAGCCCTATTTCACGCTGATCACGACCTTCGTGTTCGCGCCCTATTTCGCCACCAGCGTTGCGCCCAATCCCGCCACCGGCCAGTCGCTCTGGGGATTTGCGATGGCGGCCGCAGGCCTTGCGATCGCACTGATGTCGCCGGTGCTTGGCGCCATCGCGGATGCTTCGGGCCGCAGGAAGCCGTGGATTGCGGGATTCGGCGCGGTGCTGGTGCTGGCTTCGTGCACGCTGTGGATCGGCAAGCCCGGCGATCAGGCCATCATCCCACCGCTGCTCACCGCGGTGGCGCTCGCCAGCGTCGGTGCGGAGTTCGCTACCGTCTTCAACAATGCGATGATGCCGACGCTGGTGCCGCCGGAGCGGATCGGTCGGCTTTCCGGCACCGGCTGGGCCACGGGTTACATCGGCGGCATCGTCAGCCTGATCATCGTGCTCGGCTTCCTCGCTGCAAATCCCGAGACCGGCCGCACGCTGCTCGGCCTCACACCGCTGTTCGGGCTCGATCCGGTCAGTCATCAGGGCGACCGGATCGTCGGACCGCTGACGGGGGTGTGGTTCGTGATCTTCGTGACGCCGCTGTTCCTGTTCACGCCCGACTATCCGGCGAAGCGCCCGCTGCGCGAAGCGCTGCACGAAGGATTGTCGGAGCTGAAGCAATCGATCAAAAGCCTGCCCAAGCAGAAGTCGCTTGCAGCGTTCCTGCTTGCCAACATGATCTACACCGACGGTCTGGTGTCGCTGTTCGCCTTCGGCGGCATCTATGCCGCGGGCACCTTCGGCTGGCACACCATCCAGATCGGCACCTTCGGCATCATGCTCGCGATCACCGGTACGTTCGGCGCCTGGCTCGGCGGCAAGCTCGATGATCGTCTTGGGCCGAAGCGTGTCATCGCCGGCAGCATGCTGCTGCTGCTCTTGTCCGTGGCGGCGATCCTTCTCGTCGACAAGGACAGCGTGTTGTTCGTGAAGGTCGCGCCGCCCATGCCGGGCGCGCCCCTGTTCTCGAGCGCGGCCGAGCGCGCCTATCTCGTGCTGGGCTGTCTGATCGGCGCGGCCGGTGGCCCGCTGCAGGCCGCGTCGCGCACGCTGCTGATCCGCCTCGCACCGAAAGACCGTATCGCCCAGTATTTCGGCCTGTTCGCGCTGACCGGGAAGGTGACGTCCTTCATCGGGCCGCTCCTGATCGGCGTGATCACCGCGGCGACCGCGAGCCAGAAGGCCGGCATGGCCGTGCTGGTGGTGTTCTTCGTCGCGGGGTTCGGGCTGTTGATGCGGGTGCGCGAGCGATAATCCCCACTGTCGTCCCTGCCCCAGCGCGCAATTGCGCACGGGCGCAGGGACCCATAACCCCAGGGGGAGTTGCTGTGCGAACCGGCAACTCCGAGTCTTCGTCAAACCACTTCCTGTGGTTATGGGTCCCGGATCGGCGCTCCGCTCAGGACAACGCTACGCATTGCCCAGAGCTACGCTGGTCCGGGACGACACGTGGCGAGATCAATGCCTGAAGTGGCGCGTGCCGGTGAGCACCATGGCGATGCCGTGATCGTCGGCGGCCTTGATCACCTCGTCGTCGCGCATCGAGCCGCCGGGCTGCACCACGGCGGTGGCGCCGGCTTCGATGCAGGCGAGCATGCCGTCGGCAAACGGGAAGAATGCGTCCGAGGCCACCACCGAGCCCTTGGTGAGCGGCGCGGCGAGCTTCAGCTCGTTCGCAGCATCCTGCGCCTTGCGCGCCGCGATCCGTGCCGAATCCACCCGGCTCATCTGGCCCGCGCCGATGCCGACGGTGGCGAGATCCTTGGCGTAGATGATGGTGTTGGACTTGACGTGCTTGGCGACACGGAACGCGAATTTGAGGTCGCGCATTTCCGCGTCCGTCGGCGCGCGCTTGGTGACGACCTTGAACGTCATGTCGTCGACCACTGCGTTGTCGCGGCTCTGCACGAGCAGGCCCCCGGCAACCGTCTTGGCGGTGAGGCCGGGCGCGCGCGGATCGGGCAGGCTGCCGGCGAGCAGCAGGCGGAGGTTCTTCTTGCCGCCGATGATGGCGATCGCCTCCTCGGTTGCGTCGGGCGCGATGATCACCTCGGTGAAGATCTTGGTGATCTCGCGCGCGGTGTCGGCATCGAGCGCGCGGTTCATCGCGATGATGCCGCCGAACGCAGAGGTGGAATCGCAGGCCAGTGCCCTGCGATAGGCTTCGACGAGGTTCGCGCCTTCTGCAACGCCGCAGGGGTTCGCGTGCTTGACGATAACGCAAGCCGCGGTGCGCTTGGCGTCGAACTCGCCGATGCATTCATAGGCCGCATCGGTGTCGTTGATGTTGTTGTAGGACAGCTCCTTGCCCTGCAGCTGCCGTGCGGTGGAGACGCCCGGGCGCTTGTCGGGGGTCGCGTAGAACGCCGCGGTCTGATGCGGATTCTCGCCGTAGCGCAGCGACTGGATCAGCTTGCCGCCGAAAGCGCGGAAGTCGGGCGCGTCGATCTCGAGCTGCCGGTTGAACCAGTTCGAGATCGCGGCATCGTAGGCCGCGGTGCGCGCATAGGCTTTCGCGGCAAGCCGCCGGCGCAAGCCCAGCGTGGTCGCGCCCCTGTTGGCGGCGAGCTCGTCGAGCACGGCCTTGTAGTCGTCGGCCTCGACCACGACGGCCACGTCGTCGTGGTTCTTGGCGGCGGCGCGGATCATCGCGGGGCCGCCGATGTCGATGTTCTCGATGCAATCCTCGAAGCCCGCGCCTTTGTCGACGGTCGCCTCGAACGGATAGAGATTGACGACCAGAAGATCGATCGGCGCGATGCCGTGCGCCTTCATCGCCTCGACATGCTCCTTGTTGTCGCGGATCGCGAGCAGGCCGCCATGCACTTTCGGGTGCAGGGTCTTGACGCGGCCGTCCATCATCTCGGGGAAGCCGGTGAGGTCGGAAACGTCCTTCACCTTGAGGCCGGCCGCGGCGATGGCTTTTGCAGTGCCGCCGGTCGAGACCAGCTCGACATCATGCGCGGCGAGCGCCTTGGCGAATTCGATCAGACCGGTCTTGTCGGAAACGGAAAGCAGGGCGCGGGTGACGCGGCGGGGATGGTCAGTCATGAGCAAGATCCTCTGTCTTAAGGAGTGTCTATGCCCAGGCGCGCGGCGGATATGTGTCGCGCTTCCCGATGGTGCTCCATCCAAGGTCGCCAGTCGCGCGAACGAGGGCTCGATAGCAGCTTTCGGCCGTTTTCACAACGTTCAGATGGGGCTGAATCCGCGCGTCTACAGCGGAAGTTCCGGCTCGCGCCGGGCGTTGCGGCGGGCATTGGTGACGGTCGGCGATGCCGTGGAGCGGACGAAGCTCCAGCGGATCGAGGGCGCCTGCCGCGCATCCTGCCGGATCACGATCTGGGCGGTGCGGCGCGGGCCGTCATTGCCGGCCAGGAACACGCTGTCCTCGAGGTCCACCTTGTCGTCGAGCGCCTCGAAGGTCCAGACGTCGCGGTTCGGCAGTACCAGCATGACGCCGCGGGCGTCCGACAGCCGGCTCGCCTTCACCGCCGGATGCAGATGGAAGCGCAGCGCGAAATCGGCATCCGCGCCCTTGAAGCGTCCACCCTGCGGCGGCGACAGCGTGTCCTCGCCGTCGATGCGCGCGCCGTCATTGGCGATCATCAGCACGCGGCGATGGATCGCGCCGAACTTGGCGAGATAGCCGTCATGCGAGGTCGTGAGCAGCGTGCCGTTCTGCACGATTTCGCGATAGCTCTCGACCTCGACCGGCCCGCTGGTGACCGGCGAGCCGTGCAGGAGCCGCTTCATCGCCGACATCTCCACGAATTGGCACGAGGAGGTGTCGTGATAGGTCAGCGTCGAATGCGCCGCCGTGCTGCGCGCGAACGGCCGCCAATTGTCGCGACCCGTGGTCGGCATGCCGCAATTGGTGACGATGCGGCTGATGCCGGACGATAATTCGAACGACAGACAGCCGGCATGGGCGTCATGACTGACGCCGGCCGGCGGCGGCGGGCCGGTGTCGATGATCACGGTGGTCTGGCCGGCATCGAGGCGCTGGAAGCCGGTATGCGGCATGTTCGCCATCGGCGCGCCGTGAGTGTCGTCATAGGCGAGCAGCGTGGCGAGCAGATCCGAAGACGTCGCGCTCATGCCGTTGAACAGTGCGAAATTGCCGTCGCCGTGCCGGAAGAAGCGCAGCATCGGCATCATGCGGTCGATCGCGTTGAGCAGTGCCGGCGGCGGTGCGATGTTGCGCGCGGCAAAAGTCTGCCGCAGCGGCAGGAGATCGATCAGGAGCTCGATCAGCGCGCCCGGATTGCGGGAGATGTGGCCGCCGTCGGGCAGGATCTGTCGCTGCAATTCGTCCGACAGCTTTTTCGAGGCGCTGCGGATGTGCCGCGCCTGATTGGCAAGGCAGAGCGTCGTATAACACAGCGCGATCAGCACCTGGAGCTTCGAGACCCCGTCCGGAATGTCGACCATGGTGTAGCGCAGGAAGCGGATCTCGCGTGCAAGCGCACGCAAATAACGACGGTAGAATTTGTTGTCGGTCTCGCCCAGCACCAGCGGCGCCTGAGACAGCAGCGAGATCACGCGCCGGGCCAGCACGTCGGCGCGGCGCGCGATCGGGCGACGCTTGTTGGCGGGATTGGCGATCCAGTCCTCGATCAGCGCGCGCGCATTCGCCCGTGTCAGCGCAGTGTCGGCGGCGCGCAAATGGCGCAGCCAGCCGAAGCCGAGCAGCGCAACCTCCCAGTCCTCCGACGGCGGCTCGAGATCGAAGATCGAGCGGCCGTGGCAATTGACGATCTTGCCGGCGAAGACGAAGCGGCCGGCATAGATCTCGGCGGCGCGCGTCGCATCCGCGGTGCGGAGATCGTGCGGCGCGATGATCAGCCGGTCGGTGCGGCCGGGCCAGACCCGCGACAGCGCAACGGAGCCGCCGCTCGCGCGCGCGAGCATGTTCCGCGCGAAGCGGTTCATGACCAGCGTCGAGATACGTCTGCGTTGAGCGACCGACACGCCTTGCCTTGAAGGGGGAGAGGATTCCGACGAATCCTTATTAATCCCAAAATCGACCGCCTGACACCACCCTGAACGGGACGAATCAGTGTCGGGGTTGCAAAAACCGGTGCAAAATCAGGATTTAACGAGCCGGCTTGCGAAGAATCCGTCGAGCCCGCCGAGCTTGGGATCGGCGTTCGGCAGATGGCAGGGCAGGGTGCGCAGATCACCGTCGGCGGTGATGATTTCGTCGAGGCCTGCGACCTCCGAGGCCGTGATCGGCACGCGGCGAAGCGCGGGCTCGGCGGCCAGCAGCGTCGCCACGGCCTGCTCGCCTTCCTCGGGTTCCAGCGAGCAGGTGCAATAGATCAGCGTGCCGCCGGGCTTGAGCAGCGAGACCGATTTTCGCAGCAGTTTTTGCTGGAGCGCGGACAGGGCGGTGATGTCCGATTCCTGCCGTAGCCAGGCCACGTCGGGATGACGGCGGATCGTACCGGTCGAGGTACAGGGCGCGTCGATCAAAATACCGTCGAAGCCCTCGGCGGGACCGGCCCATTCCACGGCGTCAGCGACGACGGTCTCGGCCTGGAGCGACAGCCGCGCCAGATTTTCGCGTAAGCGCGCCACGCGGGCGGGCGAGCGGTCGATCGCCGTGACATGCGCGCCGGCGTGCGCCAGTTGCGCGGTCTTGCCGCCGGGGGCCGCGCAGAGATCGGCGATGGACTTGCCCTTGACGTCGCCGAACAGCCGGGCCGGCAGCGCGGCGGCGGCGTCCTGCACCCACCATTGTCCTTCGGCGAAACCGGGCAGCATGGTCACCGAGCCGTGCAGCAGCATCCGCACCGTCCCGGTCGGCAGCGTCTCGCCGTGCAGGCGGCTCGCCCATTGTGCGGCATCCGACTTCACGGTGAGATCGAGCGAGGGCTCGTGGCCGAGCGCGAGCGCCATGTCGCGGGCGGTCGCCTCGCCATAATGCGCGCTCCAGCGCGCGAGCAGCCATGGCGGCAGGTCCAGCGATTGCGTGCCGACCTCCTCGACCAGCGCCTTGCCCTCGCGCGCGCAGCGGCGCAGCACGGCATTGACGAGGCCGGCATAGCGCGCGGCGCGCCGGTCGGATTGCACGAGGCGGACGGAGAGATCGACGGCCGCGTGGTCCGGCACGTCCATCCAGAGGATCTGCGCCGCGCCGATCAGGAGGGCACTCTGTGCGCGCGGTGCTTCGGAAGGAATGCCCTTGTCCAGCAGGCGGGACAGCACGTGGCCGAGCGTGCCGAGCCGGCGCAGCACGGTGGCGACCAGGCGGCGCATCAGCGCGCGGTCGCGGTCGGCCAGCGTCTTCAGTCCGGGATGGGCACCGCCGCCGTCGAGCTGATCGTCAAGCGTGCGGTGCTTGTGCAGCACGCCGTCGACGATGTCGGCGGCAATCCGCCGTGCCGCAAGGCCTGGCACTTCGGAGGGAGGGGCGAAACGTTGAGATGGCATGCAAAAGCAAGGTTCTGAGCGAGCGGCAGTTCCGCCGCAATGGGCGCATGCCTTGAGAAAGCAATCTCTGGCACGCGAATATGCCAAATGTAAGAATGGCTTCCGGCTTTTTCAGCCCTTCGGGCCCGATTTCAGGAATGCGTTATTGGACGTCGCGCCGCAAGCCGTCCTGCGCTAGAAGACCGGGCCATGAGTGACCAGCCTCCCGTTCCCGATCGCAAGCCGCTCTCGCCGGCCGCCCAGCGCGCACTGGCCGAAGCCGAGGTGCGCCGACAGGCCGCTGCCGCAGAGGCCGGGAGCGAGGCCAAGGCGAAGGAGCTGCAGGGCCCGAAGGGCCCCGAGCCCACCCGCTACGGCGACTGGGAGCGCAAGGGCATCGCCTCCGACTTCTGAACCATCGTCGATCCGCGGATTGTGTCCGCCTCCGGACGCTACAGATAGTGATTGTCGCGGAGGTAATTGATGATGCGTTCGCAAGCCGCGTCGGTCGATAGCTCCGAGGTGTCGATCGTGATCTCCGGCGCTTGCGGTCTCTCATAGGGATCGTCGATGCCGGTGAACGCCGGCAGCTCCCCCGCCCGCGCCTTCCGATAGAGCCCCTTGGGATCGCGACGTTCGCATTCGGCGAGCGGGGTCGCGACGTGGATCTCGATGAACTCGCCCGTCTCGACCCGCTGACGTGCCTGCTCGCGCTCGCTGCGATACGGCGAGATCAGCGCGACCAGCGCGATCATGCCGGCGTTGACGAACAATGCGGCGACCTCCGCGGCGCGCCGGATGTTCTCCGCCCTGTCCGCGTTGGAGAAGCCGAGGTCCCGGTTGATGCCGTGGCGAAGATTGTCGCCGTCGAGCAATGCGGCGTGACGTCCGAGCTCGGCAAGCCTGCGGTCGACGAGATCGGCGATCGTGGATTTGCCGGCGCCGCTCAGCCCCGTGAACCAGAGCACGCAGGGCCGTTGCTGCTTCAGCCGCGCCCGCACGAATTTGTCGACGGCCAGCCGCTGCCAATGAATGTTGGTGGCGCGGCGCAGCGACACGTCGATCATTCCCGCCGCGGCGGTGCGGTGGCTGATCGGATCGATGAGAATGAAGCTGCCCATGTCGCGATTGTCGCGATAGGTCTCGAATACCAGCGCCCGGTCGAGGCTCAGATGGGCGTAGCCGATCTGGTTGGCATCGAGCGTCGCGGCGCTTTTCTGCGCCATGGTGTCGATGGCGATGCGGTGCTTGAGCGTCGTGATCACCGCGCCGGTCGAGGCCGTGCCGCATTTGAGCATATAGCGCCGGCCTGCAACCATGGCCTCGTCGTCGAACCAGACGAGATGCGCCGCCAGTTGATCCGAGACCTGCGGTGCGGCTCCTGCCGTCAGCACGTCGCCGCGGCTGACGTCGATCTCGTCGGCCAATGTCAGCGTCACCGATTCGCCGGCCGCAGCGCGATCGCGCTCGCCGGCGGGCGTGAGAATGCGCGCGATGCGGGTCTGACGGCCCGAGGGCTGCACGGCGATGGTCTCGCCGGTCGCAATCGTCCCGCTGGCGATCCGGCCGCAGAAGCCGCGAAACGCCGCGTTCGGCCGGTTGACCCATTGCACCGGCAGCCGGAACGGCCGCTGCGAGACATCGCCGGAAACGTCGACCGATTCCAGATGGGCGGTGACGGTCGGCCCGGTGTACCAGGGCATCCGCGCGCTCGGCGCGACGATGTTGTCGCCGTCGGGCGCGACGACCGGGATGCACTGGACCTGCGAGATGCCGAGCTGTCCGGCCATCGTGAGGTATTCGGCCGTGATGGCCGCGAAGCGATCGCCGTCGAAGCCGATCAGATCCATCTTGTTCACGGCGAGCACGACATGACGAATGCCGAGCAGGGACAGGATGTGGCTGTGGCGCCGGGTCTGCGTGATCACGCCCTTGCGGGCATCGACCAGGACCACGGCGAGTTCGGCGTTGGACGCACCGGTCGCCATGTTGCGGGTATATTGCGCGTGTCCCGGCGTGTCGGCGACGATGAAGCGGCGCAGCTTGGTGGCAAAGAAGCGGTAAGCGACGTCGATCGTGATGCCCTGCTCGCGTTCCGCCTGCAAGCCGTCGACCAACAGCGCGAAATCGAGATCGCCGCCGGTGGTGCCGGCGGTCTTGCTCTCGGACGCGAGCGCGTCGAGCTGATCGTCGAGCAGCGTCTTGGAATCGTAGAGCAGGCGGCCGACCAGCGTGCTCTTGCCGTCGTCGACGCTCCCGCAGGTGACGAAACGCAGCGTCGGACGATCATCCTGATCCAGCCGCGGCGCATCGGACGCGGCGATCGTGGGGGCCTCGTGATATGACATCAGAAGTAGCCTTCCGCTTTCTTGCGCTCCATCGATGCGGGACTGTCCCGGTCGATCATGCGTCCCTGCCGCTCGGAGGTGCGTGAGGCCATCATCTCCCGCACGATCTCGGGCAGCGTTGCCGCGGTCGAGACCGTGGCGCCGCTGAGCGGATAGCAGCCCAGGGTGCGAAACCTGACGGAGCGCATGTGCGGCTCTTCGCCGGCAAGCAGCGGCATCCGTTCGTCGTCCACCATGATCAGCGCGCCGTCGCGTTCGACGACCGGGCGTGGAGCCGCCAGATAGAGCGGAACGATCGGGATGTCCTCGAGCAGGATGTAGTCCCAGACGTCGAGCTCGGTCCAGTTCGACAGCGGAAACACCCGCATGCTCTCGCCGGGCGCGAGCATCGTGTTGTACAGGCTCCACAGCTCCGGCCTCTGGTTCTTCGGATCCCAGCGATGCGCCGCGCTCCGGTGCGAGAACACGCGCTCCTTGGCGCGCGATTTCTCCTCGTCGCGCCGCGCGCCTCCGATCGCGGCGTCGAAGCCGTGAAGGTCGAGCGCCTGCCGCAAGGCCTGCGTCTTCATGACGTCGGTGTAGCGGGCCGAGCCGTGGGTGAAGGGGTCGATGCCCTGGCGCAATCCGTCATTGTTGGTATGGACGATCAGGTCGATGCCGAGCTCGCGCGCGCGGCGATCGCGAAACGAGATCATCTCCCGGAACTTCCAGGTCGTGTCGACGTGCAGCAGCGGAAACGGCGGCTTGCCGGGATGAAATGCCTTCATCGCCAGATGCAGCAGCACCGACGAATCCTTGCCGATGGAATAGAGCATGACCGGCTTGCGGAATTCGGCCGCGGTCTCCCGGAGGATGTGGATGCTTTCCGCTTCCAGGCGTCGAAGATGACTGGCGGCGTGGAGCTGCTCGCCGCTCGTTCTTTCAGCGAGGGCGGGTTCGGCGGTCGTGGGAATGTCCAGCATGCTGATCACGCGGCCTCGGCGAACCAGTCGCCGAATAGATGCGCCGACGTCGCCGCATTCAAGCCGAGATCGCGAACGCACGCCGCGACCGAAGCTCTATAGGCGTCGTTGACCCCGCAGTGCTCCAGGATCTCCAGCCGAGCCTCGCTCACCGAGGCCGTCGCGCGGCGCTGGTAGCGATAGGCACTGTCGGAGGTGTGCAGATTGGGCACCTTGTAGATCGTCGCTTCGCTCGGGAAGATGACGCGTGCGTTGTTTGCTTGCACGTCCCCAGGTTCCCGCCATGACGTCACGGCATTCTCGGTAAAGCTGCCGGAGAGGCCGAGGCGATCGAACAAGACGCGCACCGACGACAACGCTTCCTTGCTCACCTCGTAGACGTAGTGAGTGACGGGAACGCCTTGTTGCCTTGCGTAGCTCGCGACGCGGGCCGCGCTGAGTGCGGCAACGACATAGTGCCGCAGCAATGTATCTTCGGGCGCGCGCGAAATCAGCTTCTCGAGCCACGAGGCCAGCGAGCTCGCCGGCTCGCGATCGAGCATGATGAGATGCAGACGGTGTCGTGGATAGCCTGCTTCGATCAGGAGCTGCAGCGGATTGAACAAGCTCTCTGCGAGCACGTAGGGCCCGATCGTCTCCTTGCTGAAGATGTGCGGCTCGTCGCTCGCCGAGGGGATGACCCAGGGCGTCAGCGGGCGGCCGACGAGCGCGTCGCGCAGGATCGCCTTCAGCGGTTGATAATATGAGGGCATGCCGGTCATGCCGAACAGATTGCTGAGGGCGGTCGATCCGACCCTGGCTTTGCCGCATGCGAAATACAGCATCGGAAAGTCCTGCGCCGGACGACGCTGGAAATCCTCGGCGAGGCAGTTCGTAACTTCGCGCATCAGCGTCGCGAGGGTGACGGTTCTGGTCTGGAATTCGCCCGCTGGCGACAGCAGCATGGTGTCGAGAGAACTATGCTGCTGCCGAACGAGATCGGCCATTCGTTCGAGCGAATCGGCTGAAGTTACGACGATGTTCATGTCGGGGGACCCACTGCAGGGAGTTCCACGAATGATTGTTCGTGGAGTCATTTCCAACCTACAGTTGCCGACGGTGCAGGACAATCCCGGGTAATCCCGGAGGTGCCAACCAGATGCAACGAGCGGCGAAGATTTGGGCGCCGCCGCTATGCAGCTTCATGCCGCGCGCACGGTATTGAGGAACTTCTCGACTTCCGTCTTCAAGCGGCTGCTCTCACTCGACAGTGAGCGCGCGGACGCCAATACCTGCCCCGACGCCGCGCCGGTAGCGCTCGCGCCATGACTGACCTGGGCAATCTTGTCTGCGACCTCGACGGTTCCCTTTGCGGCCTCGCTGACGTTTCGCGCAATCTCGGCCGTTGCTGCGCCCTGCTCTTCGATCGTCGCGGCAATGGTTGTCGAAATGTCCGAAATGCGGCCGATGGTCGTGCTGATTTCCTTGATCGCGCCGACGGAGTCCTCCGTTGCCGATTGCATGCCGGCGATCTGCGCGCTGATTTCCTCGGTGGCCCGCGCGGTCTGCGCCGCGAGCGCTTTGACTTCGCTCGCCACGACGGCAAAGCCGCGGCCGGATTCGCCGGCGCGCGCCGCCTCGATGGTCGCGTTCAGCGCCAGCAGGTTGGTCTGTTCGGCAATGGCGGTGATCAATTTGACGACGTCGCCAATTCGGCCCGCCGCCTTCAGCAGCTCGTTGATCCGCACGTCGGTGCGCTCGGCCTGCCTGACCGCTTCGCTGGCGATGCGGCTGGAATCGTGGACCTGGCGGCCGATCTCGACCACCGAGGTGCTCATTTCTTCGGCGGCGGACGCCACCGCTCCGACATTGGTGGAGGCTTCCTCCGAGGCGGCCGCGACCATTCCGGAGAGCTGCTGAGTCTCTTCCGCGGTCCCCGACAGCGTGCCGGCGGCAGCCTCGAGCTGTTGGGAGGCTGCCGATACGGAGCCGATGATGCCGCCGACCGCGGCTTCGAACACGCCGGCAAGCTTCGTCATCTCTTCCTTGCGCTGGACGGCCGCAGCGGCTTCCAGATTCTTCTGCTCGGCTTCCATCTGCTCGATACGGATCAGATTTTCCTTGAAGGTCTGAGCCGCGCGAGCGTTGTCGCCGACTTCGTCGCCACGGCGCGTGTAGGGAATCTCGACAGCCTTGCTGCCGTCGGCGAGCTGGAGCAGCACGTCGCCGATGCGCCGGATCGGCCGGGCAATGTTCGACACCGAAAAGACGGCGGAGCCGATCAACGTCAGAACGACGAAGACGCCGACGATCCACGCGAAGGTGGCGACGCGGTCGAGCTCGGTCAGCATCTCGCCCTTGCGGCGCGCGGCGAATTCATTGGCAACGCCGACCAGATCGTCGATGCGTTTGCCGACTTCCAGGGCGGCCGGACGCATTCGCTCTGTAAGAATGCCCGCCTTCGTCGTTTCGGCTGCAGTCCTGGCGCTGCCGGAAGCTGCGCCAATGAGGGTCTTTTGCGCCCCGGCCAATTCAACGCCGCTGGTCAGATACGCATCGACAAATTTTCTGGTCTCGCGATAGGCGTCCTGGGTGACCTTCCGGGTCGCCCGGTCCGCTGCGGCGTCGATTTCCGCGCCGGCCTCGCCTGCGCGCGTGCGGAGAGTTTCAAGGAGCTTGTCCACCTCGCCGGCTGTTGAAGCGGAACCGATCTCGGTCGTTGCGAGCTGTGCGCGCGCCATCGCGGTCTGCGCTGCCTGCGCATTGCCCTTGTTGAGATAGTTGATCGTGACCAAGCGATTGGATTCGGCGATCGATCGGTTGCCGAGCATCTGGTTGGTCAGCATGCCGCAGACCAGCACAATGCTCACGCCTGTTACGATGCCGAGCTTTGTTCCAATGCGAAACCTGAGTGACCCCACTGCAATCTCCCTCGCGTTGCCGTATAACAGGTATTCGCAACCAATGATTGAGATTTGGGTAATATTCGCGGATCTCCAGTAGAACTACGGCCAGATAGTAGTGAGCGGAACTTTCTTGCAGGGGTTGTGCGCAATTCGGAACCGCTGCGGTGAGAGCACGTGCTTGTGGGTTCCCCGACTCAGTCCTAGCGTGAGTTCGATGCGTTTCCAGGATCGACCCAATTCCTATCGGCCGCAGTTCGGCGGTTCGCCGTTCGGCCGCCGCTTCTCCGGGCTGTTGCCGTGGATGTTCGTAATGGGCATCGTGCTGGCCGTCGTCCTCACCTTCCGTCATGGCGCGGACTGGTTTGTTCCACGCTCCGACGGCGATCGCACTGGGGATGCCGAGGTCGTTCTTCAGCACGCCGGCGGTCCGAACGTTCGCGAGCCGGTGGACGTCATTCGCACCATCGACGGCGACACGTTTCTTGCGCGTGTTCGCCAGCGCGACGGCAGAGATCTCGTCGTACGTGTCCGGCTGCGCGGCATCGATGCGCCCGAACTGAAGGCGTCCTGCCAGGAAGAGTTGGACAAGGCGGAAGCGGCGGCCCGCGCCTTGCGCGATCTGCTCGGCCAGGGCGGCGTCACCATCACCAATCTCGGTCCCGACAAATACGGTCGCGTTCTCGCCGACGTCGCGACGCGGCGGACTGCGAACGTTTCGGCGGCGTTGCTCGCCGGCGGTTTTGCACGGAGCTATGGTGGCGGCCATCGCGACGGCTGGTGCGCGCGCGGCTGGCGCTTCTGGCAATAAAAGAGCCGCGTCCAAGGACGCGGCTCTTTGCTGTCTGGTCCGATCGCGGCGATCAGCGCGTCACGACCACCGTCGTGCCGACGGAGACGCGGCCGTAGAGGTCGGTGATGTCGTCGTTGAGCATGCGGATGCAGCCGTAAGAGACGAAGCCGCCGATCGAGCCCGGCACGTTGGTGCCGTGAATGGCATATTCGCCGCCGGCCAGCGTCATCGCCGCAACGCCCATCGGGTTGCGCGGCGAGCCGCCGGGAATCATGTCGGGAATGCTCGGCTTGTCACGCTTGACCTCGGCCGGCGGCGCCCAGGCCGGGTTGCGATATTTGCCGTCGATGCGCGTGGTGCCGGCCCATTGCTTGCCGGACTTGCCGACGCCGACCGGATAGCGCACCGCGTGGCCGTTATCGAGGATGAGATACAGCCGTCGCTCGCTGGTCTTGACGACGATGGTGCCCGGCGAATAGTCGGCCAGGTGCGTTCCCACCATCTCCGGCCGCGCCTCTGCCGCCGTCGACATCAAGATCCCCGCCCCGATGGTGGCAGCCAGCGCCACCGCAGTCCTCATCGACATCGATTTCCCCCTTGCCCCAAACGGATCGTCCAAAATGACGCAGAAACCCGGCAATCGCCGCCGCGCCCCTTCTTCAAAGTCCTTGTCAGGGGACATTCTTAACCGCGCCCGTTAACCGGATGGTTTCCACGCACGGCCGCCAGGGGCCAGCCAGCAGGGGGAACAAAGGAAATGTTCGAAATAAAGTAAATGACCTGAAAACAACACCCAGCGGGAAAGATGCGGCGGCGGCCCCACGCTCGCTGACAAGCGCGTGAGGGATGTGAACGGCTGTTGTCGCAGGGAGCGCGCCGTCGCGTGATGCAGGCTCGTGTCCCGGACGTGGCGCGGCACGCAGTGACGCGACACAGAGCCGGGATCCAGAAAGCCGCACGTTCCGCCGATCGATGGGCCCCGGCTCAGCAGCGCATCGCTGAAGGAGCGCTGCGCTGCGTCCGGGGCACGCGATCGGGCCTTACGCCGGCTTCCGGTTCTGCCGGTTCTGCACGAGATCATCGACCACGGCGGGATCGGCCAGGGTCGAGGTGTCGCCAAGGCTGCCCGGCTCGTCCTCGGCGATCTTGCGCAGGATGCGGCGCATGATCTTGCCGGAGCGGGTCTTGGGCAGGCCGGGCGCGAACTGGATCTGGTCGGGCGAGGCGATCGGACCGATCTCCTTGCGCACCCAGGTGACGAGCTCCTTGCGCAGATCCTCGGTCGGCTGCACGCCGGCCATCAGGGTGACATAGGCGTAGATACCCTGGCCCTTGATGTCATGCGGGAAGCCGACGACCGCGGCTTCCGACACCTTCTCATGTGCGACCAGCGCGCTCTCGACTTCCGCGGTGCCCATGCGATGGCCGGAGACGTTGATGACGTCGTCGACGCGGCCGGTGATCCAGTAATAGCCGTCGGCGTCGCGCCGGCAGCCGTCGCCGGTGAAATACTTGCCCTTGTAGGTCGAGAAGTAGGTCTGCTCGAAGCGGGCGTGATCGCCATAGACCGTGCGCATCTGGCCCGGCCATGAGCGCGTCAGGCAGAGATTGCCTGATGTTTCACCCTCCAGCACCTTGCCGTCGGCGTCGACGATTTCAGGCACCACGCCGAAGAACGGCTGCGTCGCCGAGCCCGGCTTGAGCTTGGTCGCGCCCGGCAGCGGCGTAATCAGGATGCCGCCGGTCTCGGTCTGCCACCAGGTGTCGACGATCGGGCAGCGGTCGTCGCCGACGACGCGGTGATACCATTCCCAGGCTTCGGGGTTGATGGGCTCGCCGACCGAGCCGAGCAGGCGCAAGCTCGCGCGCGAGGTTTTCTTCACCGGCGCGTCGCCGCCTTGCATCAAGGCACGGATCGCGGTCGGCGCGGTGTAGAAGATGTTGACCTTGTGCTTGTCGATGACGCTCCAGAAACGCGAATTATCCGGGTAATTCGGCACGCCTTCGAACATCAGCGTCGTCGCGCCGTTCGCCAGCGGCCCGTAGAGGATGTAGCTGTGACCCGTGACCCAGCCGACGTCGGCGGTGCACCAGTAGATGTCGCCGTCGTGATAGTCGAAGACGTATTGATGCGTCATCGAGGCGAACACGAGATAGCCGCCCGAGGTATGCAGCACGCCCTTGGGCTGACCTGTCGAGCCTGAAGTGTAGAGGATGAACAGCGGGTCTTCGGCGTGCATGTGCTCGACGGGGCATTCCGTCGTCACCATCGCCGCCGCGTCGTGATACCAGAGGTCGCGCGTCGGGTTCATGTCGACCTTGCCGCCGGTGCGCTTGACCACGACGACCCAATCGACGTCGTCGGCCTTGGCGAGCGCGGCGTCGACATTGGCCTTCAGCGGCACTTTCTTGCCGCCGCGCAGGCCTTCGTCCGCGGTGATGATGACCTTGGATTTGCAGTCATTGATGCGCTGCGCGAGGCTGTCCGGCGAGAAGCCGGCGAACACAACGGAGTGGATCGCGCCGATGCGCGCGCAGGCCAGCATCGCATAGGCGGCCTCGGGGATCATCGGCAGATAGATCGTGACGCGATCGCCCTTCTTGACGTTGCGGGTGCGCAGGATGTTGGCCATCCGGCAGACCTCGTCGTGCAGCTCCTGATAAGTGATGTGCTTCGACTGCGAGGGATCGTCGCCTTCCCAGATGATCGCGGTCTGGTTGGCGCGCTTGGCGAGGTGCCGGTCGATGCAATTGTAGGCGACGTTGAGGATGCCGTCCTCGAACCATTTGATCGAGATGTTGCCCGGCGCAAAGGAGACGTTCTCGATCTTCGTCGGCGCGTGCATCCAGTCGATGCGCTTGGCCTGCTCCGCCCAGAATGCGTTCGGGTCCGAGATCGAGCGAGCGTACATCTCCTTGTACTTGGCCTGGTCGACCCAGGCGCGCTTCGCCCACTCCGCGGGGACGTCGTAGATCTTCTCGGACATGCTTTCCCTCCACATACGGCAAGCCGAACGCTAGCGACTGGCGAGCCGACTTGATCATTGACTGATTATGCGTCGGGCTAACCGGGCCCGACAAGGAGCACAAGCTGGACCTTCGGCGGGCGCTCCACCATGCGGAGGATCAAGCCGCCGCAGTCGCCTGTCGCAAATCTGAAACAGGCTCGTGGGCGCCTTTGGGAGGCTTTCCATGCTTCTGCGGAATGGGCTGCGCAGGCCCCTCATGTGCCAGCGGCGGTATTTAGGAACCGTCTCTCACTGATTCGGGACTCGCAATACGGTTCGGAACACCCTAAATGGCCAACCCGGGTCCGGAGAGACCCTTCGGAACAAAAATCAGAACAGCGGCATTGACCGGTAACAGACAGGGCTAAGGCATAAGGCTATGATGGATCAGCAGAATATCGGGACGATGCGGCCCGCTTCAGCCGATCCTGCGGCTATTGCGCTGGCCAAAGCCCTCGGACAATGGCCGAAACCGGCCGCTTTCCGGCGTCCGAGCCCCAAAAACACCTTTGATGCGGCCCCGGCGGCGACAGTCGAGGCGCTCGCCAAGGAGCTCGGCCTGCGGCTCGGCGACCAGAACGAGCTGACCATTCGCCGCATCAGGCGCGGCAAGGGCTATTCCTTCGTGCGCCCCAACGGCGCCCATATCCGCGACGCCCGCACCATCCGCCGGCTGCATGCCATGGCGGTGCCGCCGGCCTACCGCGAGGTGCGCTACTCTGCCGATCCGAGCTCGCATCTGCAGGCCGTGGGCCGGGATGCGGCGGGCCGGCTGCAATACCGCTATCACGCCGATTGGGAGAAGGTCCGCGAGCATCGCAAGGCGCATCGCCTGGAAAAGCTCGTCGGCGCGCTGCCCAAGATCCGGCGCAAGGTCTCGGCGTTCCTGTCGGGCGACGAGCCGACGCGTGAGTTCGCGCTCTCGGCCGTGATCGAGCTGATCGCGCGCACCGCGATCCGCCCCGGCAACGAATCCTATGCCCGCCTCAACGGCACCCGCGGCGCCACCACGCTGCTGAAGTCGAACGTGACGCTGGAAGACGATTGCTTCGTGCTGACGTTCAAGGCGAAGGGCGGCAAGGCGGTGCGCAAGGAGTGCGACGCCGCCAAGCTGGTGCGCGCGATCGGCATTTTGCAGAGCGTCCCGGGCAAGCGCATGTTCCAGTATCGCGATGCCTACGGCATCGTGCGCGCGGTCAGCACCACGCAGGTCAACGCGTTCCTGCGCGAGATCGCCGGCATCAAGATCTCGCTCAAGGATTTTCGGACGCTGATGGCGTCTGCCGTGGTGGTGGAATCCTTGTCGCGGATCACGCCGGCGACCAGCCAGCGCGGCCGCAAGAAGCAGGTGCTGGATGCGATCCGGGCCGCCGCGGACAAGCTCTCCAACACGCCGGCGATCTGTCGCAAGAGCTACGTCCATGACACCATCGTCACGGCGTTCGAGGACGGCATCCTGGAGCGCTTCGCCGCGACCATGAAGGGCCAGCGCTCGCAGGCGCGGCGCGAGCAGCTTCTGGCGCAGGTGGTGGCGACAGCGGCGGTCTGACCTTCCCGCCGCTACGTCTTGTCTGAAACACCCCTGTCCGGACCGGGGTCCCCGCCAGCCGCTGCGGTTGCGATCCGTTTCATATAATGCGCCCATCCCGTTGCATGTGCGGCCGCCTGCTCCGCGGTCGGCAGCCCGCTATGGGTCATGCGCAGCAGCGTGCCGCCGTCGCGCTCGATCAGATCGATCTCGATGAGGCTCGAGCCGGGGGGCACTTCCTGGCCGCCTTCCCATCCGAAAGTGTAGGCAAGGCGATGCACCGGTACGACCTCACGAAAGGCACCACGGGCGACGCTGCCGCGCGGGCCGATGCCCTTGAGCAGATAGAGCCCGCCGGGATGCGGCTCGGTGGTCGCATCCGAGCCCATCCAGCTCAGGATCTTCTCGGGGTCGGTCAGGTAAGCGAAAACAGTGGCGCGCGGGGCGGCGATCTGGGTCTCGCGGCGCACGACGAACGGTTCGGTCATCGGGGAATATCCCTTCGCTGACACTGGCACATGGCGGCGGCAAAGCCGCTCGTCAAGGATTGCCCGTGACAAACCCGGCCCGCCCTCGTCATGATCGAACCATGCAGCTGTCCCCGACCCTCGCCTGGCTTGTCGATGCCGCCTCGGACAGTGGCGGAGCGGATCGCCTGCTCGCGGAACTCGGCGCGCATCTGGTCGCCGACGGCGTGCCGATCGCGGCGGGCGCCCTGACGCTGGAGGTGCCGCATCCGCTGATCGCGAAGCGGACCTGGTTGTGGCGCGCCGACAGTGGCCAGGTGATCGAAGCGCTCGGCTTCGCGCCTGGCGGCCTGGCACCGGATCCGCCCAATGATGCCGGTCGCCGCTGGTTGCGCGACATCGCGCGCGGCGAGGTGCACGAAGACGTGGTCGGACGGCAAGACGGGCCGTTGCTCGGCTGGATCGCGCCGCGTCCGTTCACGGCAGACGAAATCGGGCAACTGCGCCAGGCCGCGCGTTTTGCCGCGACGCCCCTCGCCGTGCTCGCGGCACGTGCCACGTTGCGGGCAACGCTGGATGCCTATCTCGGCAAGCGCAGCGCTGAGCGGGTGCTCGCGGCGCCCTTGCGTCGTGATCTCGGCGAGACCATTCAGGCCGCGCTGCTCTATGCGGACCTGCGCAATTTCACGAGCTTGTCGGAAACCACACAACCGGCCCAGGTCATCGCCGCGCTCGATGCCTGGTTCGATCGCATCGCTGGTGCGGTTCACGCCTTCGGCGGCGAGGTGCTGAAATTCATCGGCGACGGCGTGCTCGCGATCTTTCCGGTGGTCGAGGCATCGCCGCGCCACGCCTGCGAGGCCGCTCTGCGTGCCGCGGGCGCAGCCGAGGCCGGGATGGTCTATCTCAACAAGGAGCGCGGCGCTCAAGGGTTGCCGCCGCTGGCATTCGGCGCCGCGCTGCATCTGGGTGAGATGCTCTGGGGCAATATCGGTGCGGCCAACCGGCTGGATTTCACGGCGATCGGTCCCGCCGTCAATCTCGCCAGCCGGCTCGAGGGATTGTGCAAGCCGCTGGGACGGACGGTGCTGGTGTCGGGCGCGCTTGCCGCCGAGACGGAGATGAAGCTGGTCGCACTCGGATCGCACGCGCTGCGCGGCATTGCTGCGCCATGCGAAGTGTTTGCGTTGCCGGCGACGTGAGCGACTAAACCCCGCCCATCTTGCAAACCAGCTTCCACTCTTCCGCCGTCACTTTCTGCACCGACAGGCGCGAATATTTCACCAGGTCCATCCCGGCGAGCTTCTTCTCTTCCTTGACCGCGGCCATCGTCACCGGCGTCTTCAGGGGCTTGTCGGCCTTGATGTCGACGCAGACGAATTTTTCGGTCTTGTCGGTCGGATCGGGATAGGCCTCCTTGATGACCTCGACGATGCCGACGATCTCCTTGCCCTCGTTGGAATGATAATAGAACGCCTTGTCACCCTTCTTCATGGCGACGAGATTCTGGCGCGCGGTGTAATTGCGCACGCCGGTCCAGGCTTCGCCCTGGGCGCCCTTCGCCACCTGCTGGTCCCAGGACCACACCGATGGTTCGGATTTCACCAGCCAGTACGCCATGTTCATTCCTCAGACTTGAAGGGACGCGTCAGCAGTCCCGAGATCGCCGCGTCGATCGTGCCTCGGCCGCTCAGGATCGACGCGACCGCTTCTGATACCGGCATCTCGATGTCTTGCGAAGCCGCAAGTTCGATCAGCACCGGCGCGGTGAATTCGCCCTCGGCAAGCTTGCCGGCGGGCGGCTGCTCGCCGCGGCCGAGTGCGAGGCCGAGCGCGAAATTGCGTGATTGCGGGCTCGCGCAGGTCAGGATGAGATCGCCGAGACCGGACAGGCCCGTGAGCGTCTCGCTGCGTGCGCCGAGCGCGCGGCCAAGGCGCGTCAGCTCGGCAAAGCCGCGGGTCGTGAGCGCAGCCTGGGCGGAAGCGCCGAGCTTGCGCCCGACTGCGATGCCGACGGCGATCGCCAGCACATTCTTGGCGGCGCCGCCGATCTCGACGCCGCGGATGTCGGTGGAGTGATAGGGGCGGAATGTCGGCGAGCCCAGCGCTTGCACGAGGCGGCTGGCCAGCGCCTCGTCTTTCGCCGCCAGGGTCACCGCGGTCGGGAGGCCGCGCGCAACGTCGTCGGCAAAGCTTGGACCCGACAGGATCGCCGGCTGTGCATGCGGCGCGGCCTCCGCGATCACGTCGGTCATGAATTTGTGGGTGCCGTGCTCGATACCCTTGGCGGAGGCAATGATCGGAACCGGCCGTGTCAGATGCGAGGCCAGCATGTTGACCGCGCCGCGCAGATGCTGCGCCGGCGTCGCGATCAGCAGCATCTCCGCGCGCGACGCCTCGGCGAGATCGCTCGTGACGATGATCTCGGGAGCGATCCGCACGCCGGGCAGCCGGGGATTGTCGCGCGTCGATGCGATCCGCGCGGCATGATCGGCATTGCGCGCCCACAGCGTCACGGTGCGTCCCGCCCGCGCCGCCACGGTTGCCAGTGCCGTGCCCCAGGCGCCCGCCCCGATCACCGCGACGGATTGGAATGCGGACATTCTAATATCCCGCCCGCGTCTTGCCGTAGCCTGCCGGCGCGGTTGCGTTGGCGTCGAGCAGCCAGCGTGCGCGGGGCTGGGCCTCCATCGTGTCGGTCAGGCCGAGCGCGAGACGCTCCGCGCCGGCCCAGGCGATCATCGCGCCGTTGTCGGTGCAGAGCGCGGGCGGCGGCATGATCAATTGCGTTCCGGCCTGCCTTGCGACGTCATCGAGAGCGCCGCGGATCGCCTGATTGGCGGCGACGCCGCCGGCCGCGACCAGGGCGCGCGGCGCGCCGAACTTTTCGCGGAACAGCCTGAGCCCGACGCTCAACCGGTCGGCGGTGGAATCGAGAACGGCGGCCTGAAAACTCGCGCAGAGGTCGCTGATGTCCTGCGGCGTGATCTCAGGTAACCGGCTCGCCTCGGTACGAACCGCCGTCTTCAATCCCGATAGCGAGAAATTGGCATCGGGGCGCCCCTGCATCGGCCGCGGGAACGCAAAGCGCGTAGGATCGCCGCTTGCCGCCGCGCGCTCGACCTGCGGCCCGCCGGGATATGGCAGGCCCAGCATCTTCGCGACCTTGTCGAAGGCCTCGCCGATCGCATCGTCGACGGTGGTGCCGAGCCGCACATATTGTCCGACACCGGTGACGGCGACGATCTGGGTATGGCCGCCGGAGGCGAGAAACAGACAATAGGGAAACTCTATTCCGTCAGTGAGACGCGGCGTCAGCGCATGCGCCTCGAGATGGTTGACCGCAACCAGCGGCGTCTCATGCACCATCGCGATCGCCTTCGCGGTGGTGAGCCCGACGATGACGCCGCCGATCAGGCCCGGGCCTGCGGCGGCCGCGACACCGCCGAGCTCGCCGAAGCCGATGCCGGCCTCGCGCATGGCGCGATCGACGATGCCGTCGAGCAGGTCGACATGCGCGCGCGCGGCAATCTCCGGCACCACGCCGCCGAAGCGGGCGTGTTCCTCGACCTGCGATCGCACGATGTTGGACAGGATCTTGCCGCGGCCGTCGCCCGCGCGCTCGATCACGGCCGCGGCGGTCTCGTCGCAGGTTGTTTCGATGCCCAGCACCAGCATTGGCGAATTGTTATCCAATTTGCGCCCTTGCGCTCATCCGGAAAGCGGAGTTCTGGTACGTCCGGTAGCATTCCGGGGCCAGACTGCGCAATCGTCACGCGCAGCCCTGCCAGTGATGCGCCGCCGCCAATTGGTTCGGGAACACCTGCGATGTCCATTCTTGTCACACGGCCGCATCCCGACAACGAGGCGACGGCGGAAAATCTGCGTGCGCGGGGGCATGCGGTGATGCTTGCGCCGGCTCTCAAGTTCGAGCCGGTCGCCTTCCGCAGCGAAAGTGAAGCGCCCTATGCCGCCGTCATTGTCACGTCGGCCAACGCGATCCGTGCCGTCGCACCGCAATTGCGGGACCTTGGTCTGCTGGGGCTGCCGTTGTTTGCGGTCGGTGAGCATACGGCCGCTGCGGCCCGCGACGCCGGTTTCGCCCAGGTGATCGTCGCCGGCGGCGATGCTGCGTCCTTGCGCGAGACGGTGGTGCAGAGCGCACGCGACAAGGTGCTGAAGAAGAAAAGCACGCTGCTGTATCTTGCGGGCGCCGATCTGTCGCGCGATCTCGGCGGCGAGCTCGGTGCGGAAGGTTTTTCCGTGGTCACGCAGACGACCTATCGCATGGCACCGGTCAAGCATCTGCCGCGCGAGGTTTGCGAGGGCTTTGCCGCCCACGGGGTCGAGGCGGTGCTGCACTACTCCCGGCGCAGCGCCCGCGCGTTCCTGGATGCGGCGCGGGACGAAGGCGTCGAAATCTCGGCGCTGGCCATCCCGCAATGCTGCCTGTCCGAGGCGGTGGCGGACGCACTGCGCGAGGCCGGCGCGTCCCAGGTTCTGGTTGCCGCGACACCGGACGAAAATGCCTTGTTTGCCACCTTGGAGCGTGCTTTGCGGACCCGTTTGGCGTAAGAGGTCGGGCCGAATCCGACGCAAATGCGTCCTGGTATGGAAGTGTGAGGAACCGTCACGATGGCCGACGACAAGCCTGAAGACGCAGGATTGGCGCCCGAAAGTGGTCGTGCCAAGCGCACTCCGCCCACCATCGACCTCGAAGCCAACGAAGTTTCGACCCAGCCGCAGGAGCCGGCGGTCGAGCCCGAGACCCCGCCTGCGCCGGAGCACGCCGAGCCCGGGCAGGCCAAATCCGACCAGGTTGACGCAGAGCCGGAGCGCATTGAAGCGCAGGCTCCCGCGTCCTCGATTTCGCCCTGGGTTGTCGCGCCGCTTTCCGGCGCTGTCGCCGCGGCAGTCGTGATCGCGGTCGGCTGGATGCTGGGCTGGCCCGCCGTGCAGGCCCCGCCGGCCGCGCCGCAAGTCACGGGCGCGACCGTCGATGCGTTGAGCGGCCGTGTCGCTGCGGTCGAAGCCAAGGCCGGCAAGCCCGTCGCCGATCCGGCCATGGCGGCGCGGATCGACGCGCTGGAGAAGTCCGCAAACAGCCTGCGCAGCGATATCGCCAATCTTCGCGCGCAGTCCGACAAGACCGCGAGCGCGCTGAGTGATACGAAATCCGCGCCGCCCTCCGCTGCGCCTGATATCGCCGCGCTCACCGATCGCCTCGCGCAGCTCGAGCGCGCCAGCAAGACGGAGCGGGCCGAGCTCGCGCAGCAAGGCGAGAAGCTCGCCGATAACAAGGCGATGGACGACAAGCCTCTGCGCTTCGTGGTGGCAGCGGCCTTGCTCGACGTCGCCGTTCGCCATGGCGACCCCTATCAGTCGCAGCTGTCCGCGGCGCGTTCGCTCGCCGCCAAGCCTGACGTGCTGAAGCCGCTCGATGTGTTTGCATCGTCGGGCATCCCGACCCCGGTCGCGCTGAGTCGCGAACTCCTCAACATCGTGCCGAAACTGTCGCCGCCGGCGGAAGCCCCGGCCGCGAACGCGGGCATCGTCGAGCGTCTTCAGGCCGGCGCATCGAAACTCGTCCGCATCGAGCGTACCGACGGCGTCGGCAACGATCGCGGCGCCATCGTCGCGCGGGTGACGGCGGCGGCGCTCCGCAATGATTTCGTGGAAGCGCGGCGCGAGCTCAAGACGCTGCCGGAGGCCGATCGCGTGCCGGCGCAGGCCTGGCTCGACAAGGCCGAGGCCCGCGACGCCGCGCTCGCCGCCTCTCGCAAATTCGCGGATGATGCCATGGCGGATCTCGCCAAATCTGCTCGATAAGATTCGCGCAACAATCGGCGCGTAATAGGGATCGCCATGCTTCGCATCGTCCTCTTCCTTGTCTTGATCGCACTGGCGGCAGCCGGCGCGGCCTGGGTCGCCGACCAGCCGGGCGATCTCGTCCTGAATGCAGGTCATTTCCGCCTCTCGACGACGCTTCCGCGATTCGTGTTCATGCTTGGCCTCTTTGCCGCCGCGGTCGTGCTGATCTGGAGCATCCTGACGACGATCTGGCGCACACCGGGGCGCATGCGGCGCCGCCGCCACGACAAGCGTCACGCGCGGGGTCGCCACGCCATCACCCACGGTCTGCTCGCGATCGGTCACGGCGACACCGCGCTCGCCCGCCGTCATGCCGAGGCGGCACGGCGGCATGCGCCGAATGATCCGCTCGCTCTGCTGCTGCATGCGCAGTCGGCGCAGCTCGAAGGCAATCGCGACGAGGCGCAGCGCGTGTTCCGCGCCATGGCCGAGCGCGAAGATACGCGGCTGCTTGGCCTGCGCGGCCTGTTCATCGAGGCGCAGCGCGCCGACGATGCGGTCGGTGCCGTGATGATCGCGGAGGAAGCGATCAAGCTGTCGCCAGCCTCGACCTGGGCCTCGCAAGCGGTGCTCGGCTTCCGCTGTGCGCGCGGCGACTGGGGCGGCGCGCTCGCGATCCTCGATTCGAATCTGTCCGCGGGCCTGATCGACAAGCCGGCCTATCGCCGCCAGCGCGGCGTGCTGCTCACGGCGCGCGCGCTGGAATTGGCGACCATGGACCGCGATGTCGCGCGCGAGAGCGTGATGGAGGCGATCAGGCTGGCGCCGACGCTGGTACCGGCCGCGGTGCTCGCTGCGAAGTTCGAGAGCGAGGCGCATCAGGTGCGCCGCGCCATGAAGCTGGTCGAGGCCGCCTGGCTCGCCAACCCGCATCCCGATCTCGCGGAGGCCTATGCCCATGTGAAGCTCGGCGACTCCGCGCGGCAGCGCCTGCAGCGCGTCGAGACGCTTGCGGCGAAGATTTCGGCCGACAAGCCGGGCCATGTCGAGGGCCAGCTCGCGATCGCGCGTGCCGCGATCGATGCCTCCGGATTCGTCCGCGCGCGCGAGGTGCTGGCGCCCTACATCAGCGATCCGACCCAGCGCGTCGCGCTGTTGATGGCCGAGATCGAACGCGCCGAGCATGGCGATAGCGGTCGTGCCCGCGCCTGGACCCTGCGCGCGGTGCGCGCCCGCCACGATCCGGCCTGGACCGCGGATGGCTATGTCAGCGACCGCTGGCGTCCGGTTTCCCCTGTTACCGGCCGCCTCGACGCCTTCCAGTGGCAGACGCCGGTCGCCAGCCTGCCCTCGGACAGGGGCACCACGATCGAATCCTCCGCCTTCGAGGAAGCCATGCTGGCGGCGCCGCCGCCGAAGCGCGTGACGGTGGCCCCCAGCGCAGGCCCGGCGGAACCGCCCGTGGCTGCGCCAACCCCAGCCGCAGCCCCGGTGCCGGCCGCACAGGACAATTCGCCCCCGACCGCCACCAAGGAAGAGCCGGCCGTCGTGACCGCCGAGCCGGTCCCACCGGCTCCCGAGCCCGCCGAATCAACGCCTCCGGCGGCAACACCGGTGTTCCGGACCCGCGCCGACCTCGGCAAGCCCGCGCCGGCGCCGATTCCCGCGGTCATCCCGATCGTCCGGGCTCCGGACGATCCCGGGATCGATGACGAGGGCCCGAGCGACGAATTTACGGAACAAATCGGCACTCCCAAGGCCCAGGCCGGGGGCTGGCGTGGGTTCTGGTCCCGCTGGGGCGCGTGAGCCCCAATTCGAAGCCGGCTTGTCCTTGCCAATTCGGGCCATGCCCGATATCAGGAGCGCGCGTATCGGGGTCGGCATCCGGCCCCGGCAGGGTTCGCCGCAATAGCTCAGTCGGTAGAGCACGTCATTCGTAATGACGGGGTCGGGGGTTCGAATCCCTCTTGCGGCACCAGCGCCTCGATCCGGGGCAGATTCTCTTCGAACCGCACTCGATCGCGCTTCCGCTTCGGCGATGACGGCTGCTTGCTGCCTGAAGCCGCGCCGCGTCCGAATTGACAGGGGGTGCGTTCGCCGCAACTACTTCCGGCCAGGGGGCAGTCGCGGTGATGCACGATATCCTGGTTGTCGGGCTCTTCGTATCGATGTGCGGAGCCATCGGCCTGCCGTTCTCCCTGCTTCTGCCGTCGCAAGGTTTTGCCGCCCGCTGGGCGCTCGCGCCGCCACTCGGCTTCGGCCTGCTCGCGGCAGCGACCGCTGTCCTGTACCTGTCCGGCGTCGCGTCATGGGTCACGCTGCTGGCGATGGCGACCTGCGGTCTCGTCGTTGCAGGTGCAGTGATCGTTCAGGATGGACAGTGGCGGAAGAAGATCTCGGCCGGTGCATGGCCCGCCGCGATCGTGACCGTTGCAGCCGTTGCGATCCTCTGTCTGGCGCCCGGCTGGACCGGTGGTCCACGTTTCCGCGTCTTCCAGGCGAATGTCTACGATCACTTTCTCTATGTCGGAGCTTCGATTTCCTATCGAACGCTCGACTACGCAACGTTGCTCGTCCAGGGCGTAGAGAGTGCACAGTCCGATCCTCAGACCGTGGCGGCCTTGTGGTTCATCGATTGGCGTAGTGCCGTGTCGATGATGCATGCAGCCTTTGCGGTCGTGAGCCGCGGCTCTGTCGTCGATTGCGCCTATTCGTTCATGGTCGGCATGCAGCTCAACATGCTGTTTGCGGCGCTGTTCGTGTTCGTCAACGCGCTCGCAATGCGGCGCTGGCTGGCATGGATCTGCGCCTCCGCGCTCACGATTGGATTTTTCGAGCAGTACGTGTTCGACATCAATGCGTGGTCTCAGCTTTCGACGCAGCCGATCTTCCTGCTCCTTCTCGCCTTCGTCGCGTTGGCGTTCGATAGGGATCGGTTTGGCCGGGCACCGGCTTCGATCGTGCGGCTGGGAGCTGTCTTTGCGGCGCTGATGACGGGCGCGTTCTTTCTCTATCCGGAATCGATGACGGTCTACGGACTTGCCGCCGCCGCCATCGTCGTGGTGGCGGTCTGTCGTCGAGCGACGCGGCAAAGCCTGGTCGTCGCTGCACCCGGCCTTCTGGCAGGCGTCGGATTATCGCTGCTTGCATGCATTCCACACTGGTCGGGCACGGGTGCCTATGTCGTTCGACAGCTCAGCCATGCAGCTGCCTATCCACCGGACTGGTGGAAGTATTTTCAACGCTACCTGCTTGGCGGCGAAGCGAATTTCCTCGAGATCATTGCCAGTCCCGACAGCCGTCTCGGAGAGCTGGCCGATGCGTGGTTCTCGCTGCCCGTCGAGGCCGCTGTTGCCGGCCTCGGCCTCTATGCCGTGCTCCTGTCCGCAAGTTGGCCCGTCGTCATCGCGTTCGTGTGGAAGCTGCTGCTCTACGGTTTCCTGTTCTTGCTGGTGAGGAGCGTCGCACGGGCGGTCCGGACGATCTGGCGTACCGAGCCCGATGGCAGCGCCGCGCGCTTTCTCGCCGGCAGCCTGGCGGGCTGCCTCGTGCCGATCGCCATTCTGGCGGCTGGTCACGCCTGGGCGGCCGGCAAGGGCCTTGCCATGGCGGCGCCGTTGCTGTTCACCCTCGTCGTAACTCCCCTGGCAGCAGCGCAGTGGCGTTTCGGCGCCGTCGCTGCCAGCTTCATCGTCGTGATCGCTCACCTGATGCTCGGTGCGCTGCGACCGCTGTGGGTCATTCAGGCGCTGGGTGCGGGCATTCCCGGTCTTCCGACCGCCGCCGCGCAGGTCGACGCGCAGAAGGCGTCGCTCGATTGGGACTACAATCGCCTATCCGCCGAATTCGGCAGCTGCCATGGCGTCGTCATCGATGTCGCTCATCCCATGATGAATCACATGTTGCGCAGCATTGCCGCCGATCGCGGCGTGGCCTGGGCATCGCCGAACATCTTCTCGTGGTCCGGCAAGGTGGGACGCGCCTATTTGCCGGCCGGTTGGGACAAGTTCGACTGCCTCGCGTCAGCCGACCGGCTGACCGCCAATGCGGGACAGCGATTGATATCAGTGGCAACGGATCGCTCGTCGCGGGAGTATCTGGAGGGACACCGCGACGTTCTCGAGATCGGCACCGATGCCCTGCCGGGTGTCACGACACGCGGTGTCTTCGGCAAGGAATCAACGCCCGGTGGAGCGCTTCAGTGGGCGTCCCCCACCGCGCATTTCGATGTGCCGAACAAACCTTCGGCGCCGGCGCGAACATTGCGTCTGGTGTTGTGGGCCATGCCGATTTCGGGCAACGAATTCCTGATCAAGGTCAACGGTCATGAGATCTATCGCGGAATCGTGCCTTCCGAGCCCCTGTCGCTCCAGCTCGATGATTTCACGGGCGCGGACAATCTGGCAGTCGAGCTGACGACGAACGCCGCCACGCACTTTCCGGGTGATCTTCGCGACCTTGGATTTGCGATCCGCGAGCTGAGTGTTCGGCGCTAGCGAAGCAACGGGCGAGACCGGGCATCATTTGTGAGCCTGGTCACATCGAATGGCGCCCCTCCCCCGTAATATCCCGGTCACGCAAACACGGGGAGATTTTACATGCGCAAGATCATTCTGGTTGCCGCCATGGTCCTGGCTTCCGCCTCTGCCCAGGCAGACGGCTCCCGCAGTCTGTCGCTGTCGGCGGCGGGCGCTCAGGCTCCCGCGCCACTGACCACACCGACCTCGGCGACCACCTCCACGCCGCAGGCGAGCGAAGCTGCACCGGCGACCGAGGCGCCGAAATATTCGGATCGTCCGCCGGCCGTGTCGCTCTCTGCGCCGGCCGCTCCGGCGGTGACCGCTCCCGCGCCCGCGCCGGCGCCGGTCGCGACAACCAAGCCCGCCACCAGGAAGACGGCAAGGGCTGACAAGCCGAAGTCTAAGCGCTGGACCGAGCGCCGCATCATCAGCGAACTGCACCGCCACGGCATCTATTGGTAGGCCGCCTTCTGGCTCTCAGTAAACGTCATGCCCAGGCTTGTCCCGGGCATCCACGATCTTTCGACGCGGCTCCAAAAACGTGGATGGCCGGGATAAGCCCGGCCATGACGCAAGAGTTGGAGATGGATGAGCGTTTACTGCGACACCGTCTGCACGACGCTCGAGATCGGACGCGTATTCGTGCTCGCGGTCGGCACCTTCATTTCCTTCATCAGCGCTTCGTCATACTCCGGCAGCGACTGCAGCGTCGTCTTGGCCTTCATCTGCACGACCTTGTAGCCGCCGGCCTTGAGGCGCGCGAGCAGCGCCGGCAGGGCGATGCCGGTGTTCTTCTGGAAGTCGTGCATCAGGATGATGCCCTTGCCGAGCTTGTCGAGCCGCGTCATCACCGTCTCGATGATCTTCTCCGGCGTCGCGCCCTTGCGGAAGTCGAAGGAGTCCACGTCGGTCGAGAACATCGCGACGTTGCGGGTGCCGAAATAGCTCACGATCGCCGGATTATGCTGCAGCTGCGGGAAGCGGAAGAACGGCGCAGGGTTGGCGCCGAGCGCGAATTTCACCGCGCTGATGCCCTTCTCGACCTCGTCCTTGGCCATCTGCTCGGTCATCTTCTTGCCGTTCAGATTGACGTGCGACCAGGTGTGCGTGCCAACCGTATGGCCCTGGGCCAGCACCTGGCGCAGGATTTCCGGATGATAGGTCGCGTGCTTGCCGACCGAGAAGAACAGGCCCTTGGTGCATTCGTCCGCGAGCGCCTTCAGCACGTTCGGCGTGTTCACCGGCCAGGGGCCGTCGTCGAAGGTCAGCACGACCTCCTTGTCGGTGAGGAAGTCGAATTGCTTGAAATGATCGAAGCCGAAGCCGGGGCCGCCGGTGGTGTCGATCTCGACCACGCGGGAGACGCCCAGCGCATTCGGATTGGCGCAGGCCTGCTTCGGCTGCACCGGCATGACGGGAGCGGGCGTGGGCGCGGGTGCCTGGGCAATCGCCGCCGGCTTCGCCGCGACCGTCGCGGTTGTCTCGACGTCATCCCTGGCGGCGAGCTTCGCCGGTGCCGGCAATGGGTCGGCGGCACGGGCTGCAACTGTCTTGGGAGCGCCCTGGTCGGCGCGCGAGGAATAAAAAAACCAACCGCCGGCGGCGATCACGACCGCCGCAACAACACTGGCCAGCATCAGGCCCAACGCATTACGCATCGCTACTCTTTCCAATTACGCAACCAAACCTGCGGAATTTCCCGCGCGACGAGCCATTAATGCGAAGTAACAGTTAACGTGACACCAACACGACAGCGGTTGTGGAGGAATTTCAGGCAGCTGCGCCAAAGTGACCGACGTCACAGAGGGCATATCTCCCGTGACCGTCATCACAGTGGAAACTGTTTTGCTGGAGCATCGTAGTTCCCATCAACAACGGGCGCCGTTGCGACGGTGCCAATGGGAGCTTCAAATGACCAAGTCTCTGAACACCACGTCTCTGAACACCAAGTCCTTCTCTGCCAGGATCCGCGACACCAGCCTGGCTCTCGGCTTTGCTGCCATCGTCTCGATCGTTTCGACGACCTCGAGCTTCGCCTTCTCGGCCGAGGCGCAGCAGATGTGCACCGGCGATGCCTTCCGCCTGTGCTCGTCGGAAATCCCCAACATCCCGAAGATCACGGCGTGCATGATGAAGCATCGCTCGGACCTCAGCGCCGGCTGCCGCGCGGTGATGGACAAGGATCTTGCCAAGGGCGCCTCGCGCAAGGTCGCTGACGCCCAGGACAGTCAATAAGAGCGACAGCGAGTAACGGCGCGCAACGACATCGTTGCGTCGGCGAGCTCCCCTCGCGATGTGCCCCGGCCGTGTGCCGGGGCCACGCGGCGGCACGTTTCCCGCTCGGTAACAAAGCCGTTGCAGGTGCGGGATCGTCGCACTAGCTTCCCCGCACATCTTTCCGGGTAAGAGGCATTATGCGATGATCAGATTTCTTTTCGCTATTTCTTTGCTCCTGTGCGCGTCGGCCGCGTCAGCGCAACAGCAGCCTGGCCACGATGCCTGCGCGCGCGACGTCACGCGCTTCTGCCGTGCGGTGATGAACAATGGCGACGGCGCCGTGCTCGCCTGCCTGAAGCAGAATCGCGCGAAGCTGAGCAAGGGCTGCGACAAGGTGCTGACCGAGCACGGGCAGTAAACTACGTGCTGCTTCCCGCCGCTGTCGCGACCACCGGCAACACCTCCGCGCTTGCACGGTCCGGTGTCTCCTCCTTCCAGCGCACCGAGCCGAACGGACGCTCCAGCATGCGGCGGATCCGAACCGGCTCGGGGCCGATGTGGAAAGCGATCGCCTGTTGGTGCAGCGCGCGTTCGGACTGGGTCGAGCGATTGCGCTGGCGTAGATAGTCGAACCAGGTCGGGCAGTGATAGCGCTCGGTCCACAATTCCGGATCGGCGATGTCGCGGGCGATCGACCAGCCATAGGCGCCGTTGCGCTGCCGTGAGAGCTGCACGTCCTGCATGACGTTGTGGAACGCGCGCGCATTGTCTTGCTCGACGCGGTATTCGATCTCGACCACCAGCGGGCCGCTGCGGCCGGTCAGCGACAGCTTCACCTCGGGATCGGCCAGCACGTCGGCATCTTCATTGCGGGCGCCGACGCGCGGCATTGTCAGCCATATCCCGAGCAGCGGCGAGATCAGCATCAGGCCGGCCGCCGTCAGCAGCGCAATTTCGACACCGGCAAAGTCGGTAAGATGGCCCCAGCCCCAGGCGCCGATTGCGATGCCGCCGGAAATCGAGGCCTGGAACGCCGCCAGCGAACGGCCGGCGACCCAGCGCGGTGCCGAGAGCTGCACGCCGATGTTGAACAGCGCGATGGCGGCCATCCACACCGCACCGGCCAGGACGAGCGCGGCCGCCGTCAGCACCGGCTCCGTGCTGAGGGCAAGGGCAGCCATCGCAAACGCCATCGAGATGGTGCAGGCGCGGATCGCTGCCTCGCCGCTCATGCGCTTGCGCAGTTCGTGGATGTTCAGCGCGCCGACCACGGCGCCCATGCCGAAGGCGCCCAGCATGATGCCATAGGTCTGCGCGCCGCCATGCAGCAGGTCGCGCGCAACCAGCGGCATCAGCGCCATGATGGCGCCGCCGATCAGGCCCATCACCAGGGTGCGCAACAGCACGATCTTGATCGGCGGCGAATTGGTGATGTAGCGGAAGCCCGAGACCATGGCGCGATTGAGCTTTTCCCGCGGCAGGCGGGAGGGCTCGACCGAGCGGCGCCAGAGCAGCAGCACCACGAGCAGCGGCAGGTAGAGAAGCGCGTTGCAGGCGAAGGCGGCCACCGCGCCGAGCGCGGCGACGATGACGCCGCCGACTGCCGGGCCGAAGCTGCGCGCGATGTTGTAGCTGATGCCGTTGAGTGCGACCGCCGAAGGCAACGCGTCGGGCGGCACCTGCTCGCTGACAGAGGACTGCCATGCCGGACCGAACAGCGCGTTGCCGCTGCCCACCACGAAGCAGAAGGCGAGCAGCGTTTCCGGGGTGATGAGATTGAACCCGGCCAGCACGGTCAGCGCCGTCGCACCGGTGAGGGCGATCATCAGCGAGACCAGCGTGACGATGCGCCGGTCATACATGTCGGCAATCGCGCCGGCCGGCATCGAGATCAGCATGATCGGAAGCATCAGGGCGGTCTGCACCAGCGCGACCTTGTCCGCCGAGGCCGCCATCTGAGTCATCGCCCAGGCCGCGCCCACGCCCTGGATCAGGAGGCCGAGATTGGAGAGCAGGCTGGCGAGCCAGATGCGCCGGAACACGGTGTAGCGCAGCGGCGCGGTGATGCCGTCGGCGGCCATTTTCTGACGGTTCGGCGGCTCGGTCATATCCCCTTCCATATGGGCTGGCAGAAGTGATGCTGGCGATTCCGGCAGATTCAGTGATGCCTGCGAAAGTCCTTCGCTGTCCAGTGGTTAGACCGCTATAAGCGGTGCAAAGAGGCGGTTTGCCGGGGAGGAACAGATGAAGTTGTCGCGACGGATGATCTTGCTGGGGGCCGGCAGCTTGCCCTTCGCAGTTGCGAGCTTGCGGACGGAGGCATTCGCCCAGACCGCGCCTGCGACGCCGGGCAATGAGGTGCCGCCGATCCTGTTCGTCCACGGCAATGGCGACTACGACGCGCTCTGGATGACGACGCTGTGGCGGATGGAATCCAACGGCATCGCGCATGACCGCATGATGGCGATCAACTTCACCGACCCCAACGCGCGTAGCGACGACAAGGTCGAGCAGGCGAACCGTTCCTCGACCGAGGACCAGCGCCGCGAGCTCACGGCCGCCATCGCCGAATTGAAGCGTCGCACCGGCGCGCCGCGCGTGGCGCTGGTCGGCAGCTCGCGCGGTGGCTATGCGATCCGCAACGTCATCAAGAATGGCGGCGCTGGCGATGTCAGCCACGCCGTCTTGTGCGGCACGCCCAATCACGGCGTGTTCGCAACCGACGACCAACCGAACAACGAGTTCAACGGCCGCGGTGTATTCCTGCGTGGCCTGAACGAGGGCGAAAGCGAGGTGACGCCGGGCGTTGCGTTCCTCACGCTGCGCAGCGACGGCATGGACAAGTACGCCCAGGCCGACGGCCGCTTCATCGGCAAGCCCGGTACGCCGACCGGTGTCACCAATGAAGGGCCGGAGCTGAAGGGCGCCACCAATCTCGTGCTCGGTGCGCTCGACCACCGCGAGGTGGCGTTCCACCCGCGCGCCTTCCGCGAGATCTACAAATTCATCGCCGGACGCGAGCCCGCGCGCATTGCGATCGTGCCGGAGCCGACCGTCAAGCTCAGCGGCCTCGTCAGCGGCACGCCCGGCGGCGTGTCGACCAACCGCCCGGTGGCGGGTGCAACCGTCGATATCTTCCGCGTCGATCCTGATACCGGTGAGCGTAAGGGCAGCGCCGTGCATAGCGCCAAGACCGGCGCGGACGGCCGCTGGGGACCGGCGCAGGTCGAGCCCTCCTGGGCGCTCGAATTCGTCCTGACGTCCCCGGACGCGCCGACCACGCACATCTATCGCTCGCCATTCCCGCGCTCCTCCGATGTCGTGCATCTGCGCGCCGCGCGCCCGCTCGCGGCTGCCGACAAGGATGCCGGTGCGGTCGTGATCATGTCACGTCCGCGCGGCTATTTTGGCCTGCCGCGGGACGTTGTTCTGTTCGACGGCAAGGAGCCGGCCGACGTGAAGCCGGGCGTGCCCACGGATTCGGCAGCGACCTTGCGCCTTCCAATCAGCGAAGTTGGGCGTAACATCGTGGCCCAGTTCGGCGAGGAACGGATTGTGGCACGGGCCTGGCCCGCCGCGGAGAACAGGATTGCGATTGCCGAGCTGACTTACTAGCTGTTTGCCTGCGTCACATCTTGCGGGAGAGAGCCATGAACATCGCCAGCGTGCGTCGGCCCATCGTCCCTCCGGCTCCCCCGCGTGCGCCCGACGACATGTCGTTCTTCGGCCGGCTTGCCGTGATCCGGCACAACATGATCGCGACCTGGGGACAGCGCGCCTACGAGGAAGACGTCATCAAGGGCCGCTTCTTCCTCCGCAACAGCTTCATCCTGAACCAGCCGGACGCGATCCGGCATGTCCTGCTGACCAATTACGAGAACTACACGCGCACGCCGGCCGGCATCCGCATGCTGCGCCCCGTGCTCGGTGACGGTCTCCTGATCGCGGAAGGCCACTCCTGGACGTTCCAGCGCCGCACCCTCGCGCCGGCGTTCACGCCGCGCGCCACCGCCAATCTCGTCCCGCACATGACGGCGGTGCTCGACGAGACCATCGCCAAGCTCCATGCGCGCACCGGCGAGGACGTCGATTTGCGCGAGATCATGCAGCGCATGACGCTGGAGATCGCCGGGCGCACGATGTTCTCGTTCGGCATGGACCAGCACGGCGCGACCTTGCGCAACTTCATCATGGAATACGCCGCCCGGCTCGGACGGCCGTATTTCCTCGACATGCTGCTGCCGGTGTCGTGGCCGAGCCCGATGGATCTTGCCCGCGCCCGCTTCCGCAAGCGCTGGACCGAATTCGTCGCGATGCTGATCGCAGAGCGGCGCAAGGCCGGCAAGAAGGACGGTGCGCCGCCGCGCGACCTGTTCGATCTCATGGACGCCGCGCGCGATCCTGAGACCGGCAAGGGCTTTTCCGACGAGCAGCTCGTCGACGAGGTTGCGACCATGATCCTCGCCGGTCACGAGACCACGGCGACGGCGCTGTTCTGGGCGCTCTATCTGCTCGCGCTCGATCCGGAGACGCAGGAGGAGGTCGCCTCCGAGGCGCGCGGCGAGCACCTCGACAGCATCGCCGACATCGACCGGCAGAAATTCACGCGCGCGGTGATCGAGGAGACGATGCGGCTCTATCCGCCGGCGTTCCTGGTCGCGCGGGCTGCGCGCGAGAAGGACAATGCGGCCGGAATCGAGATCGGCAAGGGCGACATCATCATGATCGCGCCATGGCTGCTGCACCGGCACGAGAAGCTGTGGGATCAGCCGAACGCGTTCATCCCAAAACGCTTCATGTCGAAGGAAGCGCCTGATCGCTTCGCCTATCTGCCGTTCGGCGCGGGTCCGCGCGTCTGCATCGGCGCGCCGTTCGCGCAGGCCGAATCGGTGCTGGCGCTGGCGCGGCTGATCGGCGCGTTCCGCGTCGAGCTCGCCGATACGGCCAATCCCGTGATCCCGCTGGGCGTCGTCACGACCCAGCCGGACCACTCACCCACGTTCCGCATCACGCGTCGGTGACAGGCTCCTCGTCTGGCCGACGGCGTGACGCGCCCTAGATAGAGTTTTCGCCATGAGCGACATCCAGGCCCAGTTTTCCGTCCTCAAGCAGACCGCCGATCCGAAGGTGGCCGATGCGATCGCGCGTCTCATCGAGCGCGGCGAGGATCACGAGCTCAACCGCGTCAACGTCCTCGACTTCGCCGCGCAGCATGCCGTGGACGAGGAGCACGCGATCTCGGCTTTTCTGCACGCGGCGCGGCTGGGGCTGTTCGACCTCGGCTGGAACGTGCTGTGTCCGGGTTGCGGCGGCGTGCTGGGCGCGCACACCACATTGAAGGCGCTCAAGCCGGACGATTATCACTGCGCGCTCTGCGCCTGCGGCTACAAGGCCTCCGTCGACGACCAGGTCGAGGTCTCCTTCACCGTGAATCCGCGCGTGCGGCGCATCGCGGCACACGATCCTGATACGCTTCCGGTGTGGGAATATTTCAAGCAGGTATTCTGGAGCTCCGGCGTCGACTTCAACAAGGAATCGTTCGTGACACTCGCGAACGAGGTGACGCTGGACACGATGGAGCTGCCGGCCGGCGAGAAGGCGACCATGTCGCTGCAACTGCCCGCTGACTTCGTCATCATCTTCGAGCCGGTGACGCACGCCGCCCATTTCATCGACGTCCAGGGCGAGCCGACCAGGGACCGTCAGCAGCTCGCCATCATGTACAACAAGGTGCAGGCCCCGACGGGGACCACGACCATGCGGCCCGGCCCGCTGCGGCTGTCGCTGGAGAACCAGGCCGGCGTGCGCGTGCTGCCGTCTGTGTTCATCGCGGCCGAGGCGCTCCACCATCTCATCGGCAAGCGCAAGCCGTTCCTGACCGCCAAGCGGATGCTGTCCAACCAGACGTTTCGCGATGTGTTCAAGGCGGACAATCTCAGTCTCGACCAGCGGCTCCAGATCACCTCGCTCACCTTCCTGTTCACCGACCTGAAAGGCTCGACCGCGCTCTACGAGCGCGTCGGCGATCTTGCCGCCTTCGATCTCGTGCGCGCGCATTTCCATGCGCTGCTCGAGATCATCTCCTCCGAGAAGGGCGCGGTGGTGAAGACCATCGGCGATGCCGTGATGGCGACCTTCGTCCGTCCCGAGCACGCCATCGTCGCCGGCCTGCGGATGCGCGCGGCGATGGACGCGCTCAACGAGCAGCGCGGCACCGACGATCTCATCGTCAAGATCGGCATCCACGAAGGTCCGTGCCTCGCGGTGATGCTCAACGAGCGGCAGGATTATTTCGGCCAGACCGTCAACATCGCCGCCCGCGTGCAGAGCCTGTCGACCGCCCAGGAGATTCACATCACCGGCCCCGTGCTGGATGCGCCGGCGGTTGCCGAACTGTTGCAGCAACGCGAGATCAAACCGATCCAGAAACAGGCCGCGCTGCGCGGCATCGCCGACAAGATGGTGGTGTACGAGATTCCGTGAGCCGCTGTCGCCCCTGCGAAAGCAGGGGCCCATGCCGCGTGATTTCTGAAATAGGCAAGATGGTCATTGCCCAAACACAGCCTGTAGTTACGGGTCCCTTGCGTTCGCAGGGACGACAGCTGAGGGACTCGGCTTGCTCCTCGCGTCCGATGCGCAGCAGATTGCCGAAACGTAATCCGGCGCGCGGAACTGCCGCACGTTGCGCCGGTTGAGTTTCCTGCTCATATAATGCTGGTAGCGGCCGCCCTCCCCCTCGCGGCTGCATCGATTTCGGTAGGATCCTATGCTCGACGGCCTGCGCCAATTCATCGCCGACATCGTCGCCCCCAACGACCAGAACCGCACCTTCGGCGACAGCGACTATCGGTTGGCGGCAACCGCGCTGCTGGTCCACGTGGTCTCGCTGGACGGCCAGCCGACGGCGGCCGAGCAGCGCAAGCTGCACAGCCTGATCGAGAGCCATTTCGGGCTCGACCACGGCACCGCGGATCGCCTGATCGCCGACGCCACTGAGGTCGAGGGCGAGGCGGTGGATCTCTATCACTTCACCAGCGTCATCATGCGCTCGCTCGACGAAGAGGGCCGCAAGCGCATCGTCCGGATGATGTGGGAGCTGGTCTATGCCGACGGCCAGGTGACCGAATTCGAAGACAACGTCGTCTGGCGCGCCTCCGATCTGCTCGGGATTTCCCAGCGCGACCGGATCGACCTGAAGCACGCGGTCGCCGAACGCGTCGGTGGCCAGGTGAAGGATGGTGCCGTCGGCGGCTGACTTGTCCGCGCCGGTGGCCCGACATGCGAGCCACATGACGAAACTTTAATGTAAGCCGTGCCCTTCCCGCGCTTTTGCGGATTCGCCTGCAAATATGAGTCTTTTCTGCACCCCCTGTCGCCCGCTCAAGCGGCCATGCCGCCAGCGCCGCTTGCCTGTCGCGCACGGCTTATGCTCTCGTTCAGCGATTGCCGGGGCCAAAGACTTCAATTCAAGAGAACTTCGATCGTGACTGAGCGGGTAACGTTGATCACCGGTGCTTCGGCGGGCATAGGTGTGGAGCTGGCGCGCGTGTTTGCCGCCAATGGACATCGTCTCGCATTGACGGCGCGGCGCGCGGATCGATTGGAGGCGCTCGCGAACGAGCTCGCCGCCAAAGGCGGCAAGAAGCCGATCGTGATCGCCTGCGATCTCGAGGACCCCGCCGCCGGCGAGACCATCGCGGCAGCGCTCGCGGCCGAAGGCGTGGAGCTCGATCACCTCGTCAACAATGCGGGCTTCGGCGTGTTCGGTGATGCCATCGAGCGCGACCGCGATGAGCAGATCGGGATCGTCGAGGTCAATGTGCGGGCTCTGACGGATCTGTCGCTGCGCTTTGCCGATCAGCTGATCAGGAACAGGGGCGGTCTGCTCAATGTGGGCTCGGTTGCAGGCTTCCTGCCCGGTCCCGGCATGGCCGTTTATTATGCCTCCAAAGCCTATGTGATCTCCTTCACCGAAGCGCTGCGCGCGGAGCTCGCGCCGCGCGGGGTTCGCGTCACCGTGCTCTGCCCGGGCCCTGTGCCCACCGAATTCCAGGCGCGCGCCGGCGTCGGGGCGCAACACGATACGGCCCTTCTCAACGTTTCGGCCGCCGATGTCGCGCAAGAGGCTTATCGCGGCCTGATGGCCAACAAACGGGCAGTGCTGCCCGGTCTCGGCATCAAGATTGTGCCGTTTGCGCTGCGCTTCTTCCCGCGCGGCTTCATCCTGGCCGCCACGAGCCGGTTCCAGAGGCGCCGGCACTAGAAAAGTCCCCAGCTCCCGTAGTGGCCCGGAGCTTGCTTCACTTTCGATGTGTGCGCGAACTCACACGATGTTAACCATCGCTTAGCTATGCTGGCGGTCTGAACCGATAGCACTCGCAGAGGCCATGTCGTTCCGGACGGACAGGTTTGGTGGTGCAGAATTGGTGCCCTTCCGAAAGAGGGTGCCGAGCCCTGCCGCCTCCGAAAGCCGGTTACCGGTCTTGATCGTCCTGCATCAGGAATCTTCGACCCCCGGCCGCGTCGGCAACGCGCTCCGCGCGCTCGGCCATCCCCTCGACATCCGCCGTCCCCGCTTCGGCGATCCGCTGCCCGAGACGCTTGATGCGCACGCAGGCGCCGTGGTCTTCGGCGGCCCGATGAGCGCCAACGATCCCGACGACTACATCCGTCGCGAGATCGACTGGATCGAAATTCCGCTGCGCGAGCAGCGGCCGTTCCTCGGCATTTGCCTGGGGGCACAAATGCTCGCCATGCAGCTCGGCGCGCGCGTCGCGCCGCATCCGGAGGCCCTGACCCAGATCGGCTACTACCCGATCCGTCCGACCGCCGCGGGCCACGCGCTCTGCCCGGCCTGGCCGGCACAGGTCTATCATTGGCACCGCGAGGGATTCGAGCTGCCTGTTGGCGCGGAGCTCTTGGCAGAAGGCGATGATTTTCCGGTGCAGGCATTCCGCGCCGGCAATGCGTTCGGCGTGCAGTTTCATCCTGATGTGACCTACGCGATGATGCATCGCTGGACCACGCGCGGCTATGACGGCTTCAGCGCGCCCGGTGCGCGGCAGCGGCACCATCACTTCGCGGATCGTGCCGTGTACGATGCCGCAGAGCGTGCCTGGCTCGATCACTTCGTCGACGGTTGGCTGGCGCGCCGGCCGGTGCTGGCGCAAGCGGCCGAGTGATCGCGTCGTCGCGCAGTTTCTTGGCGCAAGTCCTTGCCTTACCATTGGATATGCTAGGCTCATTCCCAACGAGCGCGCGCGAACGCGGGCCGACAGCACAGGGAGAGCGCCATGGCTTACGAACACATCCTCTACGAGGTGAGCGACAAGGTCGCGACCATCACGCTCAACCGGCCCGATCGCATGAATGCGTGGACGCCGATCATGGAGCGCGACGTGCGCCATGCCATGGAAGCATCGAGCGCCGATGACGATGTCCGCGTCATCGTGCTCACCGGCGCCGGCCGCGCGTTCTGCGCCGGCGCCGACATGGATGCGTTGAAGGGGCTCGACCCCGACGACGTCAGGCGCGCGACCAATCTGCCGCCGTTCGACATGAACCGGCGCCCGGACTGGCAGACGCGCTATGGCTATTATCCCTCGATCAGGAAGCCGGTCATCGCCATGCTCAACGGTGCGACCGCGGGCATCGGTCTCGTGCATGCACTCTATTGCGACCTGCGCTTTGCCGCCGACAACACGGTGTTCACCACCGCCTTCGCGCGCCGCGGTCTGATTGCCGAGCACGGCATCTCCTGGATGCTGCCGCGCATCGTCGGCCACGCCAATGCGATGGATCTGCTGCTTTCGGCCCGGCGCGTTTCGAGCGAGGAGGCGTTGCGGATCGGCATGGTCAACCGGCTCTGCTCGCCGGAGAAGCTGCGCGAGGAGACCTACGCCTACGCCCGCGATCTCGCCGATTTCGTCTCGCCAAGCGCGATGGCCGTCATCAAGCGCCAGCTCTACGAGGTGCCGTTCCAGACCTTGGCCGAGGCAACGATCGAGGCGAACCGGGAGATGATGGTGGCGCTGGCCGGCAGCGATTTCCGCGAGGGCGTGGCGAGCTTCATGGAGAAGCGGCCGCCAAGGTTTACGGGGAGGTAGGGGGGACTTGCGGAGACGGTCCGTCTTCGCCCTTCGGGCTTCGCCGGACACCACGCTTCGCCCGTCGGGCACCGCGCGGCTGCGCCACGCGTAGCCCGACGGGCGAAGCGTGGTGGAGCCAGGCGGGATCGAACCGCCGACCTCGTCATTGCGAACGACGCGCTCTCCCAGCTGAGCTATGGCCCCTTTGCTGGCCGCTCTGGTAAACGCGGCCGACAACCGGGCGCCATTTAAGTCCCCGCCAAGGTCAAGTCAAGGACGGCTGTAACCCGGTTTTAGCCATTCGGACGCCGACTTCCCTTGTTTGGGCGGGGGGGAACCGATATCTAGCAACAAGGCGTCAATTCCGTCCGCAGCCAAAGTCTTCAAAAGCCAGAGTCTTCAATAGCCATGCGTGCCGTTCTCGACATCGTCATCATCGTGCTCGACCTCTACGTCTGGCTGCTGATCGCCTCCGCGATCCTGTCCTGGCTGATCGCCTTCAACGTGGTGAACACCCGCAACCAGTTCGTGTCGGCGGTCGCGGAGTTCCTGTACCGGATCACCGAGCCGGTGTTGGCACCGATTCGCAATCTCCTGCCCAGCCTCGGCGGCCTCGACATCTCGCCGATCATCTTGATCCTGCTGATCATGTTCATCGAGCGGGTGATCCTGTACTACATCTACCCGAACGTGATCTGAGCGGGCGGGAGCGCCTTGGTCGCCAAAGACGCCTCCAGGGAACCTTACAAGGAACCTCACAAGGAACCTTGGCGCTATTCGGCCGCTGGAATCAGCATTGCGCTACGGGTGACGCCTCGCGGCGGTCGCGACGACATCGACGGGATCGAGCAATTGGCCGATGGCCGCAGCGTGCTCAAGGTGCGGGTGCGCGCGATCGCTGATGGCGGCGAGGCCAACAGGGCCGTTTTAGTGCTGCTGGCAAAGTCGCTTGGCGTCCCCAAGGCCAGCGTGAGGCTCCTGTCCGGAGCCACTTCGCGGCTGAAGCAGATCGCGGTCGACGGCGATCCGGCGTGGCTCGGCGAGGCCCTGCGCCAGCTCGTCCAACTCAAATCTGCGGCCGCCAAATCGACAGACTGAGGAACTGACATGACCGCCAAGATCATCGATGGAAAAGTCATCGCCGCCGAGCTCCGTGCGCGCGTGGCCGACGAGGTTGCCCGGGTCAAGCGGGAGCACAATCTGGTGCCGGGTCTCGCTGTGGTACTGGTCGGCAACGACCCCGCCAGCGAGGTCTATGTCCGCTCCAAGCACACCCAGACCCAGGCCGCCGGCATGGCCTCGTTCGAGCACAAGCTGCCGGCCGACGTTTCGCAAGCGGATCTGCTTGCCGTCGTCGCGAAGCTCAATCGCGATCCAGCCGTGCATGGCATCCTGGTCCAGCTGCCGCTGCCGAAGGGCATCAATACCGAGGCCGTCATCAACGCCATCGACCCCGCCAAGGACGTCGATGGCTTGCACCCGAACAATGCCGGCCGGCTCGCCGGCGGATTCCAGGCGCTGTCACCCTGCACCCCGCTCGGCTCGATCATCCTGACCAAGAGCGTGCACGCCTCGCTCGAAGGCATGAATGCCATCGTCATCGGCCGCTCCAACCTGGTCGGTCGTCCGCTGGTGCAATTGCTGCTCAACGAGAACGCCACCGTGACGATCGCGCATTCGCGCTCGCGCGACTTGCCCGGGCTCGTGAAGAAAGCCGATCTGGTTTATGCCGCGGTCGGCAAGCCTGAGATGGTGCGCGGCGATTGGCTGAAGCCGGGCGCGACCGTGATCGACATCGGGATCAACCGGATTCCGAAGGAGGACGGCAAGACGCGCCTCGTCGGCGACGTCGCCTATCAGGAAGCGCTTGAAGTGGCCGGCGCCATCACGCCGGTGCCGGGCGGCGTCGGCCAGATGACGGTCGCCTGCCTCCTGGTGAACACGCTGCGCGCGGCCTGCGCGATCGCAGGGCTGCCGAAGCCGGCGGTGTAGTGGAGGGCCTCGTGCCCCGGACGCAGCGCAGCGCTTCTTCAGCGGTGCGCTGCTGAGCCGGGGCCCAGTGGCAATGTGGGTCCCGGCTCAGCAGCGCGTCATTTCATGCCGCGCCGCGTCCGGGACACGGAAGCTCAGCCCTTCTTCTTTTTCTTCTCGCGATCCATGCCTTCGAGGATCAGCTTGTGCGCTTCCTCCGGGCCGCCCCAGCGCAGGATCTTCACCCATTTGCCCTTCTCGAGATCCTTGTAGTGCTCGAAGAAGTGCTGGATCTGCTGCAGCGTGATGTCGGGAAGGTCGGAGTACGATTTCACCTTGTCGTAGCGCTGCGTCAGCTTTGACGACGGCACCGCCAGGATCTTCTCGTCGCCGCCGGCCTCGTCCTCCATGAACAGCACGCCGACCGGACGCACGCTCATGACGGCGCCGGGAATGATGGCGCGGGTGTTGACGATCAGGACGTCGCAGGGGTCGCCGTCATCCGACAAAGTGTGCGGGATGAAGCCGTAGTTACCGGGGTAACGCATCGGCGTGTACAGGAAGCGGTCGACCACCAGCGTGCCGGCTTCCTTGTCCATCTCGTACTTGATCGGTTCGCCGCCCACGGGGACTTCGATGAGGACGTTGACTTCCTGGGGGACGTTCTTCCCGATCGAGATCGCATCGATACGCATTCAAGGCTCCGTTGTTGCCGAGGGTAAATCGCGCCCGGCAGCGATTTTGGCGCTGTCATACGCGGGCTTGGCCCGCTGATCCATCGCGTTTTTGTGAAATAATGAATCCCGAAGTCACCGGCTCAAGGGCAGCGGTATCGACGGACGGAAGGTCAGGGCTGCCGATCCAGCTTTCAGCAGCTCAATTGGTCCAGGCGAAGGCAACCTTGTCGAGCGACTTCGGCCCGAACCGCTCCGAGGAGCGCGCCACCATGCGGCCGCCCAGCGCCCGGTAGAACTCCGTCGCCGGATCGTTGTCCGAGAGCGCCCACACCACCATGCTCTTCAGCCCGCTCTGCATCAGGTCGCGGCGGGCGGCGGCGAACAGGCGACGGCCGAAGCCGAGGCCCTGGAATTCCGGGCGCAGGTAAAGCTCGTAGATCTCGCCGTCGAAATGCAGGCTGCGGGCACGGTTGCGACCGTAATTGGCATAGCCCGCGATCTTGTCACCGAACACGAGCACGCTGACGCGGCTGCCCTTGCGGATCGCGCTGTCCCACCATTGCGGGCCGCGGCGGTTGATGAGCTTTTCCAGCTCAGCGCCGGGAATGATGCCCTGATAGGCGGAGCGCCAGGCTTCGTCATGAGTGGACGCCACCGCAGTTGCATCTGCAGCTTTGGCCGGCCGGACCTCGATCAGGGTTGTGCTCATGGGCGTGATCAAACCAAGTCGCCGGGCCGGCGGCAAGACCTATCGTTAATTATCGGTTAACGTGTGGACTTTGTGCATCAGTATCTTAACCATGTTGTACCGAAAAAAGACAAGGCGCCAACTCCGAGGGCACCGGCATGCCAAGCGTCAGTGCAAAACTTCCGTTGCGACAACAAATGAACGGCAATGGTGACGCAGAAAGCCCGTCCAGAGTGATTCGTTCCTACTAGTGTCGCTGTCACTGTTCGTGTTCGCCCTCGGCCATCCATGCGGTTCTTCAACACTATCGCGCTCCTGCCTCTGCTGGCGTTGCTGACTGCGCGGCCTCTGTGCGCTCAGGTCACGTTTGGCCCATCGGGCGAGGAGGGCGAACCGCTGCGCCGACAAGAGTGGCGCGTACCATCGCCGGATACCGACATTGCCGCGCGGGCCCTGCTGTTTCGCCCCGCTGGCGCCGGTCCGTTCCGACTTGTGGTGATCGCGCACGCCTCGACGCAAAACGTCCTGCGTCGTGCGCAAATGCCGCAGCCGGAATACCGTCCGTTCGCCGCCTTTCTCGTCGCGCGCGGTTTCGCCGTGCTGGTGCCGGAGCGGCTCGGCCATGGTGCGACCGGCGGCCGCTATGCCGAGGACCAGGGCGGATGTGACGAGGCGGATTATGTGCGTTCGGGCCGTGCGACGGCCGAGCAAATCCGGCTCGCGCTGGAGTTCTTGCGAAAGCAGGATTTCATTCGCAAGGAGGACGCCGTAGTGATCGGCCATTCCGCCGGCGGCTGGGGCGCGCTGGCGCTCGCCAATGCCGATCCGAAGGCGATTGCCGCGATCGCGGTGTTCGCGCCCGGGCGCGGCGGCCATGCCAATGACGAGCCGAACCGGATCTGCGCGTCACACACGCTGCTTGCCGCTGCAACGGAGTTCGGCAAAGCCGCGCGTATCCCCGTCACCTGGCTCGTTGCGGCCAATGACAGCTATTTCTCGCCGTCGTTTTCGAAGAGCTTGGCTGACGCGTTTCGTGGCGGTGGCGGCAAGGTCGATTTCCGCGCGCTTCCTGCGGTCGGTAGCGAGGGGCATTGGATGATCGAGACCGAAGCGGGCGTCAAAGCCGCCAGCAGCGAGCTCGACCGCGCGCTGAACTTGCCGAAGCCCATGGCGACCAAGAAGCCATGACGCTGTATTTTCTGGTCAAGTTCCTGCATGTGCTCGGCGCCGTCGTCATTCTCGGCACCGGAACGGGCATCGCCTTTTTCATGCTGATGGCGCATCGCACGAATGATGTGGCCTTCATCGCACGCACCGCTTCGGTGGTGGTGATCGCGGATGCGATCTTCACGCTCTCCGCCGTGCTGCTGCAACCCCTGACGGGCGGCCTGCTGATGATGCTTTCGGCGACGCCGATCACCGAGCGCTGGCTGCTCGCCTCGCTCGCGCTCTATGCCGTCGCCGGCCTGTTCTGGATTCCCGTGGTGTTCATGCAAATCGAGATGCGCGATCTCGCGCGCAAGGCTGCCGATCAAAACGCGGCCTTGCCGGAGCGATATTACGTCCTGTTTCGCCGCTGGTTCGCGTTCGGCTTCCCCGGTTTCGGCGCGACGATGCTGATCCTGTGGCTGATGATCGCAAAACCGTTTTGAGAGACGCGATGGCTGAACGAACCATCCTGGTGCTCGGCGCCTCCGGCCTGATCGGCCGCTTCGTCACCGACGATCTCCGCGCGCGCGGCTTTCGCGTGGTCGGCGTGGCGCGCAGCCTGTCGCCGGCCCAGAGGATGAGTGCGCTGGATATCGCGCTGCCGATCCTCTCGCGCGATGCGGCAGCTCTGGCGCGGCTGCTGCGCGAGCATGCGGTGGATGTCGTCGTGAATTGCCTCGGCGTGCTCCAGGACGGCGCTGGCAGCGACACTGGCGCCGTGCACCGCGATTTCGTCACGCGATTGCTTGCGGCGATCGGCGACAGCGGCCGCGCGATCCGGCTGGTGCACATCTCGATTCCCGGATCCGCGGAGGCTGACCGCACCGCTTTTGCGACGACCAAGCGCGAAGCCGAGCGGCTGATCGCAGCCTCCGGCATTCCCCATGCGATCCTGCGTCCAGGTTTCGTCGTTGCACCGTCAGCTTATGGCGGCAGCGCCATGCTCCGTGCGCTCGCAGCGTTTCCGCTCGATCTCCCAAACAAGGAGATGACAACGCCGTTTCGGCCCATCGCGGTCGAGGATATTGCGGCGACCATTGCCTGGCTCGCCGCGTGCGACATTGACGACGCTGCCGTGCAGGCGGTGAGCTGGGATCTGATGCAGGTCGAGCCGGTCACCGTGGCCGGCGTCATCAAACCGTTTCGGCTTGCCTTCGGCACGTCTGGGTGGCCGCGCATCGCGATGCCGTCGTTCATGCTGGACCTCGGCGCGAAGATCGGCGATCTCGCCAGCCATCTCGGCTGGATGTCGGCGATGCGCTCGACAGCCATCGCCGAGCTGCGCCGCGGCGTGCAAGGTGATCCCTCGGCCTGGATCGCCGCCACAGGCATCACACCGAAGACGCTGGTTGAGACGATCGGCCGGCATCCCGCCACCATTCAGGACAAATGGTTCGCGCGCCTGTTCCTGGTCAAGGCGCTGATCTTCGCAAGTCTGGTCGCGTTCTGGCTCCTCTCCGGCTTCATCGCACTGTTCGTGTCCTACCGCGCCGCCGCCGGCATTTTGACGGCGCACAACTTTCCGCCCGCGCTGGTCGATCCCATCACCGTCGGCACCAGCCTGATGGACATGGGCATCGGCGTGCTGATCGCCTTCCGGCGCACGGCGGCGACCGGACTGGTCGCGGGAATTCTCGCGTCGCTTGGCTATATGGTGGGTGCGGCGATCCTGACACCCGACCTCTGGATCGAGCCGCTCGGTGCGCTGGTGAAGACGGGACCGGCGATCGTGCTGATGCTGGTCGCGCTGCTGATGCTGGATAACCGCTGATGCCAAAATGGCCCGACGACGACGTAATCCTGTTCGACGGCGTCTGCATCTTCTGCTCGCGTTGGGTTCGCTTCGTGGCCGAGCGCGACACGGCGAGGCGGTTTCGCTTCACGCCGATCCAGTCGGAGTACGGCGCGAAGCTTGCGCGCACGTTCGGCATCGATCCCGATGACCCCGACACGAACGCCGTCGTCCACGGCGGCGAGGTGTTCATGAAGTCGGACGCCGCGCTGACCGTGCTGTCGCTGCTTCCCGGCTGGAGTTGGGTGCGCGCGTTGTTCGTCGTGCCGAAGCCGCTGCGGGACCCGCTCTACAGCCTCATCGCACGCAATCGCTATCGCATTTTCGGGAAGTATGACGCCTGCTTCCTGCCGGATGCGGATCTGCGGGCGAGAATCATTGAGTGACGCGACAGCGGTGCCACAAGATTGGTGTCGTCCCGGCGAACGCCAGGACCCATAACCACAGGATGGGGTTTGGCGACGACTGGAAGTTAGGGAGCATTCCGCGGGACTCGCATCACGCGTGACGGAAAGATCACGCGGTATGGGTCCCGGCGTTTGGCCAGGACGACATCAGTGGGATGGCTGGCGCCCGATCGTGGCCAGCACTTCCCGCGCAGCCCGCTCCCCACTGTCCCGTGCCCCATGCGCGGTCGTGAATAACTCCGGCGACGTTGCTTCTCCCGCGAAGAACAGCCGCCCATCCAAGGGTACGGCCAGCACGGCGCGGTCGCCGGCGTGGCCGGGCAGAGCGTGCGAATAGGAGCCGCGCGCGAAGGGGTCATGCGCCCAGCGCGATTCATACAGCGGCTTCAGCTTGCGGCGGATATCGTTGCCGAGGAATCCCGCGATCTCGCTGATAGCGTGCGCGGCGATGGCGCCTTCGCCGGCGTCCTCCAGCGCGCGGGCAAAGCTGCCGCCGAAAAAGCCTTCGATGCAGGGCTGGCCGAATGGGCGGATGTGGTAGGTGCCCATCTCCGTGCGCATGGTGGCGCCGCGCAGATTGCCTTCCCTTGGAAAAGCTTCGGCACCCTCGAGCGCCAGGGTCACCTTGTCGTCGACGCCGAGCGGCAGGCCGGCGGCGGCGTCGACCTTGGACGGCAGCGGCGGTGAGAAGCGGATCGTCTCGTCGGCGATCAGATTGGTCGGCGCGGTGACGATCACCTTGTCCGCGACCAGCGAGCCCTGCGATGTCTCGACGCGGATGCGCTTGCCCGAATGATCGATCAGCGTGACTTTGCAGTCCAGCGCCACCGGGCAGGGCGCGCCATAGGCCGCGATCAACGCGCCATAGCCGCGGCGGACCCGCCAATTGAGGTTCGTGTCCTCATAGGCGTCCCAGTCCAGCGTCGACATATCCTTCAGCTCGCAGCCGTTGATGTAGGTCGAGACCGCGTCGATCATGGGATTCCAGCGATTGCCTGGCTCAAGGCTTCGACTCGCCGGTTCATCCTTGCCCGTCCGCGCGGCCTGCCAGAGGCGTTCGTAGAACGCGTCCATCGCGCGCATGAAATCGTCGCGCAGCTCCTGCGGAAACGCGTTGCCATAGGCGCGCTCGCGCCAGGGCGGCAGGTCCTTGTTGAGCTCGAAACCGAGCTGCGTTGCGATCGTAACGAAGGAGTTCTTGTCGGCCGAATGCAGCCAGCCGCAGCCGACGTCGAAGGTCACCTCGGGCGAGGCCTGCACCGTCCAGGCTCGGCCGCCGAGCCTGTTGCGCGCCTCCAGCACGATCACCGAAAGGCCGGAGCCGGCCAGCGCATGCGCCGCGCCGAGGCCGGCGGCACCGGCGCCGATGATCGCGACGTCGACGGAGGAGGGCAGGGGCATCGAGGGGCGAATGGTGAGTGGCGAATGGCGAATAGAGTACAAGAAACGCGGCCTCTGGCCAAACGTCCCTATTCGCTACTCGCCGTGCCCCATTCGCGCGCTTACGCCACCGCTTCCTTGGCCTTTTCCGCGCGCTTGCGCTCGTTCGGGTCGAGGTGCTTCTTGCGCAGGCGGATCGACTTCGGGGTGACCTCGACGAGCTCGTCGTCCTCGATATAGGCGAGCGCCTTTTCCAGGGTCATGCGGATCGGCGGGGTCAGGCGCACGGCTTCGTCCTTCGAGGTCGTGCGGATGTTGGTGAGCTGCTTGCCCTTGAGCACGTTGATCTCGAGATCGTTGTCGCGGGTGTGCTCGCCGACGATCATGCCCTTGTAGACCTTCCAGCCCGGCTCGATCATCATCGGGCCGCGGTCTTCCAGCTTGAACATGGCGTAGGCCACGGCTTCACCCTGATCGTTGGAGATCAGCACGCCGTTGCGGCGGCCCTGGATCTCGCCCTTGTACGGCGCATAGCCGTGGAACAGGCGGTTCATGATCGCGGTGCCGCGGGTGTCGGTGAGCAGCTCGCCCTGATAGCCGATCAGGCCGCGGGTCGGCGCGTAGAACACCAGGCGCTGACGGTTGCCGCCGGACGGCTTCATCTCGATCAGCTCGGACTTGCGCTCGCTCATCTTCTGCACGACGACGCCGGAATGCTCCTCGTCGACGTCGATCACGACTTCCTCGATCGGCTCCAAGGTGGCGCCGGTGGCCTCGTCCTTCTGGTAGACGACGCGCGGACGTGACACCGAGAGCTCAAAGCCTTCGCGGCGCATGGTCTCGATCAGGATCGCGAGCTGCAGTTCGCCGCGGCCCGAGACTTCCATCGCGTCCTTGTCGGCGGCTTCGACCACGCGCAGCGCGACGTTGCCTTCGGCTTCGCGCAAGAGACGGTCGCGGATCATGCGGCTCGTCACCTTGTCGCCTTCGGTGCCGGCGAGCGGGGAATTGTTGACGATGAAGGACATCGACACGGTCGGCGGATCGATCGGCTGGGCCGGCAGCGGCACCTCGACGGTCGGGTCGCAGAAAGTGTCGGCGACGGTGCCCTTGGTCAGGCCTGCGATGGCGACGATGTCGCCCGCTTCGGCTTCATCGAGCGGGGTACGCTCGAGGCCGCGGAACGCCAGGATCTTGGTGATGCGGCCGGACTCAACCAGCTTGCCGTCGGCGTTCAGCACCTTGACCTGCTGGTTCGGCTTGAGCACGCCGGAGGAGATGCGGCCGGTGATGATGCGGCCGAGATAGGGGTTGGCTTCGAGAATGGTGCCGATCATCTTGAACGGACCTTCCTCGACCTTCGGCGGCGCGACATGGCGCAGGATCAGGTCGAACAGCGGCTCCATGCCCTTGTCCTTCGGACCCTCCGGGCTGTCGGCCATCCAGCCCTGCTTGGCCGACCCGTAGAGGATCGGGAAGTCGAGCTGCTCCTCGCTGGCGTCGAGTGCCGCGAACAGGTCGAACACCTCGTTGATGACTTCGGTCGGGCGCGCGTCGGGGCGGTCGACCTTGTTGATGACGACGATCGGCTTGAGGCCGACCTTGAGCGCCTTGGAGACCACGAATTTGGTCTGCGGCAGCGGGCCTTCGGCGGCGTCGACCAGCACCAGCGCGCCGTCCACCATGTTCAGGATGCGCTCGACCTCGCCGCCGAAATCGGCATGGCCCGGCGTGTCGACGATGTTGATGCGGGTGTCCTTCCACTGCACCGAAGCCGCCTTGGCCAGAATGGTGATGCCGCGCTCGCGCTCCAGATCGTTGGAGTCCATGGCGCGGTCGGTCACCTTCTGGTTCTCGCGGAACGTGCCCGACTGCTGGAGGAGTTTGTCGACGAGGGTCGTCTTGCCGTGGTCGACGTGGGCGATGATGGCGACGTTACGGAGGTTCATGAGTGAGCTTCTTTGCGTTCGTACAATGGGTTAAGCGCGATCTCGCCGGTCGGACCGGGACCTCTTCTCGAAACAACGCTGGAAGACTGGAAACGGGCGCTCGCCGCCCAAAAAGGAAGCCCGGCCATATCGACCGGGCACCCTACGCGTTGCGGCGCAATATATGCAAAAACCGCCAAAAAACAATGCGTTCTTTGGGCCTTGGTTGACTGAATTTTATCCGGGAATTTCCGGGTCTTAGCGATCGTTTCGGATTGGCGGGGCCTTTCGCCCCTTGATCGCCGCCCAGATCAGGGCTGCCCCGCCGATCCCCACGAAGAGGCCCAGAAAGACCAGCGGCGCGATGTCGGAATCGACCCGGCCACTGTCGGATATGGAGATTCCGCCGAACAGCAGGGCGCACAGGCCGGGTAGCAGCAGGATGATGCCCGAGATCACCATGAAAGCGGTGAGGCAGCCGCTGCGGGCCTGGGCGGGCGTCGGAACGGGCGGCAGAATTGGCGGCGGCGTATCGCTCATTGTGATGCCTCCTCGCTTTGCTTCGCCTCGCGATAGGTCTTCCCTTCGAGCGCGGCGCGGATGCCGTCGATCTCTCCGTTGCGGTAGAACAGGTTGTAGGTGTCGAACGGGATGATCGCGCCCTGCTCGGTCACGAAATGAATACAGCTGCGCTTGACGTTGCCGACGCAGAAATTGAAGCGGTCGAGAAACTGCACGATGGTGACACGGAAGACGTTTTCGTACGAGAGCCCCTCCGGCACCTGAAAGCTCGGCAGGCAGCACAGGAGTTCGCAGACCCGCTCGGACGTGTTGAGCGGGCCCGATGACAGCGAGAACAGATCGACAAATTTTTCCCGCAGCACCGGATATTTCTCCGGGCTGATGGTGTTGGGCATCACGGCAACCAGCTGCTCCTGCGGGATCAACGAGGTCAGCGGCAGCACCTTCTCAGCCCTGCGCAGGCCGTAGCCGATCGAGATGCTTTCGGGATTGCAGGGCAGCGGGATCATGTCCTTGTCGCCGAACACGCCGGTCTCGATGACGCGCTTGCGGATCTCCGACAGCATGATGCGGTCGGTCTTCGCGTCGAAATCATCGTTGCGGCCGGCGTCCTGCACCGGCTGCAGCGTGACGCCGCGCACGCATTTCCAGGTCAGCGCGTGGCGAACGATGTCGCCGATCTCGGAATCGTTGACGCCGCGCTTGATGGTCGCGACCAGCGTGGTCGAGACGCCGTAATGCTCGAGATTCTCCAGTGCCTGCTGGCGGATTTTCCGCAAATCCGCGCCGCGCAGGTTGATCAAGGCGTCGCGCTGCAGCGAATCGAACTGGAGATAGACCTCCAGCCCGCGCTTGTTCTCGGCTAGCTGCGCCGCAAAGTCCTTTTCGCGAGCGATGCGCAGGCCGTTGGTGTTGATCATGACGTGCCGGATCGGGCGGGCGCGCACGGCATCCAGGATCGCGAAGAAATCAGGATGCAGCGTCGGCTCGCCGCCGGAGATCTGCACGAGGTCGGGCTCGCCTTCGCTGGCGACCAGCGCGTCCAGCATCTTCTCGATGGTCGCGAGCGGAGTGAATTTCGTGCGCGCGGGCGAGGATTCGGCGAAGCAGACCGGGCAGGTGAGATTGCAGTGCTCGGTGATCTCGATCAGCGCCAGGCAGGAATGCTGCTCGTGGTCGGGGCAGAGGCCGCAATCATAGGGGCAGCCGAACTCGGTGCGATGCTGGAATTGCAGCGGGCGGTCGCCGGGCTTGATGAAATCCTTGCACAAGCGCCAGTAGGCGGCATCCGTCGACACCAGCGTCGATTGGACGCCATGCTCCTTGCAGCGCTTTTCGTACCAGACCTCGTTGTCGATGATCTGGATCTTGGTCGGCACCAGCTTCAGGCAGACCTCGCAGAGAGATTGGGTCTGGCCCCAGAAGATGTAGGGACGCGACTTACGCAACGGCGCGTTCATGCAAGTAACTCATTTTGCAAGCGTCTCGCTTTGGGGGCCGTCGCCAGCATGACGCCGGCATAGAGCAGGATGGACAGCGACAGCAGGTGAAACAGGGAGAGCGGACCGATCAGTGCGCCGTAGGGCTTGAGGAATTCCCACAGGAAGCGTTGCGCTCCATAGTAGGCGAGAGCCAGGTAGAAACCATTGGTGATCGTGAATGCGTTCCGGTTCAAGACCGCCAGCACATAGGCAAGCGCGAAGATGGCCATGGCCGCGCTCTCGTAGAGCTGGACCGGATGGCGAAGAACGCCGTCGCCGAAATCATGCCCCCAGGGCAGCGCCGTCGCCGTCCCATAGGTGAAGTCGTCCAGGCCCGCGAAATAGCAGCCGAGCCGGCCGATCGCGATGCCGACGGCCAGCGGCAGCGCAAACCGCGCGCCGGTGCGCAAGGTGATGCCGGCCGTCCATTTGTAGAGCTCGATCGCCACGATGCCGCCGGCCAGCGCGCCCTCCACCGAGCGCGCAATGCCGCTCTGCCCCGACAGCCACAGATTGGCGGAACCGAAAACATAGGCGCCGAGGCCGGCGCCGAACACCAGCGCAGCGATATAGGGCATCTGGAAGGATTGCGCGGGAAACTGCAGGCGCTGTCGCGATAGCCACCAGACTGCGGCGGCCGCGGCCAGCCACGCCAGGATGTCGAAGACGGTGTGAAGAAAAGCCCCGCTCATGCGGGGAGACTATAGCACGGCCGCGTCCAAACGCGCGCCGCGCATGATTGCGCCCTCTCCCCTTGTGGGAGAGGGCATCGCCGTTCGCAAACACAGGTTCATTGGGGTGAGGGGTTCTCTCCCCGAATGTGCTGCATCAATGTTCGCGGAAGCAACCCCTCATCCGGCGCTTCGCGCCACCTTCTCCCACAGGGCGAGAAGGAAGAAGCTAACCGGCCTCGCGTTCCTCGGTCGGATAGACGCCGCGCAACACCTCCTCGAAATGCATCTTCACGGCATCGTTGCACAGGCAGGCGCGAAGCTTCAGGCCGTCGCGGTTGAGAACGAGGATCGATCCGCGCCGCGTATCGAGAATCCGCTCGGCCTTGAACGATTGCAGCACGCGGCTCGCATAGCTGCGGCCAACGCCGAGCAGCGTCGCAAGCTGCTCGTGGGTCAGCGGCACGCTGCTCTCGTCGCCGGTCCGCTCCATCGCCGCCAGAATCCATTTGGCGGTCCGCTGCTCGATCGAATGGATAGCGTTGCAGGCAGTCGACTGGAAGATCTGCGCCAGCATGCAGTCGGCATAGCGGGCGAAGATGTTGCGCAGCGACGCCGAGCGCAGCTTGGCGGCCTCCAGCTTGGCGACGTGAACGCGCGCAAACGGCCCGCCGAATTTCACGCAGATCCGGGTATAGGCCGGCAGGAAACCCTCGCTGACGATGCCACCCACCGCGCCTTCGCGGCCGACCAGGATGGTTTCGACGTCGCGGCCGTCCTCGTTGGGGACGAGAAATGTCGCGAGCGCCGGTCCGCAGGGGAAATGGACCACCTGGACGTCGTCGCCGGGGCTGTAAAGCAATTGGTTGGGCACGGCATTTTCGACGGCCACGTGCGGTGCGAGCATGGCGTAATCTGCCTGGCTCAACCGCCGCAACAAATTGTTGGCCGGTCTGCTTTCGACCTCGCTTGCCCTGCCGATACGCACATCCATCGCGAACTCCCCCGTCCTCCCTCCGACCATAGCGGGCTCCGTCCATCCTTTGTGTGCACAAGTGGACAGACTGGAGAACGGCGATGTGGTGGGTTTCGTTCCGGGAACCCTCCGATGCGCTGTGCGCAGGCATCGTGTCGCGGCAGTCCTGATCCGCAAAACCCCACATTTGAAGATGTGATCATGGCATCCGCACCCAACGATGGCTCCGGCCGGCCGGCCAACGTCCTGATCGTCGAGGACGACCCGATCATCGCGATCGATTTCGAGGACCGGCTGCTCGGTTTCGGGGTGATCAGCGTGCGCACCGTCGGGTCGGTGGCGCAGGCGCTGGATGCCATCGCGCAACATGCGCCTGACTTTGCCCTGCTCGACGTCGAGCTGATCCGCGAGACCAGTTTTGCCGTCGCCGAGCGGCTGGTCGCGCTGAAGATTCCGTTCGTCTTCGTCACCGGCTACGGCGCCGAGGCCCGGATTCCGCCGGAATTCTCCGGCCAGCCACGGCTGCAGAAGCCGTGTTCGAGCGACGCGCTGGAGGCGGCGCTGAAGCTGCGCGCTGCCGGTTAGAAGCGTTTCCCAGCGTCCAGCGGTCAGCTCTGCTTAGGATCGAGCGTCGTCGACCACAGCGCGACGTCGGCACGGTAGCGCAAGGTCACGATCATCTGGCCGGAGGCGCCGTCGATCTTGACGTGGCCGAAGAACTGCATGCCCGCGAATTCTGGTTCTGGAGGGCATGGGTTCTAGTGGGCCCGTATCGGCGAAAGTTCAACACACCAGCTGCGTGCCGCACGGAGCCAAAGCTTTACTTCCTCCTTGGGTTTGCCGCGGTCCGGCGCCCTAAGAACAGCGAATCTCGCACACGCCAGACGGACTCAAAGTTAAGTTCGTCGCCGTCGAACACAATCTGGCGGCTCGTTTTGTCTTTTCGTTCCTTCAAATAACGGGTTAAATTCATCCAACGAATTTTGTCATCCTCGCCCCGTATTACAAGATAGACGTCGACCGGCTGGCCGATCCAATAAACGAGATGACGAGGGCTGGAGACGTCGAATATCTCTTTTCCATCTCGACTTCGGTGCCTCAAATGAGAAGCCCCGCTCTTTAGTTGCACGTAAATCTTCTTGCCGCTGGCTCTTCCGTAGTCATCCTTGAATTCAATCTCACCGTCGATCCCATAATCGAACTTCGTTAACTCGCGAAATATCTGATTTGCTTCTCCGCAGATCGCTTGCATATGCCCGGTCAGGATCTGTTCTAAGGCCTGTGTGTCGAGTTCGTGCCGGGCGCGCTCGTCCATCGCTAAAGCCTGCGAGGCAATTGGATCGGATCCCAAACGCTCCTCGATATGATCACTTAGTGGCACGTGCTCGTCGCAAAATACGCAAACAATGAATTGCTTCCCCGCGCTCTTCCGTTTGCGTACAGCGTCCATATCTTTAATTGGTTCACCGCAGCTTGGATTTGAACACACGTACTGCCGATGACGCTGCAGATCACGCGCGTATTTGTTTAAGTGTCTATAGACGTATTCAATGAACACCACCTTTAATTCTTCGGGTACCTGGCCGTCGAAGAACACACTTATTCTTCCTTTTCCCTCCCCAAGTTTGTCAAACAGAATGCCTGCATTCGCTCCCTTGGTTGTCGTGAATTCAACAGCGTTTTGCCAGAGCTCTTTCTGATCGAATGTCTGGCTGTACCAGAGCCGCACAACCAGAGTTGTGTATATCGTCTGGAGTTCTCCGGTGAATTCGTAGGTTACAAATATCTCCGGATGGTCAGGAATTTCGCGGTCACGTCGGTATTGCGACGGGAAAATAAGTAACACCTTTCCATCCTCGGTTTCTCGGATACATAAGGCTGCATCTAGTAGAGTTTGAACGAGGGCCCGCAAAAGTAGTTCTTCATCGGGGCGATGTCGAAGCCTTTCGACCCCCGTAAAATCAAAGCTCCCGCTATAGATGGCGTCTTCTGTTACGCATCCAATCTCATCCTTGTGCATTCGAGCCGCACGAATGATCGCTCCGGCATATCCATTGAGAAGGTCGGGTTGTAACAAAACGAGGTCACCAAATTTTAGTGGGCGCACCAGACCATGGTTCGCGAGGAGCGTTACGGCAGTTCGGATGTCCGCCTCAGTTATGCTCAATCCCGGGAGTGCGTATTCCAGCCGTTGAGCGAGCTCTGCGAATCGAAGCAGGCGTATGTCTGTTCTGTCTCGCATTGCCACAACGGCGTTCTTGATTTCGGTCAAAAGCCTCGGCGTTGATGTCCAAGGTAATTTGTCCCAAGGGATATACTGCGCTATTAGTTGTTTCAGCTTTGAAGGCTGCCCACCATTAGCCGAATCAGAGCAATTGTCCCCGCGCTTTGCGCTAGTGGAAATCCAACTGGCGAACGCATTGTCCGTTAAGAAGCGTTCGATTTTCTTCTGACTTACTTTCGGTCCGCCGACGTCAAGTCGGGTTGCGACAAGTAATTTGACGGCTTCGCGGTTGCCATTTGTTGAAGAGATCGCCGATCTAAGCGCCTTTAGCCAGTCAACGGCCTCTTCGAATGGATCGTCCCTTTGGGGATTGATAAGCAATAGCGCTAAAGCAGTGTCCCCCAAATAAAGCTGATGGATCAGCCTGTAATCCTCTTGTCCGGCAAGATCCCAGAGGAGTGCTTCGCGCTCCATCGTGTCATCAGGCGAAAGAGGTAAATCAAGGCGAGAGACGTTCATCCCATGAGTGGAGTCTGTTAACACGTATTTGTCGGCAACCAGCCGGTGCGCTAATGTTGTTTTGCCGACAGTGCTCTCTCCTATTAAGACGACCTTCGCGTTAACATAGCGCCTGTTAAGCTCACGAGCCGGTACCGATTTTGCCTCGGCCTCGTCACCTAACCCGAAAATATAAGCGGGCCCATGCGACGTTCCTGCTGCTATTAACGCACGGTGATTCCGGCTGCCGAATGCTACAGAAGCCGGCCGATGTCGTGGATTCATACGGATCGTGTGGCGACAAGCACCTGACTTCCAGTCCCATACGCGAAGCGTTCCATCGACCGATCCTGAGGAGACAATTAAAGTTTCGTCGGGAGAGAGGGCGATTGAGTTGACTGTGCTTTGGTGACCTTCGAGTGTCGCAATACAGCTTCTAGTTTCCAGGTTCCAGACTTTGATCGTCTTATCGCCTGCCCCAGTAATCGCATGAGTTCCGCGCTTGATAATTTGAGCCGCAGTTATCGGCTTGGAATGCCCTACCAACTTAAAGCTGGGCGTACCTGCCTTCAATTCGACCACATGTAACGCGCCATCAACAGAGCCGACAATGGCGCGCTGTCCGGCAGCATCTACCGCGAGGGTCGATAAAGGTGCAGTGGTTCCGTCCAGCCGATAGCCAGAAAATAGCAGAGCCACTTTCTCGATTCGCCAATTGCAGTGAAAGACGGCATCTCCCGCCGCAACTAAGAACTCGCCTTCAGCTGGAAGCGAACAAATGCAGTTTATCTGGTGTGCCGGTACTTCGAGTTCTCTTACAAGCGAGCCTGAAATATTCCAAACACGTATTATTCCCGCATTGTCGCCCGCGATTAGATGGTCACCGTCTCGCGTTACGACGATGCAACGGAGCCCTCGTCCTTTGCCCTTTAGCGAGTGAGTATGTTTCCCGGTCTCAATATCCCAAACCTCTACGGCCCTGCTGGATCTGACCGCTAGCCATTCTCCTCTAGGGGCTATAGCCACGTTGCAATTCCAACTCTGCCGAACGTTGAGCCTATGCATCTGACCGACAGAGAGGGGTCTGGCCGCCCGCGGGTCCAGATACTGTTCCGGAAGGACCGGACTAGCCGAGCCATGATCGTCCGTCTTCAGGCAGGCCCCCAATAGCTGCTCGAATCCGACGTCGTTCTTTTGTAGATCTATATATTTGTAACGGCGAAGAGTATCAGGGAGATCGCAGGGGCTCAGGACAACCGGTACAAAACGACGACCGGAATTGCTGGGATCCCGAAACAGAACCGTGTTGCGTTCGAGGGCGACCCAATCAGCTGCAAGGGTATTAGGCGATAAACACAACACCAATACCCGCGTGTCCTTTATGCCCTTCTCAATCTCCGCGTCGACATCATCACCGGGTCTTATGATCCACTCGTCGAACCAAACATGCATACCCTCTGCACGTAGTCGCTCGGCAATTTGTCTCGCTCGGGGCTTGTCGTGAACACTATGGCTTATAAAAGCGTCGAATTTAAAGTTATCGTCCATAGGTGGCGCCGCTCTCAAGTAAAGACCGTCTGCCAAATAAATAGTTGGCTATAGCGTCCCGCTCAGCTTCATAGGGCTATGGCCTCCCTAACAAGGACGCTCACCGACGAGCCAAACTCAACTAAAGGATCAAATTTTCCAATGCACGTAAAGAGGGTGTCTCGCCGGCTTGGCTACCAAAGTGAGGCGAGGTCGCATGCGTGTTGCAGTGCTTTCATTCGAACCATTGGCTGATCGAAGAACGATCTCGATGCAACCTTGCTTGAAGAACTCAGCGCCTCATGCGAGCAGCTTACAAGAGCAACTGCGGCATCCGGCGCATTGTTTGGCCTTAATAAGGATGAAAGCAGTCTATCGTAAATCGGAATAAGCGTTTGATAAAAAAGCGAAATATGTTCTGAAATTGATTGGCTCTCGCGAAATTAGCTCTGCTTGGGATCGAGCGTCGTCGACCACAGCGCGACGTCGGCGCGGTCGCGCAAGGTCACGATCATCTGGCCGGAGGCGCCGTCGATCTTGACGTGGCCGAAGAACTGCATGCCCGCGGACGGCGGCAGGTTCTGGTTGTCCTTGCCCGGCGCCTTGACGAAGCGCACCTCGGGTCCAAAGGTGTTGTCGAGCGCGGCCGGGCCGAACGTGCCGGCATGCAGCGGGCCCGAGACGAACTCCCAGAACGGCTCGAACTCCTGGAACTGCGCCTTGTTCGGATCGTAGTAGTGCGCGGCTGCGTAGTGCACGTCGGCGGTCAGCCAAACCGTGTTGCTGATCGGTGCCATCTTGATGAAGCGCAGGATATCGGCGATCTCGAGCTCGCGGCCGCGCACCGGGCCGTCGCCCTGCGCGAATGCCTCAGAGCCGCCCTTCGGCCCGTCTGACACGATGAGACTGAGTGGCATGTCGGAGGCGATCACCTTCCAGGTCGCGCGCGAATTGAGCAGGCCGCGCTTGAGCCAGGCGATCTGGTCCGGTCCGAGGAAATGACTGGCGGGACCGTAGGCGGCTTCGAGGTTGGGGCCGTTCGGGCCGCGATAGCTGCGCTCGTCGAGCATGAACACGTCGAGATGAGGGCCGTAGCAGATCTGGCGATAGACGCGGCCGGGCTCGCTGATGCTCTCGCGCAGCGGATACATCTCGTGGAAGGCGCGCGCGCCGCGCGCGGCGAGCAGCGCGATGTTGCGCTCCTTGTAGGCCGCGGGCAGTTCTTTCGAGAGCGACCAATTGTTGGTCACCTCGTGGTCGTCCCACTGCACGAAGATCGGCACCTCGGCATTGAAGGCGCGGAGATTGTCGTCGGTGAGATTGTATTTGTGCGCGGCGCGATACTCGTCCAGCGTCTCCGCGACCTTGGCTTTCTCAGGGATGGTGACGTTCTTCCAGATCTTGCCGTCGGCGAGCTTCACCTCGGATGCAATTGGGACGTCCGCGTAGATGGTGTCGCCCGAATGCAGGAAGAAATCCGGCCGGTGCTTGCGCATGGTGGAGAATGTGACCATGCCGCCGTCGTCCGGGTTGATGCCCCAGCCCTGGCCGGCAACATCTCCGCCCCAGACGAAGCTGACGTCGCGGCGGTCGGCCGGCGCGGTGCGGAAACGGCCGATGACGGCCTCGCCTTCGATCGCGCTGTGCGAGAGGTCGCGGAAGCGGATCCGGTAGAAGATATCCTGGCTGGCAGGCAGGTTCTCCAGCAGCACCTTTGCGGTGAAATCGCTCTCGGGGAGCGCCGCGATCGGCGGCAGCGCGCGGGCATCCCTGAACGTATCCGTCGTCGCCACCTCGACCAGCATCTGCGCGGGCCGGTCGGTGCGCGCCCACACCATGCCGCCATCGGCCGTGACGTCGCCCGACTGGACGCCATGCGTGACCGCCGGCCGATCTGCCGCGCGCGACAGATAAGGCATCGCGATCGTGCCGAGCGCACCGGCGCCGGTGGCAAGGAAGCGGCGGCGGGTGAAGGTGAAGTTCATGGAGATTGGCTCCAAACCCGAGCTTGCAGGAAGGCCGTCATTCCGGGGCGCGGTCAGCGCGAGTCCGGAACCCATGTCTCCTCGCGAATGCGGTGCGATGGATTCCGGGTTCGATGCTTCGGCATCGCCTGGGAATGACGGAGGAAGCTATAGTGAGCCAATGTGACGCAGCGATTACGTGCGCCTGCGCCTACGCGTTGCCCGCGGCCCTGAACTGCGCGGTTGCGCGTTGCAGGTTTTGCGGCAGGCTGAACAGCACCGCCTTGCGGTCGGCGACGGCGGCGTGGAACTGATCCAGCGCGATGTTGAAGGCCGTCAGCGAGCCCTCCTCGATCGCGCCGTGATCGAAGCAGCGCAGCGTATCGCGCAGGATCTCGTCGGCCTCGGCCTGCATCTGGTCGAGCTCTTCCGTCGTCTCGCTCTTGCGCGCGGCGGCGATCATGTCGAGCAGCCGCTCGCGCAGATGGCTGTTGTTGTCGCGCTCGTCCTTCTTCAGGTAGCCCGCAAACCAGGCGCCGATCGAGCCCATGGCGGAGAGCGCCATCAGGCCCCACCAGATGTAATCGCTGTATTTGTCGAGGAAGGTCTTTTCCTCGCCGTCGACGAAGGCGGCGGCGCCGGGATGCACCGGGATCACCGCATCCTTGTCGGTGTCAGGCGTCTCGATCTTTGCCGCAAGCGGGAATTCCGTCACCAATTGCTGGCGCACGGCGAACAGCTGGCGCGTGAACGCCGCGATGGTGGTTTCGGACACGCCTTTGCGCGCCACGATGTGGTGCGAGAAGCTGATGGTCTTGACCTCGTCCTCGGGGCGCGCAGGCGAGCCGCCATAGGTGCCGGCCGGAATCTCGGACGCTTCGTAGATCGGATGGTTCTGCGCAATCGCATCCGCCGAATCGATCGCGATGAAGCTGGGGGCGCCGAAATCCTTGGTGGAGGCTGCAATCGCATCCGACGTGATCTTGCTGTTGACGGGGCCGGCCGCGAGATAGACGTCGGCCTTCTGGCCCTTGATCGCCTCGGCAACTTCGTTGGCCGGGAATTGCACGATCTCGACCTTGGCGGGATCGACGCCGTATTGCTGCAGGATGACCTTGAGCAGATTGACGTTGGCCTGGGTGCGGCCGACCACGCCGACGCGATGGCCGGCGAGCTGCGAGATCTTGGTGATCTTCGAGCCTCGCTTCTTGCCCTTGCCCGGGACCGACCACAGCACCACGACGTTCTTGCGCAGGGTCGCAACCGCCTGCGCGTTCTTGGGCACATCAAGATCGCCGCGCACGATGGCGAGATCGACCTTGCCCTCCGCCAGCGCATTTGCGCTGGCGGTGGCGCCGTCAGTCTGGATCGGCCGCAGCCGCACCTGGCCCTTGCTTTGCGTGAAGGCCTGCGTCAGCGCCTGCACCACCTTGACGTCATCGCTATTGGCGGGACCCACCGCGATCTTCAGCGTCACCGGACGCATCGCGAAGTAATAGCCGCCGGCGAGGGCGCCGACGACCGCGAGCACGAATGCAAGCGACACCAACGCCGTCTTCCGCGCCGCGGATCGCGGCGAAGGCGGAGGGGGCGCTTCGGCCAGGTCCAATCCCCCGGTCATCGATCTCCCAAACAGGCGCTTCAGGCTCAGTTTCATCTTGGCCGGCGATTTACCGCCGTAATTGTAGCAAATTTCTTGTCCGGCGGGGTTACATCTCCGTCATGGTTAGCGGATGACGGAAATCCCGTATGAACCCGGGCCATATGCACGGTGTTAGGGTAAAGTTCCCCTGAAGGACGGAGAGGACCATGACAGAACGGCTCTCAGCGGAGGCGCGCGGGCAGGCGCTCGGCGGACTGGCGGGTTGGAGCGAGGTTCAGGGCCGGGATGCCATCGGGAAAACCTTTATCTTCAAGGATTTCAACGAGGCGTTCGGCTTCATGAGCCGCGTTGCGCTGGTCGCCGAAAAGATGGATCACCACCCCGAATGGCGCAATGTCTACAAGACGGTGGAGGTGGTGCTGTCGACCCACGACGCCGGCGGGGTCACGGCGCTCGATGTGGCGCTGGCCAAGACGATGAACGCGATCGCAGGCTGAGACCGGCCGACGTCTTGCAGGGATCGGCCACATCCCCATCTTGTGATCAGCCGGGATGCGGCGATCCGCCGACCTGAGGCGTCTTGGGGTTGAACGGGGAGTTTGTCGAACATGGCTGCCGAACACAGCGTCGGTTTCGAGCCGGCCGATCGGCTCGCGGAAGATCGCGAGAGCGTGCGCCGCCGCTTCTGGCGCAAGCTGAAGCGCGTCGCCGGCCATCTGCCGTTCGCCGAAGACCTGCTGGCCGCTTATTACTGCGCGTTCGACCGGCAGACGCCGCGCCACGTTCAGGCTGCGCTGCTTGGCGCGATCGCCTATTTCATCCTGCCGTTCGACTTCGTCGCCGACGTGATGCCGGTGCTCGGCTTCGCCGACGACGCCGCGGTGCTCGCCACCGCGATCCGCATGGTCTCCGGCCACATCACGACGGAGCACCGCGAAGCCGCCCGGGCTGCGCTGAAGCGTGGGGTGGATGAGGGCGAGGCGGAAGCAGCATAGCCAACGCGGATCCAACCACACATTCCGCCGTCATGCCCCGGCTTGACCGGGGCATCCAGCACGCCGCGGCTTCTCGGTTCAATTATTGTCGTCACGGAGTACTGGATCGCCCGCCCCCATGCGCAATTGCGCACAAGGCGGGCGATGACAGCGAGTGAGTCGATGGGGCTTTACTTTCTTTCCGCCTGCGCCCGCGCCTTCTCCGCGTCCCAGGCCTGGAATTGCCTGAACAGCGTCTCCTTGTCGGTGTCGGACACTTTTGCCGCCGCAGGGTTCTGCTTCAGGAAGGCTTCGAAGCGTTGGCGCGTCACCGGCTCCACGCCGTGCTTGTCGAGCCATTGCTGCGCCACCGGCAACCTGTTCCAGCCGGACAGCGGTGCCGCGAGCGAGACCTCTTTCCACTTGGGATGGAAGGGCGGATTCTGAAGCGTCGGGAATTTGGTGAAGAACGCGTCCACGAACAGCGCGAGCTTGCGGTAGCGTTCGGTGTTGGGTGTCCAACTATAGGCCGCGAGCACCGCCGGCACCGCGATCGTGTCCACGCTCTCGCCCTCCTTGATCAGGTTCGGATAGTCCTTTGCCGTCAGCGTCGCCGGCAGATAGTCGCTCTGCAGCGGCTTGGCATAATCGACGCGCGCGAGGTGGAAGCGGCCGTCATTGCCGAAGGTCGAGACCGATTTGTACGGCTTGCCGCCGACCACGATGACGGCGTCGATCTCGCCGGCCTTGAGCTTCTCCATCGCGATGCGCTGCTCGACATAGACGAACTTCGCCTTGATGCCGAGGCGTTCGAACACGGTGAGGGCGGTGACGAAGGTGCCGCCGTTCGGCAGGTCCACGCTGACGGTCTTGCCTTCGAGATCCTTCAGCGTTGCCACCGATTTCGGCGCAATCACCTGCATCTCCTCGTTATAGAGTTTCGTCACATAGGTGAACTGCCGCTTGATATCCTTGGCAAAGCCCTTGCGCTCGAGATAATCGAGCGTGTCGGCGCGCACGATGCCGAGATCGACGCCTTGCAGGAACAGGATATCGGCGACGCTCTGCACCGAGCCGCGACCGACGATCGGCAGCACGCGGATCTTGTTGCCGTCGTCGAGCACGGAGGCGAGGTCGGCGCCGAACTGCACATAGGTGCCGCCGATCGTGCCTGTGATCAGCGTGACGGTGTTGGCGTTCAGCGCCTGCTTGGTCGATGTCGAGCCGAACTGGAAGATCGCCTTCAGGCTGTCCGAGACCTTGGCTGGATCGTATTCGGTCTGCTCGGCGCGTGCAGTGAAGGCAAAGATGGTCATGATGGCGGCAAGCGCCATTCTCAAAGCGTTACGCATGATGTCCCCTGACGAGTTCTAGTTCGAGAGCTGGCCGAGGCGCCGTTGCGCCTCCGCCGATCCGAGGCTTGCGGCGCGCTGGTACCAGTCACGAGCAACCGCCCCGTCGGCAATGACGCTGCGTGCGTCGCTGGTGCCGAGCACTGCGGGATCGTAGGTCTGCGCCAGCAGAAGCGCAGCCGTCGCGTCTTTCGCATTGGCCGCCCGCTCGAGCAGCAGGCGCGCTGCGGCGAGGTCGCCGACACTCATCAGGTTTCTGGCGCGCGTCATCAGCCCTGCCAAGGTGTCGGCGTCGAGGGTTCTGACGGGTTCGGGCGGCGCGGGCGCCGCTGCGACGGGCGCTTGCGCTTGAGGTTGGGATTGGGCTTGCAGCGCCACCTGATAGGCGGTCGCGATCGCTTCGCGGCTTGGCGTTGACGGCACCGGAAGCTCCTGCTTGTCGGCGCTCGCCAGCATCGTGTTGGTCACGCGGGCCGGATCCTTGAGCGGGACCTGCCGTGCCGCTGGCGCGTTGCTCGGCGCCGTGGCTTGCCCGGCAGGCGTGCCCGACGAGCCGCCGGCGACGAGATTGCGCAGGTCGGATTGAAACAGCGCCGCGAGAATCGCAGCGCCCGAGATCGCCAGCCCCGTCGCCAGCAGGCGCGGGACGATCCCGGATCTGGCACGCAGCTCGCGCGGCACATATTCCCTTGGATCCGGTGCCCCCAGCGGATCGGACAGGAACAGAGGCATTGGATCGTCCGAAGGCTCGGCCCGCGCAGCGCGCGCACGGATGTAGGACGTGGTGGACTGAAGTGATGCTGATCGATCGGAGTCGAACGCCCGCGACTCCCCGGACGGACGGTATGCCGTCGTCTCCATGGTGATGCTCCCCATTACTGACTACGCAGGGGCATTCCCGGGTTCAGTCTTTTTATTGTTGTCCAGAAGCGCCCCGCAAACTGGAACCGGTAAATCGCCGTCCGATTCAGCCCAAAAAGCGACGGCGGTTTGCGCGAATCTGGAGATATTTGGGTTTGATTGGGGCGACGACGCGGAATGCACCGCAATTTCGGCGACGACGGTTGAGGAGGAGTTGACCGCGTTGGCGGGGCGCGACGTCGCGCGAGGAGCGGGAGTTTGCCAAGCTGCCCGTCTCGTCCTCCGCAGTCATGCCCCGGCTTGACCGGGGCATCCAGTACGCCGCGGCTTCTCGGCTAAATCACTGACGTCTCTGGAATGCTGGATCGCCCGGTCCTCGTGCGCAATTGCGCACTGGCCGGGCGATGACAGTTGAATATGTGGCGATGACGTCGCGACACCGTTCGCCGTTACATCCTCACGGATGCAAAATCACCTTGCCCATGGCTTGCCGTCCCGCCAGCACCTTCAATGCGTCCGCGGTCTGGGCCAGCGGGAAGGTGCGATCGACATGCGATGAAATCTTTCCTTCCGCGGTCCATTTCACGAGCTTCTCGAGATTGGCGCGGTTCTTCTCCGGATTCTGCCGGGTCCATGCGCCCCAGAACACGCCGCGGATATCGCAGCCCTTCAAGAGCGCGAGGTTCAGCGGCATCTTCGGAATGTCGCCGGCAGCAAAGCCGATGACGAGGAAGCGGCCTTCCCAGGCGATCGAGCGCAGCGCCTGCTCGGCATAGGCACCGCCCACGGGATCGAAGATGATGTCGACGCCCTTGCCGCCGGTGAGCTTGCGCAGGCCTTCCTTCAGATCTTCCTTGGCGTAGTTCAGCGTCAGCTCGGCGCCGTGAGCCTTCGCGAACTCCAGCTTCTCGTCCGACGAGGCGCAAGCGATGACCTTCAACCCCATCAGCTTGCCAAGCTCGCAGGCAGCCAGGCCCGTGCCGCCGGCCGCGCCCAGCACTGCGAGCGTCTCGCCCGGCTTCGGGCTGGCGCGATCCTCCAGCGCATGCAGCGCGGTGCCGTAGATGATGATGATGCCGGCCGCGCGGTCGTAGTCGAGATTGTCGGGGATCTTCACGATCGACACCGCCGGCAGCGCGATCTTCTCGCGCGCGCCGTTATGGCCGCAGGAGGCGACGACGCGGTCGCCGACCTTGAGGTCGGTGACGCCGGGGCCGATGCTCTCGATCACGCCGGCGACTTCCGCGGCCGGCGAGAACGGGAACGGCGGCTTGATCTGGTACTTGCCCTGGATCATCAGGATGTCGAAGAAATTCAGCGCCGCCGCCTTGATCGCGATCACGGCTTCGCCGGGACCCGCCACCGGATCCGGCACGTCGGCGAGCACGAGATCGTCGGGCTGGCAATATTGCGAGCAGAGGATGGCTTTCATGGCGGCACCTGAAGCGTTTCGAGTGGAATTATAGTTTGGCCGTTTCTGCCGGATTTGGGCACGGGCGACAATCCGGATTCTTTGCCAAACCGACGCGCCAGCCTATCCTCGTCATTGCGAGCGCAGCGAAGCAATCCAGACTATTTCCGCCGGACGGACTCTGGATTGCTTCGCTGCGCTCGCAATGACGAAATCCGCGGAGAAAGGATTCAAACGATGTTTGAAACGGGCCTGCTCAAGCACAAGCGCATCCTCGTCACCGGTGGCGGCTCGGGCCTTGGCGCCGCGATGGGGCGCCGTTTCCTCGCGCTTGGCGCCGAGCTCGTGATCTGCGGCCGCAAGCTGGATCGGCTGGAGACGACGGCTGCGGAGATGCGCGCGCAGGGCGGCGGCAAGGTCTCGACCATCGCCTGCGATATTCGCGATGGCGCTGCCGTCGAGGCCATGATGGATGAAATCTGGCGCGAGGCGCCGCTCGATATCCTCGTCAACAACGCAGCCGCGACCTTCATCGCGCAGAGCGAGCATCTGTCGTTCCGCGCGGCCGACGCGATCCTCGCGCCGACGCTGCATGGGGCGATGTATTGCACGCTCGCTGCCGGCAAGCGCTGGATCGACGGCAGGCATGGCGGCGTCGTGCTCTCGATCCTCTCGACCTCGACCATCACCGGCCGCGCCTTCACGGTGCCGTCGGCGATGGCGAAGTCGGCGCTGCTGGCGATGACCAGGAGCCTCGCGGTGGAATGGGGACCGAAAGGCATTCGCACCGTCGCCATTGCGCCCGGTCCGTTCCCGACCGCGGGCGCGACGGGACAGCTCCGCCCGGAAGGCCGCGACGAAGGCTGGACCGCGCGCAACCCGCTGGGCCGGACCGGAGAGCACGGCGAGCTTGCCGACCTCGCCAGCTTCCTGGTCTCGGACCGTGCTGCGTATATCAACGGCGAGATGGTCGTTATCGACGGTGGCGCACACCTGCGCAGTTCCGGCGCCGAGGACCTTTTGGGCTGGACCGAGGCGCAATGGTCGGAGCAACGCGCCGTGCGATCCAGGGGCTGATCGCTATCCCGCTAACTGCCTTCCCAAATTGGACTTTCCCGGCTATCCCTGCCACGGGGACAAAGCGCAGCCGGGCCATCTTCCAGTCACAATATTGAGGGAACCACTCCAGCATGTGGCGGGTGCTGATTTTAGCCTTGATGACTGGCGTTGTGGCCGGGGGAGTCGCTGATTCTGCGCAGGCGCAGACGGCACAACCGGCGCCGAAGGCGGCGGCAAAACCGGCGGCCCATACGAGTGCAAAATCGGCTGCGAAGCCGGAGAGCAAACCGGTGGCCCCGCCCGCGGCAGTTGCGGGCGGCGCGGAGCCGACCCTGATCGGCCAATTCGGCACCTGGGGCGCCTATTCGGCGACGCCCAACGGCAAGAAGGTCTGTTTTGCGCTGGCCAAGCCCTCCTCGTCGAAGACCAACCCGCCGAACCGCCCGCGCGATCCCGCCTATGCCTTCGTCTCGACCCGGCCGGCCGAGAAAGTGAACAACGAAGTCTCGGTGATGATCGGCTATGCGCTGAAGCCGGGCTCGGAATCCTCGGTCGAGGTCGGCGGCGCTGCCTTTGCGATGTACACCCAGGGCGACGGCCTCTGGATCAAGAATGCGGCCGAGGAAGAGCGGATGGTCGAAGCCATGCGCAAATCCGCCGATCTCGTGGTCAAGGGCGTCTCGGCCAAGGGCACGGAGACGACCGACACCTTCTCGCTGAAGGGCCTCGCCCAGGCGCTCGACAAGATCGCCCAGGATTGCCGGCGGTAAGGCTAAGTAATAGCCACGGTCGCAATCGGCGGGGCTGGTTGCTATATAGGGCCGGTTCCACAATTTCAGTCGTCATGGCTGGGCTAAAGCGCGAAGCGCGTCTTCGCACCGGATGTCCCGGCCATCCACGTGTTAACCGCAGGCGGACAAGAACGTGGATACCCGGGACAAGCCCGGGCATGACGAGACAGCAGCAACCTCAGGCAACCAATGCAACCGACGACCGAGCCGCACGACGCAATCCCAGTGGAGAAGACTCCGCTCGAAACTTACGTGCCGCCGGCAAGGCCGTCGCTGATCGGCCTGTCGCGCACCGAGCTGGCCGACCGCCTCGGTGAGATCGGCGTCGCGCCGGCGCAGCGCAAGATGCGCGTGCAGCAGCTCTGGCACTGGCTCTACTTCCGCGGCGCCCAGAGCTTCGAGGACATGACCTCGATCTCGAAGGGCATTCGCGCCGAGCTCGCGCAGCACTTCACCGTCGACCGGCCCGAAGTCGTCGCCGAGCAGATCTCCAACGACGGCACCCGCAAATGGCTGCTGCGCCTGCCGAGCGGTGACAATGTTCAGAAGGCGCATGAAGTCGAGTGCGTCTATATCCCCGAGACCGATCGCGGCACGCTTTGCGTCTCCTCGCAGGTGGGCTGCACGTTGAACTGCTCGTTCTGCCACACCGGCACGCAGCGGCTGGTGCGCAACCTCACCGCCGGTGAGATCGTGGGACAGATCATGGTCGCGCGCGATCGCCTCAACGACTGGGCCGATCGCGAGGACGGCACGCGCCGCGTCACCAACATCGTGATGATGGGCATGGGCGAGCCGCTCTACAATTTCGACGCGGTGCGCGATGCGCTGCTGATCGTCGGCGACAACGAAGGCATTGGCATCTCCCGCCGCCGAATCACGCTGTCGACCTCGGGCGTGGTGCCGAACATCGTGCGTGCCGGCGAGGAGATCGGCGTCATGCTCGCGATCTCGCTGCACGCGGTGCGCGACGAATTGCGCAACGAGCTGGTGCCGCTCAACCGCAAATATCCGATCAAGGAGCTGCTGCAGGCCTGCCGCGATTATCCCGGCGCCTCCAACGCGCGCCGCATCACCTTCGAATATGTGATGCTCAAGGGTGTCAACGATTCGCTCGACGATGCAAAACTGCTGGTGAAGTTGCTCAAGGGCATTCACGCCAAGATCAACCTGATCCCGTTCAATCCCTGGCCCGGCACCGCCTATGAGTGCTCGGACTGGGACCAGATCGAAAAATTCTCCGAATACATCTTCAACGCCGGCTATTCCTCGCCGGTGCGCACCCCGCGCGGCCGCGACATCCTCGCCGCTTGCGGCCAGCTCAAGTCGGAGACGGAGAAGCTCAGCGCACGCGAGCGCCAGGCGCTGCGCGCCATGGCGATGACGGATTAGCTTGTCATGGCAGCGCTCTCGCATCCTCGTCATTGCGAGGAGCGTAGCGACGAAGCAATCCAGACTGTCTCCGCGGACGCATTTCTGGATTGCTTCGCTACGCTCGCAATGACGACTGGGTTGGCTTTTGTACCATGTCCCTGATCGGTCGCCTCATCGTCATCTTCATCGGCTTCCTCGCCGCCTGTTTCGTCGGCGGCATGATCGTGGTCGTCGCGCTCCTGTTTCCGGAGTTCGCCGATCTCGGCGCAGGCCCTGTCGATCAGGGCGCGATCGACATCCTGCTCGGCTTCGGCTTCATCTTCGTCTCGGGCTTCGCGCTGGTGCCGGCGGCGGTGATCGTCGCGATCACCGAGGCGCTCTACATCCGCAGCGCGCTCGCTTACGCGGTCGGCGGCGGCATCGTCGGGCTCGCCTGCTATCTCGGCCTCGTTCCCTTCCACTCCGACACCTTGCAGTTCGAAGGCATCGTGCGGCGTCACCTGGAAATCATGACGGGGGCCGGCATTGTCGCCGGCATCGTCTATTGGCTGATCGCCGGCCGCAACGCCGGCGCCTGGCGCGAACCGCCGCCCCCGCCACGCGAGCCGCCGCCGCCACTGCCCGCGAATTCGCGGCCGGATGAGCGCTAGTTTACGGGCCGGTTTGCGAGTGATGCGGAGCCGTGCACCACATATTCGCTGTCGTCCCCGCCTAGTGCGCAATTGCGCACGGGGCGCGGGGACCCATAACCCCAGGGAATAGTTTTGGGCGAACTCGTAACCACGAGCGCCAAACTCCTCCCTGGGGTTATGGGTCCCGGATCAGCGCTTCGCTTGTCCGGGACGACACCGTTGAGGCATCGCATTTCGACCGATTCACGCTCGCGTGCGGCGACGGAATCCAGGGTTTTCATCCCCGCCTCACTCCGCTAAACCGCGCGCCATGAACCGTACCGGACTTTTCATCGGCCTGGCGCTGTGGCTCGTGATCGGCCTCGTTTTCGGCCTCTATCCCGAGCTCGATCTCAAGCTCGCGTCGCTGTTCTTCGACCCCGAGACGAAGACCTTTCCGCTCAAGCTGAACGACTGGGCCGGTTTCGCGCGCGATGCCGCGATGTGGGTCGCCTGGGCTTTCGTGCTACCGTCGCTCGTGGCGCTCGTGGTCAAGATGATCAGGCCCGATCGTCCCTTGATGGTGTCGGGACGCGCGATCGTGTTCCTGCTCGGCACCATCATCCTGTCGGCCGGCATCCTGACCAACCTCACCTTCAAGACCTATTGGGGCCGACCGCGTCCGGTGGTGGTGACCGAGTTCGCCGGCGACCAGCAATTCGTGCCGTGGTGGGATCCCCGCGGCGGTTGCGCGCGCAACTGCTCGTTCTTCTCGGGCGAAGGCGCGACCGCGTTCTGGACCATGGCGCCGGCCGCGCTGGCGCCGCCGGCGTGGCGACCGCTCGCCTATGCTGCAGCAGTGGTGTTCGGCGCCGTCACCAGCGGGCTGCGCATGGCCTTTGGCGGGCACTTCTTTACCGACGTGTCGATTGCCGGCCTCGTCACCTTCGTCGTGATCTGGTTCGCCTACGCGCTGATTTACCGCTGGCCGCGGACGCGGTTTTCCGACGAGGCGGTCGATGCCGCCCTGACCCGGCTGAACATGCCCGCTTACCGGCTCCGCCAGCGCCTGTTCGGCCGCAAGACCGGCCCCCAGCCCTCGGTTTGAGCCATTAAATGCGTGCCGAGGCGTGCGAAATTTGATATTCGCCGCCCCGAGCCACAAACAACATCAGCCACTTGAGACCGATTGGACGCGCCATGACCACGATCCTGAAGAGCCTGCCCAAGGGTGAGAAAGTCGGCATCGCTTTTTCGGGCGGCCTCGACACCTCTGCGGCGCTGCTCTGGATGAAGCAGAAAGGCGCACGCTGCTACGCCTACACCGCCAATCTCGGCCAGCCCGACGAGGCCGACTACAACGAGATCCCGCGCAAGGCGATGGAGTTCGGTGCCGAGAAGGCGCGCCTGGTCGATTGCCGCACGCAGCTCGTTCATGAAGGCATCGCCGCGATTCAGTCCGGCGCCTTCCACATCTCGACCGGCGGCATCACCTATTTCAACACCACGCCGCTCGGGCGCGCGGTCACCGGCACGATGCTGGTCGCGGCAATGAAGGAAGACGGCGTCAATATCTGGGGCGACGGCTCGACCTTCAAGGGCAACGACATCGAGCGCTTCTACCGCTACGGCCTGCTCACCAATCCCGGCCTGAAGATCTACAAGCCCTGGCTCGACCAGCAGTTCATCGACGAGCTCGGCGGCCGCGCCGAGATGTCGGCGTTCATGACCGCGCAGGGTTTTGCCTACAAGATGAGCGCCGAGAAGGCGTATTCGACCGACAGCAATCTGCTCGGCGCCACACATGAAGCCAAGGATCTCGAAAGCCTCGACAGCGGCATCAAGATCGTCAACCCGATCATGGGCGTGCCGTTCTGGCGCGACGACTGCGCCGTCAAGGCGGAGAAGGTCGTGGTGCGCTTCGAGGAGGGCCAGCCGACCGCGTTGAACGGCCAGACCTTCTCTGACCCCGTCGCGCTGTTTCTCGAAGCCAATGCCATCGGCGGCCGTCACGGCCTCGGCATGAGCGACCAGATCGAGAACCGCATCATCGAGGCCAAGAGCCGCGGCATCTACGAGGCACCCGGCATGGCGCTGCTGCACATCGCCTATGAGCGCCTCGTCACCGGCATCCACAACGAGGACACCATCGAGCAGTACCGCATCAGCGGCATGCGCCTCGGCCGTTTGCTCTATCAGGGCCGCTGGTTCGACTCGCAGGCCTTGATGCTGCGCGAGACCGCGCAGCGCTGGGTCGCGCGCGCCGTCACCGGCGAGGTCGCGCTGGAGCTGCGCCGCGGCAACGATTATTCGATCCTCAACACCGAGAGCCCCAACCTCACCTATGCGCCGGAAAGGCTCAGCATGGAGAAGGTCGAGGACGCCGCCTTCACGCCGGCCGATCGCATCGGCCAGCTCACCATGCGCAATCTCGACATCGCCGATACCCGCACGAAGCTCGGCCTCTATTCCAAGACCGGCCTGCTCTCGGGCAGCGAAGGCTCGCAGATCTTCCGGCTCGAGAGCGACAAGGGGTGAGACGTCTCGTGTCCCGGACAAGCTGCAACGCACAAGCGTTGCGGCGCTGAGCCGGGACCCAGAATCCATCCGCAGGTTCGCTTTGGCTTCTGGGCCCCGGCTCTGCAGCGCTTTGCGCTGCGCCCGGGGCACGAGAACATCATAAAAAATGGCCGGGATCGCTCCCGGCCATTTTGCATTTGTGTGTGCCTCAGCGCGGCGGCGCGGTGCCGGGCGGGGGCGGCGGCAGCGAGGCCTGGCCGCCGTTGAGCAGCGGCGTGATGTTGCGGATCGTGACGCGCCGGTTGATCACGCTCGGCCCTTGCGTCTGCTCCTTCAGGTATTGCTCGCCATAGCCCTGCGACGTCAGGTTCTCGGCGGGCACACCGAACTGCTGCGTCAGCAATTCGGCCGCAGCCTGCGCACGGCGGTCCGACAATGAGAGATTGTCGACCTCGTTGCCGACCGCGTCGGTGTGTCCCTCGATCAGGAAAACCTCGCGCGGGTTGCGCTGGATCGCCTGGTTGAGGCCGTCGGCAATGACCTGCAGCCGGGCCGCCTGGTCCGGCGGAATGGTCCACGATCCCGTTTCGAAGACGATCGTGTTGACGTCGATGCTCGGCATCTGCATGCGAACATTCGGGCTGTAGCGGATCTCGTCGAGCGAGTAACGCCGATCGATCCGCTGCACCGGCGGCGCCACCATGGTCTGGTAGATCACGTCCGGCGACGCTTCCTGGGCGTCGACGATGTAGCGATCATAGGGGATGTTCACGACCGGCGGCGGCACGTCGACATAGAAGCCGCCGACCGCGCGCGGATCGCGATAGGTGTTGTCGATGATGATGATCTCGCGTCCGCGGGGATCCCTGCGGATGCGTCGCATCAACCGGCCATCGGGACCGACGACGGTGATGATCTCACTGCCGTCGGGACGGATCACGACCGTGCGGGTTTCTCCGCCGACGGTGTCGGTGCGGATGTCGCGTGCGCCGTAGCGGAAGCGATAGAGATCGTTGCCACGGACATAGGCCTGCCCGCCGGGATCGCGGATGATGATGCGGTCCGGCTCGGTGTAGACGGTGCGCCCGCCTTCGATGGTCTCCCGACGCTGGTTGTGAAGGTCGGCGATGGTCGCGCCGATCACGGCGCCGGCCACGACGCCTGCACCGATCGCGAGCGGAGTCAGGTCACGCTGTGGCGGACGCGGCGCGGGCGGCAAGGGGGCGGCAACCGTCGGCGCGGCCCGGAACGCCGGTGCAACCGTCGGCGGCTTGTACACGGCCCTGTCGGGCGGCGGCGCTGCGGCCGGCGTGCCCGGAACGACTGTCGGAGCTGCGGCGCCAGGGGGAGGCGCCGGCGGCCGGGGCAAAGTGCCGGCTTGCGGAGACCCGGCCGGGGTACCGGCTGCGGGCGCTCCGGCGGGAGGCGTGCCACCTTGTTGACCAGGGGTCGGTGTCGCAGTCGGGGCCGCGCCGGGTGCCGGCGCTGCCGAACCCGGACGTCCGGGTGGCGGTGTCGGCGTGCCGCC